>PSLL01000012.1:0-2295 GCA_040289575.1 Candidatus Dadabacteria bacterium | reverse complement strand
TGAGCATTCATTAGAAATCCGCCATCTCCCGTGACGGTTACCACTTTTCTCTCCGGATAGAGGAGCTTTGCAGCGATGGCGCCGGGAACTCCTATTCCCATTGTCGCAAACCCATTTGAGATGATACAAGTATTGGGTTTATAACATGGATACACACGGGCAATCCAGAGTTTATGAGCCCCGACATCTGAGATGACTATATCATCTTCTCCCATTATATCCCTTAGATCAGAGAGAATCTTTTGTGGCTTTGGAGGAAAAGACTTGTCGTCTTTATAAACCTGAGACTCTCTTAATATATCTTCTCTAAGAGTCTTGGAGTAATTCGCGTCATTCGGCGTTGCTCTATCGGCAATCTCTCTAAGAGATATAGATATATCGCCCACCACCCCAACACTTACTATATAGTGGGCATCAACTTCAGCAGGAGACATATCAATGTGAACGATCTTTTTATCTCGGTTTGGATTCCACTTCTCCGGGGAATACTCAACGATGTCATATCCAACAGTGATTACAACATCCGCCTTGGCCAATCCGGATGAGATGTAATCCCCAGCTTGAAGACCAACTGTAAAAAGCGAGAGTTCGTGCTCATCGGAGAGTGCTCCCTTCCCCATGAATGTGTGGGCTACAGGGATATTTAATTTTTCAGCAAAATACAGGAGGGCATCCGAAGCCTTTTCCCTTATAACGCCGTTTCCGGCTAAGACCATCGGATACTTAGATTCGGAAATTATCTTTACCGCTCTTTCAACCTGTTTGGCAAGAGGCTCAGGTCTGAAGGGAAACTGTACGAGAAGCGGTTTCTCATCTACTTCCATCCCTGCTACATCCTCGGGAAAATCTATATGGGTTGCTCCGGGCTTCTCAGTTTCGGCAACTTTGAATGCCTTTCTTACGGCTTCCGGAATGATCCCCGGTTTTTTGATCTGAGTGTTCCACTTAGTTATAGGGTGAAATATCCCTACAATATCAATATATTGATGGGATTCCTTATGCATTCTATCAAGCGATGCCTGCCCGGTGATTGCAACAAGCGGGGCTCTATCCATGTTTGCATCTGCTACACCTGTTACGAGGTTTGTGGAGCCAGGACCGAGTGTTGAAAGACAGACCCCTGCTTTTCCACTCAACCGTCCATACACATCAGCCATAAAAGCGGCACCCTGTTCATGACGCGTTAGGATAAACCGAATCTTTGAACTGAGGAGCGCATCCATAATATCAATATTCTCTTCTCCGGGAATCCCGAAGATATAATGCGCCTGTTCATTTTCAAGACATTTGACAAGCAGTTCCGCGGCTTTCATGTCCTCCCCCCCCTTTCTTAATTTATTTAGGGCTTCAAGAAAGTATATAATAATAGGCTCTAGATAAGATTGGAGCATGTTATTTCTTAAAATATCCAGCAGAATTTTGTAAATATCTTTCTCTCTATTATTAAACCTGAACTCGTACTCTTTCAAATGGAGATTAAAACTCTTTTTACTCACCCCATTAAACTTCTGCAGCCTTCTTTTAGCAAAGCTCCAGAATGATTCTATCCCGTTTATACCTGATCTTCCATTGGAGAACTTATTGTCCCTGTGATCCACTCTGAAATGTTTTGAGTAACCTATATCTACAAGCCCATTGTAACCCCTCCGCTTCTCCCCTGAGGTAGCCTGTAATGTGGCTCTTGAGCAATCAGGCACTATCTCCATATACACCTTCCCATTTCTCTCCAATATCCCAAACACTATGGTCTTGGCGTATGACCCTCTACCCCTCTTGCCCTTTATTCTCCTTCCTCGCCCCCAAATACGACTCATCTACCTCTACCTCGCCGCTAAGGGGAAATTCATTATCACATATATCTTTTATTCTCTCCCTTAATTTCTTGTAGATTCTGTTTACTGTGGGTCTCGATATATCCGCTAATTCCAATCTCTTCGTAGCTGTTATATCAAGGGAAAAACACCTGAGAATTTCCCTGAATTTAGACTCCGAAATATGTGCTCTATTTAAATACCTGTTTTTCCCTTTGTTCCACATAACTTAGCATGTATTCTAACACCCTAAGGTTATCTAGACCCTATGATAATTCTATGGATTGAAAAATGTTGAGTATTTTCAAGGGTTCTTTTTAAACAACCACTTTTCATGGTTACTCATCCATTTTTTCTGCCATAATTTATGGAGAAATGAGAGTCATGAGTTTTTATAATGAATTAAATCGGAGAGATAATGAACTTAAAGAGATAAACAGGAATTTATCCTTCTTAAGTGAGATTTCCCAGGCGATCCATCAGT
>PSLL01000035.1:5146-24931 GCA_040289575.1 Candidatus Dadabacteria bacterium | reverse complement strand
TCTATATAAAAATCAAACACCGCCCCTCCGCACATACACAAACAAAATCAGGACGGTAATAAGTACGCGGTAGACGACAAACAACGTATAGCTCTTTGTTTGAACATATCTCAGGAGGTATTTTATGGCAAGAAATCCAAAGACAGCGGCTGTAAGAATGCCGGCCGCAAATGGAGGGCTTGTAACGGCTGTATGATCCAGGTGCCTTGATTCGAGTATAGCAGCACCGGCTATAAGAGGGGCACTTATGAGAAAGGAAAACCTCGCCGCCGTATCCCTCTTTAGGTTTCTTGCCAAACCGCCTGTAATAGTAATCCCAGAGCGTGAAACACCGGGGATTATCGCAAGCGCTTGAGAGACTCCTATTATCAGACAATCAAGAATGCTCATATCTGAAATCTCTTTCCGTTTTCTTGAGAACCTATCGGCGATATAAAGGACTATTCCAAAAATAAAAATAGAAAGGGCAATGACAAGAGGGTCTCTAAAAGCCTCCTCCGCCTGCTTTTCAAATAAAAATCCGAATAGTGCCCCCGGTATAGTTGCAATTATAATAAAAAGCCCCAATCTCCCATTGGGGTAGTCTTTAAAACTCCTTGTAAAAATACCCTGTATAAATTCCCTAATAATCAACACAAAATCGCGCCAGAAATAGTATACGACGGCGGCGAGTGTTCCTATGTGGAGGGCGATATCAAAAGCCAGCCCCGGATCGTTCCATCTAAAAAACCAGGGTACAAGGGCAAGGTGTGCCGTGCTGCTTATTGGAAGAAACTCCGTCAGACCCTGAACGAATCCTAAAACCGCGGATTGAATTATATTCATCAAAATATTCTCCTATTTGCCAGATTTAAGTATTAAACCACGAATGAACACGAACAAAAAATACAGTAGACAGAATACAGGGAAAAACCTCGAGCTCCTGTGTCCTGTCTACTGTATTCTGAATCATGTATCTTGCTTATAGAACCCTTTTTAAGAACATTCCGGTGTACGATCCCTCAATCTGTGAAACCTCTTCGGGTGTACCGCATGCTACAATCCGCCCGCCTTCTTCTCCCCCCTCGGGACCCAAATCAATTATGTAATCGGCGGACTTTATCACATCGAGGTTGTGCTCGATTATAATTACCGTGTTTCCCATATCAACGAGCCTATGAATAACATACAGCAACTCCCTCACATCATCAAAATGCAGCCCGATAGTCGGCTCGTCAAGTATGTAAAGAGTTCTTCCTGTAGCACGGCGCGACAGCTCCTTTGTGAGCTTTATCCTCTGCGCCTCACCCCCCGAGAGGGTCGTAGCAGGCTGACCTAGCCTTATGTAATCGAGCCCCACCGCATAGATCACCTCGAGTTTGGATTTTATATGTGGAACATTTTCAAAAAACTCAAGCGCCTCGCTTACCGTCATATCCAGGACATCGGATATGCTCCTTCCTTTGTACTTGACATCAAGTGTCTCGGGATTGTACCTCTTTCCTCCGCATTGATCGCATCTCACATAGACATCCGGGAGAAAGTGCATCTCTATCTTTACCATTCCCTCACCCCTGCATGCGCTGCACCTTCCAGATTCAACATTGAAACTGAACCTGCCGGGCTTATATCCGCGCATTCTCGACTCAGGAAGCATAGAGAATAATTCCCTTATATGAGCAAAAACCCCGGTATATGTTGCGGGATTTGACCTCGGAGTCCTTCCAATCGGGGATTGATCGACGTTTGCGATTTTATCAATCCCCTCGTCTCCTAATATCTCTCTGTGCCTGCCCGGTTTTCCCTTGCTTCCGTAAAGCCTTGAAGAGATGGCATTGTAAAGGGTGTCAATGACAAGGGTGCTTTTCCCCGAGCCTGAAACGCCCGTCACGCATGTAAATACGCCGATTGGAAAAGAGACATCTAAGTTTTTTAGGTTGTTATAAAACCCTTTGGTTTTCTTCTCTCTGGTGGAACGGGAATCGAAAGCTCACCTGAGAGATACCTCCCTGTAAGCGATTTTTCATTTTTTATTAAATCGTAAATCTTCCCCTGAGCGACAACCTCCCCTCCCCTTTCTCCAGCCTCCGGCCCCATATCCACTATGAAATCCGCGCTCCTAATTGTCTCTTCGTCATGCTCAACGACTACAACTGTGTTTCCGGTATCCCTTAGTGCCTTGAGTGTGCCAATAAGCCTCTGGTTATCCCTGGGATGAAGCCCTATGCTCGGCTCATCAAGAACGTATATGACGCCTACGAGCTTTGATCCGACTTGGGTTGCGAGCCTTATTCTCTGAGCCTCTCCGCCTGAGAGTGTAGTGGCAGGGCGTTCAAGTGTAAGGTATCCGAGACCGACGTTTTTTAGAAAGCCAAGGCGCGATTTAATCTCTTTAATAATCCTTTCGCCTATCTCCCTTTCTCTCCCTTTAAGCTCAAGGGCATCAAAAAAACCGATACATTCATTGACAGTCATCCTCGATACATCGTGTATTGATCTCTTAGACACCAAGACCGCAAGGCTCTCCTTCTTTAGCCTTGAGCCGCCACATGTAGAACAGGAAACAGTACGCATATATCTTTCAAGTGTCTCTCTGACCTCTTCTGATTCGGTCTCTCTGTACCACTGTGAAATAATACCGATCACTCCGGGGAATATGTCCCAGTATTCTTCTGTCCATCTGCCCCTTTCCCTATAGAATCTAATCCTCTCATCACCCGCACCATAGAGGATTATATTTCTTATTTTCGGAGGGAGTTTTTTAAGCGGTGTTTTTAAGCTGAATTTATAATGCCTCGCAACACACTCAACTATCCGACTGAAGTAAACTGAATTCCTCCACGGGATTATCGCCCCCTCTTCAATTGACTTGTCCCATGAATCAATAACAAGATCGGGATCAAAAAACGACTTTATTCCGAGTCCCTGACACTCAGGGCATGCTCCATAAGGGCTGTTAAAGGAAAAGAGTCTCGGGGAGATCTCTGGGTAACTTATCCCGCATCTGAGGCATGCGAATTTCTCACTGAATGTAATAGCCCCTCTGCCTTCAGCCTCTACCCTTGCGCTTCCTCCAGAACGCCTAAGTGCGAGTCTTAGAGAATCCCTAATCCTGTCTTTCGAACCCTCTTTATTAAGAGCTACTACATCCACAAGAAGCTCAATTGTATGCTTCTTTTGTTTTTCGAGATGTATTTCATCCCCAAGATCAAAGAGTTTCCCATCAATTCTGACCCTCACGAATCCCTGCTTTCTGAGTTCCTCAAGTTCTTTTTTATACTCCCCCTTTCTTCCCATTATAATTGGAGAGAATATAGAAATCCTTTCCCTCTCTCCAAGGGCAAAGATGCGCTCTGTCATCTCATCTAGGTTTTGTGAGACTATCTCATCCCCGCACCTGTAGCAATAGGGCTTCCCGATGCGGGCGAAAAAGAGCCTCAGGAAATCGTATATCTCTGTTATCGTGCCTACGGTTGAGCGCGGGTTTCTCTGAAGCGTTCTCTGATCAACCGAGACGGAGGGCGAAAGACCTTCTATTGAATCCACATCGGGCTTGTCAATCTTCTCTATAAACTGCCTTGCGTATGTAGAGAGGGATTCCATGTATCTCCTCTGGCCCTCTGCAAAAATCGTATCGAATGCAAGGGAGGATTTTCCCGATCCGCTTATCCCCGTAATTACAATGAGTTTTCCCCTTGGAATCTCAACGGTGATGTCTTTTAGATTATGCTCTCTTGCTCCAACAATCCTAATTGTTTCCAAAGTAGCTTTATTTTACCTGCTATTCAACCCAATGATGAATGAATCTATTAATGGGAAGACACGTCGAACCGGCTCGGAAATCGGAAGACATCGCATGAACGGTTCAATTCCGCCTTAGTGTTAGCAACCTACTAAATTTCTTAGGTGGTGTTATTGTTTCCTGCACGCATCCACAAAGGCCCTGTAAATCCTTTTTGAAATCTCGGTCTCTTCCCTTTCGGGATGCCACTGAAGACCGAGAACAAAAGAATTTGGCCATTCTATTGCCTCTACAATCCCATCCGGACATATTGCAGAGATTCTCAACCCCTTTCCGAGTACCTTCACGGATTGATGGTGATAACTCTTTATGGAGAACCTCTTCTCTTTGGTAATCTCTCGGAGAAGTGTGTTCTCTTCAACATAGACCTCATGAACAGAACCCTTTTCATGAATAAGGGCGTCGGAAATCTGAGAGGAGATGTCCTGATAGAGAGAGCCTCTAAAGAAGACATTTATAAGCTGCATCCCGCCGCAGATACCTAAAACGGGTATACCCCGTTTTAGGGACTCTTCTAACATGACCATCTCCGATTGTGTTCTCTCAAGCCTCATAGGCCTAAGGTTTGGATGGGGCTCCTCATCGTAGAACTTCGGGTCAATATCCCTTCCGCCTGAGATTAGAAGCCCATCAATCCTTGATACTAAATCCTTAATTAAACTGCCTTCTGAAAGCGTTGGAAGAAAGAGCGGGATGCCACCTCCATTGGCAACGGCTACGACATAGGGTCTATCCACGACGAATTTTTCTTCATTGTCTGCATCCAATTTTATATCCGCTGTTATCCCTATTGTCGGTTTGGTTTTACTCATAAGTGCCTCAATTATATACCTTTTAACTAAGTAAATCAAAGTCAGTCCGCTGTGACTGAGATTTGAAAAATTAGGATTTTCATATTAAACTATATAATTTCGACGAATAGAAGAAATCAGACGCCCACTGTTGCGATGAACAAGAGCAACAGGACACCATAGCCAACAGGCAACGGCATCCAGGAGTGTCTATTCTTTGCTCCTGTTCCCGTAAGTCAATGGTGTCCATCACAACTCCGACCAATGGAAGGAGTCGGATGACATAAACCGAAGTTGCCATATCGTATGTCATCTGAAAGCTCTTCGTCATCGCTTTTGTCCTATTATTCGTCGGAGATGTTATATAGATCCTCGAAAAGGAAGGTAAATGGCAAATGAATCTCACAAACCAGCAAATAAGCCGATATAGTCGGCACCTGATTATGCCTGAAGTGGGTGTAGAGGGGCAGGAGAAATTGGCCGCATCGAGCGTTCTATGCATAGGTGCGGGCGGACTCGGATCGCCTCTTGCTCTCTATCTTGGAGCAGCAGGCGTAGGACGCCTTGGCATTGTTGATTTCGACGTCGTAGATTTCAGCAATCTCCAGAGGCAGATAATCCACAGCGAGCCCAAGGTGGGAAAGCTTAAAGTAGAATCCGCAAAAGAAAGGATCCGCGAAATCAATTCAGATGTAAAGGTAGAAACCTATAATCTTAGGCTGACATCCGAAAATGCCCTTGACATTATAAAGGATTACGATGTTGTTGTTGACGGTACGGACAACTTTGCCACACGTTACCTTGTAAATGACTCATGTGTGCTCCTCGGAAAACCGAATGTCTATGGAAGCATATTCCGTTTTGAGGGACAGGTAAGCGTGTTTGATGCAAAGCGCGGTCCCTGCTATCGCTGCCTCTATCCTGAGCCACCTCCTCCGGGAATGGTTCCGAGCTGTGCTGAGGGGGGGGTGCTGGGAATCCTCCCAGGAATTGTCGGTACCCTTCAGGCCGCAGAGACCCTAAAGCTCATTCTCGGTAAGGGCGAGCCGCTCATTGGGAAGCTCCTATTTATTGATGTAATGGGGATGAAAATCAGGGAATTAAAGCTCCGAAAAGACCCGAACTGCCCGATATGTGGCAATAATCCGACAATTACAGGACTAATTGATTATGAGGAATTCTGCGGGCTCGGACGCGGTGAAGAGGATGTCTCGCCGGGCTCAGACCTAGAGATCACAGTGGAGGAATTCCACGACCTGATTAAGAGTAAAAAGAACGTCGTAATACTTGATGTCAGAGAGCCCCATGAATACGAGATATGTCATATAGATGGCTCTATACTAATCCCGCTTAGTGAATTGCCCTCGAGGATAAATGAGCTTGACACAGCCGATGAAATCATAGCCTACTGCCATCTCGGTATGAGAAGCCTTCGTGCAACAAGGTTTTTGAGGCAGATGGGATTCAAAAAGGTAAAGAATCTAAGAGGCGGTATAGACGCCTGGGCAGAGGAATACGACCCCGATATGCCGAGGTATTAGAGACTATTCTTGAGTTTAATAAACAGCTTACCGGGATTGGATTTAGCATCGAGATGCCATAGATCTTTATAATTAAATCGATTTTGGTGTACCTAAAAAATAGCAACTTCAATTCTGGGGGGGCTATTTATGCATATTATTCACGCAAATGTCTCAGCATTTTGCTTATAAGCACCCTGAGACAAAGACGGCCCTTGAAAATTGATACAGGTTGATGAAGCATCACAATTTTGCTTCGTTTGCCCTCGATTTTCTATGTAGGGGTTTCTTACAGGTTTACAGTATGTAACAAATCAATAACCGGCATACATCCTTGACTAACTCACTACCTCCATTAAGATATACGGGCTAATTGGACAAAAAATTGGCTGAGTCCTATCATAAATGTCAGATAAAAGCATCTCAAAGAACGGTGTAGGAATTTCCACACCTTTACTCCTTTTGGGAATATTTTTAATCTCTGCATCTGGATTGATGCTTGAGGTTACGCTCACGCGTATCTTTTCCGCGACTATTTGGTATCACTACGCATTTATTGCAATCTCAGTCGCTCTCTTTGGCTGGGGATTGGGCGGATTCTCGCTCCATATTCTCAAGGAAAGAAATATTATAAAATCCACCCCTGGCTTCCTTGCTCTGGCATCGCTCCTTTTTTCATTATCAATTCCAATATTTCTTTGGATAATCATTCAGCTTCCAGCTACCCCAAACTTTCTCAGCCTGTATTTTATTACATCTGTCATTCCATTTCTCCTTGCGGGCATCACACTCGTTCAGGCGTTTGATATTTTCAGGGAAATTACGGGAAAGCTGTATTTTGCAGATTTAATAGGAGCCACATTCGGGGCATGGGGAATTACTCTGATACTTGGACTGCTAGGGGGCGAATCAACTGTGCTCTTTGTCGCTATACTTCCCGCATTGGCCACCATTCTCTTTTCTACACATCGTCCAGATTTTTGGAAAACTAAGATATTTTCATTGGGACTGACCTCTATATTGGCAGTTGCCCTTTTAATAATCTGTAACAGCGAGTTCCATATACTCACCATTAAAAACGCCCCGGCAAAGGGTCTATATCAGCACATGCACTCCGACCCAAATCTCCACATAGTCTTTACGAAATGGAATTCATACTCGAGGATTGACGGTGTGGAGGGCGTAGCCCCGCCGCACATCGCAAGAATTTATATTGATTCCGATGCGTGGACGAATGTCGTCAAATGGGACGGAAGGATTGAGAGTATAGAGAAGGCTAAAGAGTGGTTCAGGTATATACCCTTTCGCCTTGAGAAGAAGCCAAAAGCCCTTATAATCGGCCCGGGCGGTGGAGTAGATGTATTACTCTCACTCATTGCGGGAAGCACACATGTAACCGCTGTAGAACTTAATCCACTAATAGTCGATTTTGTAAGACATTACGGAGAAAAAGCGGGGAACATATACAACAACCCAAACGTGCACCTAATAATAGACGAGGGGCGCAATTTCATAAGCAGGTCGAATGAAAAATACGACATCATATCGCTCAGTTTTGTTGACTCTTGGGCATCCGTTTCATCAGGAGGGCTTGCTCTTTCAGAGAATTATCTCTACACAACCGAGGCGTTTCACGAGTATTTCGATCACCTAACAAATAATGGAATGTTTGTTGTTATAAGGTGGCAGGTTGATATTCCGAGACTCGTCTCAAATTCAATCTCTATGATGGAGGGGCACGGAATCCCGCCGGATGAAGCCGGAAATAACATTGCAATCCTGCTGGCGGACGTTCCAAAAAAAGAACGAGCCGACTCAGATGATCTTTATGCTCAAAAAGACACCCTTTACAAAGAAAGAAAGTCTGGAGATAAAAAATCTCTCGTCTAAATATAATCCAGTTCACATTCCGCATATTGTCTCTTCATCTCCATACAACGAGCTTTTTAGCGGAAGGATTTCTCCCACTGAGTTCTACTCTCATTTCGACGAAAAGGTAGACCCAGTTCGAGACGACAGCCCATTTTACTTTGCAAATGAAAGACCCTATGAGATTCCGACATACCTGATGAGATTTCTCCTTATACCGATTTCTGCTACATTTTTATTCTTTGCCTTTTCATACACCAGCGAGGCAAAGAAAAAGACTGAAACAACGCTGTTTATTCTCTATTTCATCGCACTAGGGCTCGGATTTATACTTATAGAAATATCAATACTCCAGAAATTCATTCTCCTCTTAGGTCATCCGATTTTTACCCTATCCGTGATACTCTTTTCACTACTCGTATCAGGCGGGATTGGCAGTTTTTTAAGCAGTAGATTTAGAGGAGAGGTTCTTCCGAAACGGATTTTTACGGTGTGCTCTCTTATATTTTTTATCTCAACAACTTATGCCTTAGCTCTGCCCCATCTAATACCGATTTTTCTGCCCTTTTCAATCCAAGTAAGGATCGCTATAACGTTTATTCTACTATTCCCGCTTGGGCTTCTTATGGGGATGCCATTTCCGCTTGGTATAAGGATTGTGGGCAATTCGCTAAACGCAGGAGGCGTTCCGTTTTACTGGGGTCTAAACGGTATTATGTCTGTATTTGGCTCAATCGCGGCAATCATGATAGGTGTTGGTCTCGGTTTTACATTCACAAGCCTTGCAGGCAGTGCGTCATACCTCCTTGCCGCCGGTTGTGCTACTGCTCTATCCGCTAAGCTCAAGTAAAATTAAACAAGAGGCTGTCATGAAAATTGCTTTTATTATTTACAATGGAATCCGCTTTGGATCTTATCGGCGTCTATGACCCGTTAATCCGGCTTAAAACAATGGGATTTGTGCATGACCTGGAATGGGAAATCTGTGCACATTCTAAGGAAGTAGGCGATAATGCGGGACTACACTTCACACCAACTGAGGTAGGAGAATCACTAGAAGATTATGACACGGTTATTGTACCCGGCGGATTCATATCCACGATACAAAATTTGATTGATAATGCAGAGTTCATCCAATGGCTTACGACTGCAAGGCCTTGCAAATTAAAAGCCTCTGTGTGTACAGGTGCTTTACTCCTGGGCGCTGCGGGATTCCTAAAAGGAAAAAATGCAACTACACATCCCAATCACTTTGACGACCTTAGGGGATTTTGCTTGTCTGTTGTGAATCAAAGAATCGTTGATGAAGGCAATGTCATTACTGCAAGAGGAGTCACCTCTTCAATTGATTTGGGGCTATATCTATGCGAAAATTAGGGGGGTTATAAGGTTAAAGAGAAGATCCGACGACAGATGGACTATGGACACACCATATAAAGGCGTTTTCCCCTGCCTATCCAAAGGTAATACCTTTAAAAAACGAAACATTAAATTAAATGCAAACACAAGAAATTCGCAAAATATATAATGAGACCGCCCCTTCATTTAACAGGCGGGAGTGGATTATGGAGCCTCTTGTCTTCCGCCGCTATCGTAAGAAATTGGTCAGTCGGGCTAATGGTAATGTCCTGGAAGTAGGTATAGGCACAGGGAGAAATCTCCCATTCTACACAAGCGGATGCAAGATTACCGGAGTAGACCTGTCCGAAAGAATGATCGAAGAAGCGAGGAAACTCGCTCTTAACCTCGGTATTGCGATAAATCTAATTGTGATGGATGCGGAGAATCTCGCATTCAAAGATAGCACGTTTGATACGGTTCTCTGCGCGCTCTCACTTTGCACCGTTCCGAATCCCATTAGAGCGCTGTCAGAGATGAAAAGGGTTTGTAGACCGGAAGGGAAGATTCTAATTTTGGAACACGCCCGAAGCCATAATTCATTTCTCGGTAGGGTTCAGGACTGGCTTACGCCGTTTAATGTGAGAAGGATAGGATGCCATCTAAATCGCGATGCATTAGGAAACGCCAAAAAAGCTGGGCTAAATATAGATTATGTCGAAAGTCATATATCGGGAATTATCAATATCATTTGCGCTATCTGTGATAAGTGAGTTCGAGCAGATTACATTCTTTTATTCACTCATTGTTTTACGGTGAGAGATGTTATAACCTTACACGTGCTTGGTATTTTCTCTGCGTAGCCATACCTGGGAGGCACTCATGAGAAGTAAATATTTCGTATATTCCATGCTATTTCTCATTTTTTCGGGATGCGCGGGTGAGTGGCAAAACCCCAACACTACCACTCCGGCTAAGAAAATGGACATAACGACCATTCTAATAAACCCCATTATTTATGACAGCGCAGGGGTAATAGTGGAAGGAAGGGTCTGGGATTTGGTATTTAGCACACTGGGAGAAGATGATAAGGATAAAGGAAGCCCATATACGAATTTTAAACTCGCTGATAAAGACGGGAATTTTGTCAATGTATTTGCCCTTGGCCACCTGCCTATAGCCGAAGGGGATATCGTGGAGGTTATAGGAATATACAGAAGGGCTCTTAACATATCAAACTATAGATTCATCAATGAAATTGAGGCAAAGCGGGTGAAGAAAAAATTATAGGGATTATAAGTTTATTCGCTTAGGTGACAAATGCAAAAGAACTCATTATCTTATCCAGGTCGCCTTTTAATCTATCATTTCTTTTAAGCTCAGACTCGGGTATCTGAGAGGCCGTTATAATATAGACTCTATTGTTTGTAAGGGCTATTTTTTGGATTTGAAAAATCCTCTCCTCAGAGGGTATGCCCAGAGGACTTAGATAGCGAAACTGTAGTATTGACACAAGATCTACCCCGATTGACCTCACAATTTCGACCAGTGCGCCTTTAGATATCTGAATTCTTTCTCTCAAATAGCTCTCAATATCAATTCCCACCGAGTTCTCCATTGCCACGGTAACGCTCGGTCTAAAACCACCACAGAGCGATTCAGGAACTATCACTATCGGCATTATAACACTGGAGCCGAATCCAGACTGCCTCTTGTAGAATTCGCTCAGCCTGCTCTCTGCCGCCCACCCATTGGGCCACGACACCCTAAACCCGAATTCCTTGCTTATAAAGGTATTTCTCTCACGGCCATTTGTATACTTATGGTTTGAAACGCTTACAGTCTTTACCGACTCATAGAGTTTTAATGCTGAGATCCATCCCTCTGTTAATTTTTCTGAGGACATATTTTCTAGATCTAAAAGTCAATTAGTAAAAAAGTTCCAATAGTGTATATAATCCAATCTCACATTTCAACAATTTGTGCCTTGGTTTATGGGAGTTCATCACATCAAATAAAGGAGGAACCCAACACCGGGGCCGGGGCGCCGGGTTCCTTTAGGCGATAACGCCGATAGAATGGTAAGGAGATGAATACCTAATTTAAAAGTAAAGCTGTGTTTGAATTCTAAACCTATTATCTTTAAAATTACCTCCATTAGAATCCTGTTGTAGAAGAAGCGAGTAGTTCACTCCAACCTTTAGGCGATGTTTGTATATGTAGTAATTTAGAGCCGGTGTGAATTCCTGTTTCCTATCTCCACTCTTATGATTGTTAGGGTCTACTATCCCATATCTGAACGCTACTTCAAAGTGTGGTGGAAGAAATAAATAACCCGCCTGGAGCCTAAGACCATGAGCCGTAGCGGGATTATTAATCGCAGCAGTAGATTGTATATGAAATATACGCCTCATGTCATATTCCCCCTCAAATGCAAATCCATAATACTTAAATCCAACATCCGCTGTGAACTGAAACACATCTGCATTCTTGATGTTTGGATCTATCGCTAAAACAGCTTTTGCAAGATTTGCCCTGCTACTTGTAGCTGTTGTAGGATTAAAATTTGGAAGTCCAGCAACTGCTGCTCCTATTGCAAATAGTGGCTGAGTCGGGTCATCTCTGAGATCCCCTTGAGAGTATTCGTATTTTCCGAATGGTTGAAATACCACACGGCCTGCATAGAGTAAGTTTGTGCCGTTGGGATTAGGCGATACATTTCTTCCTGCTCCATTGAACACCCCACCTGCATATTCTATTAGGTTATTAATCAGGCTTCCATATATTTCAACTCCAAGGTCCCTTTCAAATGTGAATTCATCATTGACAATAGAACGGTCAGCTCCAAATTCCAAAAAAGCATCGGACGTCAGTTCCTCTCTTTGAAAAGGAACCTTCCACTGACCTATTCTGGGTGTTAACTCTGGATAATAGGCAAAGTCTAGGAAAGCGTCCTTTATCTCAAAGCTACCTCCCTTATCAGAACCTACCTGAACAAAGTACTTCATCCAAGGAAAAAACCCATTGCCGGTAAAGAAAAGCCTAAGTCTCCTTATCTGAATAGTTATCTGCTTGTCTTTATCTAACCCTCTATCATTATCAAAAGTCTGGAGAAAAAATTGACCCTGGAATAAGACATTGAATTTGAGACTGAATTTATCATTCCTTGTCTTTAAATAAAGACCATCCTTGTATCCAGCATCAAAGTTACCAGGGAATTTTCCTTTCTCCGGCGCTTTTGCCTCTTTCTTCTCGAGTCCCTCTATCTTCTTTTGAAGCTCTTCAATCTGCTTTTGGTTTTGATTTTGGATTATCTCAATCTCTTGCTTGAGCTGCTCTATCTGTGATTCTTCCGGGCTTTTTGCCACCTGGGTTTGATTCTTTTGTCCCTCAGCCCATGAGTCTACAGCAAAATACGGTATCAGAAACATCCCCAACACCAACATCACTCCGGATAAAATTCTGACCATAGGTCATCCTCCTTATGGATTTTTTGTTATTAGATTTCACTATGTCATTTAATCCCCCCGTGAAATCCTGCGATTTAGAGTAAATAGGAAAAATGAACTCAATATGAAAAGAATGTTAAGGTTTGGTTAAGAAAGTCCTCAACCGCTCTCTAACTATTCTTCGCCTTTAAAAAAACTCAATCCAGGAAGCACCGATGTATGCTCTATTTGCACCGCTTCCAGCGCCTGCGGATTAAGTCCGAGCGCCGCTAAGATGGTAGGAGCAATCTGTGTGGTCTGCACAGGTGACTTGATCTCCTGTCCATGAAGACCAGGGAAGGAAACCAGCAGAGCCACATTCGTATCGTTATCGCTGAAACCACCGTGTTCTGCGATTTTTGTAGCGGTAGTCTTTGCGTATATTACACCTAGCTCGGATTGTACGATTATATCAGGCACACGGGGGTCATTTTGTGGGTCGTTAAACTGTAGTTTTAGTGACTCACCAGAGTAGATCTCTTGTATCTTAAATTGAGGTTGATTAGTAATCAGAGCATTGACAACATCGTTGATACGACCCCTGTCAGTCAACCAGAGCAGGGATATATCATCTTGGGTTGCTTGGGCTAGTAAATTGTTCTGTACACCATTGACCAAATTCGGAATCAGATTCTTGTCAACGATTTTCGATTTGCTGGGATCAATCGGTGACTGGCCGTGCTTGGCGCTTATTATAATTAGTGTCGAGCTGAATAAGCCTTTCTTCTGAAGCTCCTGCACCATCTTACCAATTGACTGGTCGGTATGATTTAATGCATCCATCAGACCTGAACTAGGTGTTCCTCTACTGTCTGCATAACCATTTCCCGAGAGTTTCTGTGCTACACTGACGGTCTGGAAATTCATCCCAAAGATCGTAGGTACCCCTACAAATACGGCCCCGGTGTGATCGAACCCATCTATCTCATTTATTATGGCCTGTACCTTCAGATCATCGTAGGCTTCAGCTGCGGGAACACTCGAGGTTGCACTCGAGTTGTTGGCAGCGATCTCTGGGTTGTAAAGATCATCAACCCCCTTACCCGAGGGTCCATTCACAATATCATAAGCCGGATGCTTATCAGACCAGGCAGTGCGCCCACCGTGAGCCTTGATGACCTCAAAGACCGTATTGACCCGCAGATAGCTGTGGGGGTAGACGGGTTTGCACCCTTTTTTGGGTCAAGGGGCAGTTTAGTAGGATCAATTGCATTGATGTTGTTACCCCCGCCTCCACCATCAATCGCATTTGAATTCTTGTCAATTGACTCGTCATACAGTACCTCGGTTCCAACCGTAGTACAATTGACCCAGAGGGGCGAGAGAGTATGGTCATAGCTATCGTCGTACCATACACCGGTTGATACTGTAGAGCCACCAGTTACCTGTGTCAGCAGTCCGGGAAATGAGTCAGAAGGGCGCGAAGTAGAGGCATTTGTATATGTGATGCCGTACTTTTTTAGCTGCACCAGTGTAGACTGCGGATTAGCAAACACGAATTTCTCGAGATCAACAGCGTGCATGCCATCAATGCTGATTAACAAGACTCGTTCGATACCTTTGCCTTTGCTAGCTCCAGTCGCACTGCTATTTATATCTTGTGCCTGAACTGAAATCAGACCTATTGGTAGTAACATAATCACAACAAATAATACCGCCGAGGTGATTTTAATGAGTGTGCGTCTGAGGTCCATTTTTATTGCCTCCAATTTCAATTCTTATGAAACTCTAAATAGAGAGAATTAATACCCCATGAAGGGAGGGTTAAAGTTCAGTTAAGTGCTCAATAATTCAAAGGCAATTCTTCCATTGTCAGACTAAGTTTATACACCCAATTACTCAACTGTATGTAAGACAAATATATTGAATCCTAAATGTCAATGGCAGGGGGCGGCGCCGGAATCAGTAAATCCCTTTCCATGCTCCGGAATGAATCTCCAATCATAACTATTGGGATGAAGGGTCATGACCAGCACGCCAAATGTGTCTGAATTGCGGACCTCGCTGTTAGGCCCAACATTTACAAACGGAGAGAGGTTCTTTCCTCCGGTTCCGACTATGAACTGACGAATCCCACGCACTGGATCGGCTACCCCATTTGGATCCTGAGGGGTAAACCGTTCGTAGTTGTGTTCGTGTCCAACGAGCACAACATCCGCACCGGCATTATATAGGTCTTGCCAAAATGCTTCATAATCAGGGTTGTTGCCGTATCTGCCTGAGGAGAAGCGCGGATGGTGCCAATATGCAAGGGTACAAAAGGCAGGATGCGCGGCAAGATCAGCCCTCAGCCACCGCTCCTGAGGCGAGCCAAATCCACATCCACCTACCTCAGAGCAGTTGGAATTGAGCGCGATTATGTGCCAGGCTCCTATGTCATAGCTATAATAGCCCTTCTCAGGATCTCCGGCCGCAGCTCCAAAATAATTGAAGTAACCCGATGCCCCAGGCGTCTTGTATTCATGGTTTCCAACCGCAGGATGGATAATGGATTTGAGCCGTCCCCATGTAGGGTCAAAGGACTGATTGAACTCGCTGAGTGTGGCGACCTCATATTGATTGTCACCCAGTGTGAGAACAGCAACCGGATTTATCTCCAGTAGTAGATCCGACGTGGCCTTCATGTGACATGCCGTCTCCGTTCCGATTCCCCCGTTGTAATTTGCATCGGCTGGGTCACAGGCAATATCGCCCGCCGCTGCGATAACGGGGTCGGCTGTCACACCCTTTCGGGGTACTATAAAGCTAGTATAACTACAGGCACCAAAAACAGCCGCTAAAAGAAATAGAGTCCATTTTTGAAACTCGATTCTCATCTTCTCTCCATAATTCAGTCGTTCATCACGAACGAAAATCATTCTATTCTGTTTAGAGACATTGGCAATACCATTGGTGAAATGCCGTTTTATTGATTTGCAATTATTTGATGCATACAGATATTGCCTTTAATCACGGTGTATGTAATGAGGCTGCTCAATCAATTTTATAATATATATAAGCTCCGAAGAACCAGTTTCCTTAGTTATGTGTATAACATCAGGAATGTCAATCCTATCTTTAGCTTGGTTTTCCAATAAAATAACCTTGGTATTAGAACCTTTCTTATTTATCAAATCTGATATATCATTGGTATCCAAACTGAGCGTACTACTATCAATAAACAAAAAATCAAATTCTAATTCATTAACTCGCTTTGTAGCCTCTCCCCAGCTTGAAGCCTCAGTCACTATCTTTATACTCCCTTCATCCTCCAGAATTTTACGGACTCCTTCTAAGAAGAGTCTTGAACCTGAAGCCAACATTATCTTGATCGGTGGGCTAGGCTCTAGGTGTTTTTTACCAATAGCCCCAATCCCCACACCGTTGGAAAGAAGGGCTCTTTTGTATAACTCTGTATATCTATACATGCCCGGTGGGATTCTGAATTAACCCCTATTTAACCTCCAAGTACTCGTTGAAACTCCCAAATATCCTATCAATGCTGTTTTTAATAAGCCCAATGGTTTCTTTCATAAACTTATCTGATGTATTTATCAACACCTGAGAATAATCCTTATGGAAGGCGATTATTTTCCCCGCATGGCTATCTATAAATCTCGAATGGGTATTCCAGAAGTTAACCGCCTCAGCCGGAAACCTCTCAAATGTCTCTCTCACTAGCCTTGTGGATTCCTCATGTAATCTCCTCCACTCCTCGGACTGCGTATTTATAACCTTTAGGCTCTCCTCATAGATGGAAAAGAAGAACTGAAGGCCCGTGATATAACTCTCCTTTACAAGCCCTGTAAGCTCTCTAGTCATATCCACATAGTCTCTGACCCCTAGATTTGCTCCTTTGACCGCCTTCTCTCTTATTTCCTCAATTCCATCAATTTTTAACTCCTTTTTTGCCTCTTCCATAGTGACTTGCCTCCTTTTCTTCTCCATACTTTCCTTCTCCTTTAGATATATCACTTAATTAAAAGACTAAATACCGCAAGTAAATCTGATATGAAAAGGATGTTAAAATTTAGTTAAGGGCAAATTAGAGTTGTTGTAATAAAAAATACAAAATATAAAATAATTGGGTGAATATCAAATGACCGACAAGTTAATAACCATAGTAGACGATGAAGAGGATATTGTAGAGCTCGTGAGCCATCATCTAAAAAGGGATGGATTTAAGGTTAAGGGATTCTACAATGGAAGGGATTTTCTTTCATATATAAAATCCTTACTCCCTGATCTTGTAATCCTAGACATAATGCTTCCGGGGACAGATGGGCTTGAGATATGCAGGATTCTAAAGAATAACAGCCGCACCTCATCGCTTCCAATAATCATGCTTACCGCAAAGGGGACGGAGGCAGACATCGTCGTTGGACTTGAGCTCGGCGCGGATGACTACATAGTGAAGCCCTTTAGCCCGCGAGAACTCGTCGCAAGAGTAAAAAACATACTGAGGCGAGTAGGCAAGGAGCAGGATAAGGAAAAATCCATAAGAATCGGCCCCCTTTCCATAGATCCTGAAAAGTTTGAAGCTACAGTTGACGGCAGGCAAATAGAGCTTACAACAACGGAGTTCAAAATACTTGAGGTGCTTGCAGAAGGCAGAGGAAGGGTATTTACACGGGACCAACTGCTCAAAAAGAAAAGGATTTGGGGAGATGAAAAACTGGTCTACGACAGAACCATTGATGTTCATATAAAAAACCTAAGGGAAAAACTCGGCAAGGCTGGAAGTATGGTAAAAACAATTCGGGGTATAGGCTACAAGATAGAAGAATAGGGAAAGATTTGAAGACTCTCTGGAAGCAGTTTCTTCTCAATTTTTTAATCATCTCTTTAGTTCTGTTTTTATTTACCATATTTATAATCAGCGAACTTAAAAAATACGATGAATCGCTTACAGAAGAGAGGTTGTTTACTGGGGCTAATCTCCTTCGTGAGATTCTTAAGACCCCGATTGCCGAGGGCAAAAATGAAGAGATAAGATCCCTCGTCCCGGAACTTGGTAAGAAAATTGGAGTAAGGATCACTGTAATCGCCAAAGACGGAGTTGTCATTGGCGACTCCGAGCATGATCCTGCGACTATGGAAAACCATGCAGGAAGACCCGAAGTAATAGAGGCAATCTCCAAAGGGATTGGAAAAAGCAGGCGCTATAGCATAACTCTTAAGAAGGACTTGCTCTATGTTGCGGTTCCATTAAAGGATGAAAGAGGTGAAATCAAAGCGATAGTTCGAACGGCGCTCCCGCTTAGTTTTATTGAAAAGGCCTTTTCCTCAATAAAGTCAAAGATAATCTACATAGGGCTCATTTTAACCCTCTTTGCGTTTCTACTCTCACTCGGATCGTCAAGGGCAATTACAAAGCCACTTGATAAAATCATTGCGGTATCTGAAGAGATTGCAAAAGGGAGTTTTAATATAAATATCCCCATCTCAGATAAAAAAGGGGAGATTGGAAAGGTCAATCTGGCTCTCGGCAGGATGGCTGAGAAATTAGACGAGTTGTTTAAAGAGGTGTCACTTGAGAAGAATCAACTCGAAGCCGTCCTCGGTGCAATGAGCGAAGGGGTGATGGTTGTAGGGGGCGATGGTAGGGTTATTCTCATAAACAGAGCCTTAAAGGATATGTTCAGTATAAGAGATATTTCCCTTGGAAAATCCTACTGGGAGGTTTTAAGAAATAGAGAGATCGCGGAATTGATAGAGAATACGCTTAAAAGCATGAAGGCAGAGAAAAGAGAGATTTCGCTCCTTTATCCCCTTGAGAAATACTATCTGGCAAATAGCATTCCGCTGAACCCCTCAGAGAGAGGAGCGATAGTTGTGATATTCGACATTACCGAATTTAAAAGACTCGAGAAGATAAAAGCCGATTTTGTCGCAAACGTGTCTCATGAACTCAGAACCCCGCTTACAGCAATAAAGGGCTATATAGAAACCCTAGAGTCAGAGGCATATGAAAACGCGGATGAGAGGAACCACTTTCTCAACATAATAAAGAGGCATACCGATAGATTGATAAATATAGTATCCGATCTCCTTGTGCTCTCCGAGATTGAAAGAAAGGAGGCTTTATGGGAAGAGGAATCCAAAGCTGTCATTGAAGAGATCAATTTTAAGCAAATAGTATCATCATCACTTGAGGCGATAAAGAGCAAAATAGAAGAGAAGAACCTCCGGGTTTGTCTTGATATAAAAGAGGGCTTGCCCCCGTATAGAGGTGATGGATTTCTTTTAGAGCAGATGTTTATAAACCTCATAGATAATGCTGCAAAGTATACACCAGAAGACGGGACAATCGGGGTCGGGATTTCTAAATCCGATTCACAGTTTATAATCGAGGTTTCAGATACGGGGATCGGAATTCCAAAAGAGCATCTGCCTAGAATCTTTGAGCGGTTCTACAGGGTAGATAGGACGCGCTCAAGGAAAATCGGCGGCACTGGGCTTGGCCTTAGCATTGTAAAACACATCGTAATCATGCACGGCGGGAGGATTGAGGTTCAAAGTGAGGTTGGAAAAGGAAGCAGGTTTATAATCTCACTTCCTGCCTAGGCATATGTAGATATTCGATCCTCGAGTAACCCTAAGCCCGAATTGTCTGATTAATCATATCTTAATAAAAAATTAATCTCCCTTTCACCTACCCTCTGTAGATTGTAGCAAAACACAATTTCAAGGAGGATAAGGAAATGAAATCCAAAGGGATTGCAATGAGTATCAAGTCATTAATAGTCATATTAACTCTGTGTTCTATGACCCTAAGCACATGGCTAAATCCAGCCTATGGGGCTACTACTCCGATAAAGTACTGGTAATTATATTCCAGGAGAATGTCTCATTTGACCACTACTTCGCGACCTACCCAAATGCTGCCAATCCGCCCAAGGAGCCTCGCTTCAAGCCACTTCCTAATACGCCTTCGGTGAACGGATTAACCGGTGCCCTGCTTACGGATAATCCGAATTCAGCCTTTCCATTCCGTCTTGACCGCTCAGAGGCTGCAA
>PSLL01000035.1:0-5110 GCA_040289575.1 Candidatus Dadabacteria bacterium | reverse complement strand
ACCACGACTACACAGCCGAGCAACAGGCCTTTCATGCCGGACTCATGGATAAGTTCGTTGAGTTTACAGGCTCAATCGATCCCGGCTGTGACCCAAATCAAGTGATTGGCTACTTCGACGGCAACACCGTTACTGGACTGTGGAATTATGCCCAAAATTTTGCAATGAGCGACAATTTCTACAGCACCACCTTCGGACCGTCAACCCCAGGTGCCCTCAACCTCATTTCTGGCCAGACCCATGGAGCCACAGTTGGCCCCAGCACCACAATCGCTACACTTCAAACAGATGGAGATATTACAGGGTGTGATCAGAATCAGGTGTGTACAGTAATTGGTGACCCCCAGCCAGCTTTTGACGACTGCTCCACCCGTGAGACAGTACAGATGTCTGGCAAGAACATTGGTGACCTACTGAACTCAAAAGGAATCAGATGGGGCTGGTTCCAGGGCGGTTTTAGACCCACTAGTGTAAATAACGGTAAAGCCGCCTGCGGTGCGTCCCATATAGGAAGCAATGGAAAGCCCAAGAGTGATTATATACCACACCATGAGCCATTTCAGTACTACCAATCAACGGCAAACCCACATCACCTGCCCCCAAGTTCAGTAGCCATGATTGGACTTACAGATCAAGCAAATCATCAATACGACCTGAGCGACTTCTGGGCTGCAGCCAATGCCGGTAACCTGCCAGCCGTTAGCTTTCTTAAGGCACCGGGGTATCAAGACGGACATGCCAGATACTCAGATCCCCTTGCTGAGCAGAACTTCTTGGTAAATATCATTAATCAATTACAAACCCTCCCACAGTGGAAGAATATGGCAATTATCATTACCTATGATGACTCGGATGGCTGGTATGATCACGTAATGTCGCCTATTGTCAATCAGTCAAATACCGAGGCCGATGGGCTCACCGGAACCGGTGAATGCGGTCAATCTGCACAAGGAGCATACCCAGGCCGATGTGGTTATGGTCCGCGCCTACCATTATTAATCATATCGCCCTTTGCCAAAGCCAACTTTGTGGATCACACTATTACCGACCAGTCTTCAATATTGAAGTTTATTGAAGATAACTGGAACTTAGGTCGAATTGGCAATCAGTCATTCGACGAAAAGGCCGGTTCATTGCTGAACATATTCGACTTCACTCAAGGTAACCCAAGCCGTCGCCTTATTCTCGATCCCGTAGCCGGCCAGCCCGTTCACTGAAAAATATCAACTCCTCCCTAATAGAAAAGGCTCGATCTCACCCTTGGGATCGGGCCTCCTCTTTCAAACAAGTATCTTCTAACGCGACCTTAACATTCCTTTAATACCCTATTAACAAACCCGGATTAAAATAATTGTATGAAAATCCTAGTACTCTCAGATATTCACGCAAACTGGTACGCATTAGAGGCCATACTAGCAAATGAAAGCTACGATACACTCATCTTCCTTGGGGACGCCGTAGACTTTGGACCCAATCCAAAAGAGTGTGTAAGGTTCCTTATGAATTCATCCTCAGGCCGATTCCACGGCGTAAGGGGAGATCATGACCACGCCCTCGCATATGGCATCAACTGCGTGTGTTCTCAAGAACTAAGGGAACTCTCTACGAGAACCAGAGAATGGGGGGAAGGCTTTATAACAGGCAAGGAGGTGGGATTTCTAAGAAGGCTTCCCTTTGATAGCAGTATTACTCTGGATGGATTGAAATTATATCTGGCTCATGGCTCGCCCACTGATAGACTCTATAAGAATATAACCTCCGAAACAGGAGAGTTCGAAATTCCAGATGAATTTGGTAACCCAGACTTTATACTCGTTGGTCACTCTCATAAGCCATATATAAAACAGCTAGGCAGAACAACAATTCTAAATCCAGGCTCTGTGGGGCAGCCAAGGGATTTTAATCCGAGGGCCTCTTATGCTGTTATACAAGATGGAGAGGCAACTATAAAGAGGATCAAATATGACATTGAAAGGACAGTGAAGGATTTAGAAAAAAGCTCACTGCCGAAATATGTCATAAAAGAGCTTGTATCTATACTTGTAATTGGAGGCATGATAAAAAAGGATGAAATGCATTATTGTTAGAGGAGAGCTCTATCTAGAGAGGAATTTTCGCAACTATATTTATACCAAATATAGGAAAGGCGAAAAAAGACATAGAAGCATTTTGCAAAAGGCGTTAGAGAGGTTAGATAATCTAATCCGGCGTCATAGATACGGTTTGCATGTACGCATGTAGTCAGATGAAATTAAATCGTCACGGCCTACTTAACAACCTCTTGCCTCTCCAATACATACCCCGGCAAGAACCGCCATTGGGTATCATTGACTGGGTATCTTAACCAATTTTCTGTTATTCATAAACCCATCCTCATAAGAATCCAGAGCCGATGATAATCCCCGCCAAAGAGGCTCTATATAGACGCCATAGTTCTTAATATCTTCAATATAGGTTCTCGGATTATCCTGCCACATGACAAACTTATGTAATATTGCCCTCAGCCTTGTCTTTACCTCGGGTGAATCGAAATCCCATTTGAAGAATCCTCCCATAGGAAAGAATATTTTCATGAAAAAGATTTGTTTTACCAGCTGATGCTCTTCTATTCTATATGGTTCGAACCATCCTGTTCTAACCCAGCTATATCCTCTACCGAATGTCTGAGCCATTGCGCCTTTAAGTCCCAGCCTCTCTGCAGCCCTCGATGCAAGATAGGTAAAGGCATAGGCGGCTTCCTGTGTAAGATACCCATAAGTCGGGATTTTATTCTCCATTCTTATAAAGTTCCTAACCAGAATCAGACCCTCAGATACCAAAAAAGAATCAAGCCTACTCCTGGCATGGTTTTTAGAGTGGAATTCCCCTATATCACCATATCCTGCAAGTGAAATCTTGATATTTTCCCACTCCCTTGTTGCTATTTGAAGTGCTCTCTTTATCTCTTCCATTTCTCTTTTCTCCTTTACCATTCTCGTTAAGAATGGTTAACAAAGGAAAATCAACATGACATGAAAGGAATGTTAAGAGTTGGTTAAGTGGAATAGTCAATAGATGAATTCATTGGATTCGATCAGGTGTTTTATTGAATTTTAATAATTTCTTAACATTCACTTAACATCTAAGAAGTAAGATATTGAAAACAATGAATTACAGGGAGATATAAATATGGATCAAAATGGGAGGAGAAGTCTAGTAGATTTAGAGAAAAGAATCAGTGATATGAAAAGGAGATACTCTAAATTCCTTGAAGAAAGGGAAAAAAGGAGAAAAAGAGAGCAAGACGTTCATTTTACCAAGAAAGACCAACAGGTCCTAATAAAATCCTTTGTCATTGCCGGTATAATAGAGCAGGGCATAAGGAAGATTTTTATATAGATGTTATAAAAATCTTCTCTTCACATTTACCCCCATATCCTTGATTGAACCACTTCCGAGATCATAAATCCTCAGGAAGTCTCCTATGATTCAGTACGCTTTGAATTATTGAGGTTCTCGATTAGTTTCTGATACGGCTTTCTATTTATCCTATCAACACTCAATAAGCCATTTTTTATAATTTTATTATTTCCTATTGACAAATATATTAGAATATACTAATACAGTAATATTAGCATAAATCAAATTGTTAAGGAGGGATAAAGATGAACAGCAAGTTAATATCGGATGAGATACCCAAACCTGAAGAGGTAAAGCCATTAGATGCCCTTGAGGCTATAGGGTTAAGGAGATCAATAAGATGGTATGAGCCAAATAAGCCTGTAGAGAAGTGGAAAATACAGGCAATGCTTGAGGCGGCTAGAATAGCACCAACAGCAGGTAATTACAGTGGAACAAGAGTTATTGTATGTTACAGGGATGAGGATCCTGATATCTGGGAATTCATATCCGACTGGAGTCAGATAACAACACAAATGGCTCCTGTGCTTATGTTCTGGTGTTATGATATGGCCGGATATGACACACAGGGACAGCAGCTGCATGACCTTATGAGGACAGGAGCACTGGATAAAGCACACGGTTGGGAATATGACAGGGTTTCAAGACTGTTTCCACTGCCTGCCCTTCTTCCAGATATGGTGCTTCACAGACTCGCCGCTATAGACTTAGGGAAAGCAATAGAGAATGCGATAATAACAGGAGTGGCACTCGGGCTTGGGACCTGTTTAAATGGGGCAAGCGGAGGGGCAAGGAGAAACGTAAAAAAGTATTTTAATCTTCCCGACTCTTACGTTTTTTGCTGGCTGCTTACGGTAGGGTATCCGGCAGAAAGCAAGGAAGCAGGGGGATCAAGAGGAAGACCCCCATTTGAGATGATGTTTTTTGAGAGGAAAGCAGGCAATCCATTCAAGAGAGACGAGAGGGTTGTTGAATTACTTAAACAGCTTAAGCTCATACAACCCGGCGGACCTCTTCCAGGAAGACTTGAGGAGATTAACAGATTAACCAAGAGGTTTGGCTTAGGGGATGAATGGCTTACCGATTGGGAACTCAGCCCGTCTCAACTCAATGATACTCAGGCATTGAAAGATACGAGACCTAAGGCGGTTCCCCCGGAGGAGCTTAAGAAAAAGATACCGGCTGATGTCAAGGTAGAGTTTCAAGTTCATCCAACTGTAAAGAGGGAAGTACTAGATCAGTACAGGAAGGAAAAAGGCATTAGCCCAGAGGATTAAAAAATAAAAAAGGAGGATAAAAATATGGCGAGTGTAACAATAGAGGTTCCTGACCGTATCTTTGAGATAATAAAACAAAGAGCACAGGATGTAAAATCAACACCCGAGGCTGTTATAGTTTCAAACCTGACACTTCTTTTCGGTCCCTGCATTTATGACAGATCGAAGTGGCTTAAGAACATGTCTAATCCAGATGACTATTCGGTTCCTTGGGGATAATATGAATCTCGATTTCCAAGTGAATCCCCTTCCATGTTTATCCTCTTCGAGTTGGGGGCGATCTCTCCTCCAAGATTGCCCCCTCTTTTGGTGGGACATCTAGCAGAGGAGGGAAGATATAGAGAGAGAAGTATAAAATAACTACAAAGGAGGGGTGAATATGCTTTTGTTATTTAGGCCAAGAGACTCAAAGTATGTTGGAGAGGGGACATTGC
>PSLL01000075.1:2668-4859 GCA_040289575.1 Candidatus Dadabacteria bacterium | reverse complement strand
GCTCGCCCGTAAGCACGGCGAAAATGATCACGAGGGGGTGGAGCTCCACGGCGCGACCGAGCACGATGGGCATGACCACTTGGTCCTCAAGCTGCCGCAGCACGACATAGGCGACCAGCACCCCGAGCGCGGTATGCAGGCCTAACTGCCATAACGCCAGGCTGGTCGCCAGCGTTGTCGCCACGATTGGCCCGACGAAGGGAATAACCTCGAGGAAGCCTGTGGCGATAGCAACGGGGATGGCGAAGCGCAGGTGAAAGACGACGTGCAGCACGAACCACGACGCCAGCGCCATAAGAATTACCAGCAGGAGTTGCCCCTGGAGGTAGCGGCTCAGCCGCTGGTGAAGGTCCCGGGCAATGCGTGCGGCCTCCGCACGATGCTCTGCTGGTACGAAGTGAAGCACGTAGACGCTCAGCCGCGGGCCATCCACGAGAACGTACAGGAGCGCTACCAGGAAGACGATCAAATCGAGCGCGGTCTGCAGCACACGCTCGGCCACGTGCAGCAGATCTCTCGGCGTGTCAAAGGCCGTCGCCAGGGCACTGCCGGTTGCGCGGGCGAGGTACTCGGCATCGATTGTTACCCCGAAGAGCTCAACCTGTTGGCTGCCAGTGCTCTGGAAAAAGAGGTCGCGCAAGATCTTGGGGAAATCATTGACAAGCGCTCGCGTCTGACGTACCAGGTGGGGCTCAAGCAGAGCAATCCCTGCTCCAGTGGCAAGTACGAGACTGAGGTACAGTCCGACCGCGACCACGGGTCGGGGAATACGCAGGCGCAGATGCACCCCTGTGATGGCGGGAGAAAGCATGTAGGCCACGACCATGGCCAGCACGAAGGGCGGCAGCACGTCGCGTGCCTGCCATATCACCCAGGCAGTGACGAAAAGCAACAACATGGGCAGCAGAATACGCTGGTTGATCTTCAGCGGCCGATCGCGCGTGGTCACAACCGGGTGGGTCCTTGCTACAGCGTCATTTTGCTTAGCGCCTTCCAACACGCCGGGACCCGCGAGGGCTGGCTCCCGACTTTCAGTCATAGCACTTTCCTCGTGGTTGACAGCGCATCGATCGCGAATGCTCGCGGCACTGCGAGGCTTTGTCGATCAATTACTCATCGGATCCGTTTATTTCTTGAATAACTATTATTTTTACCGTCTATTAAGCTTATAAAAAGTGCATTTATAAAATAAAATTAATTTTTGACTAGCTAGAACAATATTACTACAGCTGCAGTAACTCTGCTAGCTGTTCCTCGTCAAGTGCAAGCAGAGCGAAAGAGTTCTGAGTACCATTGAGCGAAGCTTCTACAGACTGACATATAAAGTGACGCTACTACCGGTCTCCAAAAATCTACACCTACAAACGTCTATAATGTTTGCATTAGACCCCATCCGTGATAAGGACATTGTCTATCTTAATGTCCTCCACATGCGTGAAGACATTCGGTTTGGCTATGCGTTTAAAAGTTGAATCCCTCACGCGAAGGCGCTGGATGGGGCTCTCAGAATGGCCCCGCAAGTGCAGTGCATGTTTCGCCTCATCAACAATGAGATTATTAACGTAGACGTCGCGAATTACTGGAAAAAAGTTCCCTTTTGTACCTTCTTCATAATACCCGAAGTTGAGGTTTATTTCGATGGCCCCAGCTAATATTCGGGCAGCGCGAATATTGCGCAGAAATATTTGCTCAACAATTCCTCCACGATATGGATTCGATTTAATGTGTAAGCAATGCAAAAGATGGCGGCTCATCATGTAAATGTTCTGGGCGAATACTGCACGTATTCCGCCGCTGGTCTCGCTGCCTATGGCGAGACCAGCGGCACCGTTACGGAACAGGCAGTCTTCGATCAAGATGTTCTCACTTGGAGCATTTACTCGACGTCCATCTGTATCGCGACCTGCTTTAATTGCGATGCAGTCATCGCCAGTATCGAAAGTGCAGGATTCGATTAAGACATTGGAACAGGACTCCGGGTCACAGCCATCATTGTTGGGACCATGGCTAACAACGGTCACGCCGTGCACCACTACGTTTTCCGACAGGACCGGATGAATGGCCCACATCGGCGAGTTGATGATGGTTATACCCTCAATGAGGACGTTCCTGCAGCGATAGAACTGTATGAAGTTCGGTCGTAGGTAGTGACCTGCCCCGAAGACACGTTGCTCAACAGGGATAGCCTGGG
>PSLL01000075.1:468-2620 GCA_040289575.1 Candidatus Dadabacteria bacterium | reverse complement strand
AAGCAGTATCCAGTCAGCATGCTGGTTGGGTGAGCGAGTACTCATCCACGGCCACCAGTGGTTTGCATCAGCCTGTCCATCAAGAACCCCTGCACCGGTTAGTGCCACATTCTCCTGTCCAAATGCATAGATGAAAGGGGAGTAGTTGAAGAGCTCGATGCCTTGCCAACGCGTAAAGACGACTGGCAGGTAGGCAGCTGGATCCTGGATAAATTTCAGCACCGCCTGATGCTCAAGATGCAGGTTGACGTTACTGCGCAAGTGAACAGGACCAGTCAGGAACGTCCCGGCGGGAACAACCACCCTGCCTCCACCAGCAGTCACGCAGGCTGCAATCGCCGCTGCCAGAGCGTCGGTGCAGTCCGTCTGACCGTCCCCGACTGCGCCGTAATCGGTTATCAGGAAAGACTGTTCCGGAAAATCAAGCAACCGGGCCATCACTCGAATTTGTTCAGCAGTCTCCCAGGCTAGCTGTTCAGATTCCTCTGTGAAGACCTGTGTAAAG
The DNA here is from genome assembly GCA_040289575.1 of Candidatus Dadabacteria bacterium. Lineage (GTDB taxonomy): Bacteria > Desulfobacterota_D > UBA1144 > Nemesobacterales > CSP1-2 > PSLL01. Next base: position 2,115 of record PSLL01000075.1, on the reverse strand, counting down.
AGCTCACTTGAAGAGATCTTGCTGTGCTGATGATCTTGATTGTTGGCTCTACACCAACTTGCGAGACGCGTGGTTAAGAGAGCACCTGTAACAATGCTGCATGCTGTCAGGCATGTCCTGCGCGAAACTACTCCTTGCACGAGAAAAAACCTCCTATTAAATGAAACTTGAGCTCACTCAATATATGCGTTGAATGACCTTCTGCGTTCGTCAGTTGACGTCGTTACTCCCATCGCGGGCCTGCGGTGCTTTCAGGCTCTGCATTTTCGCTGAGTTGAGCTCGGCTGAACAAGTACAATGCGAGGGCAAGTGCTAACACCACCGTTCCGTTAATGCCGAGGTCGATCATGAGATGCCGGAAGGCATCTTCTCCCTTTACCTCGCCGAGCGTCGACTGCGCGCCGATGGCAAGGATCCGGCGCGTGGCGGAGATAATACCGATGTACAGGAAAGGTCGAAGGGAGGTTGTGCCGGTAGCGAGATAGCTTCGCACGGTGCCCAGTACCTCTAGGATGATCAGCACAAGCAGCAGGTCGTTGGTAAAAGTGATCAAGCGAAGCGGAAATGATTGGGACGTACTGTGCACGGAGGTGATCACCGCGCAGCCTCCCATGGCCATAGCAGCGCCTAGAAAGAGTAGGGCCACCAGCACATACACCAAGTGATCCGCCCACTCCAACCACTGCGCTGCACGCCCGGTCAGATCATGCTGGTAGTAGGAATGGGCGTTCCCCTGAGCCAGCAGGACCTTGGCGTACTGCTGGGGGTTATGCATGAATGCCTCCTGGCAGTGTGAGGAGCAAAACGAGTACGTTATGCCGTGATAGACCGCTTGAGCGGCGGCCTGCTGAGGGTGAACCTCTTTGCCGCAGACCGGATCGCGCGCCATTCGTGCGTTTCGCCTTCTTTCATGAAATATTAATGAACACCAGAGCGACCGGAGCCGGAGAGTGCACGGCTCAGTCTGCCTTCTCGCCTCCATAAGGAGCAAGGAGCATGGAAATCCCATCCGAGGTACTGATGCTGCTCGGCAGCACCCGGACTTTTCTGGGTACACACACAGCGCTACGATGGCACAGAGTGTGCTCGTCCATCAGCTGCCGCTTGCGATTCAAGATGGCGTAAGATGCCCAGGATCAGTTCACCTTGGTGCTCAATGGCGGCTGCCTGATGCTCCAGATGCAAGAGGATCGCTTCGACCTCCTGCTCAGCCTTCTGGTTGATCTCGAAGTCGGCTTCGGCCCGTAACTCAGCATGGCGGTTGAGCAGGTTCTGACCGACCATGATCATCGGCATAAGTAGGATCTGGATCATATTGGAGATGAAAAGCCAGAGGACAAAGGCTGGGGCAGGATCGAAGCGATAGTGCTTCGGTCCGAGCGTATTCCAGAGGAGCCACACGATCGTCCAGGCAGCGATGATGATGAAAAAGCCTGGGCTGCCTACCCGCCGCGTGACGATGAGCGCCAGCCGCTCCAGCGGACTGAAGCTCTGCTCCACCTCCTGGTTGACATTGCGTACTGGGGGATGCGCATGGCGCCAGTGCGGTACCATGCGGGTGGTGCCATCGATGAATTTATGCTCGATTAGCACCACATCATCTTTCAAGCGCTTGAGCAACTCGTCTGCGAGCATCGCGTCTTCCCA
>PSLL01000075.1:0-279 GCA_040289575.1 Candidatus Dadabacteria bacterium | reverse complement strand
TATGGAGTAGTAGGCCGGCATCCTGAGGCTCTATACCAACCGCTGGGCCCAGCACGCTCACCTGTAGCATCGGCAGGGTGCGGGCGTTTCCGTCGGTGGAGAGCAATCCAGTCGCGGCGTCGACCTCACGCTGTACTCGCTCGAGTTCGCGGCGTATCTCGCTGGTAATCTCTTCATACTGTCGCCGGAACTGATAGTACAGCCGTCCGGCTCGCAGGGCTACCGATGGGAGGTCCTGCGGACCAACTACCAGAAGCGCTAGGACCAGGATGACCAGGA
>PSLL01000074.1:0-5040 GCA_040289575.1 Candidatus Dadabacteria bacterium | reverse complement strand
GGGGCCCTCCGCCTCTTCACCTTCAGCGTCCTGGTGAGCGGGGCGGCGGCCGGGGCGCTCCCGCTGGCCTCATCGGTCACCCATGTGGTGCTGACCCAGATCAGCTTCTTCAGCATACCTAGCTCTCTCATCTTTACTACCAGAGGATATACCATCGCTGTTACCCCTCCAGGAGAGTAATCGTAGTCCTGACCTTCAGCCAGCTCCTCAATATTAATCGGCTCCGGCAAAGATACATACTTATCGAGCAACTCCTGGTAACTCATCCTGAACCTGACGAATGGTGTCTGGCTATTGATGCAGATTCTCATGTACTCTATTAATCATACTTTGACTTAAAGGTTTGACTCTGGAAAGAGCTTCTGCATGACATGCAAAAAAAACCTTCGCCATCTTCTTCATCCGCTATTATGTCAGCCATAAGCTTTAGCTCCGCCACGGAATTCTTCAAAGCTATCTTAAGATCTCCGCAGGAAAGAAGAGAGGCATCGTTCTCCCCGTCCCCTACAGCGATTATCTTTCTGTTCTGTAAGCGTAGATATTCGACTGCCTTCATCAACCCTATTTTCTTGCTGACGCCTTCTGGTAAGAGCATAACTCTATCCTTGTTGTACTCCACCTTCACCCCTTCCAAGTCATCGAGGTCGATAATCGTTCCCCTGGGGAGAGAGATGATAACCCTTTCGCATCCGCTTCCGAACCTGTCTACCAGTGATCTCCTCAAACTCCACCATCCATTTGGTGCGATTATGATATCATTTCCTCCTGCTGAAATGACAGCGCCGTTCTCAGCAACAGCTGCATCGAAGAGGGCCAAGTCAACAACTTCACCGAGCTCTTGCATGCACCTGCCCGTAACTATAACCAGTTTCATTCCAAGGCTTTTCAGCCTCTGCAGCTCCTGTAGCACGGCCCCTGACAACTGCTCTCCTTTCTTCTTCAAAGTTCCATCCAAATCCGTGGCAAGGATAAAATCGCTCGGATTCATCTTTACGTGACCTTGGCCTCCGGCTCTATCAAATCCTTGTCCTGCCAAGAATCTTGACATCAATCAGTATATTCAAAGAAAGAAGAACCGCAGAGACTGTAAGGCAATAGATCATCAGTGTATTCGCATTGTTGATAGTTAGGGATGCGAAGGGTATTTTTAACACCGAAATTCCTCCTGTCCTGACAAGCGAAGTCACCGCCAAAATGGATATCGTGTCAAAGACTGCGATCATCATCTGAACACCAAGGACCCCAAGCTCCACCAGGTCGTACACAAGGTAGACTATAATAAGAGAAGTTACCCCAAATATTACCGTTGAGGGCTGAATGATGTATATAGCACCTGCGGCGATAAAGCAGAATAACCATGTAAGAAAGGGGAGTAGGTCTAATCTATCCAGAGGGAGCGTTCTACCCTTTCTCATCCAGACCGCGGCAAGAGCGATCAGGCCCAAGCTTATCAACATCATAAAGTCTGTTATGTTTACTAAGAAGTCCTGCCCTCCAACAGCAAGGACCGCTATCGATACTAACGTAAAGAGCCACGAAAGTCTTCCCAAAGAATGAGGCATGTAGCCATCCTCCGCTAAAGAGCTAAGGTGTCTTGATGCTGCCATAAACGTTGGGACGAAGGTGGTGAAAGTAGCTATCAGAAAGACTGATGCTGTTATCAACTGTTGTGTGCTGCCCAAGTATTTACCTGCAAGGTATATGCCCGGTATGGCGGAAGAGGAGAGTGTAGCTAGGTCAGGATGAAGAGAGTATATGCTGATAGCATAAAATATGTTTATAATAAGAGCTATTATCACACTCCAAAGCATTGTTGCCCTGAAGTAGGATATTTTGTTTATCTTGTAGCCTTTCTTTAAATTTGAAAGAATAGGAACGCTGCTCTCCTCGACTGAATCGTTATAAAGGGATTGTATTTCTTGAAATCCGAAGAAGAGGAGAAACAGATATGCTGTGTTCACAAGTAAGGCGACGGGCCAGCTACTCAGGTCACTCAGATATGGAGATAGAAAGCCCGAAAGATCCCACGAAGATGTGGAGCCGAAAAGGTAGCTCTGATATGCTATTATCAATATCATTGCTAGAGTGAGAAAAATTTGTACATACCCTATAAGCCTGAGGAATCTTCTTTCAAAGACCGTGTTAAGGAGGAACCAGACTGCAAACAGAGCATCAACAGCGTAAACAGTCGATTGAGATTCAAATAATGTGAAGCCAGCATTTGTCATTATCTTAGGAAGGACTTCTAGGTCAAAAAGTATGAATAGAAGAGCAGAATATGCAGCTAGAGTGATGTTTGCCAGCCAGTTAGATACTCTTGTTAAAAAATATCTGACGCTTCTGCTCCCCACAGCTATAGAGACAAAAGAGGGTCCTCCGATAGGATTCTTGCCCGATTTCGTTGCAATCTCGTTCATATCGGAGTAAAGCTTTGCAACGAGAAATGTCAGCATACCTGCAAAGAAGAGTGACAGGGTTGAAAGTACCGAGTATTGTACAACGTTAAGTGGTATGAGAATGAAGAGAGGTGAGCCCATTGTTGCCCCTATCCCTATTGCAAGGACGGTGCCAAATCCATAGACCTTCTTTGGCACTATCTTTCTTATGGGGCTCCATGATTTTAACCTCATTGACTCAGGTAATAGCACGGTCAAAGCCACACCAGACAAGAGGGAAGCGAAGGCGCCCACCAAAGCTATGAGGTCACTATATTGTAATATTTGACTTCTGACGAGGAACCTGAGCTGGTACCATACGTACAGAAGAGAGAATATTAGTATTACTACCCCTAGTAAAGCTGCAAACGATTTGAAAGCTAGCGCCCCACTTCTTGCTTTCTCTCTTCCCATGTCACTCTGCCCCGGAGTGGACAAGCAGACCTGCTTCCTTTATGGAAGAAGATGCCATTCTGAGGGTGTACATAGCAGACACAAGCAGCAAGGCTGCTAGTGAGAATCCTATTATCCTCGCGTAGGGGAACAAAGGTCCATTGCTTGTAAGATAGAGAAGAACCTGCGAAAGGTAGCCGTAGAGCTGGCTAGGTGTTGATAGGTTTGCAATGAAGGGGGCGAGAAGAACCAACCCACCCAGTATCAAAAAGGAAGATAGTATCAGCTCCCCTACTGCCACAATTATATGGCTCGTCTTACTCGATTTCTTCTCACCACCTGCCAGCCTGAGAAACCTGTTGACATACTCGTCGTGAGCTTCCAGTATTAATCTCTGAATTGTGTGCTTGGCTTTTACTTCTGATTCCTGAATTATCATGAAGGCCTTTATATCCAAGAGTATCTGGTTGGCAATCTTCTCCGAAGGGTCTTCGCTCGACTGCATAACTGCCATTCTGAACCATAGCTATTAAAGGGCTTGCATCAGCGTATATGACCGAGCGTTTAATAGTTTCCACTGAGAGACTTAGACACTGCAGATCAAGGGGAAAAGAGAACTTGGTGGAGGAAGAAGTTGTGGGGCGTCTCAAGCCTGTACTGATGGACTTGATAGACGCTGTAAGGTACGCACAGAGTGTACTGGATATAGACGAAAAGGAGAAGGCGGCAAGAGATAGAGCAGAGAAAAGGCTTGAGGAGTTAGAGCTTTTGACATCAAACATAGCTGATTCTCTGACAAGAATGAGGTGGCTTGATGAGGCTACGAAGCAGGAGCTTTCCAGAAATATTACAAATTTCGTCGCCGCGACTGTGGAGCAGGTCAAGGCGAAGGTTGAAAGCACATTAAAACATGATTTGGAAGAATACAAGAGAACGGCAGAAACTGAAAGGCTGAAAAGTTTGAAGAGTATAGAGGCATTTATGGCTGCATCTCCTCTCCCTATACTTGATAAGGTTATATCTGTAAAACATGAACAGAACTCCTATTCGTCAAGGGTAAAGTACAAGACTGAAGGCGAGATCCAATTTGATTTCATGATTAACTCTGCAGACTCTGAATTCTTCAGGACAGACTTCTCGTTCTCTTCACTAGGTAAGGAACTGAAGCTTCCTGTCAGGCTGAACAAGACATGGATGAAGAAGGAACCTGTCCCGGGTTATGAAAGGTTCGATAGGTATATTCTAGAGAAAGCAGAAGTATCTAACAATCACCTTGTGGCCACCTTTGTCAACCCGGAGACTCAGGCCAGCATGGACGTGGTCTTCTCCAAAAGCGAGGGAGATTCATTCATAACCATAGAATATTCAGATGCCAAGGGGAGGGTTGATGTCACAGGTCAACCTGCGTTAAGTAAACATATCAATCTTGAAGAGTTCAAATCAGCGTTTGGTGAGTTGCTTGATGCTATAAACGGGCTGGAAAAATCGAAGCTTGCACTTGTAAAGCTGAGGATGGATGACGAGGACGTATTAGAAAAGCTAGATATGTATGGTTTCATGATAAGGGTTCTGAAAGTGGTGGGGCCGGAGCTACAGAGGTCCAGAAATGCAATGAGAATTGATAATTCGTTGATAAAGGAGAGGTTGAAGCTGCTCGGCGATAAAGCAAAGCCGTTGATTAAAGCATTAGGGATGCCCGAAAAGGTACTCACGGAGTCCGAGTGGGTGGCTTCATCATCTGACTGAATAGAAAGAGCGTATCAAAATTTTTCCGTTTGATCTGTCTTAGTTATGTCAAGCCATGCTGCTTATGTCATCTGTCAACGGTCTTCTTGAAGCGAACCCTTCTCCTCTTGGATGCCAAAACATGACCTTGGGTTCGCCCAGCCTCCAGCAGAGCCATACTTCAGCATCAAACCTCTTCGCCGGGAAGTCTATCAGATTCGTATCTACATCCTTGATGATGCACCCGAACTCCTCTATCTCTTCTATCAGAGCATAGACATCAGAAAGCAGCTTGTTCATCTTCCTCTTTTCTCTTGCATATTCAACGAGCGAGATATCCTCAGCCTTTGTCAACTTCTTCTCTTGCTGTTGCAGTTTGTTTCTAAGTTCGGAAAGAAGGTTCAGCCTGTCGATTATTTTTGGAAGGATTGAGTTGGCTTCCTCCTGGGCCCCCTCTTGGGCGGCTACCTCTGGGCGCCAGGCGTCC
>PSLL01000034.1:0-25507 GCA_040289575.1 Candidatus Dadabacteria bacterium | reverse complement strand
GGCAAAGGAGGCAGGGGCCGAACACATATCCATTGCCGCGCAATCTAAGGAAAAACCTTAGAATAAAAATGGGCTACTTGATTTATAGTTGGGGATATCTATGCGTCATGTTCGATTAATAATATTCTTTATACTATCTTCATTCCTACACATAGCAGCCCTTTTTATATTCGTTATATTCTTTCATACTAATGCGGTGATTACAAAGCCACAATTAATTACAGTCGGGGTGATAAGTCAGTACAAGGACCCTGGGTTCGGAAGTACTAAGCCTATGGAACCGCCTAAACCAAAAGGGCCTCCAAAGGATGAACCAAAGCCGAAGAAAAGGATTGTCAAGCGTACCATTAAGGAAAGGCAAGAGATACCACAGAAAAAAGAAGTAATTAAACAGGATAATGAGTTGTTAGCCACACAATTTACTACAAATGAGCCCGTTCAAAATACAGAGGGTAGAGGTGAACGCACGAATGAAACTGAGTCCACTACAGTAACTGGTATGGGTTCTTCTAAGGGAGGAAAAGGGGTCAGCACCCAAGGCTTGGGGCAGGGCGGAGATGAGGTTGGGTATCCCGATTATAAGATAAACCCTAAGCCCAACTATCCTATGATTGCCAGGAGGAGCGGGTATGAAGGGGTGGTTCTCTTGAGGGTGTTTGTGCTGGAAAACGGGAGGGTGGGAAAAATTGAATTAGAGAAGTCGTCGGGCTATGGGATACTTGACAAATCAGCTATTGACGCAGTTAAGGATTGGGTCTTCATTCCCGGGAAGAGGAATGGAGTACCGATCTCCAGTTGGGTGACGGTTCCAATTAGGTTTGAACTGAGTAGAGGATAGAGGTACTCTATTGAACCCGTGTTAAAATATAGGCTTTGATCAGGACAAAGATTTCCGGAAGAGGTGCGATGCAAATGAATAGAATGATCATAGGTATGGTTCTTACCCTATTGTTTTTGGGTTCTGCCCCAAGCCGGGCGGAGGACAAGATAAAGATAGGTGTAATTCTTTCTATGACTGGGGGAACGGCTGCATTCGGACAGCAGACATGGACGGGGATGCAGGTAGGGGAGAGTATGCGTCCAACTGTATTGGGAAAACGGGTAGATCTAATTTTACTAGACAATAAAAGCGATAAAATAGAGTCTGCAAACGCGGCTCAGCGTTTGATTCAGAAGGAGAAGGTAGTCGGAATAATCGGGGATGTTGCGAGTTCAAATTCGCTTGCGATTGCTCCCTTTGCCGAAGAAAGCCATATTCCACACATCAGCCCCGCCTCTACAAACCCTATAGTCACGCAGAATCGCAGGTATGTGTTTCGCACCTGCTTTATCGACCCGTTTCAGGGAGAGGCGATGGCAAAGTTCGCATATAACAATCTCAAGGCCAAACGTGCGGCGGTGCTCATGGACATAGGTCAGGACTACTCTGTGGGGCTCTCAAACGCGTTTATAAAGACTTTTACAAGCCTTGGGGGCAGGGTTGTAAGTCGTGTGAATTACCAGTCCGGAGACCAGGATTTTACTGCACAGCTTACGACTATTAAGGAGATGAATCCGGATGTGATTGCTATCCCCGGCTATTACACGGAGATTTCACTTATCGCAAAGCAGGCAAGGGAGCTTGGGATTAAATCAATTCTCATTGCAGGGGATGGCGCAGAGGCCCCTGAGCTTATAAAGATTGGTGGAAAAGCGGTAGAAGGGCTCTATTACACAACCCATTTTGATGAAAAGGCCGTTCTTACCCCTCTTGGCAAGAAATATGTAGAGATATTCCGAAAGAGATACAACCGCGCACCCGATGCCCTCGGTGCCCTTGGAGCAGATGCTTACCTCATGATGCTTGATGCCATTGAGAGGGCGGGTTCTGCTGACCCTCAGAAGATTCGGGATGCAATAGAGAAGACAAAGAGCTTTGAGGGAATTACGGGTGTCATTACGATTGATGATCATCACAATGCCATAAAGAGCGCCGTGATTCGCGAGGTCAAGGGCGACGAGTTCGTCTATATCGCCTCGGTTAATCCATGAATTCAGGTTTTGGAATTAGCCACGAATTGACACAGATTAGCACAGATGAAATTTTTAAATTATCTGTGCTAATCTGTGTCAATTCGTGGCTAATTAAACGTCCTTTATTGATTTGAAGTCGAAGGTTTGATTTTAATTCCTTTCTCTGTTAATTTACAGTGCCCAAATGGAGGTTCTCTTTCAACAGCTTATAAACGGTGTATCCGTGGGGAGTCTCTATGCCCTTATAGCCATTGGATACACTATGGTCTACGGTGTGATTAGGCTTATAAACTTCGCCCACGGCGATGTTATGATGGTAAGCACATATATTGCCTTTTTCGCCCTAACCGGGTTTTCATTACTCGGCTCTGTTATTCCACATATGAGTTGGTACGTTTCATTTCCAATTACTATAGTTCTCACAAGTGTTCTTGGCTTTTTGATAGAGCGTATTGCGTATCGTCCCCTGAGGGGTGCTCCTCGAATCTCCGCCCTTATGACAGCAATAGGTGTGTCTTTTCTCTTGGAGAATCTGGTGCTTGTAATCTTTGGAGGGCGTCCGAAGGGGTTTCCAACGCCGGATGCATTTACGGGGGTTTTTTACATAAAAGGCGTGGCACTGCCGAGCCTGAGCATCTGGATCTTTGGGATAACGCTTACATTCCTTGGAGCGACATTTTACCTTGTATATCGTACCAAATCGGGGATAGGTATGAGGGCAATCTCGCGCGACTTTGAGACCCCACAGCTTATGGGAGTGGATGTAAATCGGATAATATCACTTACATTTATTGTAGGCTCTGCGCTTGCAGCAGCAGGGGGGATCATGTGGGCGATGAGGTATCCTCAGATAAATCCGTTTATGGGAATAATGCCGGGGATAAAGGCATTTACAGCGGCGGTGTTGGGTGGGATTGGAAATGTGGTGGGTGCGGCAGCTGGAGGACTGATACTGGGCATTATAGAGATCTCTTTCGTTGCCATATTCCCGGATTTTGCCGGTTACAGGGACGCCATATCATTCTTTATTTTGATATTTATACTCCTTTTTAGACCCTCCGGAATTATGGGAGAGGAGCTACCTGAATAGGAAATATGGAAAGGGAAAGGATTATTAAAGCTGCGGCTACATTTATCAGTTTGCTTATTCTCACCGGATTTCTTAAATGGGTGAGCTCCTATGGATCGCCATATATAGTTCAGGTCTTAAACACAACGGCAATATACATAATCCTCTCTACGAGCTACAATCTGGTAAATGGAGTCATGGGTCAATTCTCTCTGGGGCCAAATGCATTTATGGTAATCGGGGCTTATACATCTGCGCTTCTTACAATGACCCCCAACGAAAAGGAGATAACATTCATAATTGAGCCGATCATATCACCGCTTGATAAGATCGCCATTCCCTTCCTTCCCTCGCTTCTTATCGGGGGCTTTGTTGCTGTGCTCTTTGCCTTTTTGATCGGCTTTCCTGTGTTTCGCGTAAGGGGAGACTATCTTGCGATTGTAACACTTGGGTTTGGAGAGATAGTTCGCGTATTTGCGACAAACGCAATAAGTGTTACTAATGGCTCTTTGGGGCTAAAGGGGCTTAAGCAATATACAAACATCTGGTGGAGCTGGGGTTGGGCTGTCTTTACTGTTTTCTGTTTAGTTGGAATTGTAGGGAGTAGCTATGGCAGGGCGATGAAGGCCATTAGAGAGGATGAAACCGCCGCGCAGGCGATGGGGATAAACATATTCAGGTATAAGATGCTCGCATTCATAATCAGCGCCTTCTTTCAAGGGGTGGGCGGGGGACTCCTGGCGCATCTCCTTACGACAATTGATCCAAAGCTATTTACATTCTTCTTTACATTCAATCTGCTCATCATGATTGTTGCAGGGGGGTTGGGGAGCATGACAGGCTCTATAATCGGCGCAGTGATCTTTGCATGGGGGTCTGAACTCCTAAGGTGGGTTGAGGAGCCCCACCGGATTGGCGGTATTTTTATTCCCGGAATCCCAGGAATGCGTATGGTGATATTTTCCCTAATACTCATTCTCATTATGATATTCTTTAGAAAGGGCATCACGGGGAGATGGGAATTCTCTTGGGACTGGGTCTTCAGTAGGATTGGATGGAGAAGGGAGAAAGCGCATGTCTAGAGTCAAATATGTATTCCACGCCGATTCTCTCTACCGAGAGTTTCGGGAAAGGGGCATGAGGTTCGGGCTGAATTTGCCCCCCGTGGTTCAGGATGGGATTGGAATATACAAGGTTGATTTTGTATCCAGCAACTCCGGATGCCTTCTCCCTGAGGACCAAAAGGAGATAGAGAATATTCAATTCCCTTACATCCTGTTTCTTCCTGATGGGAAGAGGCGGTTCGACGAGGTATTGATAATCCTCAACGGACTTAACGAGAGCGAGTATAGAAAATTCTTTCCCTGGGCTGCAACCTTTGCGATGTCAGGCATCCCTACAATTATCTTCCCAATATCATTTCTCATAAACAGGCGTCCAAGAAGGTGGTTTATTCCCAGGGATTTAGAGAGGAAGGTAGGGTCAAGAAAGGGTCTGTATGGAAACGGTACATGCACCATCTACAACGTTGTTTTAAGCGAAAGGCTTGAGAAAAATCCTGAGAGGTTTTTTCTTGCCGGGCTTGAGACATATAGGGACCTCCTTGATTTGGGCAATTCCATAAATAGCGGACGGTATGCCGTTATACATGGAGACGGAACATTTCACCCATTTGAGAGGGGCACAAGGGTTCACTTTCTCGGCTACTCGCTTGGCGGCTATCTCTCATTGATTCTCATTATGGGAAAGGAGGATGAACCTGTTTTCTCTCAATCCAGACTCATCATATTCTGCTCAGGGGCCGCAATAAACAATGAAAATCCTAATTTAAACGCAAACCCGGTAAGCCCTCTTATACTCGATATAAATGCAACTAGGAGGTTAGTTGATTTTTATAAAAATGGAGAGGGATTTCCGTTTATGAATACGGAAGAGGCGTTCCTGTTTAAGGCTGTTTTTTTGGGTGATAGATATGTGATTGATTCCAAACTCAAAGGACTAAGAGGGAGGGTCAAGATAATAGGCGGCGAGAACGATAATGTAATTCCGATTCTGGGGATGGAGAAGAACCTCGGCTGGATAGATGAGGGTTTAAGACTCGGTATTCATGAATATCCATTTAGTGTGGAGAGCCGGGATGCGGCGAATTTAGAAAGACAAATGTCAAGGAGCTATAACATATCGGATGGGTTTCAGGCGGCATTTAAAAGGTTTATAGATTGTGTGATTGAGGCAATTAGAGATTAAATGGATTCCCCTGCTTTGGAATCATAGACTTTGATCTGAGAGCGGCAATTACATCGTTTCCACTCGATTTAATTTGGTCTCCGATCTGTTCTGTAAACGCGGGCTTTGGGGTGAGGCTGCCAAGGGGGTTTATTCTCATCGGCTGTTTTCTCAAGCTGTGAAAGATCGAAAGCAAAGACGTATAGAAAAACCCAACTTGGATAATGACGAGAAACGGAATCCAGCCTATGTGCTTCATGAAAACAGCGTAGAACATTTGAAACAGGAAGAGAAATCCCACTCCGAGTTCTAACAGAGTGGTTAAATCCTTTGGAGCGGTGTATTTTCTCGTACGCCAATTGTCTCCCTTTGATGTCACGGCAAGCTTGGGTGTCCGTTTAAATTCGGATGGCTTACCAAAAAGTGCCTCGAATACGGCTTTTGAGTTGTTAATAGCAATCCCGGCTCCAAGTGCAAATGAAATCGGGATGTATTTCACATAGCTTATCCATTTTTTCCCATAGACTTCCTTTAGTGTAACTACGTAGAACCTTATAACGCTCAATGTGCCTGCGGATATGGCAAATAGGTTTATTAGTATCACATTTTCCCATCCAATACTGTGCCAGAAATATGCCATAGGGAACATTAAAAATAGGAGAATCAGAAGAAACACATAAGAAAAATTACCCAGCAGATGAAATGCGGCTTCGGTTTTAATCCTCAATGGAAGCTCTTTACTCTTGAGTATCTGGGGAAGGAGTTTTTTTGCGGTCTGTATGGCTCCTTTTGCCCAGCGGTGCTGTTGTGACTTGAATGCGTTCATATCCAGGGAGTTCGGCCTCCTCTACTACGTCTTTGAGATATATGAATTTCCATCCCTTGAGCTGCGCCCTGTAGCTGAGGTCCAGGTCTTCAGTGAGTGTGTCGTGCTGCCATCCTCCGGCGGATTCTATGCATTTTTTCCTTAAAACCCCCGCGGTGCCATTGAAATTAAAAAATCTCCTTCCATAAAACCTCGATGCCTGCTCTATTATGAAGTGTCCGTCAAGGAGAACCGACTGGGCTTTTGTAAGCGCGGAATAGTTGAGATTTACATGACCCCATCTTACCTGAACCATCCCTATCTTGGGGTCGGAGAAAAAGTGCACCGTTTTTTGTAGAAAGTCCTTTGGAGGAATAAAATCGGCGTCGAATATCGCGATGAGTTCGCCGCTTGCGGATTTAAGCCCCTCCTCTAGGGCTCCGGCTTTAAACCCTTTTCTATTATCTCTATGAATATAGTGTATTTGAAAGCCCAGGGCTTTATATGAATTGACACAATTTTCAGCAATCTCCGTGGTCTCATCGGTTGAATCATCAAGCACCTGAATCTCCAAGAGCTCTTTCGGATAGTCAATCTTACAAACGGTGGAAATCAGCCTTTCTACCACATACATCTCATTGTATATCGGGAGCTGAACTGTAATCTTCGGCAGTTCCTTAAACCTGCCTTTGGGTTTGGGAATCTCGGTTTTATGCTTGTTAAAGATATAGACAAGATAGTATCTATGGAGTCCCAATACACAAAGAAGTCCAAATGTAATCAGATATACGGATGTTACAAGTATTTTAGCTATTAGGGTTAAGGTTTCTAGGTTCATTTGGTTTTAAGAGCGGGGGTTTTGCGAATTTTTAGATTTTAAAACCTCACGTTCTTGAGTCTCTCTACCGCTTCAACGAGTCTTTCCTTCCCAATCGTAATTGACACACGGATGTATCCCTCTCCGTATCTCCCAAATCCTACGCCGGGCGTAACTACTATACCGGCTTCTGTAAGAAGCTTTTCTGTAAACTCCTTTGAGGAAAATCCCTCCGGAACCTCAAACCAGATATAAAAGGTCGCCTTTGGAGGGTAATATTTGATTCCAATCTCATCAAGACCCTGGCAGAATGCATTGCGCCTATCCTCATAAATCCTCTTTCTCTCAGACATACCGAGGGAATAGTTCTTTAGGCCCTCCATCCCCGCAATCTGAATGGCCTGAAACACTCCCGAGTCTATATTAGTCTTTATTTTTCCAAGTCCGGATATTGCCTTTTGGTTTCCTGCGGCAAACCCGATCCTCCATCCTGTCATGTTAAATGTTTTAGAGAGTGAATGGAATTCCATACCCACCTCTTTTGCCCCCTCAACCTCAAGGAAGCTCGGCGGGCTGAATCCATCAAATGCGACTTCAGTATAAGCCGCATCATGACAAACAAGTATACCGTATTTTAATGCAAAATCTACAACTTTTTTAAAGAACCCCTTATCCGCTACGGCGGATGTGGGATTATTGGGGTAGTTTATGAACATGAGCTTTGATTTTCTTCTTATATCCTCTGGTATGGCATCCAGGTCTGGAAGAAAGCTGTTTTCTTTGATCAGCGGCATTAAATAGGGTATTCCACCCGCAAAGCTGGTTGCAACATTATAGACAGGGTATCCGGGGTCGGGAACGAGGACTATGTCTCCAGGGTCTATAAAGGCAAGAGGGGCATGGGCTATTCCCTCTTTCGACCCTATAAGGGTTACAACCTCACTTCTATAATCAACTTCTACACCGAACCGCTCCTTATACCACTTCGCTGCGGCCTCTCTAAATGCAGGCATTCCTTCATAGGAAGGGTATCTGTGATTTGTAGGATCTTCCGCTGCCTGCTTTAGGGCATCAATTATATTCCTAGGCGTCGGAATATCAGGGTCTCCTATGCCCAGATCTATTAGGTCTACGCCCTTGGCTCTCATCTCCTGCTTTTTCGCGTCTATTTCAGCAAAGAGATAGGGGGGGAGGGTTTCAATCCTCTTTGCCCATTTAATGGCCATTTATTGAGCACTCCTTTTTAGCGGTTCTAATCATAACCTACCTGTGGGTTTAGGGCAAGGGGGGGTATTAGAGATTACATGCAGGATGTTGATGGAAATAATTTATAAGCCCTTAAATTGTATTTTGATTCAACAATTTTAAGTACTTGTAGACGGTTAATAGATAAGAAATTAGTAAGCATTAAGTGTGCATCCGGGATTCCTTTCTTGATTTTTGCCGATAAGGGTAGTTAAACTTAAAAGACATGAAAACAGTATATGAGACGATAGAATCTAAGGGAACTGAGGTTGCTCTGATTATAATTCGGGAGGCTCTGAGGCAGATTGCGGATTGGAAGGTTGCAAAGATAAGCGGATATGCCCTGAGGGCAAGTAAAAGCGGAGAGATGCTTTATCAGATAGGGGGGGGCAAAATACTCCCAAAAGGGATTCGGACAAGGCTCCTCAATGGGCTCTTGAGTTTCATAATAGGGGGCAATATAGATTCGGGTTTATCTGATATTGTGAAGAGCTCTACTTCTACTCTTTCCGCAGTCGCCTCAGTTGATTCATCCCGTGCCGTGGCGCTGGATGCGGCCAAAGGAATCCTTGGAAGCACGGCAAAGGCGGGTCTGATGTGCGCTCTGATTGATGGCGTCATAGGTTCGGTTGAGGCCGGATATATGGTTTCAAAGGGAAGAATGAATAAAAGGGATGCCTTTCGCCATGCAATCAAAGAGGCTTCGAGTGGGGCAATCTCAGGCGCGGCGGGAATAGGGGCCGTGGGTATAATTACAGCCCTATCGCCAATTCCGGTAGTTGGCCAGATAGCTGTCCTTACCGGTGTGAGTATTGGTGTCAAGAGGTTGTGGAATAAACGCCGAGTTTAGTGTTAACGTCCTAATATGGGCGAAACTCGTCATTCTTTGTCGGGGTTATATCTATCTGTGCTCTTCTGAAAGCTTATTCTAAATGGAGACTTTGGGTAGAAGGCTTCAGCCTCATACACCGGATTCTTCTCCTGAATAAGGACCTTGAATCTATCCCCCATGAGTTCAGGTAAAAACAGGTTCTTTATGGCCATTATATCCTTCTGAGAGGAGATGTCGGGAGCAGAATACCTCTCGACAATGTCCAGTATGCCCCAGTCAATTAGAAACTGACCCTGGGTTGTGTATCTCATCGTATTTAATCCAACTGATTTTCCGACACGGATTAAATTGCTGAAATCCACATGAGACGTAATGTCCTGTTCGCCGATATTCTTATAAGGGTTTTCGTTTGTCGTGTGTTTATAAAAACATAAAAAGGTGCCCCTCATTCTTGAAGAGTTAAATAGCTCAGGGGCTAGATAACCATAGTCAATTGTGAGAACAAACCCTCTGGCTAAAACGCGGGATATATCAGAAAGCCATTCCCTTGCATAGAGGTTTACCTCGACCTCCTGTTCATTTTCAAACCCTAATTTGTAGCCCTCAAAATACTCTTTTAAAGCGCTACTACCCGGTCTGTCTAGAATTTCAACAAATTCTTCCTCACAAAGCGCAACAAATATTTCAAGTAACTCCCTATTCTTAAACCTGGCTCTGTGAAATGGGAATGAATCTACGAGTTCATTTGATATGAAAACGCCGCGGATGCTCTCGGATCCTAGATCGGAGAGGGAATTGATCCATTTAATCTTGTGTATATGTCCTTTTAATACGGTTTTCCCTTCTTCTTGTATATTTGGGCTAATTTCAATTATTGAATACCGAAGCCTCTCATAGAGTTCGGGATTATTTCTCTTAAGCGAGTCCAAAATATCGAGCGCAAGAAAACCCCTGCCCGCTCCCATCTCTACAACTGTAAAGTCTGGTGCCTTAACCGTCTCATAAGCCCGGCAAATAAACCTGCTGAGGATCTCTCCAAATGCGGGATGGACGCATGGGCTTGTATAATAATCTCCACTCCTTCCAATCCTTGCCTTTCCAGAAGCATAGTATCCGTGCTCAGGATGATAAAGCACAATCTCCATGAATTTATCAAATGTAATCGGACCGGATTTGCGGATTAGAGATTTTATTATTTGGGTTATTTGGTTCATTTAACCTGTCCTAATGTATAAATCATTTTACCATTTTCGATTTTTCCAAAATGTTCAATTTTTTTGTGCAAAGGGTAACAAAATAGTATCCGCTTCGAGAATAACTGCAGTCCTTTAATCTATTTAATTTTCTTTTTCTGTGTGGGTGTTACGTTTTATCGCCTTAATCTATAAACAATTTGTAGGGACAGAACATTGTTTCGTCCTTTTTGGGCGGTTCCATTTTCTATTGATTTAAAATTGGGTTCATTTTATTCTATGCTTAGAATTTGCGGTATGACACCCTGCTAGGGAATTATACCGCATTTTGCGGGCTAACTAATTATAGGTTTCAGCAGGAGATGAGGTATGTATGCGCGTTACACGCGAACGCGAGTCGGTAGTGATGTGACTTGCTATCAATTTCAAGAGCAGGTTTCACTGTTCGGCTGTAATAGTGGCTTTATCCCTTCGTTACTGAGTTTGAAGATCCCAATTGGACAGGGTGAACTGTACCGTTGGCACGTTAATGTAATCAATGAACTCGGTGCCAATACCGAATACTCGAACAACACTCTCATCATTGATCTCAAGCTAAAGCAGAACAAAACGAACCTATCCCTGTACGAAGCCATGGATGTTTAGGGTATTCCTCTAATTAATGGCTAGTCGCCGATTCTATTACGCCTGGTTGGGCTTTTCGTAGACGAAGGCCCTGCGCTAATTAACCGGAATGACTTTATCCGAAAAGACGAAGAAATCGATGGGCCGATCTATGAGTTTCTGTATCTAGCCGGATCAGTTGACAACGGAAAGCTTGTTGGTTCATGGACAGCACCCCCTACGAGTCCAATAAACGCAGCCAGACACCTTGAAATACTTCTTTCAGTGTATTCGCGCTTGCACACCGGACGTCCTGGAACCATGAAACCTAGCAACTCGCCGCTGTTGACGTGCTACGTGTGTGGCTCAACTCCAATATGTCTCAGTTTGTAGCTTATCAGATTTAAAATCGCAGTCACAGAATTTTTAGTATAAGAATCTAGCTGAAATTTGAACCCATTTCTCTATTGAGTTAGAATTTCAAGATGGGATCTGGGGTAGCGATAAAGAGGGACGGAAGCGACGAACAGGAGCTTTCGGCAGACATAAACCAAGAGTCTCATGGTAAATGTCAGCCAGTTGCTCTTACTCATCGCAATTGTGGTATTCAGGAAACCCCATGTCAAAAAGGCGGATAACGAGGGTTTATACAAGAACTGGTGACAAAGGGCAGACATCTCTTGTCGGAGGTAAGAGGGTTAGTAAAGCCTCGGCTCGTGTAGAAGCCTATGGGGATATAGATGAGCTTAATTCAGCACTTGGAATCGTCCGTCTTGAGGCTCAGGATAATGAAATTAGAGAAATAATAACAGAAATACAGAATGACCTCTTTATAATAGGGGCAGACCTCGCAAGCCCGCCTGAGATTCAGGTTCCGAGAATTAGCAAAGAGAGAATAAGGGAGATTGAAAAAATAATAGATAATTTTCTTGGGGAGCTTGAGCCACTAAAGGAATTTATACTCCCAAGCGGACGGGGCGGGGGGCCTTATCTTCACCTTGCAAGGGCTATCTCAAGAAGGGCTGAAAGAAGGGTTGTGAAACTCATGGAGGATGAGGAGATGAACGAAAATGTGATTGCATACATAAACCGCCTCTCGGATCTGCTCTTTGTCATGGCAAGGATAGAGAACAAGCGTGGGGGTTTTGAAGAGACGTATGTGAGATTCAATAAATGATTCACGATGCAAGATGCGGGATACAAGTTAAATCATGTATCATGGATCGTTCTTTATTCGTGACCATTCGTGTATAAGTATTTACAATGAAAAGAATTGAAACTAAGGCCTATATCATAAATCCCGACATCGAAAAATATATAAAGAATCTCTTCCCGGTTGAGGATGAGGTTCTAAAAGAGATGGAAAAATTGGGAGAGGAAAGGGGATTCCCGATAATCGGACCCATTGTTGGAAGGTTTCTCTATCAGATTGCAATAATTATAAGGGCAAAGCGGATTTTCGAGATGGGCTCTGGGTTTGGTTATTCGGCTTACTGGTTTGCCAAGGCCGTAGGAGACGGGGGAGAGGTGGTCTTTACGGAGCTTTCACAGAGGAATGCCCAATTAGCCAGGGATTTCTTCAGGCGCGGTGGGGTTGATAGAATCGTACAAATCCACGTTGGAGATGCGCTTGAGGTCTTGGAAGAGACTGAAGGGGAGTTCGATATTATTTTCAACGATATTGATAAGGAATACTATCCCTTTGTTGTGGATAAGGCTTATAAGAAGTTAAGGCATGGCGGACTTTTTATAACGGATAATGTCCTCTGGTTCGGAAGGGTTTTAACCGACGATTCATCTCTCAGCACAAAAGGGGTTAAAGAATTTACCCGACTACTTCTGTCCGAGGAGTGGTTTCTCACAACTATAATTCCAATTAGAGATGGCGTATCACTGAGTGTGAAGTTGTAGTTTATAGTCATTAGGAGAAATTCTGAACATGGAGAAGGCAAATTTAGTCTTGAGGGACGAGATCAAAGAGAGGGCGAAACTCTATCTTAAAGAGAATCAAAGAGAGGTAAGAGAGCTCCACGATAAAGAGATGCTGGGCGGCCGTCAACTCGCCGAGAAAAGATCTCATATTATAGATATCCTGATCGGACAGGTGCTTGTTGATCTCGGTTTCTCGGAAACACCGGGTGTTTCAATTGTCGCTCTTGGCGGATACGGAAGAGAGGAGCTTTGTCCGTATTCGGATGTGGACTTAATGTTTCTTTATAAACCCGAAAGCTTGGCTCTGGTAAAGGATATTGTTGATAATCTCCTTTATCTCCTCTTGGACTTAGATCTAGAGGTCGGCCATTCTACAAGAACGATTGATGAATGTATGGAGCTTTCCCGTGGAGAAGACGTGACGATTCTCACATCGCTTCTTGACGGAAGGTTTATTTGGGGAGATAAAGCGCTCTATGATAAATTTGACAGAAAACTATTTCGAGAGCTTCTTCCAAGTATCTCATCGAAATACATTGAAAGAAAATTAGCGGAAAATGAAAAGAGGATTAACAGGTTCGGTAGGTCTGTTTATCTCCTTGAGCCGCACGTAAAAGAGGGAGAAGGTGGCCTAAGAGACATACACGCTGCCCTTTGGATAGCGAAGGCCAAGTTCAAAGCAAGGAGCTTTCAAGAGCTTCTTCAAAGAGGCGTTTTAATTGATCATGAACTCAGGGTGTTTGAGAAGGGTTTGGATTTTCTCATTCCCATAAGGAGTGAGCTTCACTACCTTGCAGGGAGGAGGGAAGACCGTCTGAGCTTCGAGTGGCAGGAGAGGGTTGCGAGGTTCCTGGGCTATGGAGACGTGGGTGAACTCAGAGCTGTAGAGAGATTCATGAGGGTCTATTATCTTCGCGCAAATCTCATAAGGGAGTATTCTCAGAGGCTTATTGAAAGGTCGATATCCAAGCCGAGGATAGGCTTTAGCACCCCAAAGACGGTTTTTCTCGATAACGGCTTTATCATTCAAGGAGGGATGCTTTCTGTATCGAGCCGGAGTATATTTCGGGATCATCCTGAGAATATGATGAGGGCTTTTGAGTATGGGGATAGATACAGCATCAAAATGAGCAAGTACCTGCTTGATCTAATTCGGGATAACTTAAGGGTAATTGACGAGAGCATAAGGAGGAACCCTGAGTTTAACGCCTCATTTCTCAGACTCCTTAGAGAGGGCAAGGAGGTAGCCAAAGCCATATTTGAGATGAATCGGCTTCGTCTTCTCGCCTACTATATCCCTGAATTTGGAAAGATTGTCGGTATGGGGCAGCACGATGCATATCATGTTTATACCGTAGATATACATTCAATCTTTATGATAAAGGAGATTGAATGCCTCATTAATGGCGAGTACGAAAGGGATTTCCCGCTTCTTACCAGGATTGCAAAAGGGCTCTCAAGACGTCATATACTCTATCTTGCATGCCTGTTTCATGACATGGGAAAAGGGGAAGGAAGAAACCATTCTCAGCGCGGAGCCGCGATGATCCCTAAGATTGCGAAGAGGATGGGCCTCTCCGATGAGGAAAGTGAACTGCTTGAATTCATGGTAAAGCATCATCTTGTCATGCCCCACTTTTCTCAAAGGCGCGACATTCATGACGATGAGTTGATACTCAGGTTTGCAAAGTCTGTAAAGACATTGGAGGCCCTTTCTCTGCTCTACCTTCTCTCTTTTGCTGACATCAGGTCTGTGGGGCCAGATGTATGGACAAATTGGAAGGGGATGCTGCTTGAAGAGCTTTATCTGAGAACTGTGGGCGTCCTTGAACAGGGGGAGTTTAAAAGGGAAATCCCTGAGGAAAGGACTCGAAGATCCATTCGCGAGGTTTCGCACATACTCAAGGGTGAAATCCCCGGGGATAGAATTAGACGGCATCTCGATGTTATGCCCAAGTCCTATTTCCTGGGGTTTTCCCCTCAGAAGATTGCCTATCATGTAAAGTTGATTGAGAAGTTTGGAGAGGATATAGGCACCGATGTGATTTTTCATCAAAACGAAGGGTATGATGAGTTTACGTTCTGGGGGTTTGATGAGCCGGGTATCTTCTCAAAGCTCTGCGGGGTGCTTGCAGGGAGTGGAATAAACATTATGGGGGCAAGGATCATAACCCGAACTGACGGAAGAATAGTTGACGTATTTTATGTAAACAGGCTGGGCAAGTCTACTTATGAAGAGGGTGAGATATGGGATAGGGTGAGGAATTCCCTATATGGCGTTTTAAACGGTGAAATGGATGTGGAGGAACTCGTGTCGCGAAGAAGGAGAAATAGGTCTGTTTTTGAAAAACAGATCCCCCAACATCCTACGCGTATAGAAATTGACAATGAGTCATCCGACATAGCCACAATTATAGATATTTATACACATGATAGAGTGGGCCTCCTCTACGACATTACAAAGACGCTTACAAGGCTTGGACTCTCTATTGATTATGCCAAGATCTCTACGAAGGTAGACCAGGCGGCGGATGTTTTCTACGTGCGTCAGATAGACGGCGGCAAGATATTGGATGAGGAGAACTTAGAAAGGATTAAAAGTACCCTGTTTGATGCTATAGACGTTAACTATGATCTTTGAAATTCCATTAGGGACTAGTTTGACACACCCATAAAACCACATTAGATTACTATTGATAGGCGATTTGCTTAATAAAACCACATGGCAGCTGTATGAATGAGGGGCATTTTAAAAACATTAATCAATTCCACTCCGATTTTTTGATAATAGGAAGTGGGCTTGCGGGGCTTTATGCTGCACTTTACGCATCCAAATTTGGCGAAGTAGTACTTTTAACCAAATCCACATTGGAAGAGAGCAATTCCTACTGGGCTCAGGGTGGTATTGCCGCCGCCGTAGACCCTGAGGACTCTCCTGTATTTCACCTTGAAGATACAATTAGGGCTGGAAAGGGGCTGTGCAATAGGGAGGCGGTAGAAGTCCTCGTGCGCGAGGGTAGAGAAAGGGTAATGGATTTGATCTCTCTGGGGATGAAGTTTGATCTAGATGAGAAGGGGCTTGAGCTTGGACTTGAAGGAGGACACAGTAAAAGGCGTGTGCTCCATGCAGGGGGAAGCTCAACGGGGAAGGAGATGGTACGGTTTCTTATCTCCTCTGTCCGCTCAAATCCAAGGGTTCACATATTTGAGAATACAGTTGTATCTGAGCTTATATCGGATGGAAAGAGGTGCTTTGGAGCCCTGGCGTTCCAAGAAGTGGAAGGTAGTCAAAGCCTTTGGGCTTTTGCCTCTAAATCTACGATACTTGCAACAGGGGGTGCCTCAGGGATTTATTTAAGGACTACCAATCCGCCTACTGCTACAGGCGATGGAATTGCCCTTGCGTACAGGGCTGGGGCCGAGATTACGGATATGGAGTTTATTCAGTTTCATCCTACGGCTCTTTACACCGAGGACGGAGGGAGTTTCCTCATAAGTGAGGCAGTAAGGGGCGAAGGCGCATACCTTTTAAACCACTCAGGCCACAGGTTTATGCCCGATTATCATGGGCTTGCCGAGCTTGCCCCAAGAGATGTCGTATCGCGCGCGATATTTAGTGAAATGAAGATGTCTGGAAAGAGTTATGTTTTTTTAGACCTCAGACACCTCAATCCCGATTTTATACGCAGGCGTTTTCCAAATATATATAATGCCTCTCTAATCTATGGGATTGATATAACGAGGGATTTGGTGCCGGTAGCCCCTGCGGCCCATTACCTTATCGGCGGCGTTAGAACCGGACTTATGGCTGAGACGAATATAAAAGGGCTATTCGCATGCGGGGAAGTCGCATGCACAGGCGTTCATGGGGCAAACAGGCTTGCAAGCAACTCCCTTCTTGAGTGCATTGTGTTTGCCAAAAGGGCGATAGACGGCGCAATGGATGTTAATGCGGAGGGCATTAAAGATTATGACACCGACTTCTTACCTCTTCTTTTTGCCTCTCAAAAAGACGCTTTTTTTGAGATGAAAAACCGTATATCGCGGTTGATGACCGACTATGTTGGGATCATTCGCAGAGGCGATGAGATTGAAAAGGCACTCTCCGGAATTAAAGGAGTCGCCGACTCTATAGATATATTAACCGGATACTACAGACTAAAACTGCAATATATAGTAGATGTTTGCTTCCTTATCGCTAGATCCGCCCTCATTAGAACCGAATCCAGGGGGGCGCATATAAGGGAGGACTTCCCCAATGAAGACCCATTGTGGGAGGCCCATATCGTCCTCAAAAGGGGTTCGGAGCCTTTGGTTGTGCCTACTTTAAAAACATAGCCCGGGGTGCACAGAATTTTCTTTTTTAATTAGAATTCTCTAATGTACCCTGTGGTAATTTTTTATTCCGAGATTGAGAAGGTGGTTGACCTGATATGGGCAAATGGCATAGAATGGAAATAAACCCTTTTTAAAGAGGGGGCAATTTTTAGGAGGTGCTAAGATGAAGATGAGGGCAAATGTCTTTAAGGGGCCTAACAAAATAGGACTCGTAGACCGTCCGGTTCCAAAGGCTGGTCCCGGCGAGGCGGTCATTAAGGTAACCCTTACTACAATATGCGGTACTGATATTCACATAATGAAAGGGGAATACCCTGTAAGAGCCGGCCAAATCATAGGGCATGAGCCAATCGGGATCATCCATGAACTCGGCGATGGTGTCACTGGTTATAAAAAGGGGGAGCGGGTGGCAATTAATGCCATTACTCCATGCGGTCAGTGTGAATACTGCCTTTCTGCAAACTGGTCTCAGTGTGGAGGGTTTTTAGGTGGGTGGAAGATGGGCAACACTATTGATGGCTGTCAGGCGGATTATGTAAAGATTCCAAACGCTATGGCAAACTTAACCAGGATTCCTGATGAGCTTTCTGATGAGGATGTGCTTTTTACAACCGACATCTTCTCAACTGGTCTTTCCGGGGCTGAAAGCGCAGACATTCAGGTTGGGGATATTGTTGCCGTATTCGGACAGGGACCGATTGGACTGAGTGCCACCGCAGGGGCTAAGCTCAAGGGTGCTGCCCTAATTATCGCCGTTGACTCTGTTTCTCCAAGGATGAGGATGTCAAAGAATATGGGGGCGGATATTGTACTCAACTTTAAGAAGGTGGATCCGGTTAAAGAGATAATGAAGATTACAAATGGAAGAGGGGTTGATGTGGGAATCGAGGCAATCGGGCTTCAGGAGAGTTTTGAGAACTGTGTAAAGTGCACCCGTGTCGGAGGAACAATATCGAGCCTTGGCGTTTATCCCACACATCTTGGAAACATCGGTGTGCCCCTTCAGGATTTCGGGTATGGCATAGCCGATAAGAAGATTGTTTCAACGTTATGCCCTGGCGGAAAGGAGAGAATGAGGAGGTTAATTAGTCTGGTTAAGAATGAAAGGGTCAATTTGAGACAGCTTATTACACACAGATTCTCACTCGACGAGATAGAGGAAGCATACAGGATATTTTCAAATCAATTAGATGGGGTCATCAAAGTAGCTATAAAACCTTAATGCGCTGAATCAACAATATGGCTCAAACTCAATTAGACTGGTCTCGTTTAGACCAAATAATAGAAAACGCCCTTCGCGAGGATATAGGAGAGGGCGACATCACTACGAATCTCCTTTTTTCTGATGACATCCCGTGTAAGGCAATTATACTGGCTAAGGAGGAAGGCGTATTGGCTGGTCTTCCTATAGCTGAGAGGGTCTTTAGAAAACTGGATACGGGTATTATCTGTGACGAGAAAAAAAGGGACGGTGAGAAAATAGAACCGAATCAAGTTCTTGCCCAAATCTTCGGTTCTCAGAGGGCAATTCTTACGGGCGAGCGAGTGGCACTGAATTTTATTCAGCGCCTTTCAGGGATTGCAACGCTCACTTCTAGGTTCGTCAAGGCCGTAGAGGGGCTTTCTGTGAAGATACTCGATACCAGAAAAACCGCACCGGGGCTTAGAATTCTCGATAAATACGCCGTCTCCGTAGGTGGTGGCACCAATCATCGCTTTGGGCTCTATGACGGAGTGCTCATTAAAGATAACCACATAAAATTTGCGGGGGGCATTAGCCGTGCAGTTAGGGTTATTCGGGAGAGGGTTGCACCGGGGATGAAAATAGAGGTTGAGGCATCTACTTTAGATGAGGTAAAAGAAGCGATTGAGGCTGGTGCCGATATAATAATGGTTGATAACATGAATGTTGAAGATATAAAGAAGGCCGTAGGGCTTATAGACGGTAGGGCACTTATAGAAGCCTCAGGCGGTGTGACACTGGAAAACATCCGACATATTGCGGAAACCGGTATTGATTTCATATCTGTAGGATTGCTTACCCATTCAACCCGTGCTTTAGATATAGCACTCTATGTGGTATGATATTTAAGCAATTAGGTGATAGAGATATTAAGCGTATGACATTCTAAAACATCACCTAATTGGTGATCCAAAATGGAAAAAGAATGGGTTGTGGAAGAGATTCAGAGGTTAAAGAAAGAGAGAAACGCCGTTATACTTGCGCATAACTATCAGGTTGGCGAGATTCAGGAGATTGCGGATTTTACAGGCGATTCACTCGGGCTTTCTCAGGCTGCAGCTAGGACTCAAGCCGATGTTATAGTCTTCTGCGGGGTTCATTTTATGGCTGAGACTGCCTCTATTATCTGTCCAGATAAGGAGGTACTTATACCAGATTTAGAAGCCGGCTGTTCACTTGCCTCTACAATTAACGTTGATGACTTAAGGAATTGGAAAAAGCAGCATCCCGATTCAGTTGTTGTCTCTTATGTTAATACCACAGCCGATGTTAAGGCTGAAAGCGACTACTGCTGCACATCAACAAATGCTGTCAAGGTTGTGAGTTCAATCCCCGATGATAAGGAAATTCTTTTTCTCCCGGATATGTTCCTTGGGGCTTATGTCTCAAAGGTTACCGGAAGAAAGCTTCATATCTGGCCTGGAGAATGCCATGTTCATGCCGGGATTAGGCCCAGGCAGATTGCGAAAATGAGGGAGATCCATCCTGAAGCTGAAATGCTTATTCATCCCGAGTGCGGCTGTGTGACTTCTTGTATGTACTATGTGGTCAACGGCTCAATTGACGGAGGGAACACATACATCCTCTCAACCGAGGGTATGGTTAGGCATGTAAGGGGCTCAAGTGCAAGGGAGTTTATAGTGGCTACGGAGACAGGAATACTTCACAAGATGAGAAAGGAGAACCCCAATAAAGTCTTCTACCCTGCAAATGAAGAGGCCGTCTGTAGGTATATGAAGATGATTACTTTGGATAAGGTCTTAGCCTCCCTTCGGGATAATATCTATAGGGTTAAGGTTCCCGAGGGAGTTGCATTAAAGGCCAGAAGGGCGATTGAGAGGATGTTGCAGCTGGCCTAGTTTTATCAAAGATTTAGGGACTTCATTTTTAACTTTAAATTGATTTTTTATACTTATTAGCTCCTAACTTTACACTGTTTAAACCTATGATTCTATAATCCTTCGTTTTTTTAATTCCCCTTGACAAGGGTTGATAATTTATATATAAGTAATACAATCTAAAAATTACTTGCTAAGGAGGTAAGGAGAGATGAGTAGGGCCAAATGGATTATAGTTTTTTTACTGGCTGTGTCTGTAGCCGTCCCTTCTTATGCAGTCGAACTAACCTTGGGCGGCTTTCCCAGTTTCTTCCGTATTAGACCCCAGTTTTACAAAAATGCGACCTTCTTCGGAGCGTTAAGCAACGATGAGGCTAGGCTTCTCGGAATTAATGATGCCGATGATAAAATCACATTCGTTGACTCAAGGCTTCGTCTGACCCCTCAGCTTGTGCTCAGCGATGCGGTGACGATTAGGGCACAGGTAGATGTTGCCGATAACAATATCTGGGGTGGCCTAAACAGCACATTGGAGCGCGATGTTGTGTTTTCATCCCTAACGCCGACCGATAGATTTCGGGGCGCATTGCTTACAAACAGTCAAAATGTCTTATTCTCTGGTCTCGGCTTTTTTGGGGCTCCTTTTCATACAAGTCCTACTGATAGTGTTCAATACTTTAATGTCCGTATGCTCCACGTTGATATTGTTCTCCCGGACAATTTAGGGTTCATTAGGGCGGGGCGTCAGCCGTTTGACTGGGGTCTTGGAATCCTGGCAAATGGCGGTTGGGACCCGCTATCAGACCTCGGTTTTGTTCTTGACAGGTTCCTTTATCTTAAGTCCTGGCCTCTCTATAAGGGTTCATTTACATTCGTATTTGTCAGCGATAGGCTCCGTCAGGGAAATACCCTAATAAACGGACAGGGAGACGGATATGATGGCGGCGCAGTCGCCCTTATCTATAATCAGGGACCCCTAACAGTGGGAGGTTATGTCTTCCCATATATACATCAGACCAACTTTGCTGGAACTGATGCGAACCTAGACCGGTTCACCCTATATTCGGGTCTTATTGACTACAAGACAGACTTCTTCAGATTCGTAGCCGAAATTCAGGGTGCTCAAGGAAAAATAACCGGAGCGCACAGCCTGGGATTTGCAAGCAATGAGATAAAAATTAAACGTTCAAATATAATTACTGCCGGGCGCATTGAGGTTTATCCCGGATTTCCTGTAAAGCTCTTTGCGGGTGAGTTTGGTTTGGCAGTCGGCGATAAAATTAACAGTGCAGCGGATGGAGGGGATTTCCAAGGAAACGTGCTTGCTTTTAGCGCGGCATACAACATTGATAACCTCCTTTTCAAACACATTATCCCGACCATATACGGACTTGAAAATAGCGTAATCAATGCCTACTATGCAAGGGCTTGGACAACGGTTAAGCTTCTGGATCACGTGACATTTACACCGCAGGTTCTATTTGCATGGAATGATAGAAGGCAGGCTCTCCTTCCACCGAATTTCTTTGGAACTGGTGAGAGCAATCAGGTAAGAAGGTTCCTTGGGTCGGAGCTAGAAGGAACGCTTTCAGTCGGGGTCGTACCCGGTGTCAATTTTGACTTTATTGGAGGCGTTGTGATAGCTGGCAATGGTCTTAAAGACCTTTACAGGCAGAAGGCCGCTTCCGAATTTGATACCCTTGCTCCTGCTGGGACCCCCGCTATACTACCTGGAGATACCAGCCCGCCAAAGGCACCATTCACATTCCAGGGAAGGCTCTTGGTCTATATAGACCAGTTCTTTAAAAAGTAAAATAAGGAGGAAAGTGGATCCTCGGTAAGAGGTTTCCTCTCTCTCTAAATCTAAAAACTTCCCCCTTCTACTCGCCATTTTGGTGAGAGAAGGGGGTTTTCATTTCCATTATTATGTTATGTAATCGTGATTATAATAAGAGGACACACTTGTGAAGATATAATATCTCTACAAGTCGGCCGTATTCTGGTATAAGCCTCGCCATGATGAATAAAATTTGACAGGTTGTGCATCAATGTACTATAAGTGACTGCGCATTAATGCACAACTTCTGCCTTTTTAATACCGTCCTATAGTAAGTATCTATAAAAATTGAAGATTAAGATATTAATCTGCTGGTATAGATATTGCAATAAAGTATGCGAGAATTTCTTTGTCTACAATCGCTGTCTATGATAATTCAGTTATTAGGCGAAAAAGGGGTGTACGATACATAAGAAGGCACAGATATTAAGTACACATAAGGGAGGCTAATACGGCTGATTGGTAGCAGAGTCAAAAATCGGCTTGTCTCTAATATAAGACTCCCCCGGCTTGACTATTGTCATTAGATTAGAAAGATAATTAGATCTAAGAGTAAGCGAAATAAATAGCTCGGCAATTGAATCTGTCCTTTTACTTACCCTTACTCGGTCATTTCTTGGAGGGTCGTTATGGGCTCTAAGGTGGTGATAAAGTGCTTCCAATAGATTCGAATGAGCCTGAACGTGAACCGAACATCACGAAACTCACAGAATTCCCAAGAGAGGCTCGAAGCAAAAGCTCCTTTACACTGACTGGTATATTTATTCTTGCGCTCTTCTATACATTCTATTTTGCCCGTATCTTTTTGCTGCCGATTATGCTTGCCCTACTTTTTGCCTTCCTTTTAAGACCCATTGTGCGCGGTCTTGAAAGGCTCCGCCTTCCCGAGACAATAGGAGCTGCTCTGGTGCTTTTAGCAATTTTAGGAGTTGTGGGTTATGGAGTCTCCCTGGTTGCCACACCCGCTTCGGATTGGATAGCTAGAGCACCACGGAATTTGAGTCAAGTCGAAGACAAATTACGTATATTGAGTAAACCAATAAAGAAGGTGAGTGAGGTAACAGAACAGGCTGAGAGGATAACAAATATTAATGAGAACAAAGCGACTCAGGTGGTTAAGCTAGAGAGTCATAGCTTTAGAGACATTTTGTTTAGCCAGACATCGGATGCCTTTATCGGGGCGGGGACAACGCTTATACATTTGTATTTTCTACTTGCCTCTGGGGACCTTTTTCTACGTAAATTGGTCAAGGTACTACCCACCTTGCAGGATAAGAAGCGGGGGATTGAGATTGCACGCGAGATACAAAGTCAAATCTCAGCGTACCTTTTTACCGTAACTGTAATATATGCGGGGATGGGTATTGCGGTTGGGATGGCAATGTTCATTTTAAAGATGCCTAATCCCCTGCTCTGGGGCGTGATGGCCGGACTGCTCGAATTCATACCTTATCTCGGTCCTGCATTAGGAATCGGTGTGGTTGCATCTGTGTCAATCTTTACATTCGATAGCCTGGGACATGCCCTGCTTGCCCCTGTCATTTACTTCAGCCTGACTGTTATCCAAGCCAATTTTATTACACCCCTGATTCTGGGCCGGCGACTTACTCTTAATCCGGTAGTCGTTTTCATAGGATTTATCTTCTGGGGGTGGATATGGGGAATAATTGGAGCCTTTCTAGCCGTTCCCATCTTAATGATATTTAAGATACTTTGTGACCATATTGAGCCGCTCGCCCCAATTGGGGAATTCCTCGGGCGATAACTCAGATGTGGTGCTTTTTATGCCGATTTGCACAGCTCCATAGTGTATTACTACACAAGCAGGCTTCTTAGGGAAGGCTCTTTTATTTATAACCCGTTATAAATATTGAAAATTAAGAGCGTTGAGCTGTTGGTACAGATATTGCAATAAAGGGCATAATATGTTACAAGGAGGTGAGAGTGATGTTACCATGGGCTGTGACTTTCCTAATTATAGCAATCATTGCGGGGATTCTGGGATTTGTGGGGATAGCGGGAACTGCAGCTTGGATTGCAAAGGTGCTGTTTCTTATCTTTCTGATCCTGTTTATAGTGTTCCTGATCTTTGGTCGAAGACCAACTTCTCTCTGAGACGGTTAAATTGGGTTCTAGTGGTTTCATTTATCGAAAGAAAAAGTGTATAGCCGACTAAATTAGCATATCGACACAGAGCGCCTCTATGATGGGGGCGCCTTCTTTCCCACCGCCTTGGTTAATAGGATCATGGAAGTTTATATTAACCGAGTATTGTTTACTGATAGACTTACCTAAAGAACTTTTGTAAATATTTTTCTGACATATTGTGAAATAGTCCCTGAACAAAAGGTAGAACGAAATTGGATATGTTCTCAACGGCAACTATAGCGGTTAATATAATAATTATAAAAACGACTCAAAAAGAGGTTAACCCATGAAATACTCTCTTAAAGAAGAAATGCCAGGCCTCTGGTTTGTAGATTTAAAGGTGGATGGGGAAGAGGAATACATAGGAGCATACATAGTTGCTTCAGGAAAGGAGGTTGCTTTAGTGGAATCGGGTCCTGCGAGTACCGCTGGGAACTTACTTGACGCTCTGTGTGAAATTGGATTCCGTTCTGAGAACGTAAAATACGTTCTACTTACGCACGTGCATCTCGATCATGGGGGAGCATCGGGAGTGCTTGTCGAACATTTCCCGAATGCCTATGTGGTAGCCCATAAAAGAGGTATTCCGCACATTGTAGACCCGGAAATGACTCTCTGGAAATCATCGAATGAGGTTTTGGGATTTGTCGCGCAAATCTATGGCAAGCCAAAACCGGTTCCCACAGAGAGAACTATTGCAGTTGAAAATAAAATGCATCTTACCCTAGGGAGGCTCACTTTTGAAATAGTCCCAACGCCGGGACACGCAAGCCACCACGTCTGTATTCTACTCCATCCGGGAGATGTGATATTTACAGGTGATGCTGTAGGGGCATATGTTCCTAGCCTTGATGTATCGCTTCCTCAAACACCACCTCCATTTAGGCTTAACAGCGCGCTCAAATCCATTGAGACTTTAATTTTGCTCGAACCAAAATTAAGTGCATATACACATTTCGGCTTTTCTCATCATGTGACGGCGAATCTAAAGAACCATTATAATCAGCTCGTAAATTGGTATGAGAGTATAAACGAGGCTTTATCCAAAGGAGTCAAAGAAGAAAGAGACATTTTGGATTTGATCTCAGATCGAGATGATGATTTAAAGAAGTTTCTTATTAACTCGGAGAGATTAAAGGGCCTAAAAAGAGGGGTTGAGGTAAGCCTCAGGGGTTTCATTCATCTCATTGAAGAAGAGAAAAAGAGGGTATGATATTTTAGTCACAAATTGAGATCGTTTCAAAGAGCTTGCAATAGTGCATATCTTCGTTTAAGGCGATTTGTAATTTCTCGATGAGAATTATTTCTCATAGGAATCTCACGACCTCGGTTGACAAGGTATAGTAGAATTGAAGAAAATAGGAGGTC
>PSLL01000011.1:79074-80872 GCA_040289575.1 Candidatus Dadabacteria bacterium | reverse complement strand
AGACGGGGATTGATCTGCTCTGCCAGTGGACAGGACGTACATGGCCCTCTGCATGTAATAATCACGGGACAGAGCTATTTTTCACAAATGATAAGGGGCTTTATTTCGTAAATGTAAAGGGAATGCTTCCCAAAGATAAGGAGCTTGATCTATTCTTTAAAATGGACCGTGAGGACAAGATTCAGCGCCTCCTAGAACTCTATAGAGAGAGTTTGTTGAAGCTCGAAGACGGCAGGGCACAGCTGCCCGATCGTATGCCGGGGCTATTTGAATTCAATCAATGGAACACAAACAAACCCGGAACAACGGTTTTTATTCCTGTAACGGATGTGACAGAAGAGTATTTGAATCTACTCCAGCCACTCATACGGATTTCAGATTATTGATGACCTTACAGGAAGGCCTGCGGGTATGGAAGAATGGATAAAGAGGGGCAGAATTAAAGAAAACGTAAAACTTTCGCTTTTTGACCTTGAAGTGAGAATACTTACGGGACTCAATGTTGAGCAGGCCTTTATATGTCAGAACATGAGTCTTGTACTTCAGGCCCTAGGCCTTGGCGGATGGACGTTCAGCGGTTTTATACCAAGGTTTGCTATGGGCGCGGTACCACAACTCTTTAAGGGACTGGGTTTTAGGTTCATTCAGCCCAAGAAGGGAGCCATTGACCCTCCCACAACCGTACCGGTTGGCAGAGATGGTGTGTTCCAGGGCTACTGTCCCCCGTATTACAAAGACATGAGTGAAGCGATAGATGCATTTCTTGAACACAAGGAAAGTGCATGGAAACCGGACAAACCATTTCCTTATCAGGAACCTGATAAACACCTTATGAGAGCTCCTAAGCCCACTCAGACAACTATACAGATAGTTAAGGATGTCGCAAACTACATATATGACACATATGGAAGGTTTCCTGCCTTTGTTGATCCGATGTATATGCGACTTGTGTTTCAGGCGATGCATCTCGATCTTGATTTCTATGATAAATACTATCCAAAGGGCTCATATACCGATATGCACCTCAACCACTTCCGACTGCTCCACCCTGATATTGAAGACCCATTTGCACACAAGATAGAAAGGAAGCGGGTCAGGGCAAGCCAACCCAAAAAACAGGTGAGATTATAGCCGATTTATTAAACGCGGACTGTAGGAGGCAGGAACAAGGATTCGCTCTAACGAGATATATAAAAACGAAAAGGGCGAACACCTCATTATTCCATGTATGGTGTATATAAAATAGCAATTAAAAAGTTTCGTCCCTATAAAGGTCTCTATAGATAACCTATGAAAACACCTGATCAATACGTTGAGAGCCTAAGAAAACTAAACCCTGCCGTCTATATAAAAGGTAAATTAGTCCGAAGTGTTCCTGATGAGCCACTTCTCAGACCAGGTATCAATGCAATCTCACTCACATACGAGTACGCACTAAGACCTGAGTACAGAGACATTATGATTGCCACGTCTCATATAACAGGAAAAGAGGTAAGCCGTCTTCTCCACATAAATACAAGTAGGGATGACCTTTTTAAGAAACTCGAGATGACAAGGCTTCTCTGTCGCACCGCCGGGTGTGCTCAGAGGTATTTGACCCACGACGCGCTAAACGCCCTTTATGAAACCACGCATAGAATAGATGAGGAATTCAGCACGGAGTATCATCCGAGATTCCTCGACTACCTCCATCATGTGCAAAGCGAAGACCTGACAACGTGCGTCGCCATGACGGACGCTAAGGGTAATAGAAGTAAACGCCCATATGAACAGAAAGACCCAGACCTCTATCTCAGGA
>PSLL01000011.1:64091-79046 GCA_040289575.1 Candidatus Dadabacteria bacterium | reverse complement strand
TCGTTGTAAGGGGAATAAAAGCGATTGTAACCGGCGCACCATACACGCACGAAATAATAGTCCTCCCAACAAGGGCTATGACTGAAAAGGATAAATACTATGCCGTCTCTTTTGCCATCCCGGTTGATGCGAATGGGATTGAGATGGTATCCCGCGAGGCAGGGCGTCCAGAGGATTCAGGGGCGGAGCTTAGCTCTAGATACGGGCAGGCAACGGCTATGATACTCTTTGACGATGTCTTTGTCCCTTGGGAGAGGGTGTTTCTCTCATGTGAATGGCAGTTTGCAGGAATGCTGACCGAGGCTTTTGCCACACATCACAGATTAAGCTGTATAGGCTGTAGGGCGGGGCTTGGGGATATGATTATAGGCGCTTCGGCTTCTATAGCGGATTTTAACGGGCTTGACCCTCAAAAGGTCGGGCACATCCGTGATAAGATTTCGGAACTCATAAAGTTTGTAGAATCATTCTATGCATGCGGCGTCGCCTCTTGTGTTTTTGGAAAAGAGACTCCCGCGGGGAATTTCTTCCCTGACCCCGTCTACGCGAATATTGGAAAGCTCATTCAAGGGCTTCATATATATGATATGTTTAAGATCGCTCATGAAACCTCGGGCGGAATACTTGTGACTTCGCCTTATCCCGAAGATATGGAAGTTCCAAATATTAAAGACAGGCTTTCGAGATACCTCAAAGGCAGGGAAGACATCTCCTCCGAACACAGACTTAAGATTGCAAGGCTACTCGAAGATATTACCGCGTCTTATCAGGGAGGATGGTATTCAGTCATAAGCATTCATGGCGGCGGCTCGCCCGAGGCTGAAAGGATAGAGATGATGCGCAAATACGACCTCGATGAGAGAAGGTCTCTCGTAGAGAAGATTACGGGGATAAAAACAGATGGATAAATAAAGCTCTTCTGTTATTTTGGGGAA
Organism: Candidatus Dadabacteria bacterium; assembly: GCA_040289575.1. Lineage (GTDB taxonomy): Bacteria > Desulfobacterota_D > UBA1144 > Nemesobacterales > CSP1-2 > PSLL01. The sequence goes on along the minus strand of PSLL01000011.1, from coordinate 78,111 downwards.
GGTTTCTAAACCGATTTTAGTAAGTTTGATTTAGTCCCGCATGAGGAGATCAATCTCGCTCTCTGATGGATTAGGGGGGATTTCTTCATATGGGATTAATGTGCGCCTCTCTCCGCCGAACTCGGCTATGAGTCTGCCATCAATTGAATAAACCTCGGTTGTAAGACGGGGCCTGTATCCGGTGATTTTTGTGAGATCCGGCAGATCATGTGCAAAGTACCAGTAAACGTCATAGAGGAATAATAGGGAGGCAATGATTATGGCAAAGATAATTAAAGCAACAAATAATAATTTGTTAACTGTGCTTCGCTTATACAACAAATTTTATTTCCCGCTTTAAGCCGCTTCTATATAATACGCGCCGGATTTCTAAACCATAACATCTCGTGTCATCAGACGGTTTCTATCTACCTGAATATTTGACGTCTGGTTCTCCCGAGACTCAAGTAATATTCACTTCTACCCAATTTTTACACCTATATATATTGTGTTCTTTCCCCTTTTTACAAGAAAAAGAACCGATTTTCCCTTCTCTAGTTTCTCTACCGCTCTTTCATAATCATCTATATTTTTGATGGGTTGTCTGCCTATCTCCAGAATTACATCCCCCACCTGAAATCCAGCTTCATCGGCTATGCCACCCGCCTCCACATCCGTAACAACAACCCCTTTTTCCTCTCCCAGATTAAATTGATTCGCTATCTGTGGGGTTATCTCCTCAACGGTTAGTCCTATTCTCTCTTTGGACTCCTTTTCACCTCCTATTGATGCCTTCTCCGTAAGCTCTCCAATCTTAACGGTAATGTCTCTTTCCTTCCCTTCTCTTATAACCTTTACTTGTACTTCTGTGCCTGGTAGAGTAACTGCAACCATACTTGTAAGGTCAACTACTTTCTCAACCCTATGCCCATTAAATTCGACTATTATATCTCCTCTTTTTATCCCGACCTTCTCTGCAGGGCCACCCGGGGTCACATCCGCTACTAGTGCACCTTTAGTCTCCTTAATACCCATACCCTCGGCAATCTCAGGCGTAATATTTTGTATCATAACCCCCAACCATCCACGAATCACCCTTCCTTTCTCTTTGAGCTGCTCAACCACATCCTTTGCCATATTAATTGGAATGGCAAATCCAATCCCCTGGCCGCCTTCAACTATTGCGGTGTTTACACCGACAACCTGTCCCTGAAGGTTAAAAAGAGGCCCACCGCTGTTCCCGGGGTTAATCGGCGCATCCGTCTGAATAAAGTCATCATAGTTGCCCAGACCAAGAACCCTCCCCTTTGCGCTGACTATCCCCGCCGTAACCGTATGACCCAATCCGAACGGGTTTCCTATCGCGATAACCCAATCCCCTATCTGGAGTTTATCTGAGTCTCCAAAGGTCACTGCCTGCAGTTTCCTTTTAGGCTCAATCTTAAGAAGAGCAAGATCGGTTTTTGGGTCCTTACCTACAACCTTGGCTTTGTATTTCTCACTGTTTGCAAGGATAACCTCAATATCCTGAGCTTTATCAATCACGTGGTTGTTCGTTACTACATATCCATCTCCACTTATGATAAACCCGGAACCAAGCCCGTGTTGTCTGAATTCCTGCTGAGGAATCTCACCAAAAAACCTCTTAAAAAACTCCTCAAATGGGTCTTCTTCACCAAACGGTGAAGGGAAATTGAAAAAGCCCTTGGCACGAACCACACTTGTTGTACTTATATTTACAACAGATGGCTTTAATTTTTCAACGAGTCCCGCAAATGACGGAAGGTTTTCAACTCTGGTCGTTTCTACCTTATCGTCGCTTTTCTTTGTTGCCTTTTCCTCCTGGGAGTTCCTACATGCTATCAAAGCCATAGAAAGGACTAATGGAACTAAAATTACTAATGATAAAGACCGTTTCATAACTACCTCCTTACCAAAAAAACTCTCTAGGCAAACCACATAAGGTTTTCAATTACGTCGTTTTCTTTTTCTTGCAAAGCTTCAACTATCCTGTGTGCTAGTTCTTCACCTAGCAACCAGGAAAACTTTTCTGCTTCTTCTTTTAAACGTCGAATCTCCCACAAAATCGCATTTATGTTATTTTCTTCTCTCATCTCTTTTATACCTCCATAATATTCCAAGTTCTAATCTGGGATATCTTATCTTCTAAACGATTATCGGGGATGGAGAATAAATTTCCACCCCCCCTGAGGCTCAATAATTGAGATTGCTATCCCTGTTTATGCGCTAGACCAGTATGGCTCTTCGCCGTCCTCTTCCCCGCTTCCTTATTGATAGAGACCGCCCAGCCATTTATATCCTCTACAGCGATCCTTTCGCCTACGTGTATCCCTTTAAGCTTGTCGCTTTTTGCTGCAACCTTAAAGGTTTGACCGTTAGATTCCCTCAGACTGAGAATACCGTTTTCAATCGCTGTGACTTTACCGGATACCCACACTGTTTCTTTTGAACCCATTTTTGTCGCTGCAAGACCGATGCTGGCGGTTGAGATAAAACCTAGAACGGCAACGAAAGTGATTATTCTCCTCATTTTTCTCACCTCCTTTTTGAGGATTTGGGGGTTCCCGGGCAACCTATTCCTTCAAAAAAACAGCCTCAAGGAACCACATTTCAATAAATTTTTGTCAGAAGCTATAGAAGATCAGAGTTAATGGTAAACCGAGCCAAAGAAGTCCCATAGCCGATCCCTATACCTTCTAACATCCAGAATATAGCTCTTTGGCGCATCCTGCCACGCGACAAACTTATCGAATACAGTTTTCATTCTCACCTTTACCTCAATCCTCCTCAATCGGGAAGAAGAGGTTAAAGAAGATCATCTGCTTTATTACATGCTGATTTTCTATATCGCTTGAATCAAACCATCCTGTTCTAACCCAGCTATAACCCCTACCGAAGCTCTGAGCCAGCCTGCCTATAATCCCAAGCCTCTCTGCAGCACCCGACGCAAGGGCAGAGAAAACATAAGTAGCCTCTTGCGTAAAATACCCATAAGTCGGGAGTTTATTCTCCATCTCTATAAGGTCTCTAACTAAAAGTAGGCCTTCAGATATAGAGATAAGCCTAGTATTTATATAGTCCTTAGAATCGAACTCCCCTATATCCCCACACATCTCAAGTGATGTTCTGATATTTTCCCATTCTCTTCTTGCTATCTTGAGTGCTCTTAGTGTTCTCATTTTTTCCTCCTCATTTAACTGATTACAATGAATTGGTTCTGTATCCCTATACGCAATAACCATTCAATCTTGTCTACACCTCTTAGACAGATTAAAGCAAATTTCAAGACCTCTGCCTAAGCGGAGTACACTAAAATCAGAAAAATAAAGGAGGGGATCTTAAAGGAAGTGATGAAAAGGAAAAGATATAAGAAAAAGACCTTATTTCATTGAATAAATTTTCCCACCGCTGTAGATTAATGGAAGAGAGGATTAAAGGCCCAATTGCCACTGCAAACAGCTTAGAAAATACTTGAGAATCTTTCACGCTGAAATCATTATCCTCACCATTCTCAAGAAGGGCATAGCTCTGTTTAGTTGAATTATTTATGTTCAAAGAATAAAGAGCGAGAAAACTTCGATCAGATAATGAAGATTCGTTTTGAACCTTATTAGATACAGGGATTGGTCCTAATATTCCGAGTATAGAGATTACAATTAAAACGTAGAAGTATACCTTTATGGTATCCCAATTAGTAATTCCAATAGGCCTAGAAATCTGAGTGGTAATGTATCTAGAATTCATTTTTCAACTCAGCGCCCTCTAAGCAATACATACCATACTCAGCCACAATTAAGTAAATCAATTAATTTTAGTTATTATAATAAAGCGAATTACTTAAATGTCAAGGGCAGAGTTTTTCTTGACCTTTAGCCTAAATCTTTTAATTTCGGCATGACCTCTTCTGCCAAAAGTGCCATAGAGTGGACCCACTGGTCTTTGGGATGCCACTCATGACCCATTACAAGTAGAACACCGAAGCCACCAACATAATCATATAATTCTTTAATCTGCTCAATGACATGATCGGGACTTCCAACAATCCAGAGGTTGCCTATCATATAATCAGGGGTTACATCCGAATCAGGCATAGTCTTATCAATTTTAAATATGTCTAGGTTTCCCCTGATCTTTGGAACCATCTTGAAGAAATAATTCGTAAAGTCCCTTGTAAGGGTTCCTTCCTTAACATCTCGGCGGGCTTCTCTCGTTGTCTCAGCAACATATATGTCCCTGGCTATTCTCCACTTCGATCGGTCTGCGGTCCTTCCGGTCTCTTGGGCTCCTTCCTCAACCGAGGCCCAATGGGTTTTTAAAACGTCTCTTGTTACAAAATTAATGCTCATGGGTATCCATCCCCTTTCGCCTGCAATTCTCAGTGTTCCTGAGCCTTCCGTAATTCCAGCAACCGCTATCGGTGGATGGGGTTTCTGATATGGTTTGATATGAACCCCAAGCCCCACGTCATCTTGGGGTCTTGGGACGCAAAATCTCCACCTGCTATTTCCATAGATTCCGGGTTTGGGGTTATTCCACAGATTGAGAATGAAGTCCAGCGATTCATTGGTTAGATTCCTCTGCTCCCCTGTCTTGGGATTAATTCCAAACGCCTCAAAATCGCCGATAAAACTCCCTGCTCCTACACCCCAGTAAAACCGCCCCTTCGCAAGGTGATCGAGGACTGCTATTCTGTGGGCAAGCACAAAAGGGTCGTGGTTCGGCAGGCATGAAACACCGGTGCCGAGTATTATGTTCCTAGTTAAGGGAATAGCCTTTGCAATTAGAAGGTCGGGGGCGGGAATATTTTCCCAAGCGGCTGTAAAGTGCTCACCAATCCACGCCTCTCGGTAGCCCAGGCGATCGAGCACTATAATCTGTTCCAGGTCTTCATCAAGAGCCTGAGTATAGTCAGACCCAGGGGGATGCAAAGGCATCGTAAAGTAACCGTATTGCATGCGCGCCTCTTTTTATCAAATATAATCATCTTATGCTATTTTTTTATCTTCATCAACAGTAAAATGTCGAGACCTGACTTTTGATTTATGCTCTTGCAATTACATCTGTTATCCACCGCGCTTCCTTACCCAAAATAATTGAGGTATCTAATATTATCATGTATCATAACCATCTACCCACACCATACAGGTAAATGCAATTTGATGATGTGTACATCGAGGAGATGAGAAATAATATCAAATCCGGATAAACACAGTGTACATGTCATCCTGAGCCGAAGGCGAAGAATCCATGTAAACGGAGATACTTCACGGAGTTTACGCCGAGACATCAAATGGTTCAGATGATATACTATACAGTTACTAATCAACCAGATTTGATATGACTCGCTTCCTTCTTTATATCAATCTCAAGTCCCCGAAGAGTTAGAGGAAAAGCGGCGAAGTAGAACTATACAGGCTACAATTACCAAGAAAAAGACTGTGAGTACCCCTATCTCCATCATCGCCATACGAAACCGTTCGGGCTGGGTCTGAATGAATTGCGAGGCCTCGGCAGTCAGGATCAGTATGCGGCGTACCCCAGCAATCAAGGCAATGATGAGGAATGGCTCTGTAACCAAAGTGTGCTCCACGATGGAAACGCGAATCGTGTGCAGAAGCTCAACCAACATCAATACCAAAAGTAGGGAATCAAGCACTTCAAGTGAACTGCGTACGAGTGTCTCGGCTAGTACAGCCTGGAAGAAGAGCTTGCCCGTTGAGAATAGCATCAGACCAGCAGTTGCAGCCAGTATCCCACCAGCAACCAGGTAGATTGCATCCTCACCATAGCTGAGCCATACTGAGAGGCGTTGCCTATCAATCGGCTTCAAGAGTCGTCCCATTTTTAAATCCTACCGCTTTATTTGATAACCCGCTTTCTCTCTGTCCCATGTATCAGAGGTTATACCCTCTTCTCGGAGCTTGTTCTTCTGCACCCTTTCTGTTCCGGTCTTGGGAAGAGAGGTTACAAATCGGATAAATCTGGGAATCATGAAGTGCGGCATCTGGAGTTCAATGAATCTTAAAAGCTCTTCCGGTGTGACACCCATATCTGGCTTTTTCACAACTACAACCATAACCTCGTCTTCTGCATAATGGCCTGTCTCGGCTTTTATTCCAACCGCCGCCGACTCCGCCACTGCGGGATGAGAGTTTATAATCCTCTCAACCTCAAATGAGCTTATATTTTCGCCTCTTCTCCTTATGTAATCCTTTACCCTATCAACAAAATATATATATCCCTTCTTATCCATCCTTCCCGCATCTCCGGTATGAAACCAGAAGTTGCGGAAGTCCTGTACGGTTTTCTCAGGCATCTTGTGATAATAATGGAGCATTATATTTGGAATCCTGGGTCGGACGACTATCTCTCCAACCCGACCTCTCGGAAGCTCCTCATCGATTTCAGGGTCTACAATCTTAATCTCATACCCCGGCGCTTCCTTGCCGCATGAACCCACTCGAAACGGCTCTCCGGGGCGCATGTATGTAACCTGACCTATCTCTGTAAGCCCGTAGCCTTCCATAAACTTTATATTGAACCTCTCCATAAAAGGCTCTATGATGTCGTGGGGAGCAGGGGAGCCAAGAACCAATTTTACGTTATGCTCCTTCTCCTCCGGCACAGGCAGGGTATTCCACATAAAATAAGACATAGTACCCACCATATTAAACTTTGTAACCCCGTAATCCTTCATCCATTTCCAGAACTGAGTGGAGCTGTATTTCTCCTGTACAACTACCCGCGCCCCCATAATAAGAGCCGGATATACGGTAAGCACCATTGCGTTTGAATGAAAAAGGGGAAGACACGTAAAGCAAATATCATCATTCCACACGTCCATAATCTCGGCGTAGTTCCTTGCGCTCTGATAGTCAGCCTGACACGGCCTTACAACACCCTTTGACCTCCCTGTTGTGCCAGATGTATACATGAGCCTTGCATGATCGAGATGTGTAATCTGTACATCGGGCTCGTCCTCTTTATGTTCATTCAGAAACGTGATAAACGGAATCATGTATCTTAAATGAAACCCCTGGGGATCAAACTCCTCGCTTCCGGTTCGAGTCCACACAATGACATTCTCAATCTTAGGGATCTTATTAGCAACCGGTGGAATCCTATCGAGATATTCCTCGGCAATAAAAAGCACCTTAGAGTCGGATGAGTCTATTATGTACTGAAGAAAATCCATTTTGTATGCTGTATTTATAGGAACCATAACCCCGCCCATCTTTAAAATTCCGAACCATATAAGAACGTAGTCAGAGGAATTGGGCATATAGACAGAAACCTTTTCTCCCTTTTTAACCCCAAGGTGTATAAGTCCATTTGCGATTCTATTGGCAAGGAGGTTGGTTTGTGAGAAGCTGTACGGAGGGTTATATCCAAACTGTAAAAACGGTTTGTCGCTTAGTTCTTCGGCTCTTTGCCTCAGGATATGAGGCAGAACCCACTTGGTTCTATCCTCCTTTTCATACCACTTAACATCGAAAGGACGGTGCCTTTCAAGATTTAGAGTGTATTTCAGGTCTTTGGGTCTTTTAGCTTTGGTTGCCATGTACATTTGCCCTCTTGGGGTTTTTACTTAGCCACGAATAAATAAACATCATTTAAACGCCTTCTGCGTAGGCACAGCCAATACCTGCTCTAATGTAAGCACCTTGAGGAATCTATTTCCGTTTTCTTCGTATATCTGGTCAATCCCCCCAAACTTTGCGGCTTCAAGTGCCTTCAGTCCCCCGTCGGTTACATACTTCTCCCCGATAAGCCTTACCGTTATAATCCCAATATCGTCCCTTCCGCCGACTGTAGCCTTGTCCACTATCTCAATCCTTGCCCTTATTCTTTCATGTGCTCCTTCCCTTCCACCGGCAAATATTACCTGAACTATATCCCCCGGATAAGTCGGAGCATCGTGTGAGCCGCTATTCATTCCAATGTGGTATGCAAGGGGAAAATGTCCGCTTATCTCCCCTTCGGCTCTTGCCTTCACCGCGCCGCCATATCCAATAAAATTCGATGATGGGTTGTGATGGACTGCCGCATCATTTAGTGTTGCAATCTGAAGCCAGCTAAAAGTCACAAGGTCAATTGGTTCTTCAAATAGGCCATGAAAGACATCTCCCACATTAAGATCCTCAAATATCTTTCCGTCTTTTCCAAGAAGCTCTTTTGGCAGATTGTGATACGGTTTTGGAAGAACCATTTTATGTATATCAATCCTGCCCGGCTGCGGTTTTATAGTGCTCTCCTTGGAATAGGTCTTTTTGCCCTCAGCCCTTACTAGCACCTGCCTTACATACTCAAGCACAGATTCCTCTCTCTGATTATAAACCGTGGTCTTTACCTGCACAGAGCCGTTTGTCGCCCCGTCTTTTCTAAACTCCCTACCAAGTACTTGAGACTTTGCGTATATGACATCACCCTCAAATACAGGCGTACCAAATCTCAGATCGCTATAAGACAGGTTTGCAATGGCATTAAAAGATATATCATGGACACTGAGTCCAAACCCCACGTTAAAAACAAATCCCTGACTCACGAGAGCTGGTTTTTCTATCCCGTATCTCTCTCTTTTTTGTTTATAATCGGGGTCTTCATATCCGAGATGCAAGTTGAGTTCCGGGTTCGCTCCAAGGATTAAACCGTCTCTGTATTTATTTATATACTCCCTGTTTCTCATAGGGGTGATTTGAATCGCACCGTGATGATAGACATCTCCCTCACTAAAGTCGCCCACGTATCTTGAAGAAATGAGATTTGTCCTCTGCAAGAGAATTATCCTCCTGTGTTAATTTTCTATGTAGATTTTTAGGATTTCTAAATATTACACAATATCGTATGTGTGACAACCCGATTGTGGATTGTAAGTGGCGAGATATGAAAATTGCAACGGACAACACGGGAAGAAGGGTATTTTTCCATTTCTCCGCAAACCCTATACTTATTTTTAAAAGCCAATCCAAAACCCTACTGCTCACGCTCGCCATAAAGGTTGGGGTTCTTAAACGGGTTTACACCCTCGGCAAATCGGCTAAGGCGGAACGGCGATATTTCAACGGTTTTTGCTTTTCCTTCGGTAATTAGCTCAGCCATACATATCCCCACAGCGGGGGCGATTTTAAAACCGTGACCGCTGTGACCCACTGCACAGTAAAATCCCTCGATCTCGGAAACCATGTCTATAATTGCATACCGGTCATCGCTCAGCCCATCACATCCGGCCCTCCCCCCGCGAAAAATCGCCCTTTCCATCCCTGGGATTCTCTTTGAGATCAGACCCAATGCGGTCTTAGAATATCCGAGGTCAGTAGTCTCATTATAATCCTCGGGGTTGACCCCCTTCTCAGCACCAATTCCTCCAACTAGGGTATGACCCGTTTCGTCGGGTCTAAAATAAAACTGCCCTGAGAGTCGGTCAATAGTTATGGGATGGGGAGCCTCAATCTCCTGTGGACGCCTGAATATTCCCGCCTGATAGCGGATTGGCTTAATGGGAAGTGTAAGTCCCGCCATCTCCGCTACCTTCGATGCAAATGCCCCCGCGGCGTTTACTACAATTCTTGCCCAAATGAACCCCCGATTTGTCTCTACACCGATTATCTTTCCCGATTCGACATCTATTCCCGTGACCAAAGCAGGATTCAATAGTTTCGCTCCCACTCTCTCGGCGGCAGATATAAATCCAAATGTTGTCCCGCATGGGTCGGCGTAACCGGATTCGGGCTCCCATGCGGCAATATCAATATCCCCAGTTGAAAAACTGGGAGCGATCTCTTCTACATCCTCGCGGCTTATTATCTGAGTATTTACTCCGACTTGCCTTATCATAGAGACATTGGCTTTTAATTTATTGTAGTCTTCGGGATCAACCAACCTCAAGAATCCGGTACCCCTAAATCCGCAATCGCCCATGCCTACTATATCCTTCCAATTTTGGAAATACGGAAGGCTTATAAAAGCCATTCTCACCTCAGGCTCGTTATCATAGTGCATCCTGATAATTGCACTCGACTTTCCTGTTGCTCCTGAAGCAGGATAGCCCCTCTCAACACAGATGACCTTAAGACCGAGCTTAGCCAGATGGAATGTTATACTTGCCCCCGTCACCCCACCTCCGATTATAACTGCGTCTGCCGTATTTACCATAACAGTTTGTGGATTAAAAAACACATTCAACCACGAACCTACACGATTAAAATCCATCCGTGGCCGAGGGTTAGTCTAAATACTACATAATATCAAAGTAGTAGCAACCTTATCTTCATATCACCACTTTCTAGAGAAAAACCGATAACCCAAATCAGCGATTCCATATACAAGAATGCCCTTACAATTTTGGTGATGTTGGCATAACCCTGATTAAGTTTTGTGCATAGTGTGTCCAATTTATAGGCAATCGTTTTAGAACCCACCCAATTTTCATGAGAAAAGCCCGATTTTCTTGAGGAAATGACTGGCACAATTTTTGTGTAATTATGAACTTGACTTTTTTCACAATTCCTAGGGAGGGTTAGAGATGAAGAAGCTAAGAGAAGCCGCGGGCTTTATAGGTCTTGTTTTAACTCCAGCTGTATTCCTTTTAATCCTGTTTACGGGCTTATCATTCGCCCAGGAGGCGGCACCGCCAAAGATAGACACCGGCGATACTGCATGGATGCTCACATCCGCAGCCCTGGTATTGATGATGACAATACCGGGTCTATTCCTCTTCTATGGCGGTCTGGTCAGGTCAAAAAACGTCCTTAGTGTTATAATGCACAGCTTCATAATAGTGGGTCTGGTTACTATCCAATGGGTGCTCTGGGGATATAGCCTTGCATTTGGTCCCGATAAAGGACATATAATAGGGAGCCTCGCCTGGTTCGGGTTAAAAGGGGTTGGACTCGAACCCAATCCGGACTATGCGGGTACTATACCCCATCAGTTGTATATGGTTTACCAGTTGATGTTTGCAATTATTACCCCCGCTCTTATTACAGGCACGTTTGTAGAGCGCGCAAAGTTCAGCACATTCCTCATATTTATATTGCTTTGGGCAACATTCATCTATGACCCCTTGGCACACTGGGTCTGGGGCAAGGGTGGATGGATAGGCACCAATGGTGGGATGGGGGCTTTGGATTTTGCAGGTGGAACGGTGGTTCACATAAGCTCCGGTATATCAGCCCTTGTGGCTTCCATTATGTTCGGCAAGCGGATCGGATATGGGAAAGAGGCAATGCCTCCGCATAATCTTCCATTTTGCGTAGTCGGTGCATCCCTTCTATGGGTAGGATGGTTTGGGTTTAATGCAGGAAGCGCGCTGTCATCGGGTGGGCTGGCTACAAGCGCGTTTGTAGCCACGCACATTGCGACAGCAACGGCCGCGCTTTCGTGGATGATGATGGATTGGATATTTAGAGGAAAACCCACTTGCTTGGGTGCGGCAAGTGGTGCCGTAGCCGGGCTTGTAGCAATCACCCCTGCATCAGGTTTTGTAGGTCCAATGTCCTCTATTATTATCGGGCTCGGTGCGGGAATCATATGTTCTACCGCATGCACGGTGAAAGTAAAATTGGGTTACGACAATTCGCTTGATGTAGTCGGTGTGCACGGAATCGGGGGGACATGGGGTGCTCTTGCAACGGGTCTATTTGCATCCAAGGCCATAAACCCAGCCGGAAACAACGGCCTATTCTTCGGCAATCCGCATCAACTCTTGGTTCAGTTGATTGCCGTAGCAGTCACATGGGTCCTTGCCATTGTGGGCACGTTCATTATCCTCTCTATTCTCAAGGCTATTATGGGACTCAGAGTATCAGAGGAGGAAGAGCTAATGGGAATTGATTTGAGCCAGCACAACGAAACGGGTTATACGGTTTAAATGATAATAATGGGCAGGTGACATTCGCGCCTGCCCTCATTTATACATCTCAATAAGAACCTTAGGCGCCGTGTTTGCAGTGGCTATGCTTCTTCAAGCCGTTGTAATGATAAAAATGAGAAATAAGAGAGAGGACGGGAGTTTTTCTCTCATTTAGTATCTCAATTGCCTTATCAAAAGGGCCACACCGCAAACTTTGGATGTGGATTTCATTTACTACAGCCTTTGTAGATTAAAGCCTGCTCTAATTCATTTAGCAACCTTCTACTATCCCTGAACCTATGAAGCTAATATACAACTTAGATGGACTTGTTCTACAATAGGGGGCTGTTTAACTGAGATAGGTTTTCTAACTGAGTTTGGATTACTTTGTATAAAAGATAGTTCTTAACCCTTTCCAATACTTTTTCAGTGTCAACTGTAAAATTAGATTTTAGTTTATTAGGCATATTATAATTTCAATATGCCTTTATATATCTTATTGATTATTAGTTTTACTAAACTCAGTATCTTAGAGTAATCTATAAACCCATGAAAGGAAAGCTCTACATAGTCTCAACCCCTATAGGAAACCTTGAGGACATTACACTTCGAGCACTCAGGATTTTAAAAGAGGTTGATCTCATAGCCTGCGAGGATACAAGGGTTACAAAGAAGCTCCTCTCCCGCTACCAAATCCATAAACCCCTTACGAGCTATCACGAGCATAATGAGAGAGAAAAAGCAGAAGAACTCCTGTCCATTGTGGAATCTGGAAAAAACATAGCCGTTGTCTCGGATGCAGGAACTCCTGGGATTTCAGACCCCGGATATAGACTTGTAAGCCTTGCCTCAGAAAAGGGCATAGAAGTGATTTCCATACCAGGCCCCTCAGCGGCAATAGCAGCGCTAAGTATATCAGGGCTTCCTACATCGAGCTTTATATTCCTCGGATTTTTTCCAAAGTCGGATAAAAAGAGGAGGGAATTCCTAGAGTCGGTTCGAGAGTACAGACATACACTTATATTTTATGAATCCTCGAATAGAATTATAGAGACCTTAAAAATTATGCTTGAGACTCTAGGAAACAGGCGGGCTTCTATAAGCCGAGAGATCACAAAGGTATTTGAAGAAACCCTGAGGGGAGAGATCTCTAACATTATACAAACCCTGAAACAGAGGGAAGGAATAAAGGGAGAATTTACAATAATCTTAGAAGGAAAATACAATAAATCAGATATATTAGAAAATATTATTAGTACAACGCTTGAACTTCATAGAGAAAAGGGTTTAAGCCTGAAAGACACGGTTAAAGAGGTTTCTCGAAATTTAGGGGTTTCTAAAAGTAAAATTTATAAGAAGGCACTTGAGGTTTGGAAAAAAACTCAGAATTAGATTTAGATATAATAAATAATTACCTATTATTATTTCTTTTTTTTCTCTTTTTCAATATCTGGACCAATTCTCACATCCCTTTCAATCTTCTGCTTTTTATCCAATGCCTCCCCCTGGATCTGAGTCTTGCATGGATCACATATTGAAGCCTCAGAGGGTTTCCCACAGATCATACAGACCTTCTTTTTCTCTGTCATATCCCCTCCTAATAAGGTACTGATGTAAGATGCACGATTCATCATGCACGAAAGTTACATCCACTCTGTAATCCTGCATCCCGTTTTAAATCGGCGGTCTTCTTTCCCTCCAATTTGTGTGAATCTCATAGTTGTGGGCCACACGCAAAAGCGTTTCTTCATCAAACGGTTTCCCAAGAATCTGAAGCCCTATAGGAAGACCACTGGATGTAAACCCGCATGGGACTGAAATGCCGGGGAGTCCAACGAGGTTGCATGGAATCGTGAATATATCGGAAAGATACATCCTGAGAGGATCGTCTGTTTTCTCCCCTATCTTAAAGGCGGCTTCAGGCGATGTCGGTGTCATAATAACATCAATCCTTTTAAAAGCATCATCAAAATCCCTCTTAATGAGCGTCCTTACACGCTGAGCCTTGAGATAATAGGCGTCATAATAGCCTGCAGAGAGCGCATATGTACCAATCATGATTCTCCTCTTAACCTCAGAGCCAAATCCCTGCGCCCTTGTTCTCATATACATATCCCTGAGAGAGTCAGCATCAGAGACCCGGAATCCGTACCTTACCCCATCATACCT
>PSLL01000011.1:57520-64049 GCA_040289575.1 Candidatus Dadabacteria bacterium | reverse complement strand
TAGTAGACAGAAACCGCATACTCCGTGTGGGGAAGAGAAATCTCTTCAATTGAGCCACCTAAATCCTCAATAAGCGAAATCGCAGCCCTTACCGCTCCTTCAATCTCAACATCTATTCCCTTAATGAAATACTCCTTCGGAACCCCAACCCTGATTCCCTTTATTCCATCCCCAATGTGCCCCGTATAATCGGGAACAGGCATGTGAACAGATGTTGAATCCTTGGGGTCTCCGCCCGCTATCACATTGAGCATTAAAGCCGCATCCTCTACGGTCTTCGTTAGGGGTCCGGCCTGATCCAAAGACGATGCAAATGCGATCATTCCGAACCTGCTTACCCTTCCATACGTGGGCTTTAATCCAACAATTCCACAAAGAGCCGCAGGCTGTCTTATGGAGCCTCCGGTATCCGTTCCAATGGATGCAAAGCAAAGGGATGCTGCAACGGCGGCAGCAGAACCGCCGCTTGAGCCGCCGGGAACCCTCTGCACATCCCAGGGGTTTCTTGTAGGACCAAAATACGAATTCTCCGTAGATGAGCCCATTGCAAACTCATCCATGTTATTCTTCCCAATGATTATGGCCCCTGCACGCTTTAGCTTTTCAACAACCGTAGCATCATAAGGAGAGACAAAACTCTCTAAAATTTTAGACCCGCATGTGGTTCGGCTTCCCTTCATAAGAAAGATATCTTTAATACTAACTGGAACCCCGTGGAGCGGGCCGAAATATGTCCCGGATGAAATAAGTTTCTCAGCTTCTCTTGCTGCATAAGTAGCCTCCTCCTTTAATACGCTTATATAGGCGTGAATCCTGCTGTCAACCTCCTCAATCCTATTGAGGACTGAGCGGGTAATTTCTACAGGAGAAATCTCTTTTCTCTTTATTAGCTCTGAAACCTCGCGTATTGTAAGAGACGGTATATCCATCCTGTTTCCTCTATTACCATTTATTGCTATTTGATGCACACTATTATTTCCTTCTCATTCACACTGCGGATGAGGTAAATCAGATCAAAACAATGCTATTCCTCTATGAATTTTGGAACAGCAAAGAAGCCCCCCTCTTCCTGAGGAGCATTCTCCAGAGCTTCATCCAGGCTTAGGCATGGCTTTACAACGTCATCCCTCAGAGGCGTAGAAAGCTCAAGTACATGGAATGTAGGCTCTATCTGAGATGTATCAAGCTCATTGAGCTTTTCCATATACTCAAGGATGTTTCCCAACTGCTCAGTAAACTTCTCAAGCTCATCCTCTTTAAATTCGAGCCTTGAGAGCTCCGCAACATGCCTTGCCGCATCCTTTGAAATCTTCACGCCCTCGCTCCTTTTTTGTACATCTCCTCGGCAAAATCTATGATCTCTACCTCCAATTTAGTCCCACAGAACCTGTTTATCTCCTGAACAGCTGTAGGGCTTGTGCTATTTATCTCCGTAAGATAGCCGCCTATTACATCTATTCCTACAAGATAGAGCCCATCCTCCCTAAGCTTAGGCCCTATCCTCTGGCAGATTTGAATATCCCTCTCCGTTATCTCGGTCTTGGCAGGGCTTCCGCCTGAGTGGAAATTGCACCTGAACTCTCCTCCTGGTCTTGCAATTCTCATCACGGCTCCAATCGGCCTACCGTTTAAGAGTATTATTCTCTTGTCCCCCTCGGATACCTCTTTTATAAATTTCTGTGCGAGAACATAACGCCTTCCGCCCTCTGTTATAGTCTCTATTATCACATTAGCATTTCTATCGCCCTCTTTAACATAAAACACCCCCTCCCCTCCGCAGCTATCAAGGGGCTTTACAACCATCTCTCCCCCAATTTCTGTAAGGAAGCTTTTGAGTTTGTTCTGATCCTTGGCTACAACTGTAGGCGGAATCAGATCGGGAAAATTCAGTGTGTAGAGCTTTTCATTCGACTCCCTAAGCCCCCCGGGGTTATTTATGACAAGTGTTTTCTCAGGGTTGATCAGACTAAGAATGTATGTCGCATACACATAGTCCATGTTAAAAGGAGGGTCTTTTCTCATCCAGACTACATTAAAGCTCTCAAGCAATACCGTCGCCGTTCTCAAAAACCGATAAAAATCGGCTCCCACATTTAAATTTATCTCCGAGGCATTTGCCCATGCCCTGCCATTTTCCACAAATAGGTCTTTGAGTTCCATATACCAAACTTCATGCCCTCTTCTCTGGGATTCAAGCATAAGCACAAATGTTGTGTCCTCCTCTATATTAATCGTTTGAATCGGATCCATAATGAAGGCCATTTTGAGTCCCATAGCCTTAAATCTATACAAAACCAGTGTAGAGTCAAGAAACAATAGAGATGGTCTGAAAGTTATAAAAAATATTGATTTTAGGTCTGATCCTATGTATTATTTGATGCACTAAAATCATTTCGAGCACACTCCTTGAGTCCGTATTGATGTGCTCAATTAATACTGAGTGTTTGAGAAATCATAGTAAGCAGTATGCATTCAGATAAAATAGAAAGGTGAGGATGGAGGTCTACACAAGAAATAATTAATCTATCTATCCTGTTAAATTGGTCTAAATCCAAAGCGGCACTTTAAACGTATGTATATACAATGATTATAATTCTCCTTAACTTATTACCTAAAAGGACTAGAGAAAATAGGAACTGAAATAGGAAATCATCAAAAATTGCAAAGCAACGGCACCAGATGGTTTGATGTGATTGTTGTGGGAGGCGGCCCCAGCGGTCTTTACACCGCTACCCTTCTTTCCAACTTCGGGCTTAGCGTAGTCCTATTTGAGGAACACTCAGAGATTGGGAAGGGCGTTGTCTGCTCTGGGGTTGTAAGTAAAGAAGCATTCTTGAGATATGACCTGCCTAAAGAATCAATAGTGGGTAAGATAAAAGATGCAGAATTATTTTCTCCAGGGGGAATACGTCTTCCATACTCCCATCCTGAGACGGCGGCACTTGTTGTTGACAGACACGCCTTTGATGGAAAGCTGGGTGAGCGAGCAATCGCAAGCGGAGTGGAGATTTGTCTTAACTCAAAGGTATTTGCCCTCTCAGTAGAAAACGGTTTTGTAGAGGCCAGATTAAGAACACCAGAAGGCGAAAGCAGAACACGCGCCCGGATTGCTGTAATAGCGACGGGGGTGAATTTTAAACTCCAGACCATGCTCGGGTTAGGACGCCCAAAGAAGATTATAAAAGGGATCCAGATTGAAACCAAGGCAGGACATCATACAGAATATCTAAGAGTGTACTTTGGAAGTAGGTTCTCAAACGGCTTTTTTGGATGGGCTATACCATTGATGAACCGAAGAATGAGAATCGGGGTTATGACTGAAGGGAATGCCCTTGAGGGTTTAAAAAGCGTTTTATCAAGCATCCCTACAAATGGCGATCCATGCACAGGGATTGTAAAAAGAAGAGGTATTGCATTTGGGTCTATACCGAGAAGCTACTCAGACAGGATTGTTGTTGTGGGTGAGGCGGCGGGTCATATAAAAACAACTACCGGAGGGGGAATCTACTACGGTCTTCTCGGTGCAGAAATAGCCTCAGATATAATTAATAAGGCCTTCAAGAAGGGGGATTTCCAATCAAGGACCCTTTCTGAGTACCAGAGGCTCTGGAGAAAGAGTTTAGGAAGGGAGATTGTATTTGGAGAGTACTTTCATAGGTTTTATTCCAAACTGAGTGACAACTCTATAGATGCCCTTTTTGAGGCCGCTGAGCAAGATAGTCTCCTATCATTTATATCAGAGAATGGAAAATTCGACTGGCACAAAAACGCCGTGGTTAGAATACTAAGAAGTCCCAATCTAAGAAGGGTTCTTTGGAACAGATTGATTAAGTAGTAAATTAAAACTTCTTTCCGCGTGACTCCCATTTTCCCCTAAAGGTTATCCAGAAAGAGAGGAGTATAAGCCTAATATCTAACCAAAAACCCTGGCGCCTGACATATATTAAGTCATAGTAAAATTTGTGTTTTCTTATTATATCCCTTGGGGCAAAAATCTGAGCAACCCCCGTAAGCCCTGGTCTTACCGAATGCCTTTCCCAATATCCCGGTATTTCATGAATTAGCACGGATTCAGATGAACCGTTTCCTACCTCAATCTCGTCAGGCAAAAGTGGACGGGGACCTACAAAACTCATATCCCCTTTAATAATATTCCAGAGTTGCGGCAACTCATCCATCGCCGTGGCTCTAAGAAACTTTCCTACTCGAGTTATTCTATGGTCGTTTTCCTTGGCTTGTATATGTCCAAAGATCTTGTCCGCATCTCTAATCATAGTGCGGAACTTTATATGTTTAAAAATCACACCCCCCTTGCCGACCCTTTCAGAACAAAAGAGCACAGGCCTCTCATCCTCAAGCCAAATAGCAACGGCTATGATAATACATAGAGGAAAAGAGAGTATAATTCCCAAAGAAGAGAGTAGAATATCAAATGGTCTCTTTAAAAAGTACTCCCTTTTCGCCTCTAATTCGTATTTAATCGCATATGTCTCCATAATACACCCCGTGTATAATCAGATATAAAACCAATACCGCCTTATTATGAATTTCCTAATGCTTTGTTGCAGACATCATTTCTTAGGGATTGCTTGCTCAATATTAATTCATGGATAGGCATCGTCGTATTGTAGGGGCTGATACCCCCATCAGCCCTATTTAAGCCTGTTCGATGAACGAGCCCTACATTTGGTATAAAATCTAACACGAAGGTTATAAGACCCAGTCATCGTGTTATATATTATCTTTGCAACAGAGCAATTCCCTAAAACTAAAGTCGTAGGATAGATTTTCGGATGGAGGAATAATGTAAAGATAGAGGTAGAGCTAATTTCCCCCGCTTAAGTAAAGCACATTTTCTCTATACCAATTAACTGTCCTGCAGAGCCCCTCTTCAAAAGGGGTCTTGGCCTCAAACCCAAATTCAAATTTAGCCCTTGAGGTATCTAGCCTCCTCTTTGGCTGTCCATCAGGCCTTGAGGTATCCCATATAACATCTCCGCTATAGCCAACTATATCTTTAATCAAATAGACCAAATCCCTTATACTTATCTCCTTACCAGAACCAATATTTACCGGCTCCTTCCCTTCGTATCTTTCAGTTGCAAGAACAATTCCCTCCGCCGCATCCTCTACATAGAGAAACTCCCTAGATGCATTCCCAGTTCCCCATGCTATGACCCTTTCTTCTCCATTTATTTTGGCATTGGAGAACCTTGCAATCAGTGCCGGGATGACATGGGCGTCTTCCGGGTCAAAGTGGTCTCTCGGGCCGTATAGATTCACAGGGATGAGATATATGGCATTAAAACCATATTGCCTTCTATAAGACTCAGCCTGGACTAAAAGCATCTTTTTTGCAATCCCATAAGGGGCGTTCGTCTCCTCAGGGTATCCATTCCAAAGATCCTCTTCCCGAAAAGGAACGGGGGTAAACTTTGGATACGAGCAAACCGTGCCCACCGCAACGAACTTCTCAGCCCCCGATTGCCTTGCCGCCTCCATAAGCTGTATCCCCATAATTGCATTATTATAAAAAAGCTCGGCCGGATACCTCATATTAAATCCGATCCCCCCTACCCTTGCCGCAAGGTGAATTACTACATCTATGCCATCTACCGCCCTTATGCAATTTTGCCATATCCTAAGATCACAGTCCTTACTCCTTGGAATCCTCAGATTCTCCCTTCTAGCCCCCCTCTGCAGGAGCTTTTCCACCACAAATGAGCCGAGAAACCCAGCTCCACCAGTTATCAATATGCGTTTATCTCTTAGCTCATAGCTCATAGTAAGGATTATAAACCGCTAGATACGGGCTAATCTACCTCCCACCACCTATTTGGAAATCTATCTTTTAAGATTCTATCTCCCTCACCAATTGGTTTAAGGTTCATTTTTCTCATATCGGCATCAACCATAATCCTTACAAGATCACGAAACGTAATTTTCGGCTCCCAATTGAGCTTTCTTCTCGCTTTACTAGGATCGGCCCTTAGCGTTTCAACCTCATTCGGGCGGAAAAACCAGGGGTCAATCTTCACATACTCCCTCCAGTCGAGGTCCACATAAGAGAAGGCTTCTCCTAAGAATTCCTTTACGGAATGACTCTCCCCCATTCCTATGACATAATCCTCAGGACCATCTTGCTGAACCATCTTCCACATCATCTCTACATACTCCGGTGCGAATCCCCAATCTCTCCGAGGCTCTATATTTCCGAGGAAAAGATACCTCTGTTTTCCCGAAAGAATCTTGGCGATTCCTCTGGTGATCTTTCTTGTAACAAATGTCTCGCTTCTCCTTGGGGATTCATGATTAAAGAGAATACCGCTTACCGCAAATATATTATATCCATCCCTGTAATTTATTGCAGCCCAATGTGCCATCATCTTAGCACAGGCATACGGACTCCTCGGCCAAAAAGGGGTGTTCTCATTTTGAGGAGGAGGCGATGCCCCGAACATCTCACTACTTGAAGCCTGATAAAACCTGCATTTTATATTGCTCCTACGTATAGCCTCAAGAATCCTTA
>PSLL01000011.1:23321-57492 GCA_040289575.1 Candidatus Dadabacteria bacterium | reverse complement strand
CGCTATATTCAGGCATATCAAAGCTCACCTTTACATGGCTCTGGGCCGCGAGATGGTATAACTCATCAGGCTGAACCTTGTAAATGAGGTTCGTCAGCCGGCTGGAATCGGAGAGGTCTCCATAGTGGAGAAAGACCCTAGCTTGAGGTTCATGGGGATCAACATAGATATGCTCGATTCTCTCTGTGTTAAACGTACTAGACCTTCTGATTAGACCATGGACTTCATACCCCAAAGAGAGTAAAAACTCGGCCAGATACGACCCATCCTGGCCTGTGATCCCGGTGATTAGTGCTCTTTTCATTCTCTATCCTCTCTCTTTCCATTGGTGTTAAAAAACTGTGGTATCTTAGAGACATTCTTAAAAAGTAGAGTAAAGACGCCGCCACCCAAACCGTTAATCTTTAATGCCTGATAGTCCTCCATGCTCTTTCTTATTATACTTTTTATATTTCTATTACTGCTTCCGCCCATCCTCATCTTAATTAAAACCTTTGGTATATAATATGTACTTATCTTCTGTTTTCCAAATAACCTCAGTACCAATTCATAATCGGCGGCGATTTTTAAATTCGTATTAAATGAGCCGTAGTTTTCATAAACCTCCCTTCTAACAAAAAAGGTGGGATGAGGCGGCATCCATCCCCAATTAATTAGGCCTTCTCTATATCCGCCTGCCCTCCAGTACCTGATCACCCTACTGTTGTTTTTGTTTACATAGATCAAATCACCGTATACGCTTTGAACGTTATTCCTTATAAAAGCTTTGGCTACATTTTCAATGACACGCTCATCCGCATAGAAATCATCCGAGTGTAAAAAACCAACCACATCTCCCGTCGCCATCCCTATGCCCTTGTTCATAGCATCATAAATCCCGCCGTCGGGCTCGCTTATCCAAATTGAGATCTTATCTTCATATCTTTTTATAACCTCCAAAGTCCCATCCGTAGAGCCACCGTCAACGATGATATATTCTATATTTTCATACGTCTGATTGAGCACACTTTTTATGCAGTCTTCTATATATCTTCTATTATTAAAAACGGCGGTTATTATGGAGATCTTCATTCTGATTAGCGAATCAAATGCCAATCCAATGTTACGATATTTCCTTGGCCGGGCGCGTTCTCAAGCGTAACTGTAAAGCCCCTCTCGGTTTTACTAATAGAGCGTATGCGGTTTGATCCGGGGTTAGGCGTACCGCCTATGGTCGTCGGCGTTACTGTCAGGAAATAATTGGCATCTGGCTCAGGCGTATCGAAAACCACAGTGCCAGATGCAGCGGTACCTGAAATGGTTAGAGAGCCACGTAGGTTATTTGCAGAAGTCGTTGTTGCAGATATTCCTTTCGAGCCAATTAGATTGGCTCCCCATAATTTCTGGTGTGGGAACATAGCAAAAGACCCGACAGGGGCGTTAGAGGGGATCGGAACCATATATCTGGCTATCCTATAAACTTCATCCTCCAAGAGACCCGCGCCAACTGGTATATGTATAGCAAACGGCTTCCAGAATGATGTTGGGTGCGCGCTGTCTACCTGAATATCCCAAATAATCCTTGTCGGATTGGTCTTATTCTGAACTACCTTATATATATATTCACAACCGGGACCCAACTAGCCCCTATTTCTAGGGCGGAATCAGTAAAGAAGGGTGAAACGGTATTGGAATTATTGCTAAACTTAAAGTCACGATTTATCGAACCAAAGATACCCAAAGTGTAAGGTTCCTTATTTGCGGCTTCAGCCCTAATCCAACCACCGACTATAAACCAATCTCCGGCATTAACATTAAGTGTTTTATTAAGGATACCTCTGCCTTGAACACCGAAGGAACTGGTTAATTTTGCAGCCGTCGAAGTGCCGTCGGGTGCCATTATCCCTGTTGAGACCTTTACCGAGCCGGTTAGCGCCGACCATGTATCAACATCCTGATTAACAGCCAGAGGTGGATAAGGCACCAAATTAAAAGGATTGTTAAAACCTCTCCCTGACCATTTACCATGAAATGTATCACCTCTAATAAGACTATAATTGCTTTTCTGCGAACCCAAACTCCACCCATGGGTAGTTGTATTGAGTTGCATTCCTTCTAGAAATAAACTGCCCAACTGATCTCCATCAACTAACGGCTCAGTAAATGTATAATTTCTTATATATACATTATGTATATTCTCGCCCTTAATAGACCTAATCACAGATGCCACATTTATTGGATCAGCGATTATAACCCTATCTAGGTTTATTCCATTCATAACACTATTAGTACCATCAAGCGTTAAGAAAGGGGTTGTACCACTTTCATAGACAACATCTATCAATGACAATGCACCTTGTGAAACAACCGGTGTTTCTGCCGCTACTTTAATCCCCCTACCAGCAATAATAGTATTTCGTATTTCAATAATTCCAGACTGCATGCCCAACGGAAAACCAGGCGTGGTTGTAATATATATATCGACTCCTGAGCATTCTTGGGAGACGCAAAAATGCTGTTCCTAATCCATACCCAAAAGAAGGCATCAATTACGAGTGGATAGGCCGTGGATACATCCGCAGACTGTACAGAAATATTATCCAGTGTTGCAAGAGCACCATTCTGAAGCAGTATAGCCTTACCAGCAGATCCGCTAATCAATATATTTTCTACTATCTTGGGGTCCATTCCAGTCAGTTTTATGGTAGGGGTATCCCCAGGCGGAGAGATAAGCCTTGCTTGTGGATGCCGTGAGAACTGCACATATGCATTCGCCCCTCCTTGTCCGGATAGCTTAACAAGAGGGGGAATGACTAATGTTTCTGTTAACCTCCAATTTCCATAAACCTTGATTGTTATCCATCCCGCAATTGTGGGAAAATTAATATTTCCTGAGACAAAGTCACCCTGCATCAAAACGGTTCCACCAGTATGGGCAAGAGAATTAACCGCTGCCTGAATCGCCGCCGTATCATCTGTAACCCCATCGCCCTTGGCTCCAAAGTCCCGAACATCCACAGTCGACTCTTTTACGCCTGACTTAGACGGCTCACCGACAGTCGATCCAAATAATATCGGATTTAAATAAGTTAGCAGATTTGCTGGAGCAACACTATTTTGATCAATTTGTCTTATCAAGTTCGCGGGGATACTATCTTTACTATCCTCTATAGTTTTCTTAATCTCAATTATGTCTCTATAAATAATTCCATCCAACAGAAGTAAAAACACAAAACCTATAAGTGCAACCGCTTTTTTCATATTCGATTTTAAGACAGAATATAAAAATTCCCCAAAATGAGGGCATCCATTTTCGTCTTCAAAAAGCACTCAAGTGCATCCAGTGGGGTATTTACCATAGGTTCATTCTCATTGAAAGATGTATTCAAAACCATGGGAACTCCGGTGAGTCTGTAGAATTCCTCTATCAATCTGTAGTATCTCCGATTCATGCTCTCGGAAACGGTCTGAAGCCTTCCTGTCCCATCTGCATGAACCACGGCGGGTATAAGTCGTCTCTTTTCAGGTCTTACTTTGTAGACCTTTTCCATGAAAGGAACGGGATAAGACTCCTCAAACCATTTGTATGCAAACCCCTCGATTACTGAGGGCGCAAACGGTCTAAAATTCTCTCTTCTCTTTATTCTCTCATTTAATATGTCCTTTATTCCTTTGTCCCTTGGGTCGGCAAGGATGCTTCTATTACCCAATGCCCTTGGTCCCCATTCGGTTCTCCCCTGAAACCAACCAATGATTTTTCTATTGGCTATGTCCTTAGCAGCCCTAATGAATAGCTCCGAATCACTGAGTTTTTCGTACCTTATGCCCCTGTTTTTTAAAATGTCTTCTATCTCTCTATCACTGAATTCAGGCCCCCAGAATGGATTATCCATTACAAAATCCCTCTCATTGCCGAGCGCAACGCTCCATGTCCAGAACGCGGCACCCATAGCGGTTCCGGCGTCATAGGAGACGGGCGGGATGTAAACCGCATTAAAGGGAGTTTTATCAAATATCTTTCCGTTTGCTACAGAGTTCTGAATGCAGCCTCCGGCAAGTGCGAGTTTATCTATTCCGGTTTTTTGATATATGTCGTTTAGCATATGAAAGAATGCCTCTTCATACATAGCCTGCACGGAGGATGCGATGTCTTGATGGTATCTTGTAATCCCTTCCTCCCTTTCCCTTGGTTTTCCAAAAAGTTCGATTAACTTTCCTGAAAATAGCCTTCCTAAAATCGGCTCCCCATTTTCCCAGACCATATCAACACCCTCTTTGTCGTGGAGAAAGAAAGAGGTGTCAATCTCAAAAAGACCGCTGCTTTTTAACCTCACTATATTCCTCATTTCATCAAGATAAATCGGCTCCCCAAAAGCGGAAAGACCCATTACCTTATACTCGTCTCCATACCTCGGAAACCCTAAAAATTGAGTAAAGGCGGTATAGAAGATTCCAAGGGAATGCGGATATTCGACCCAATCGAGAATCTCGACTCTATTTCCCCTGCCAATGCCTCGCATCACACTCAGGAAATCTCCAAAACCGTCAACTGATATACAGAGGGCCTCATCAAAAGGAGACACGAGAAATGCACTTCCTATATGTGCCCTGTGATGTTCGACATTCTGAATCCTCGCCCGTATATGTGATACTTGAGTTCCAAGAGCCTCGGCAATATTAGTTTTAACATCGCCTACCCTTGAGACGTTTTGGAGTCTGCTCTTTAAGAAATTCAGACTCGGCGTCTTTGTCAGCACCCTCAGAACCTTTTTATGAAGATGGGCCGATGGATTTCTCGAAATCGCAATATAATCAATATCCTTAATATCAATACCCCCGTATTCCAAACACCATTTTATAGATTCCGTAGGAAGCCCTGCCCAGTGCTTTATCCTTCTTATTCTCTCTTCTTCAATAGCACAGACGAGCCTCCCATCCACAACAAGACAGGCCGAAGAATCACCGTGATAGGCGTTGAGGCCGAGGATGTACATTCTCTACTCTATTAAATAGAAGTCCTATGGCTCTTTCTTGATGTTACCTGTATTGGTAGTATCATAAATATATGATTTGTGTAACACTACTAAGAGGTGATGAAATTGGCTACTCATACTAAACGTAATCAGAGAACGAGTTTCGCTTATACAAAGCGGGTTCAAACAGTGCTCTCTGAAGAACAATACCAGCTTCTGATGCGGATAGCCGAGGAAGAAGGTAAACTGAATCAGCGTGCTCATCCGCGAGGCTGTCGAAGAAGAGCATTTTAAAAAGGCGCTCATACAACAGCGAAAGAAGGCGCTAAAGAGCCTAATCTCATTAGAGGCGCCTGTAGTCGGCTGGGAAGAAATGGAGTCCCAGATCGTTAAAGAGGCCTTGGCTAATTTTATTCCTAACTCTTTATCTTAATCCACTCCCCTCTCGTAATTCCCGCCTGCTTTAGTATTCTCATTAAGAGATCCACACGGATTTTCTGTCTGTGGGGATTTGGAATGGTCAGTCTTATATGTCCTTTTAACAAATGCTTCCCACCACTGTACGGCCCTTCAAAACCAAAAGCCTTGAGCCCCTTTACAAACTCACTGTGAGAGACGGGTCTTAGTTTAGACACTTAAGCAACAGCTTCTTCCATCACTTTTATCTCATAATCCCCAAGTTTCGGAATTGGAAACCCCTTTTTAATACTTAGCAATATCCAACCCTCTACACTTTCTTTAAGATTTTTCCTACACTCCTCCAGGGTTGCCCCCGTAGCCCACACACCCCTTAATTTCTTTATTTCTCCATAATAGGGTTCTTCATCATCTATAATTTCATATCGCGCTCTTTTTAAGGCTTCCTCAATGTACTCTGTTAACATATTTCGGACACCTCTGGTGACTTATTAACTGATATCACGCACACTGTTAGAAAATCTACAAAGATCAAATTTTGGCAGCCGAATGGGAAATTTCCGGGAGTGTAAATTCTATCTTTTTACCTACTATCTCCGAGGCATCAATAACCTCTATTATTCCGATGAGCTTGCCTTCCGCACTAAAATCAGCATGCACACCGGGGACAACAGTTATGGTCTTAGCCGCCTTTTCAATGGGATCAGAAAAGTAGATATATAGAAGATCCCTAACTGGATCGTATTCCACCCTCCTTATCTTGTTCCACCTCGATTCTGAATTTACAAGTCCTCATGCTACTTTCTTCCTCTTCTTTTTTTTCTATTGGACAATAATTCTCTTCTTCCAGTCTCTAAGTCGCAGTAAAGACACTTAATCCTCATACACTTCTGGCTTGGGTTTTACGGTCTTTCCCACGATAGCATAGAAAATCGAGTGCAACACAACACGTCCAAACCAGGATTCATACATCAACCAAGTCAGAAACCGACTGTAAAAGCCCGCTAACGCAATCCAGTTGCGGGATGTGCGTTCAAGATGAAACGTGCGAGTACGGGCCTCTGCAGGATGCACATTAAAAGTAATATCTTCCAGCCGCGACGGCATATCGCCCAATTCCACCGCACGCCTGAGGTGAGGCACGTGCCGCCATGGAAAGCCCATCAACTCGGAAACATACAAATCGAATGCGCCAACATCGCTAGAGGCAATGATTAAATCCATACGTACCGGATCGCCTTCCATCGGGCCGTTGCGGTCTAGGAAGTAAGTGCCGTCCGAGAGCACAGCGGGATGCAAAAGGCGATTTATTGCAACAATCGCATCATTAAATATAAAATGAGACCGCAAACGCATCTTATCTGGTATACATCCCCACTGATTTTTATAACCTAGTGTAAGCCCAGTCATGCAGTGGATCTTTGGCACGGGCATGCTGATGAGTAAATCGGTATGGTGCAAAAGGCGTATGGGAAGCGGGAGCTTATAAGCACGGCCGCGTGATTCGAATGTTATAAACTCCCTTTCCTCATCACATAAATTGATCACCTCTACTCCAAACTCATCCCGCAAGCGATAGAGGCCATGACCGGCATACGCCTCTGTAGCCGCCCAAGCCCCATAACCACCATCGCTTTCGACAATCGCGATAGAGTCTGTGTAATTGCTTAGAATTTGAACCGTTTCTCTTATAACATCGGGAGATGTCGTAACCCCGCGCCTGTAGTAGGGATATGTCAGGTTTGGCTTTATTGCCACTCGAGTCGTGCGAGAAATACGGGAGAGGATACCAGATTCTTCAAGGGCAGAGCCAACGGCTTCGTTAAGATTCCTTTGGCTTGATCTAAGTATGACACGACGACCAGACAAGGTTCACCCCGAAAACTACCAAGACCGGAATAAGTCGGCTATCTGACAAGCCTTTTTATCCCGGGAAAGCTCAGATGCCAAATCGGATAGTTGTGTTTTAAACCATCTGTACAGATCAGCATCATTCATCAGACGCTCAAGTCCATTCTGAATACTAGATACATTACGCTCTACCACAAGTCCGGCCCGTCCTTCTACAACCTCGGCCACACCGCATGTGCGCGTAACTAAGACCGGCACCCCACAGGCAATCGCCTCCATCACTGTATTGCCCCAGTTCTCATTGACAGAGACCAAAACGAATATATCCGCATCCCTATATGCAGAAACCTTATCCCAATCGTATAGACCAGGGACAAAGTGTAAACGCTTCTCTATGCCAAATTTTTGGGCGAGGCGTCGAAGGCTATTTAGATAAGACGGCGACTCCGATGGTCCAGCAACAGCCAGCGCCCAGAGGTAGTGTTTTAGCCCAGCCAATGCCTCAATAAGCTGTTCCAGATTCTTTTTTGCCTCTATGCGCCCCAGCCAAAGAATGAGGGGTATCTCGTCAGGGATTCCAAAGCGCATACGAAAAGTGCCGCGCTGAGGCAGTGATTTATACTCCTCTAGATTAATCCCATTGCGACTAAGAAATAATTTCTCTCTTGGTATTCCAAACCGCAGGGCGTCATCCCATTCAACCCTTGATGTAACCACTACAGCGTGGGCGCCATTTAACATAGGACGACCAAGGATACCATGATAGAGACGCTTGAGGCGAAGGCTCCGGACAATGGGAATCAGCATCCCACTCGGTTCGACAGCGTATGGAACCCCGGCTCTACGGGCTGCAAAGGCAACGGCTGGCCCCAAGACATCGTAAAGACCGATTATATGTACCGCATCAAACTGACTGACCTTAGAGAAGGCAAACGGTAAAACAGAAGGGTTCAATGATACATGCCTCAAATTGAGCCATGTGCCAAGATATGTAACACGGACACCGTTGATACAATCACTGTAAGTATGCAATGCCGGGTACCCATCCCGTTTAATTACGCTTGATGTAACAACCTCAACATCATGTCCGAGCCTGTGCAATCCCTCAGCAAGTGCCACTGCCTCCATCACCGTACCGCCAAATGAGTAGGCGGGATGGTAGTTCTGCACAGAGATTAGAATCCGCATTGCCTACTTAGGACAACCAAACTCCAAAACCTCGACCAATGGAGCCTATTATTTCTAAAGTCATCTATGATTCTTTTGAGTGCAGGCCTACTTTTATCTTTTACAAAGCCGGATAGAAGATCAACGTTATTTCTCATCCATATTTGAAAAGGAAAGGAAAAGCCCCGTTTCTCCCTAAAGACTACATCTCTAGGAAGGGTGCTTTCAAAAGCCTTCGTCAAAAGAAACTTTGGCATACTTCTACTGAATCTAACGTCCTCTTTGAGATTTCCGTTTACCCCTCTTAAAAACCAAGCCTTGTCTATTCTGCAGAAAGACGGGTAACCTCCAAACAACTCGTCCCCTCCCAATCCGGATAAAACGGCTTTTAAACCCTCTTCCTTTGCACATCCGGATATAAAGTATGTGTTAATTCCATCCGTTGTAGGCTGATCCATAGCAGAGAATATATCGTCAATATTATCTATAAAGTCCCTTTCAGAGATTAAATAGGCTCTGTGTTTAGACCCTATTTTATCAACTATTATTTTTTGGTAATACTCCTCGGAAAACTCCTTCTCGTTAAAAACCACCGACAGGGTCTTTAGATTCTCCCTTTCAAAATTTGAAGAAGCAAGCGCTATAAGACTGGAATCTATACCGCCGCTTAAGAAAACGCC
The DNA here is from genome assembly GCA_040289575.1 of Candidatus Dadabacteria bacterium. Lineage (GTDB taxonomy): Bacteria > Desulfobacterota_D > UBA1144 > Nemesobacterales > CSP1-2 > PSLL01. The sequence continues at coordinate 48,425 of PSLL01000011.1, read as the reverse complement.
TATTGGAGCATCTGAAATGAGGTGTCTCTTAATTGCCTTTAAGAAAATCCCCCTAACTCCGTCCGCAGCTTCCTTAACATCTTTAATCTCATTACCGAATGATATATTGTCAAATTTTTGAATTACATGGGTTCCACCCCTCAGATCAAACCTCATAAAGCTCCCTTTAGGGAGCATATATACATCCCTTAAAACAGTAAAAGGCTCAGGTATATGTCCGAATATCAAAAAATATACCCTCCAGTCCCTGCTCTCCTCCCAATAATTATTAAAAGCCTTAAATGCCCTTATCTCAGAAGCAAAGATCAGATTATCACTTAATATCGAATAGTAGAGCGGTTTTATTCCAGCATAGTCCCTTACTAGATATAAAAAGCTGAGCATCCTGTCGCAAACATGCCTATAAATCTCTCAAAAGCCCTTTCTCCCCATTCTTGGTATGCTTTTAAAATAACCTCGGTGTCGGTACTCGACTTAAACCTATATCCCAGAGCCTCTAAGTCTCTTCTTATTTCCATAAAGTTATAGATCTCTCCATTGTATGTAATCCAAAGGCTTCCGTCTTCACTGCCCATAGGCTGATGTCCAAGAGGAGAGGGATCGAGAATTGAAAGCCTTCTATTCCCTAACGCTACGCCGTGTTTTTTATCTATATAAACCCCGGCATCATCCGGACCGCCATGAGAGAGCACATCCCTCATTTTTATAAGTGTCTCTTCCATATCCGTACTTAATTTTCGCTCATGGCTCACTAAGCCAACTATTCTACACATTTCTTAAACCAGTCCGGAATTTCTAAATCTGAATTATAAATGTTTTTGAATTAGAAATGGTCTCATAAATAGCATCCGTCATTCTGAGCGCAGCGAAGGATCTTAGATTTACGCGCGTTAAGCAGGATTCTTCTGTCGCTTCACTCCTTCAGAATGACAACAGCGGGATTTATGAGACTGCTTCTAGAAAAAATCTTCTCAGTGGGTGGCCGCAATCTCGTGATATACCTTAATCACTTTCTCTGCAGTTGTTGCCCATTTAAATTTCTTTGCCTGTTCTATACCGCGTGTAATGAGCATCTGCCGAAGCCCAATGTCAGTCAGTACACGTTCTACACCTTCAGCAATTGCCTCAGGATCCTCTGGATTGACAATAATCGCGGCATCCCCAACAACCTCTTTCAGCGATCCCCTGTCGGAGGAGACCACCGGCGTGCCACAGGCCATAGCCTCAAGAGGGGGCCAGCCAAATCCCTCATATAAAGAGGGATAGAGCAGGATATCCGATACATTGTAGAGGAGTACGAGATCCTCAGGGCTGAGTTGACCTAAGAAATGCGCCCGTTCGCTCATCCCCCGGCGGCGAATGAGATCCCGCTGTGCTGAGGTAAAATCCCTACCAACCTTGACGAGATGCACCTTCTCACCCCATCCAGCACCAAGAAGGGCTAGAGCCTCAATTATGCCCTCGAGATTTTTGTAGAATCGGTTGCTTCCAACATGAAGAACTGTGATAGGCCAAGTAATTCCAAACCGCGTGCGAGCCTGTGCAATGGCATCCACATCAAAAATCCGTCGGAACATTTCATCGAGTCCGTGATAAGCTACGTGTAGCCGTTCAGGAGCACAACCGACGAGTCTTATTATGTCCCGCCTCGTGGTCTCCGAAGTGCAGAGCACTGCCCCCGCGTGTGGTAGGTGGTTGACACTCCAGTGGAATATTCTACTAGCAGTCCATGGCCGCCGTCCATGCCAAGGGATTTCTCCAGCAGCAAGCTTGATAAGCATTAAATCATGACAGGTAACCGCCGTCCGCGCTGGATCAAGCGCGCGAAGCAAATGCGCATTCGCATGGTCTACGATATGAAAAACCTCTGCTTGGAGATGCTGTAGCTGTCTAGGAAACGACCAAAACCGTCCGATATAACCCTGTATACGAAGACCCGCTAAACCAGTCAGCCGGTAGATAGAATTTGATTCAAAACGCACATTCATTATATCGCAATGTGCCGAAAGAGCGTTATGCAGGCGATCGGCATAAAGTGACATGCTCAGGTTTCGGGATTCCTGTACGTTACGGATCAGGGCAACCTTCATATTTAATAGGCTCTATGGAGTCCGGTCTATTTGTGACTAAACACTTGGAGTAAGCATTCGCATTCTCATATATCTTCAAAATAATCTCCCTTATCCCTTCCCTATAATTCTCCCAGCTGTAATTCTCTGCCCGCTTTCTTGCGTTTTTCCCAAAACATTCGATTTCATCCCTGTTATTATGGAAATATAAGATCTTTTCTTTTAATGTATCCACATCACCCACGGGAGTAATAAATCCACATATACCGTCTATCACAGCCTCTTTTGCTCCTGTATTCTCAGACACTATAATAGGGGTTCCACAAGCCATTGCTTCTATTACCACCATACCCCAGCTATCAAGATAAGAAGGGAAAACGAAGACATCGGCATCTTGGTAATATGAAACCAGTTGATCGTGGTCTAGATAGGGAATATACCTATACATTCCTTCATATTTACTAAGAACATCCCGTCCATCCGACATTCCTCCTATAAATATCAATTCTGTATCTTTCAGATTTAACTGCCTGTAGGCTTCTAAAAGCAGATGAATTCCTTTAGCCCTTTTGATAGTCCCCACATACAAAATCTTAAATGCCCCATTCTTTCTGTAAGATTCCTTCTGTTTAAACTTCGCAGGATTAAATCCAAGGTTCGCTAAATATATTTTACTTTCAGATATGCCACAGCTGATTAAACTCTCCTTTACAAGATTAGATAAGGTAATTATATAGTCTGCATGACTCAACTCCTCCTCCTTCAGTCTATTCACTTTATTACTTACATCGCTGTCAAAAGTCCTATCAAACTCCTGATATTTTTGCCTTATATCGTCTATGAGCCTATAATGCACCTGAGCAAGATCTAGAATTGTAATTACACCAAGACCCTTGGCTTTTTTAAATGTCATAGAAGACGATGTCTCATATCCTATAACCATATTCGGGGCAATCTTCTCTATGCGCCTTGAGACATACCAATCGTGGATTTGATTGACAAGGTAGATTCCCAGTTCTTCTTTATATCCCTTCGACAACCTGTCGAATCCCTCACGGAGCATCTCAAAAACTGCAAATTGTTCAATAAAACCATAGTCAATCTTTTCATAATAGCGTTTCCTGAGTTCACTCTCTACGGATTTCCTTAATTTTGGCGGAATCAGATTTATAAATCTGTATGGGAACCGATTAGGCTTATACCATATAGACGTTATAAATTTTGAGAGATAACCACCCTCTTGGAGTGCATAAACCAGTTGGTGTGTATGTTGCCTACCAGGGTGAGATACTAAGACTCTTGGCTGCATTATTCCTTTCTAGTCTATTTACGGATACAAGTAGTCCTAAAAGAAACCAATATTTTATATCCTCAAGATAATTGAAAACTATATTTGCACCAAATAATACGGGTATTTGAAAAAGAAATACAATCAACGCAATGAACTTGAGTTCATAGGTTTTTATCTTTTTAAACGTCCTCCAAGAATAAAAAAGTATATAAAACCTAAGAAGCAAAACAATAATAAGTCCAATCAGCCCCATTTCCAGAACAATCCTCTCCCACTCCACCTCAAAGTTCCTGGGCATATCCTTCCAGTCTTCTACCAAATTGTTTGCACCCTGATAGGCTGTGCCTATACCGTAGCCCACTAAACCGGCATCCGGTATAAACCTGAAAAAGGATGTATATGTCCCGATTAGTCTTGATTTTGTATCCCCCGAAGCCTGAGCTCTTTCTATCAAAGCCGAGAGCGATTTTCTACCCATATCTGTGTAAGACATGATAAACAGTAAGGTAGGTATAACCAACGCAAATCTGATAAAAACCCTCTTCCTCCACTTAAACCTACCCTTAAGAGAAAAGAATAAAAGAAGCAGGGCTTGACCAATAAATATGACAAATGGAGCGCGTGAACCAGTCATAACCAGATTCGTTATTCCCAGTGAAAGCGCAACAAGAAGGATTGGCATTTCAAATTTGTCGAGTCTTCTTATAAGGAGGAGATAGAGTAATATAATTAGCACAAATGAGAGATAGATATTATATGGAGTTATATAAGAGAAAACTCCCGTGATTCTTATATAGTCACCTACAAAAGCCAGGGACTGCTCCTCTATTGCTTGGCTGGGTGCATATTTGTTAATCCAACTGAAATAGGGTGAGAAATGTTGAACTATACCGAGTATAAATATTGGGAGTGAAGTATAAGCAATTACTTTAAAAAATCTTAGGATTTTCCCTTCGGTGTTTAAAAGCGCCGGTACCAAAAAGATAAGTGGAACAAACCAGAAGTGTGTAATTAACCCCAGGATTTGAACCCTTAAATCGGTCGTTACTCGAAAATTGAGGGCTTCAAGTACGCCCCATATTAGATAACATAAAAGAATTCCCAAGAATGGATAGTCCTTTTTAGTTATTTTGACTCCCCTGGTAAAGAGATAGAAATAAGGACCTACCAGTGCAATGTGCTTAACAAAAAAAAGTGGTGTAGAGTACTCAGGCATAATCCACTTCCTGAAAATCCCCTCTAGAAGTAGATATAAAAAGAAAAAATAAGACGATAGCCTCCATTTTAAAGCACTTACGAAAAATATTGGCAACCCTATTAAAATAAGAAGCGAAACACCGATCAGCAAACGCATTTCAAGGAAAAACATAAGAAAAATAACCAAGAACAATCCTATAGAGAGTAGAATGAACAATTCCCGGGGTTTTAAAGACAGCTTTAAAGATATTTCCTTTAGCGATATCTCTCTCATATCCCTATGACATCGGATATTATTTTCTCTAAACGCGCTACCGATACTTCCATCGTGTATTTAGATTTTGCTTTATTATACGCTTCCTCAGAAACCCTTTTTCGTAAACATTCGTCTTCAACAAGAGTATCCATTATTCCAGCAAGCCCTTTATAATCCTCAGGGTTAAATAAAAACCCGTCTTTGCCATTCTCTATAATCTCTAGTGGTCCGCCATGTGCCGTTGCAATGACAGGCTTTCTTGCCATCATGCCTTCTACCACTACTACTCCAAAAGGCTCTGCCTCCCTTGAAGCGTGTATTATCCCATCGGAGCCTTTCATTATATAGGGCACATCCTTTCTAAAACCAGTAAATATTATAGAGTCATCATTTCGTGAAATCTCTTTCAGGTGCTTATAAAACGGCTCATCACCCTTAAATGTACAATCACCCACAACCATTAGGCACGCCTTGTCTTTGTGTCTCATGTTTTTGAAGGCAAGTATGGTGGTATCCTGCCCCTTCCACTTCTGGATTCTACCTATTATAGAAAAGACCTTTCTTTTTTCAGGTATATTAAACTCCGCTCTCAATCTCGCCCTTGCCTCGAGTTCATCTATCTTATCAAATTCAAAAATATCCGAAGCAAGATGGTTAACCCTAACCTCGCCCCTTAGAAATTGCTTAACCGACTTGGCGGTAAACTCAGAATTAGCGATATAGATTGTGGGTTTGATTCTCAAGCCGGCACCACTTATCAAATCCCCGAAATCCGATTTTTTAATATCGCCCTGAACATAAAAGACGCTTTTTACCCCACATATATTTGAGATGATTCCTCCAAAAACCCAAGAATGTGTTCCATGCGCTATTAAAAGCCTTATATCATTATTCCTAATGAATCTCACAGCGCTATAAATAGACCTCAATGTCTTTGGTATCTCCCTTAGTCTTCCCCCTTTCAGGTCTATTAGGTTGATAAAGCCCATGTTTTTTATGTACTCAAAAAACCTTCCATATCTGACTATGCCTATATAGGGTTCATATAATTTATGGTATCTCAAAGAACCGGCGATATAGGTCTCAATGCCACCTATGGTGTCACCACCGCCATGAATATAGAAGATCTTTAGACCACCCATTTTTGCAATCGCGCTGGCGGCGCACCATAGTGGCCAAGCCAAGCATCCATAATCGCCATTAACCACACGCGAGCGGAGAATACAGCGGGTCATTTCGATTTCCAGAAAAGCAATCTAAAAGTGTTTACGCTAAAAAGGAATGAGCGCAGGAGTGCCCAATGCCAACCCTTCCATCTTCTCACAAGCAATATGGCATTGCGCACCTGAAGATAGGAAGCGACGGTGGATGGTACAGAGCACCCAGGGTTTTCAACCCTTGCTCCCCAGACAATACCAACTTGCCATCCGTGTTTCCAGGCACGGATGGCAAGGTCTACCTCATCGCCATACGCAAAATACTGATTGTCAAAAACCCCTATCTCCTCCAGACATTTTCTCCGGCATATCATAAGGGTTCCGTTTGGAAAGGCGTGTGCCTCAAACCCCTGTCCGCGCGAGTGATCGGCTATATATGGTCCCCTCCAACCATTGAAACGGCTATATATCCCACACCGAATTCCGCCGATGCAATTCCCACGTCTGGATACTCCTCCATCGCTTTTATCAACCCCGACAGACAACCTTCATGAGGAATTGCATCATGGGCAGAAAGCAATACATAGTCTCCGCCCCCTTGGGAGAGCCAAGTCCCTAACCCCTTATTCAGTCCGGGACCAAAACCCAGATTCTTTCCTAACCGCACAACACTCGCGTAATCACCGATTATAGATTCCAACCGCTCTACGTTTTCCTTTATTGAGCCATTATCCAATACAGTGATTTCTACAGGAACTCCCTGTTTTTGAAATTCCCACACGGTTCTAGCACAGTCATACGGGCGGTTCCAGTGGATTATAAAGACAGGTATTGGTTCGTTCATAGAACTGATACTATCTCTTCCGGGCTACAAGGACAACCTCTTCCCCCAGTCTATTGTTTAACACTGTAAGGATTTTGCTCCCTAGGGAAATAAACCATGGAAGGTTCCGTCCCTCATAATCACCTGTATGCCCACGCCGTGAAATTGAGATGCTCTCACGAGCCATCCATTCACTATTTCGAGCGGTTGTCCAGACTATTGGTTCAAGCCCAACCTGACTGGACATATTTGCTAATGCCTGTGGTCCCATCAGCACAAAATGCCTGGGAGGATCAAGCCCTCGCCAATCCCCTCCAAACCAACGGGCAAGAAATGCAAGCGGATTGGGTGAAATAGACACGAGCGATCCCCCCGGACGGAGTGCACTACTTAACTTCTTGAGAACCCCCATAGGATCAGAGAGATGCTCAATGACATGGTGCATGGTGATCGCGTCAAAGCTGTTGGGTTCAAGTGTGATGGACTCTACGGGCTCTTCATATATGCTAAGTCCTGACTTTCGGCTGAGTTCGGCTGAGATGCTATCAGGCTCTACACCCTCTACCTGCCAACAACCCAATTTTGACATAGTGAGCAGAAAACCACCGTTGCCGCATCCTATATCAAGCAACCTTCCTTTGCGTGCCGGAAGAAAGCAGACCGTATAACCAACCCAACGCTTTATAAAAGGGATATGAGAGACAAGCATACCGATAAATCTAGAAACGAAGCTCCGAGATTCTACAGGATAACCGTATGCGCGTTTGAGTACCTCCAATTTAATCCCAAGCCTGATATTACCCCAAAAATCCGGTCTTGGAGAAAGGAAATCCGGAGGCTCACCATGGGTTACATAATCCTTCGGATAGATGATGTTGAAGCATTCGGCAATTGGACGAGGGTCTAACCAAATCACGTCGCAACCCGTGCAAGCTCTATAAGCCCACTCGCCTGGGGTAGGCCAGACGCTGTCTTTAAGTCCTCCATAGAGGATTCTGCCAGTTTTATGACATAAAGGACACTGAGGTATCTTTTCGGTTATAAGAGCCTGATTACTTTCCTTATGGAAATTAGATATGTTCTTTTCCAAGGCTATTTATACTCCATTTGCTCCTCACAAGAAAACAACTCTATATATCTTTTTGCAATTATCGGCCAGCTAAGTTTTGTTTCAAACGTTCTGACCGCACCGATTTTGAGGTTTTCTATAAGCGTTGGGTCGGCAAGCAGTTTCTTGATCTCTTCACAAATAGTTTCTTCATCTAAAGAGTCTATTAGAATAATATTCTCCCTATTATTTAAAAAATCACTGGTCATATGCCCCCTATTCCCTATAATGGGCAGTCCGGCAGCAAAGGCAGCGGTCAGAGAGGTATTTTTTATGCTTATTCCACCCCGCCCTTTGCTATTAATACCCTCTAATATGACGAAAAGGTCCGATATAGACAGGTACCTATAAACATCTTCCGATTTGAGAAAGCCAGTAAAACAGATTGCATCATCAAGCTCTAGTTCTTTAACTTCTATTTTTATTGCCTCAATCCAATCTTTTGGAAATCCACCAATAACTAAAAACTTAACAGGCAACTTTTCTTCTCTAAGCTTTTTTATTACCCTAAGCAATAAATAATTTCTCCTGGGATTAGCTCCGAATGTGGAAATTATGATTTCTTGGTCGGACGATATTTGTCGTCTTAATTCCCTCTTATCTCTATCGGATATATACACTGGCAGTATATTACTTCCTATGGGTATCTTAGTCACCTTTTTATCAAAAATTTCTATTGTCTTTCTATACGGTTCTGAGCTTATGACCACTTTATCCGATGCAATACACATAGCATAGGCAATCAACCTCTGTAAGACTGCAATCCCCCAGTATTTTGGTTTTTTTAAATCTAACTCCATACCTATCTCATGAAAAGTGGTGATGAATTTAAATCTCATAATGCGGAGTACAAAGGAGAGTAAAACAATATATGCAGGAACGCCGTAATAGCTATACATATACGGAACATATTGAAGCAAGACCCAATCAGGATTTATCCTTTTTACCTCTTTAATGATCTTAGGTATGCCCATAAGGCTCCATCTTTTCACTACAGTCAAAACCCTCAGATTATCTTCAGTATCATTTATTACTCTATCATCATAAGAGGTCAAAACATAAACCTCCAAGCCTTCTTTAGATAGAGTCTTGCTCAGAAGATAGCTATAATCGCTAACGCCACCGAAAATATTGGGGAAATGACTAGAGATAAGAAGAAGTTTCATTACCGTTAGTTTGACTTTGTTACATGGACTAAAGTTTTAAGGAGTTTCTTGCCTTAATTCGCCTTAACCGACTCAATAGAAAGGTTGGAAGGGTTCTATTTATTAAATTATAGCTTTCGATAACTATCAAAATATCTTTTCCCCAAATTCGGTAATTTTTTAAAAAATATAACCATAAATCCATTATATCCAAAAAGGATTTCTTGCTGAGCGTTTCTTTTGCCGCTATTCGAGAGACCCTTGCTTTTAGCTGATATAATATCCTTAACTTCTCACTAAAATCGTTATTCATAACTTCGGATAAAACAGCTTCCATACTAGACATGGTTCTCTCTATCCTATTTTCACCCGGGTTTTTATAAGAATAGTTCTTGCCATGAATCCTCCAAATAGATAAAGGTTCTCCAATAAAAAACGTATAGCCGCGATTCAGAGCGGATAAAACAAGGTATTCATCTATGTACATATCTATTGCTTTTTTTATCGGAATCATCTTCAGCATATCAGCACGACCAGCAAATGTCGAACCTCCGCCAAAGAGCATTTGCCTCATGTAAAAGTAGGACAGTAAATCCCTGCCATAAATCTTATGCCACTTAATATGATCTGGTATAGACTCTATTTCCCAAATATTATCATCTGCCCGCCAACAGATTGCTGGATGGCCTATATGAATAATGTCCCCATCTTTTTCAAAAATACTTACGACTTTTTGAATCTTATCAGGAAGGAATAAATCATCAGCATCTAAATTAAAAATGTATTTGCCTCGCGCAATATCAATCCCTACCTTTGTTGCCCCTGCCTTGCCCGAATTTCTCTGATGAATGTATTTTACTCTATCTTTATATCTCTTAACCCTTTCAGAAGTGTCGTCCGTTGATCCGTCATCAACCACTATTATTTCAATCTCACTCTGAGGAAAAGACTGTTCAAGAAGGCTATCAATTGCATTGCATATAAAGTTAGCATACTGGTATGTGGGAATTATCACAGTTGCTAAAACACTCTTCATTATCTTTCACTTTTTGAGAGTCTATCAATGCTTACGGAATCAACATGTATAGGCTAAAATCCTTATCGAAGTATCTTTTTAAGTGCAACATTTCAGCTAAGGCTTTCTGATAACAACTCCGACCCCCACGTGAGGAGGGAAACACATACTGCGGCCATACGTATTAAAAAACTTGTGAATTGCTCTCGACCAAAGCGTCTTAAATTTGCTTAATGAGGGAGGAGGGAGATTATATTCATTTGAGGCAACCATGTTCTCTTTAACATTACAGAAACCTATATATTCAAAAAGGCTATCTATAATCTCAAGATTCCTCCGTTTGACATACTGTATATAAAAATCCGGGTTAATACGCCAAAAATCATACGGAAAATTATGCAGAGGCCAGACAGATGGCGCGATAATAACACAAGTGCCCTTATTCTCTAAAATACTAAATGCATTATCCAGAAACCCTATTGGATCGAAAACGTGCTCCAGTACGTTAAGGATTAATATAGAACGGACTCTTTTTCCGTTAAATTTTTCAGATACCCCTTTCGAATCCTCAAAGTCAACGACAAAATCAATGGAAGGAGCCGGTTTAATATCAGCACCCAGATATTCAAGACCAGCCTCTAAAATCAACTTCTTAGCGTTCTGTTCTTCTATCGCAGCTCCTACCTCCAAACAGGGCGACTGCAAAAGATTCAACCGAAGAACCTTTCTTATAAATTCGATATCACCTTCAACCATTAAGATTCTCCTATTTTGCAGCAATCACACGAAATTTAGGGATAAAAAAATCCCTTAGGAAACCCAAAGATGATACTGCTACTACCCTAGCTTTAAAGGAAATAGGATAATCCACAAAATATACCTTCGAATATCCAGAGGTCTTAAAAAGTGAGGTTACAGATTCCCTTGTGAAAAACCTGAGATGCGTTATATCCATTAAACCCCCGTCAGGGTCGTATTGAAACTTCCCTCGTAAGATGAGAGGCAAAACTATAGACTTATGCCGCAGGTTCGGAATTGTCGCTATTATCGAACCTTTTTCGTTTAAATAATCCCTCATTACTCTAAGCGTTTTCCAGGGATTTGAAAGATGCTCTAGGATATCGGCAAGAATAATATAATCGAAATATCCCCTGTCGAAAGGCAGAGAAAGTATCTCTTCGATATTGCAACATGTAATACCATCTAAATAAGCTTTTGCCTCCTCTGCCGAATTTGTATCCATCTCGATCCCTACTATTTCACCAGCTTTCCCCAATTCTTTTAACTTCTTTAATGTATATCCCTTTCCGCAACCTATCTCTAATATTTTATTGGGCCTGTCGGTAATCAAGTTAATAATATCCTCTCGGATATTCTCATAGTAGCCAGTTGCCTTACCGTTGTATAAACTTGATGTATTCATATAACTCCGATAAGCAATTAATTCTTTCTCGCTTTAATGATGATGTCCATTGACAGATTTGGGAATAAGTCCCCTGTTATAGCCAATAATGGATATTTCACATCATCTGCGAATCTCTGCGGTATGAATGGCACCCAGTTGCCCTTGTGTTTTTCGACTGTAAATCCATGTTCCATTAACTGCTTCTTTAATGCTCTTGGCGTGTATGCTCTAATATGACCAACCCCCTCCAAGCTGTAGCTAACCCAAATCGGATAAATCCCGAGGAGAATCCTAATTCTATTCTCAAAGCTCGCCAGATTTGGTGTGGTTATTATCACTGAACCACCTTTCTTCAGGACTCTATAAACCTCCTTTATAAAAAAATCTGTATCAACCAAATGTTCGACAATCTCACCCGCAAAAACGCAATCAAAGAAGCCACCCTCAAAAGGGAGTCCCTCAGCCACGTCAGCAACCACTGCGTTTAAACCCTTCCCAGATGCATCACATACTATGGAAGAATCCAAATCAGTACCCCATACCTTCCAGCCATCTTTAATAAGGAGTGAGGAGAAATCCCCTTTCCCACAGCCTATATCTAAAAGAAAGCCGGGCTTCTCTTCAAGGATCATCCCATAAGCCTTCTTCAATCTTGATTCCTGAAGATCCAGATTATGAGAAACAAAATAAGACCTGTTATACTCGGTTATCGTCTCGGCTTTTAATTTCTTTTTAATCATTGGGCAACCTCGCCACTGAGTTGGTTGAAATTAACTCCATCTAAGAGCAGGGTCAGAAGAACGATTTATTTAACCTCACCTTTTCTGACTATAAGATGGAAGGCGGCTATTGTATCCTTACCCATGAATATAAGCCACAAAATGACTAATATCACATTAAGATACATACCATAGATAAAACTACTGGCAAACAAAACATTTAAAGAAACCAGGAGACCTATAAATACAGAGAACTTGATCATATTCTTTATCATGTCTAAATCTACAATGTGCATATCCCTATCCACAAGGTTTATAAAAACTATGCTTTTATAAACCTCCGCGATAAATAAAGCAATAGGAATCGCAAATATTGCAAGAAACTTTATGGCGGGTATAAAAAAAACACCGTATAAAAATGTAAAAACCACATTTATTTTTAAAACCTCTATCCCTTTTTTCATAGCTATAGTAATAACGGCAAAAGACACTTCAAAGGAAAGAGCCAGGTAAAAGGGAATTAAGGCTAAGAAGAGATGGTACATAACTGATATTTCATTGGATGTGACCTTTGGAGCAAATAAAAGGCTAAATATCTTTTTAAAAAGGATGATAAGCGGAATTATTACGCTGATGAATAAAACAGTGTTACTCATTAATGTAGAAATCAAAAGACCCTTTAGCTCATCAACCCTTTTTCTCGCAAGAAGGTTAGAGGACTTTGAATAAAGTACCTGTAATATCGGGGAGTTTATAATATTAAAAAGCACGTTCAATAACCTGTTTGTATAACTGAAAAGAGTGATATAGCCCGTAGGAAAATAGGAAAGTATATTGCTTGTTATGGGCCCTTGGAGTTCGGCTATAACTCCCCCCATTCTCATGGAAATACTCTGTCTTACAAGATATGCTATGTCGGGCCTCTTAAACGGATTAGCGAGTTTCCAACCTACTCTCATCCTTAAGAATGCGGAAACAACTAAAAAATTTATAATCGAGGCAGTAACAATCGAATACATAATCGCCACAATTCCATAATTTCTTACAAAAAGTAAAAGGGCAATAAGATTAAAGAGGGGGGTAATTATGGAAGAAGAAAAAGTTATCAGCATAAATAGGTTTGCAATGAGAGCAGCAGTAACAACCATTGTTAGAGAGGAAAAAAGAATTGAGACCGATAGTACCCGCACCAGCCGGGCAGATAGTGAGATTTTCTCAGGAGAAAACCCGTTTGCAAAAATCTTTACGATATAAGGTGCAGTAACGAAAACCAGAATGGAAAAGAAAGCACCCATTAAAAATATCAGAACCAAAACGGCTCCTGTAAAATTTTTTGCTTCCTCTTCGCTTCTTACCTTTACATCGTTATAAACAGGTATATATAACTTGATTAAAAATGCAACAATCCCAACCGTAAATTGAATAATTGCGGTGCAAAGGTAATAGACATCCGTCTGTAAAGCTACGCCGAATAACCTAACGAGGAGAACGTGAAAGAGAAGCGAAAACAAGACAGATATGAGGTTTAGAACATTAAGCAGAGAGATCATCGAATTCGTTGAGCCTCATAATTATTTTTCGTTACAAAATGTCCCGATCGTAGAACAGACTTATGACTAAATATAAAGTTTCTAAAATAAACTAAATGCTAGACCTATTTTCTACTTAATTGTTTTCCTAACATCACGTTCATTGGCAAATTTGAGGAAAGCCTCAATGTCATTCGATAGCAAAAGGGGCATGGCACGTTCGATCTCTTCATCAGTCCAAGACCACCATGCGATTTGCTCTAGCTGTTCAATCTGTTGCGGGGTAAATCGGTAAGAGACAACCCGAGCGGGATTACCCACCACGATAGCATATGGCGGGACATCCCTGGCTACAACGGCCTCAGCACCAATTACCGCACCGTTACCTACATGAACACCGGAAAGAATTACAGCCCCTCGACCTATCCATACATCGTTACCGATAACAACATCACCCTTTGAAATCGGATGTGCCTTAATGTGTTTGGCACTTTCATGAAAGACATTAAAAGGAAAGGTAGTAATCAAATCGGTGCGATGCTCTCCACCAAGAAATATAACCACACCATCGGCTATTGAACAGAAGCTGCCTATAGTAAGGGTTGTCCCCTCATTCCAAGACAATACTATTGGCTCACCATACGTAGAGCGACCAACTTGATACTTATCGCGAACGCTGACCTTAGGAGGACGGCGTAGCCAACGCAAGAAATTCAGTTGTCTAAAAATTTGGCAAAGCAATACTGTCTACCTATGCATAGGCCGTTTAAAACGTTCCTCTTTTTATATAAAATTGGTGTCTCCTATTTTTCTAGCAACAAATTAACATAACCCTTACCATTCATCCTATTCTCACACATCTCAATGATCTTCTTTACTCCCATATCCATTGTGTAGCGGTCCGTTTTATCAATGGGTTTTATTTCAAAACCATAACTCTGCAGTTTATACAACAATCCTAATGGATCGGTTCCAACATTCCTGAGTCCATAGGGCCAAAATTCCATAATGATTTTCAGATTGTTATTTCTTAACAATCTCTCGGATCCTTCTATTATAAGCCCCTCAGCCCCCTGGGTATCCATCTTAATGAGATTTACGGTATCGCCCCCTGTTAAACCAAAAAAATCGTCCAGTGCTGTCGTCTCCACCTCTAAGAAACCCGCTTTCTCCAGAACGTTATCCTTTGAGAAGGACGATAGAGATGGACTGAGCTTATCAATGAAAAGTTTAATCCTACCGCTTTTATTGGATACGGCCTTATGAATAGGGGTAATGTTATTGTAGCCATTTATTTCAATATTTTTAACGAGTAATTCATAATTCTTCGGGTCCGGCTCAAATGCATATACCCTCCCATCATCTCCCACCAATTTAGAAGCGATTAATGTGTAATATCCAATATTCGCCCCAATATCTAATACAACCATGCCGGGTTTTATCAATTCCCTAAATAGCTCTGTCTCATGCTCTTCGTAGACTCCTTTAATCAGTAAAATGGGGCCAATGCCGCCATATCCGAGCTCGGTATTGACATACATTCTATTTCCCTGACATGTTATTAAAACTATCCCCTTTGGGCTAAATGCCCTATAAATCAATCCCCAAAGGAGGGCAATGCCGGGAAATCTCCAAAGACCTGTACCCGACAAAGCACTGTTAATCTTCCTGAATAATGAAAATATCAGTTTTCTCATAACCAAACCTAAATGAATACATAGGAGAATTTGCTTATGACGGAATATGCGCCTTCTCTATTAAGTAAGCCCTCAATGCTTCCTCCCAGGAACGAATGGCATTTTCAGAAAGCCTCACACTCCTCAGAGAGGAATTCTTGGGTCGGCGGGCTCTGGTAGGATAATCCGCGGAGGAGACCGACTCCAATTTCGCACTTAGACCTACTAAATCCAACGCCTTTTGGACAAATTCATACCATGTGCAGGAGCCGCTGTTTGTAATGTGGAAAACCCCGGTAGCCCCCTGCCCAATGAGATTCTCCAGCACACAAGAGGCGTCGTATGAATATGTGGGCGACATACGGATGTCGTTTACTACCTTTAATGACTCGCTCGCCCGTGCCTTTGTTAAAATGGTCTCTATAAAATTCCCCCCCTTTCCACGCGCCCCTGCTTTTCCAAAGAGGCTGGCCATCCTTGCAATAAGCCATTTAGAGCACGCCTGCCGAACTAGGTATTCGCCTGCCAGCTTCGATGTGCCATATACATTTATGGGACATGGAGAATCCTCTTCTGTATAAGGCTCCCCTTTTTTTCCATCAAACACATAATCGGTGCTTATATAGACACAGAGGGCATTGAGTTCAGCACAAACCCTTGCTACATTAAGGGCTCCCAAGGTGTTAACCCTAAAGGCGTCATCAGGGCGATCTTCACATTCATCAACACGCACAAACGCGGCACCGTTAACCACAACTTCTGGATGTATATTTGTTATTGCTCTTTTAACCGAATCCGGCTCGATGCACTCAACCTCATTATGGCTAAGGGGAAAGACCCGATAATTCCCAGCCCGTTGTAACACACGGACCAAATCAGACCCCAACTGACCCGTGCTTCCAATGACGGCAACCCGAATCATTTCGGAGACCGTCCCCATGCATATCTATAGACGGCTTCATAATAATCCTGATATTCCCCGGAGGTCGCCCGCTCCACCCAGTCTTGGTTATCTAGATACCATCGGACGGTTTTCTTCAAACCTTCCTCAAAAGAGAATCTATGAGACCAACCTATCTCTCGGCGAACCCTCTCCGTATTCAATGCATAACGGCGGTCGTGGCCGGGACGGTCAGGCACAGATTTGATACGTCCAATGAGATCATTTAGGTTCAATCCGGTCTCTTCGGACAAAAGCCGACATAACGAATGAACAACCTCGCTATTTGTCCTCTCCTGCCCCGTCGCTACATTATATGTGGAGCCAATTTCTCCCATCTCCAAGATAGAGAAAATCGCCTCAATATTGTCTTCTACATAAAGCCAATCCCTCCTCTGGAGGCCATCGCCGTACATGGGCAACTCTTTTCCAATCAATGCGTTTCTTATCATCAATGGAATGAGCTTTTCGGGAAACTGGAAGGGTCCGCAATTGTTGGAACTACGAACAATCAAAATAGGAATACCATAAGTACGCCTATAGGCAAGGCACAGAAGGTCAGCCGCTGCCTTGCTTGCCGCATAAGGGCTGCTTGGAGAAAGCGGGCTTTCCTCATGGAAAGGCTCCTTTCTATCAGCATCACCGTAGACTTCATCCGTTGAGATTTGCAAAAAGCGCTCTATCTTATAACGACGTGATGACTCCAAAAGAACCTGAACCCCGATAACATTGGTTTGAAGAAATGGGGAGGAGTCGAGAACACTCCTGTCTACATGCGACTCTGCGGCGAAGTTTACCACTGCCCAGGGTTTCTCTTCTTGGAGTAGATCATTGATCAGCACAGAGTCTGCAATATCACCCTTTACAAAACGATAGTTTGAATTCACTTCAACATCCCTTAGGTTCTCTATATTTCCAGCGTATGTGAGCTTATCAATATTTACCACCCGCCAATCCTTACGCCGTAAGAGGAGACGCACAAAATGGCTTCCGATAAATCCACATCCTCCTGTAACGAAAATAGTTCTCATAGAGAGACTTCCCCTCCGTATATAAAATCGTGATCAGCCATATCAAGATTGGGAAGCCGGGCATCCTTCGGGGAGATAATGGGCTCCTCGATAGGCCAATATATGCCGATTTTTGGGTCGTTCCATATAATTCCTCGATCGAGTTGCGGAGCGTACTCCTCTGTCACTTTGTATAAGACATTAGCCCCGTCGCTCAGCACGCAGAAACCATGTGCAAACCCAACCGGTATGTAAAGCATCCGATTTTTTTTGTCAGATAGCACAACTCCTATCCACTTGGTATAGGTAGGCGAACCTTTACGAATATCTACCGCCACATCGAAGATTTCACCCTTTAATACTATCACCAACTTTGCCTGAGCCTTAGGATTCTTCTGGTAATGCAGTCCGCGGAGAACACCCCGCAATGAATATGAGTAGTTATCCTGAACGAAGACATCGGGAATGCCATTAGTCAAAAACTCAGAGCTCTTGTATGCCTCCATAAAGAATCCCCGCTGGTCTTCAAAAGCCCGTGATTCAATAAGAACGACGTCAGGAATCTCGGTTTTTCTAAATTGAAACGGCATCTACAGCAAAACCTCCGTATCCTCACCAATAAGTAGCCGAAGAGCCTTGTGGTTTCCAGAAAGACGACGCACCACCGCATTGCGTCCAAGAACGCTATCTTCCATCCTTTCAACACCTTCTATCCTCACCCCATCTAGTGCCACACAATGCTCCAACGTAGAATTGGTGATTATACAACCTCGACCTATGCTAGTATAAGGACCGATAAATGACTCTTCAATCACCGTCCCCGCTCCAATAACTACGGGGCCGCGCACCTTGCTTCTCTCCACCTGCGCCTCCTCCTCTAGTACCACCCGACCAACTACACGGCTTTTAGAGCCAACCGTGCCTTGCACATCCCGCCTCGTCCACTCATCCAGCACTATGCGATTGGCTTCCAAGAGGTCATCCTTTTTCCCTGTATCAAGCCACCACCCTTCCAAAATGGAACTCCGCACAACATATCCATTCTCAAGTAATTTCTGTATAGCGTCTGTGATCTCCAACTCCCCACGCCAGGAGGGTTTAATCTCAGATAGAGTATCGTATATAGCCGGTGAAAAGACATAAGCCCCTACTAGAGCCAGTTTGGAAGGCGGCTCCTTGGGCTTCTCAACCAGGCGTATGATGTGACCCCGTGAATCAACCTCAGCCACGCCAAACATACGCGGGTCGTCTACCTCCTTTAATAGGATAAGGGCGTCTGCCCTAGAAGCGTTAAATGTTTCTATAAATTCCCTGATGCCTGAGCCGATAAGGTTATCACCCAGGCACATAATGAAGTCCTCTTCTTTAATATAGCTTTGGGCAATCCTTACAGCATGAGCCAACCCTAGAGGCTGATCTTGCAGGATGTATGTGAGATTAAAACCCCAGGGGTTTTTAGACAAAGCCTCTTGAATCTGTCCCCCGGTTTCAGGTGAGATAATAACGCCCACCTCTTCAATACCAGCTTCTTGAAGATGCTGCATAACGTAAAAGAGCACAGGTTTATTGGCTACAGGGACAAGCTGCTTAGCCATCGTATAGGTCAGAGGTCTCAGACGCGTTCCTTTGCCACCTGCTAGGACTAGAGCCTTCATGAAGTCACCATGGATAACTAAATCACGTCTGCAAAGAAGCGTTCGGTTCTGCGGAAATAAAAGAGCCCGGTGATAAATACAATTAAGCCTACAACTGTAGATATGCCAAGTGAATACCAATCAACTGGTTTGTAACCTAAGGTACAGACTCTATGGGCGTCAATTATCTCGGAAATTGGATTCAGTGACAGCAACCAACGAAACCTTTCAGGCAGAACCGCCGTTGGATATATCACTGGTGTTGCAAAAAGCAGGAGTTGAATGAAAAATGGGATTGCATAGCGCACGTCTCGGTATTTCACATTTAAAGCAGAAAACCAAAGTCCAAGACCCGTCGCTGAGATGGAAGCAAGGAGGATAACGATTGGCAAAAGAACAATTGAAGAGTTTGGAAAAATACCATAAAAAAACATCATCAACACGAGTATACATAGAGCAATGAAGTAGTCAACAATACCGGCAAGTATAGAGGAAAGGGGGATTATCGGGCGCGGAAAGTAGACCTTAGTGATGAGATTAGCGTTGCCAATAAGGCTGTTTCCAGAATTCGATACAGCAGAAGAAAAATATGTCCAGAGTAATAACCCGGAATACGAGAAGATTCGGATAGGGGATTCCTTCAGATGGGAGCTTTGCAATTTTACCAAAGAACACAGTAAACACAACCATAGTCAAAAGTGGCTGCAGGATTGCCCAAGCCACTCCAATCAAGGTTTGTTTATAGCGCACCTTAATATCGCGCCAAGTGAGAAAATAGAGCAACTCTTTATATTGCCATAGGTCTCTTAGACTTAGAACCGCTCAACCTCTAGTGGGTTTAATTATTATTAGAATATGCTCAGACATGAGAGGCGATAGAATCCTGCTGAGTCTTCAGGCAAATGGAGATGACATTTATTATCATACCAACTAATACAATGTTCTCCACGCATAGTTATTAGTAGCATCCTTAGCACATATCTCATAAGTATCTTTTACCCCAGTTGCCCCTGGAGTAAACCATGTTGTACCGACTGTATCGGAATTGCATGCGGGTTTTGGATTAACCGGCAGTTGTTGAAGCCCTCCGCTAAGGAGTGTTTTGTAGTTGACATTTATATAGACTGAATCGTTTGTATTATCCCGTATATCTCCTCCACCATTAGGATTTGTTGTTACGTTTTTTAGTACATGCCCAGAGCCATATATCCTGATAGTATTTATTGGAACTCTGTTACCTGCAAATGGACCTATACGAATGTTAGTCAAGCTTACTCTAGTTGGATTGTTCGTTCCATCACCAATGCTAATCCCATATCCTCCAGATACAAAGTATATTAAAGAATTAGATATACGTATATCACTAGCATTTCCTATATAGATAGATGAGCTACCAGAAGAAAAGGCCTCATCAATTACAGAGTCATAGATGGCTATACCAAACGCACCTCCAGAAATAGCAACGTTAGCACCGCCAGGGTTAGTACCAGTGCTCGCTGCATTGGCAAATAAATTTCCTATAGTAGTAATCCCACTGCCACCGTTTATATAGAGATCATATCTCTGTGACTGCTGTAGATTATTGCCCTCTAGTCTAACCATTTGAGTAAAGTCCAACCTTATACCTATACCAAAATAGAACACAATCAAATCTCTAATCAGAGCGCCACTACCAAAAGCTCCCAGATTGATTCCTGTAGATGTAGTGTTGATAGGTCCATTTAACCAAAAACTACATAGGGTAATACCAACTGAATTACCACCCCCAGTAAGAGCAGTTGCACTCGTAGAAATACCAGTTGCATCTATATTAGGGATGGTAAGTCTCCATCTCATACATCCCCCTCAATTATGTCTTGTTCTTTTGACCTAAGTCTGTAAGAGGTCTTAAATGGAAACAAACGTAGATAGATAAGAACCGTCCGATTAATTTTTTATGGTTTCTGATTACTCCCTACTATTTAATTTCCATTCCATATAGCGAATCTCATCTTCTACAAGGACGTCTATTAATTTTTCAAAACTCATATTGTATTGCCATCCTAACAATCTCTTTGCCTTTGAATTATCCCCATATACGATCTCTAAATCCATAGGACGATAATGGCGCTCGTCTATTTCTACAAGCCTCTCAAAATCTAGATCCAGTTTTCTAAATACCCTTTTCACAAACTCTTCTAAACTATGAGCCTCACCCGAACATATAATAAAATCATCCGGTTCCTCCTGTTGTAGCATCAACCAAATAGCCTTTATATACTCTGGAGCATAACCCCAATCCCTAAATACATTCAGATTTCCCAATACCAAATTATCAGCTAGACCCCTGCTTATTTTGACAGCAGTATCAAGAACTTTTCTTGTAACAAAATTTTTACCTCTAAGAGCAGACTCATGGTTAAAAAGGATTCCGCAAACTGCAAATAACCCGTATGCCTCCCTGTAGTTTATTGTAATCCAGTGCGCTGCGGCCTTTGAGATTGCATAGGGACTTATGGGGTGCATGGGCGTTTTCTCAGTTACAGGCAAGTTATCTCTGTTGACATTACCGTACATCTCAGAAGATGAGGCCTGGTAAAATTTCGCATCAGATTTAGCTACGCGGACTGCTTCAAGCAGGTTTGCCGTACTTAAGGAATTAAACTCCAATGTCCATAAAGGTTGTTCAAAGGATAAACCCACAGAACTCTGTGCAGCCAAGTTGTATATCTCATCCGGCTGTATATTATCTAGGAGCCTTATTAAGTTGGATAAATCTAAAAGGTTTGCTCTTACCAGCTCCACTTTTCCCGATATTCCAAGGTACTCAAGGTTACACAGATATGGAAAAGAGGTATCTCTCATAAATCCGAAAACTTTGTATCCCTTTTCAATCAGGAATTTGGATAAATAAGCACCATCCTGGCCCGTTATACCCGTTATTATAGCAACCTTTTTCTCTTTGCCCATTGAGAATCAGAAATAACCTGTCTCAATCTTGATAGAGAAATCCAAGTATCAAAAGAACCACCAATTGTATTGATAGCCTACACACAGCTTCGCCACCTCACTTACATGAAGTGGCAATTCTATTTACTGGCCATAGAATAATCCCACCCTAAACCAGTTCTATATCCCTAGGGTCCACCTCTACTGAAACAGAGCGCTTAATAGTGTCAACTGAGATGATAAGCCTGTAATTACCCCTTCTCTCAAGTATTCTACCCCTTACCCCTTCAAGGGGACCATTTATCACCACAACCTCTCTGCCCTGAGTAAGATACGGATAACAGTCGTATTCTACTTTGCCCTCCACAACCCTCTTTATGGCCTCAATCTGATCAAGTGAAACTGGAACGGGAACTCCACCCGATCCGACAATCCTTAGGGCACCCTTGGTACTGAGAACCCTCAATCTGTCCTCAAGGGCAATATTGATGAACAGGTATCCCGGAAATAGGGGAACCTTAATCCTTTTCCTCCTGTCCCTCCACTGACTGAGCACCTCTCTAAGTGGTAAAAACGTCTCTACATTCTTCTCGGATAGGGCATCATTTACCTTTTTTTCGTGCCTAACCGTCGTATAGACTGCGTACCACTCTCTATTCATCTGACTATAACTAATCTTTAATTACGTAATTTAGTTCTTTAATCCTCCATCTGCCCTCCTGCCACAGGAGAGCCCAGTTTATTACGCCGTCAGAGTTTCTGATTTTTTTATCATTTTTATTTCTAAATAGAATGACAAAACTCCCATTTACAAAGGCCTCATTGTCCCTAAAGTCAATGCTCTTTATCCTTATGTCGTATTCTATAATCTCTAAAGAAGAAAAATTCTTTTTATATGAAGAAATGGCCCGCGAGACCTCAATCCCATTTTCCCTAGCGTCGGGTTCAAAGAATGACATAAAAAGGTTCATATCCCTGCTCTTGTATGCCGAGGCATAATCAGAAACGAATGAATACAGAGAGTCCTTATCATAAGATGGTTTTATCTCTTGGCTAGAAGGGCTACTAACATTAGATTTCTCCTCTTCTAGTTCTTTTCCTGTAATCTGTAC
Organism: Candidatus Dadabacteria bacterium; assembly: GCA_040289575.1. GTDB lineage: Bacteria > Desulfobacterota_D > UBA1144 > Nemesobacterales > CSP1-2 > PSLL01. The sequence continues at coordinate 25,411 of PSLL01000011.1, read as the reverse complement.
ATACCTCGGTTTCTGCTCAGAAACATCTTTCTTTCCCTTAGAAATTTTGTCTAACTTTGCCTCCTGTTTGGCAGCAGCTGTCTTTTTAACCTTGCCTGCTTTCGGCAAAGAGATAGCTTCTTCTTTTTTCTCTTCTCTCTTAGTCTCAATGGAGGGCGTCTTTTTTAAGATAGACAGCCGTGATTCCTCTCTTGACTCAACAATGATCTTCTCCTTCTCTTCGGGAATTTCTCCAATTGCCTCCTTAGAGGTAATAGTTTTCTCTTTTCCTTTGGGCGAGGGAAGAAGAGATACAGAGACTTTCTCCTTCTGAGATCTAGGAGGAGGGAGTTTTTTCATATCTAAATCGGAGATAACCTCGGTTGGCAACGGCTCTATGTCCTTTTTTGCAAACTCTCCCTTTTCATCAGCCGCTCGGAAGAACAGCCCCGACTTAGCAACGTAAAAGATCACGGCCAGAATAACAACAGATAGCGAAGCCGAATACATCAACCTCTTTGAACCAGTTGATATAGAATGGCCAATTACTACAACCGGCATTGTGGGAAGACGCTTTGCCTCATATTCACTTCTTTTTACTGGATTTCCCAAGACCTCATAAGCCTCATTTAACCTTTTGGTAATATCAAGCCCACGGTCTCCCACCTTATCGGGGTGGTAGGTCTTTACAAGGTTGATCCAGCTTTTTCTAATCTCATCGGCAGAAGCCGTATGGGAAACATTGAGGATTTTATAGTAATCCTCACTCGGCTCGTCTGGAGCAAAAGCAGAAAGAACGAACTTTGCCTGCTCAACTATAAACTGTTCACTTAACATTATATCCCTAGCGATCTCCCTTAACACGTGATAATTAGGAGAGTCCTTGCCATTTGATATGTCTTTAAGCAAAGAGCAAAAGAAAATCCTATCTTTCGAAAACTCCCCCGCGAGTTCCCGCACATCGGTAACCCCTACGCTCCGGATGATTACCCTTTCAAATGCCTTTCTATCCACTTTGAGCATCTGCCTTGGACTCAACCTTAAATAGCTTTACATCATCAACCCACGCAGTGCCGGATATGTATCTGTCAAACTTCGTGCTTGCATATCGTCTGAGTCTAACTACAATAGATTTGCAATCAGAAGGTGTATGAAAAGAGACCTCAACCCTTCTCCAGTCATTTGTCCCTGTAAGCGGCTCCATTGTCTTTACCATGTTAATCTTGGGATAGCAGTAGATCTCCCATGTTATACCATTTGATGTTGTAATATCCTGTGTAGACATATATGAAGTAAGTGTATAATTGGCATTCGGCTCTACAGGCACTATCTCCCAGACATGATAGAAATCAACGTTGTGTTTCCCATCAAATCTCACCCTTAAAGACCTTTCTCCTTCAAACCTCTTTTCCTCGTCGAAGTCAATCTTTACCCCCGGTACAAAACTCCAAATTATCCAATCAAATCCCCCACCTAACAAATCCCTTTCAAAACCGCCATTCCAGACAAGGGAATCCCCTCTTTTTCCAAACACCCCATCCCAGATTGAAGATGCATCGGAAACCCTGTCCTTTGCCGAGAGAAACTCTATGTATCTAAGAACAGCCCAATTCGATGTTACCCCCACTTCTTTCATCCTCTTCCAAACGGGAAATGTATCATCCAGTTTATCCTTTGAGATTAAGTACCAGAGATAATCCGGAAGAGCCTCATCAGGGACTACCTTGTCCAATATAAGCTGTGGGTCACCGATTGCCTCCCTAGCAAGATCAAACGCATCCCATCTTTTATGTGGGTCAGTTTTTGCAACAAGCCTCAGGTCTTCTATAGCCATCTGTCTATCGCCCAACCTCAGGGCAAGAATAGCCCCTTCCCAGAGATATGAACTAGATAGAGGAGTCAGTTCAGATAGGCGTCCGAGGGTAGATAGGGCCTTTTGTTTCTCACCATTTTCAACAAATACATCGGTAAGCCCCAGCCACGAAGAAGGAAAGAGAGGGTTCAGCTCAACGGACTTAACATAGAGGTTTTCAGCCTTAGATTCATCCGCAAATGCAAGCATATGATAAATCTCCGCTAAATGAAAATTAAGCTCGGCATCGGCTGGGTTT
>PSLL01000011.1:20643-23284 GCA_040289575.1 Candidatus Dadabacteria bacterium | reverse complement strand
CCTCTCCACAGAGTTCACATCCGCCTGTCTAGATAGAGTCAAAGAAATCCAGAATCGGAATGTCTCTTCAATCAAAAAGAGGGTAATAATTAAGAGAAAGATACGAAGCCCTATATTAAAAATCGAAGGCCTGCCCATTGTTTTTCCATGTCAGAGATGGACCATCCGCGGTTTTATATTCCTTGGTCCTATTCTGTTTGTTTTTCTCTTCCATAATCATTTAGATTATCTCTTTGAATGATCTCTTCCTCTACCTAATACCCTGACCTTCTTAGCTAAGAGAAATAAGATTGGGTTCCGTCCCCTTCTATTCTTCCCGTTGCCGGCCCTCTTACCCCCTATTAGTACATTCCCAGGATTCATCTTCTTCTCTTCTCTATCATTATAGTAGTAATAGTAGCCATATCCGTACTTGCTCCGTCCTGACTCAAGTCTGTTTAGTATTGCTCCGATAATCCTTCCCCTTATCTTTAGAATCTCCTCTATGCCACTGCGCAGAGCCTGCCTTTGTGTAATTCCTACGCTTGTCACAATTAAGACCCCGTCTACATGTGATGAAAGAAGGCGCGAGTCGGCAAAGCCCGCTATCGGAGAACCATCAACAATTACATGGTCGTATTCATCGAGCAATTTCTCAATTAGTTCCTTCATCTTTTTTGAACCTAGAAGCTCGGCGGGATTGGGTGGGATAGGTCCTGAGGGGATTATGTCTAGATTATTTATATCCGTTCGGGAGATTACGCCTGGGAGTTCCATTTTCCCAACTAGATATGTGCTCAGTCCAAATGGATTGCCGTTGCTTAAGAAGACCTTATGCAGTCTGGGTTTTCTTAAGTCCGCATCTATTAAGGCCACTCTAAGTCCAGATTGAATCATAGAGAGCGCAAGATTAGATGCGGTGGTGGTCTTTCCCTCAAGTGGTTGAGTACTTGTTACCAGAAGCGATTTTGGAGGATGGTCGGGAGATGAATAAAGGATGGATGTTCTAATTACCCTATAGGCTTCGGATATTAGTGATTGCGGATTTAGATAAACTATCCTCTCAAGGTTTTCAATCTCATCATAGTCCGCCAAGGGAACGGCTCCGAGGAAGGGAAGGGGAAAGCGCCTTTTGACCTCTTCTTCATCCTTTATTGTGCTATCAAAGTGCTCAAAGACAAATGATAGAAGAATGCCTCCCATAAGCCCTATTAAGGTTGCAAAAAGCATATTTATCTTTATGTTTGGCTTATAAGGAGCAAGCGGAGTGGAGGCATAATCTACAACCTGTACATTTGTCGTTCTAATATCAGATGCCACTTCGGTTTCTTTAAGCCTCTTAAGGAGATTCTCATATATAGATTTGTTTGTGTCTACCTCCCTTTCGAGAATCCTATACTGTATTGTTTTCTCATTCAGTCCTGCGGCAAGCCTCTTCTGCCCTTCCGCCCTCTGCCTGAGTATATTTTCCTTTGCTAATGCGGCCTGATAATCTCTCTTTATACTCTCGGCAATATTATCTGAAAGATGCTTTATATCGCTTTGAATCCTCCCAATCTGGGCGCCGAGTTGCTTTAAATCGGGATAATTGGGTCCGTATATAACGGCCATGTTGTCGTACTGCGCTTTGAGTTTCATATATTCATCATTTAGATTCTGAACCGATTTATCATTCATTACCTGCGGCAGATGCTCATAGTTGCCCGATTGGACCTCTTTATAGAGCGCTTCCTTTTCGAGCCTTTCTGTCTCCGCCTTTGAAAGGGCTTCGTTTAGTTCAGAAAGTTGTTTAAAGACAAGATTATAATCCTTATCTAAAGAGACAATATCTACGCTTTTTGCAAACCCGCCAAGGTCTTCCTCAGCCTTCTCAAGCCTTATCTTTGCCTGGTCAAGCTGCCTTTCAAGGAACTCTCTTGCAGCCTTTGTTGTCCCAACCTTCCTTTCTAAAACCCATTGTATGTACTTATCCGCAAGCGTGTTTGCTACCTTTGCCGCAAGCTCCGGATCGGAATCCTTAAATCCAACCTGGACCAGCCTTGAATTTTTTTGAGGATCTACCGTAACATTGTCCAGGAAAAGGTTAATGAATCCCTCTTTCCTAGCCTCATGTTCAATCTCAATTCTCTTTGGGTCGGGTACGTCTTTTTTCTTCCCTGAAAAGAGCCCAGAAATCTTGCTCCTTATAGAGGATATAAGACCAGAACCCTCCTCTGCATTGGCAGGTGGATCAAGTTGTAGGGCACTTATGACCTCTTCAGCCAGGTATCTGCTTTTAAGCAGTTGATACTGCGTCTGATAGAAGGCATCGGTTTGTTGAGATTGGACCTCAACCACCTCTTGAAACGTAGTTATTTTAGGGTTGTCGGGATCTATCTCTATTGTGGCTTCAGCTTTATATATCGGTTTCATGAGGGAAGATGCAATCGCTACGGTTATAATCGAAACAACGAGGCATGATATTAGAATCCACTTTCTCCTTATAAGGACATCTATATAATCCCTTAAATTAATCTCCTCTTCGGTAGTGGTAGAATCGTAGTCCCTCTTAACCTCCGTGGATAATAGATAGTCCTCTTTTGCCCTGAGTTCTCGACCTTTATATTCAGCTAACTCTCTTTTAGTCTCTTCTTCCAAATTGATAATCTCCTATAAAGAATTA
>PSLL01000011.1:17032-20629 GCA_040289575.1 Candidatus Dadabacteria bacterium | reverse complement strand
CTGAATCACATCCGGAGGGGAGTAACCCACACCGATAAGACCAAAGAGTGTATTAAGGCGCAGCCCATAGAGAACCCTCTTGGCAAGACTTGCTCCAACAATCACGGCATCCCTGTCCTTTACTATAGGGTCATCGTCCTCTCCTTTTTGGATCCTCCTCAAATTCAACTGCGTAATCTCCCTCTTTCCATTACCCAAATAGTGAATCAGCCTTATGTCGCCGCTATCTGCATAACCCGTCACCCCGCCTGCCACAGCGATGGCTTGACTTACAGTAGTAGCCCCACCCTTTATAGGAAAAGCACCGGGCCTCCTCACCGCCCCTTCTACAAAAACGGTGCCCGACTCAGGCACATATATAACATCCCCCGCTTTAAGCGGGAGATTCAGCTCAGAGTCGCCTTTCAGGAGTAATTGGTCAAGGTCTATTACATAAGCCTGCCTTCTCCCATTTTTCTCCGTTCTCGTAAGATAAACCGACCTTGCGGCGTTATCATTTAATCCTTTTGCATTAGCAAGGGCATCAAGAAGGGTTTGCCTTCCCAGGAGTTCATAATTCCCAGGGTCTCTCACATACCCAACTACTGATACAAGTTTGCTCCTATGCTCCTTAACAAAAACGCTCACATGAGGATTATTGATATAACCCTCCTTTTTCAGAAGGTCTTCAATCCTTTCTTCGGCTTCCCTTGCCGTAAGTCCATCTACTTCAACACCGCCCAAGAGAGGGAGGGTAATTTGCCCCCTTGAGCTTACACGAACCGTACTCGTCATCTTCTCAGACTCAAACACCTTAATTTCAAGAAGATCGGCGGGACCTATAAGATAATCAGCCGGTGACGCAGGGGCAGAAGAACCCTGTGCAATTAGCTTGGAGTTAAGCTCTTTAATTTCCTGAGCGGATTCAACCTTGGATTCAGAAGATGCTAAATCCGAAGCCCTCTTTCCTCCACCACAGCCAAATGCAGAGATAATAAAAAGCAGTAGCAGAAGGTATATAATTCTATTAAACACAAATAAACTCATCAATATTTAGAGCAATTCGATATTTGTTACTGACCGCTGCTTGCCTCCCCCGCCCCCTGTGAGCAGACCCCTCCACAAATAGCACCAAAGACCTCTAAAATAGCAGCAGGAAGAGCAATAAGTTTATCCTTATCTCTGTTCTCGTTGGAACCAATATTCGCCTGCGCCAGAATGATCTTCTGCCCGGCATTTATCTTAGTCAACTCATTAGAGGACAGCTCCTTTGATTTGCCATCACTAATGTCTATCACAGAATACCCATCCGAGGGTAATACCTCTAATGAACTACCTTCGCTAACCTCTACAAGGGTTTTCTTATCATTGGCTACCATTCTACCCGCGATGATAGAACTGCTTGCCGAAGCGATTTTTGGTGAGAAAATCTCCCCTTGTAGAACTTTTAAAGAAATCCTTTGCTTATGTGGAATGAGCCGAAAGTATATGCCTCCTTTTTCGACCTGGAATGTAATTAGCTCACCTTTATCAAAGGCTGTAAAAACCGTCCCTTCATCGGCTATAAGCGTTCCCCCGGCAATCTTTATAAGTGCTTTATGGTCGAGGCTCATTTTATTTCCAGAAACCAAAGGATAGGTCTCTACGCCGGTATCCGTGTTAGAAGAAGGGGAGTAAATTGCAACCTTTCCTAACAGGGTTGCTGCATTTAAGGCCTCAAGGTTCAATAAAAGAATTGATAGGGCAAATAGAAAATAACGGGTTATTTTCATAATTCCATCCTCCTTTACTTAAACTTTTTGCCCTAAGCCTTAAGGGCCACGGAAAATAGAAAAGGTTTTACCTAAGACGGCAATAAAACGGGGAGACCAAATAAGGAATTTATCCCTACTTCCGCAACCCAGCCATCATAGGCCCTTATGACCCTTAGACCCGTGGTTTTGTGTCCCATTCTTTCGAATGGTTTACCCTTTCGGTTAGGAATAGTCATTATGGATTAATTTTATCAGTATTTTCTTAAATATGCAAGAGGTTTTCTCCGAAAACCGGGTAAATCTTAAACACAACTTGAAAAGCTAATCGTAATGCCTTGAATTCACAAGAAAAATTCAAAGAGGTTTCCGAAAATAGGTTTCAGAAGATACTTAATTTTAAAGGTTTTTTAGTTGTGCCCAGTTTTCAGCTTTTCTCAATTATAACTAAATTTATGCCCTCCCCCTGGACACTTAATTACCTTCTCAGACTCGTAAAGTAAGTACTTAACCTTGAGTGCTATCAGATAGGTATAAAAGTCAAAAATGGGAATAAGGAAATAGTTGGTTATTCTTTCTGGTCTTTTCTTGGAAACACACCTACTATTTTACGGTTTTTCAAAATCTCCGCTTCTTCCATTTCCCTATCAATATTATAGTATTCTTCTTCATCGCCTTCATCTTGACGATGCTCCTCAAGTCTTCCCATCCATGAATCCCTCTTTTTTCTAATGTCATCAATAAGACCCACGAGTCTAAGCCTCCAATAAATTTTTTGTTCATTAATACCCTTTAGTTTACCACGCTTGAAACCGGTACTATCTCAACCTCCTTTTTTACATCGGGAATCATCTGAGAGAGTACCCTAAGCGTATCGGGATGAGGATGACAGATTCCTATGGCGTACCCATTTTTCTTGGAAACTTCAATAAGCTTCTCAATTTGAGACCTGACATAATCTGCTCCCCCTAACCCTTCATCAAGGAAAACGTCCCTTTCGGCAGCCTTCATTCCTAATCTCTTTGCTACATCAAAACCCATCGTTTTTGGGGAGGTTCTACTATCAACAAAAAAGAGCCCTTTGCTCTTTATCCTCTGAAGAACCAGCTCCATAAGTTCGCTGTCTTCTGTAAACTTTGAACCCATATGGTTGTTTACACCCTTTATGTAAGGGACAGAAGCCAGATCTTTATCGAGTCTTGAGAGAATCTCCCTCTTTGACAATCCCATAAGGAGCACCCCGTCTCCGGCATCGGCTCCTGTATATCCCGAAGAATCCATAGGCTCCATTGGAAGGTGAAGAAGAATATCATGTCCATTTGTATATCCCATGCGCGCGGCGTATTGAGAGTAGGGAAGGCTTGGAAGAACCGCAAAGCTAATAGGCGCGGGTATCTCCAGGAGCCTGTCAATCGATTCTCTATTTGACCCTAGATCGTCTACAATAATAACCACCTTGGGTTTTCCTCCCTTCATATTCTCAGACCCCCTTATATCTGGCTTTTCTTCAGTCAGATTTGTCCCCTCCTTAGGCTCAGAATGTCCTTTCTCCTGAGCTATGCCCTCTCTCATCCCCTGGGTTCCTTCATAGAAGTTAAACCTCAGCCTATGAGTTGGAAGGCCGTAGACCTCTACTTCCGATGTAAGTGAACCTCTATCTTTTTTGATTTCCCATCCGACATTGGGCACCGATGAGAGGGCATCCTTAATTGCCGACTTAACCCTTTTTTCCGTAACCCCTTTAGGAAGACGGATTTTGATGTCTTTAAACTCCCACGCAAACCCTCCCTTTTTTCTTAGAGCCTTTTTTGATTCAATGTCCTCTAAGCTCACACCTAGATTAAAAAGCGCGCTCATAATGCGCGTA
>PSLL01000011.1:11432-16997 GCA_040289575.1 Candidatus Dadabacteria bacterium | reverse complement strand
TTATGAGACCCATCAAATCAGAAGAAGGCCTTACGTGGGGAGCCTCCTCAATACCCTTTTTGACATAGAGAATACCGTATAAAGTTATGGCCAGGCACAAAATAAGTCCGGCAGAAAAGATAAAGATCCTAACAGTTCTGTGTCTCGACCCGCTGCCTTTTCTTTTCGGGTTCTTAAATCCTCTCCTCCTCAAAGGGGAGAGCCCTCCTCAGCCTCTTGGAATAATCCTATTGACTTGAGAGGTTCTAATAAGCTCTACCGCCCTTTCGAGTTGGGCGTCCCCGGTTTTGCCATTTTCAACAACCACATCCGGGGTTACACCAACCTGACTAATTGACCTTCCACTTGGGGCATAGAACTTTGCAGTTGTCAGTTTTAGTCCCGATCCGTCTTCAAGCCTGATTATAGTCTGTACCGAACCCTTACCAAATGTCTTTGTTCCAAGAATAACAGCCCTTTTATCGTCCTGAAGCGCCTCGGCTACAACCTCGGATGCACTTGCACTCCCTTTATTTACGAGGACAACAAGCGGATAACTACGGAAATTTGCCTTTTTTGTAGCGTAATACTCTGTAGACTGGTCCTCAGCCCTTCCCCTGACACTGACTATAAGCCCCTCGTTAACAAACTGATCAGCCACCTCTACCGCCTCGGTAAGAAGACCGCCAGGATTATTTCTCAGATCAAGGATGAGTCCCTTGAGTATTCCTCCGTTCTTAGATTCGAGCCTTTCTATCGCCTTCTTTAACTCATCCGAGGTTTTGTCCTGGAATTGAGAAAGCTTTACGTATCCGATGCCGTTGTCAAGCAATTTAGACTCAACGCTCTTTACATGTATAATCTCTCTAATCAGGGTTATATCCCTAGGCGCCTCGCTGTCTTTGCTCTTTACGGTAATCTTCACCGGACTTCCTTCTGGGCCTCGAAGTATCTTTACAGCCTCGTCGGCTATCATTCCATGAGTTGACTTCTCATCAATCGCAATTATCTGGTCCCCGGGTTTAATTCCTGCTTTCGCAGCTGGTGTACCCTCAATGGGTGCTATCACAGTAAGCACCCCATTTTCAACTGTAACTTCCATTCCTACTCCGCCGAATTCCCCCGATGTGCCAATCTCAAGCTCTCTGTAACGCTCGGGGGAGAGATAAGCTGAGTATGGATCGAGTGTTTTCATCATCCCTTCAATTGCGCTTGTAGTAAGCTTCTGTGGATTAACATCATCAACATAATTTCTCTCAATTAAATCGAGAACCTTCGTGAATTTGGAAAGCCCTTCATACGTAGCCTCATCATCTGCGGAAATCCTTCCCGTGGAGATAAAGAAAAGAATTAAGATAATTGTGGCCCATCTTTTCATTTTAGAAACCTCTCCAATTAAAGTTCTGATAATATTATAGCGCCGCGCATAATATTTTTAACATCCGATTATCGCCACTGTAAAGGTAAAACTGTCGGATTGTCCTTATAAGATTTATACTACGACCGACCTCTTTTGAGAATTAAACTCTAAAATCTCGTGCGCCGCCTGTACTATGTTCTTAGCTTTAAGGCCAAAGTGTTCAAGAAGTTGAAGCCCGTCTCCCGACGTGCCGAATCTGTCCTTCATTCCTATTCTCCTAATAGGTGTCGGGCAGTATTCTCCTAGAACCTCGGCGACTGCGCCACCCAGCCCTCCGATTACATTATGGTCTTCAGCCGTAATAACGGCTCCTGTAATGCCCGCCCATTTAACCACCGTTTCCACATCAATCGGCTTTATAGTTGATATGTTAACCACGCAGGCACCAATCCCGTCTTTTTCCAGAATCTTTGCGGCTTCAAGCGCCTCATATACCATAATTCCTACGGCAAAGATTGATACATCCTTTCCCTCTCTAAGAACCCGCGCCTTGCCAATTTCAAATTCATAAGATTCCTTAAAAATCGTTGGAAATTTTGCCCTTGCAAGCCGCACATACGCAGGTCCATTGTGCTCTACCAGAGCCCTTATTACCTTCTCCGTTTCTACAGCATCGGCAGGAACTATCACAGTCATATTGGGAAGCACACGCATGAGAGCTATGTCCTCAAGCGCTTGGTGTGTAGCCCCGTCTTCTCCTACGGTAACCCCGGCATGGGTTGCAACTATCTTTACATTGAGATTCGGAAATGCAATCGACTGCCTTATATGCTCCCATGCACGCCCAGTGGCAAATACGGCAAATGTGCTCGCAAAAGGGATTTTTCCGGCAAGGGCAAAACCCGCCGCCGTCGCCATCATATCCTGCTCAGAAACACCCATCGTAAAGAATCTTTTTGGGAACTCCTTTCCGAAGAGGTTTGTCCTGGTTGATACGGTGAGGTCGGCATCAAGAACGACTAATTCGGGATACCTCCTTCCCAGATCGACGAGGGTTCTTCCATAAGCCTCTCTTATGTAGGCATCTTCCGTGACTTCATCGACTACAAAATCGCTCATTTTAGACCTGCTCATATCCTCGATGCTCCGAATAGCTTATCCAGTTCTAGCCTAAGCTCCTTGCCCGTTAACTTCTCTAATGACAACCCGGGATTTTTGTCTTTTAACAGTTCATTTAACGCGGTTTTAATCTCCTCATCATTGGGCGCAACGCCGTGATAATGACCCTTGTTTTCAAATATAGATACCCCTTTTCCCTTTGTTGTGTTTGCAATAATCACAAATGGTTTTCCTTTTGTTTTTTTTGCCCTCTCAAAGGCTGAAATAAGACTGGCAATATCATGCCCTTCCAGAACCTCAACCTCCCATCCAAAGGCGCGCCACTTATCCGGAACAGGCTCTATATCCTTAATCTCAGACATAGCGCCGTCGTTTTGAAATCTGTTCCTATCAACGATTGCACAGAGATTATCGAGTTTCCTGTAAGAAGATGTTGTAATCGCCTCCCATGTCGCTCCCTCTTGAAGCTCACCGTCACTAAGGAGCACATAGACCCTGATGTTTTTCCCATCGATCTTTGCCGCAAGAGCTATTCCATTTGCAGCGGAAAGCCCGTGTCCCAATGAACCCGTTGAGGCCTCGATTCCAATATCAAGATCATATTCAGGATGTCCCTGAAGACGACTCCCCGGTCTTCTCAATGTCATAAGCTCTTGGCGTGGGAAATAGCCCGCATGGGCAAGAACGGCGTAGAGCGCGGGAACACCGTGTCCTTTCGATAGGATGAATCTGTCTCTATCTTCCCAGCGCGGATTTTTTGGGTTGTGTCTTAACTCAGAGAAATACAAGGTTACAAGAATATCCACGGATGAGAGCGAACCGCCTGTATGTCCCGATTTAGCTCTATGAAGCGCATTTAGAAGGTCTATCCTCACCTTCCTCGCAATTTCCTTTAAAACCTCAACATCCGTTGTTCTTTGAACCATTATGCCAATCTAAATCCTCGGGCATTTCCCCTCAACTGGGAGTGAACCTCTAAATTTATAAAATCAGTATAATACAACCTTCCATACCGAGTTGTCAAACAGTGTGGTTCTTTCCTTGAACTCCGCTCGGATATTGACTATATTTGATTAGTATGTACAGAATGGCTATTGCTGTTCTTGGGAGATTTTTCCAGAGCTATAAGGCGCTCGTCATTGAAAGCACAAATGGTTGGACCCTCCTTCTTAGAATTCCACTTATCCCTGTTTCTATCTTTTTCTATGTGCTCACACTCCTTGTGATTCTGTCTATACTCCTTCTGGTCATATTTATCACAGTACCAATCTCAGTAGTTTCCAGAGTAAAAATCCCTTCGGGAGCCAGTCAACGGAGCGATCAGAATCCCGCGGCTCACTGATTTGAGTTATGCACACCCCTACTTTTATTAATCCTACGGTGTTATAATTAAACGAACAATGAAAGGAAAACTCGAGTCGCTGCTTATTAAGGTTCCAAAACACATCGTCATTATTATGGATGGAAACGGAAGATGGGCAAACAGAAAGGGGCTTGACCGAATAAGTGGTCACAGAGAGGGGATGAAATCCGTTAAATCGGTAGTAAAAGCCGCGAGGGAATTAGGAATAGAAGCCGTTACCCTCTACGCCTTCTCAGCACAGAACTGGAAAAGACCAAAGGGCGAGGTTGATTCCCTTATGGAACTCCTAAAACAGTACCTAATTAAAGAGGCAAACAGGCTCGTTGAAAAGGGAATTAGGTTAAACGCAATCGGAAGGCTCACCGAACTCCCTCCTGATGTTTATGAAACCCTAATAGAAACAATAGAGAAAACAAAGGAATGTAAAGAAATGACCCTTACCTTGGCCCTCAGCTATGGGGGAAGAGAAGAGATAGTAGATGCTGTAAAAAAGATAATCTCAACCTGGAACGGTTCGTATAAGGACCTAAATGAAGAGGATTTTTCTCAATTCCTCTATACAGCAAATCTCCCGGACCCCGATCTTCTTATTCGCACAAGCGGCGAGATGAGGCTCTCTAATTTTCTCCTCTGGCAACTCGCATACACGGAGATTTACGTTACAAAAACGCTCTGGCCGGATTTTAGACGCAGGCACTTTATAAAAGCACTTCTAAACTACCAGAGTCGGGAGAGAAGGTTTGGACTCACGAGCGATCAAATAGGAAAGAGAGAAGCAATTTGAAAAGTATTTCCATACTCGGATCAACAGGCTCAATAGGGAGACAGACGCTTGAGATTGTATCTCATTTCTCCGATAGGTTCCGCATTGTTGGACTCTGTGCCGGGAAAAACATTGATGTTCTCAGAAATCAAATTCTAAAATTTAAACCCCGGATAGTATCCGTTCAGAATGAGAGAGATGCTGCTACGCTTTCGGCAGAGCTGAATTTGAAATCCATTGAGGTACTTTGGGGCGAAGAGGGAGCGGAGTCCGTTGCCACTTATCCTGACGCTGATTTAGTGGTTTCCGCAATGGTTGGGGCATCAGGTCTGAAGCCCACACTATCTGCCATAAAATCAGGGAAAGATATCGCCCTCGCAAATAAAGAATCCCTTGTAATGGCGGGCAAGATTCTCATAAGGGAATCCAGAAAACACAACGTCAGGATACTCCCTATTGATAGCGAGCACAGCGCGCTCTTTCAGGTTTTGGAGGCAAATAAAAAGGAGTTTGTAAAAAGGCTCATTCTGACCGCATCGGGAGGGCCGTTTTTCAATTTCCCTAAGGAAAAATTGGGAAGCGTCACTATAGAGATGGCTCTCAACCATCCCACATGGAAAATGGGGAAAAAGGTTACAATTGACTCGGCAACGCTTATGAACAAGGGGCTTGAAGTAATCGAAGCAAACTGGCTCTTTGATATTCCGCCAGAGAGGATTTCTGTGTGGATTCATCCACAGAGCATAGTTCACTCTATGGTAGAATATATTGACGGCTCGATTATAGCGCAGATGAGCGTCCCCGATATGAGGATTCCAATCTCTTATGTACTTGCTTATCCTGAGAGAATACAGATGAATAGAGAAGAAAGTCTCCCAGGATCATTCGGAAATCTTACGTTTGAAGAAGCAGATTTTGAGAGGTTTCCCGCGCTTTGGCTCTCTTACAGAGCGATAGAACAAGGAGGAACAATGCCTGCCA
>PSLL01000011.1:0-11386 GCA_040289575.1 Candidatus Dadabacteria bacterium | reverse complement strand
GAAACTAAAATTTACAGAAATTCTAAATATAGTAAACCGGGTAATGGAAACGCATAAAATCCTTCCGGGTGATGCACTTGAAGAGATTCTAGAGAGCGACGCTTGGGCAAGAAGAGCCGCAAAATCGTTAATAGCATAATTACAGATCAGGAGAAAAAGAAACATGACCGTGTTCTTAGCATTTATTTTTGTAATAGGAGTCTTAGTCTTTGTCCATGAACTTGGCCATTTCCTTGTGGCAAAATGGAACAAGGTAAGGGTAGAGAAGTTCTCTCTGGGATTTGGAAGGAAAATCCTAGGATTTAGACGTGGAGAAACAGAATACCTGATTTCTATGCTCCCGCTGGGCGGATACGTAAAGATGTATGGCGAGGGCAGCGAAGGAAACTTTATCATAGATCAAGTATCACCCGGCTCTTTGGCGGAGAAAGGGGGATTTAAACCCGGAGATAAGATAATCGGCATAGACGGGATAGATTTACCCTCATTCCCAAGATGGAGGCAGCTTGAATTTAATCTAAAAGAAAACCCTGAAAGGGAATACACATTTATTATAGAAAGGGGGGAAAAAAGACTAAGAATCAAGGGTACAGCTAAGGATACGGACGGAGCGAAAATCTTTTCTGAGAAAGAATACGACCGGAGCTTTTCCAATCAGTCCGCATGGAATAGGTTTAAGATAGTCGTTGCAGGCCCCTTTATGAATCTTGCTCTTCCCTTTTTTCTCCTTCCGATTGTTTTTATTCTCGGCATAACCGTTCCGGCGTATCTCGAACATCCTCCCATCATTGGATACGTAGAGCCAAATTCAGCCGCAAGCGCAGCCGGATTTCAAAAAGGAGACTTAATACTTGAGATAAATGGCGAACATTTAAAAACCTGGAGAGATGCAAACATCGCATTCCAATCAAACCCCGACTCCCTTCTCAATGTAAAGGTCGAAAGAAATGGAGAGATAAAAACCATCGAGTTTAAAGCCACCTCATCTCCCGAAGGCACTACGGCAATAGGGATTGGAGAGCCGATTGAGGCCAAAATCGGAGGTGTGATAGATGGAACCCCGGCCAAAAAGGCGGGGCTTAAAAAAGGAGATAGGATTCTCTCAATAAACAATACGAAGATCTCAGACTGGTATCAGATGGCATCTATTATCAAAGAAAAAGCAAACCAAGAGATTACTCTTCTTGTAGAGAGAGATGACAGCCGGTTCGATGTCAAAATCACTCCTGAGCCTCTGCAGGGAAGCAATAAAGGAGCAATAGGAATCACTCCTTACAGGGATGAGGTTATAAAAAAGTATGGGTTCTTTAAATCTATTTTTGAAGGAGTTAAAGAAGCAGGAAGGCTGGTGGGTGAGATTACGGTTCTTCTATTTTCATTTATATATAAGCTCATCATGGGGAAGATATCCCTGGGGACGGCTGGTAAGAGCATCGCAGGCCCAATATTTATCGCCAAGGTCTCCGGGTCAGCGGCGCAAAACGGATTGCCGTCGCTTCTTCAATTTATGGCTTTTATTAGCGTAAATCTCGGCCTTATAAATCTCTTCCCTATCCCAATGCTAGACGGCGGTCATGTGCTCTATCTGGCAATAGAATCTGTACGGAGGCGTCCTCTTAGCCAAAGAACCCTGGAGATTAGTCAGCGCATAGGGCTTACATTTTTAATCTTCATCATGTTTCTTGCGATTTACAATGACCTCTCCAGACTTAAAGGCTCAATCATAGAATCTTTAAGCCGACTGATTCAACTTAAGTAGTGTATTTTTGTGTGGGCAAACCTGCCCCAAAGTTTAGAGAATGAAATCGCTTAAACTCGGAAGAGATAACTGGGCTAGAACCCGTCCTACAAAAGAAGGAATTACATTTTTAGGGCTTACGTTCTTTGTAGGCTTTGCCGCGCTAAATACAGGAAATAATCTGCTTTACCTGATTTTCGGTATGATGCTGAGCTTCATCGCCACATCGGGCATCATGTCCATGATTAATCTCTCAGGAATTGAGATAAAAATCAATCCACTCGAAGATGTTTTTGCGCTCACACCGACACCGCTTAGGTTCTCGGTGAGAAACCTAAAAATTCTCATCCCGTCCTATTCCCTGACAATCGATATAGAGGGAAGAAGGGCATTCATGTCCTATCTTCCGCCCAAAGTTACAAAGACTTTAACCGTATGGGGTCTTTTCAAAAAAAGGGGATGGAATAAATTTCCCCAAGCCATTCTATTTACCAAGTTCCCCTTTGGCTTCTTTAAAAAATGGATCAGAATTGACTTCGGCAATGAACAAGAGGTTCTCGTTTATCCAAAGGTTGAGAAACTAGCAATTGATAAAGATGCGTTTCAACAGGAATTCGGTGAAAAGGAGTCTGAAAGTTTAGGATTCGGAGGCGATCTGAGATCAATTAGAGCCTACCACGAAGGGGACAATCCAAAATTTATACACTGGAGAACTACGGCTAAGATTGGGGAGCTTATGCTGCGGGAACTTCAGGACGATGAATCAAAAAGGATTACGATAGAGTTCAATCCTAAAAGTAGAACAGAAGTAGAGCGTGAAATAACATATATCGCATCGCTTCTTCTGGCTTTGATTGAGCGCAACTACGAGGTTGAATTCATATCTCCCGACGGCACCTTTTCTCCCGTGCAGATAGGTAGATTTCCAAGACCAGTACTTAGATATCTCGCGCTTTTTAAATATGGTTGACCTTCAATTCAAGCCACCATATCGAGAATTTCTCCGATGTCTTTTTTGACACAGGTAAATATTGGCGTGTCTCGGAGCGTATATTTCCTTCCCTCCTGCTCTCTCATCCCCATTACTACTTCCATAAAGTCCTCCGGCTTATCGGTCTCAAAGGCGACTATAAACTCTTGGTCATCCAGTCCAAATGAATACGATGTGTTTATCTTTACAGACGGATACTTATGTCCAAGCTGAATATGCTCATCCATCATTCTCTGGCGGTCTTCCATCGGGAGTAAATACCAGTCAGTCGTCTTTACAAACGGATATACAAACATGTATCTAGATTGACTCGGAACGATCCTTGCTCTTCTACCCTCCTGTCCTTCATGGAAGTGCTTATCAACATACGTTGAATGCTTAGTCATAGACAGAAACGACCAGGTGTTATGGAGATACTTACCAAGCGCAGTATTTACAATCTTTGACGACATCTCCTGAAAACCCTCAAGGGAATAGCCTATCCTCCATATCATAAAATCTGAATCGGCACGAAGCCCGAATGTAGAATATGTGTAGACCATAATCGGGGCTTCTGGGGTAGTGATCCCGGAGGGACGAATAGGAGATTTCGGCTGATCTTGACTGTGAGGCTTGCGGTTGATGGCATCCGATTGCTCTTGTTCATCGCAATCGCGGTTTTTAGGGAACCGCCCCTTCGAATATTCTTCTATCACTCCGGCAAACTCCCTTTTGCCCCTGTCCCTTTCCTCATCTGAAAGCCGCCTCCACATTGGGTCTATTTTGTAAAATATGTAATTAACATATTGTCTTTTCCCCTCAGCCATGTTTACCTCCTAAAAACGTTCATCAACCTACAATTCAAATTCTCTAAACTGCAGCCCAAAACAATAGGGCGAATACAAGATTCACCCCTACAATGACAACTATATAAGACATGGGTTCTAACTCAACGTTTCCCCAGGCTTTAGTTCTATAATTTCCATACCTTTAATATCACTCGTGAGTTCTCTTAGTTGCGCAGGGGTTCCGGTTAAAACGGGAAACGTGGCGTAGTGCATAGGGATCACATACTTAGGGGAGAGGAAACGGCAAGCATAAGCAGCCTCCTTTGGAGACATCGTAAACAAATCTCCGATCGGAATCATAACAAGCTCAGGCTTGTATATCTCGGCAATGAGCTTCATATCGCTGAATACCGCCGTATCCCCTGCGTGGTATATCTTAAACCCATTTTCAAATTCTATGACATAGCCCACAGCTTCGCCGCCATATATAATCCTTCCCTCATCATCCTGAATCCCACAGCTGTGGTCGGCGTGCACCATTGTAAACTTAATTCCATCTACTTCCTGCGTGCCGCCCTTATTCATAGGCATAATCGCCTGAACCCCTTTTGAATTAACCCATACGCATGTCTCATAAATCCCCAAAACCTTGGGTTTATACTCTTTCCCAATCGCAACGGCATCGCCTATATGGTCAAAGTGGGCATGTGTTATTGCCATAATATCTATCTTATCAAACCTTTGATGCTCCTTCGGACAGGCAGGATTCCCCTGAACCCATGGATCTATTAACACAGTCTTTCCATTAGGCGACTGAATTTTAAATGTCGCATGGCCAAGATATGTGATTTTTGTGTTTTGGTTTAGATTCATCTTTCCCCCTCCGTTTTTTCGTTAAATATTTAGTTAACCACATCGTCGGCGATATTGCAACCCAAATTGTTAGAAGCCACATACGGGTCTTCTATCACTATAGGCAGGTCATAGATAATTCTTAGTTTTTCTATCGGGCCTGTGGGATGTTTCAAAGAATTTTAATATGAGCCAACGCGGGGGTTGCAATATAAATAGAGAATATGGTATAGTCGCTGAAACAATAAAGAAGATAGCCTACCGGTAGCGTAATCAAACTATCTGAATCTCAATGGAGGAGAAAGATCATGGAAAGAGACTACATAAGAATCCTAATGTTTACCACTAGAGGCAAAGGAGTAAAATCTTTTAATGTTAAGTTTTATCAAATTAAATTGGCTTTCTTTACTTCAATAGGACTCATCACCGTTTTTCTCTCATCTTTTATACTTACCTATGAACTCTATAAAAGGGCAGATAAGAGAAAAGAGGCGATAAATCGGCTTATTAGCCAAATAAATATCTTAAACGGGGATTTGAACAGGAACGAGACTAACAAAGAGAAGCTAGAAGAAAGATTGAGTAATATAGAGAAGAGGCTTCTAGAAATGCAAGAACTATTAGACAAGAAAGGAATAAAGAATGAACTATCCGTTGGCGGTGAGTTCATACCGGCAAATCAACTAAACCTATCACATGCGGACTTTGTAGAAGAAAACATTAATGAACTATTTGATATAGTGAGGAGCTTCCCAGTAGGCACCCCCTTATCAGGCGAGATAAATTCCGGCTTTGGCTATAGGAAGGACCCATTTAACTCTAAACTGGCCTTCCATTCTGGCGTGGATATAGATGCAAAGTTTGGACAACCCGTAGTTGCAACTGCCGACGGAGTGGTAGAGCAGGCAGGTTGGTACAGAACTTATGGAGAAACCGTTATAATCGAGCATAAAGATGATTATCAAACCCTCTATGGACACTTATCAAAAATCAGGGTAAGAGAGGGTCAAAGCGTTAAAGCCGGGGATATAATTGGGTACACGGGTTCAACGGGAAGATCTACGGGTCCTCATTTACACTACGAGGTAATAAAAGACGGCAAGAGCATAGACCCCATTAACTATTTATTTTTGAGGTAACTGAGCCATGTTTGGAAAGGGAAAAAGCATAAGCAATCAGACCACAGATCAGACGAGATTGTGGCTTTAATAGGCGAAGGATGTACATTTGACGGAGATATCATCTCCCCTTCTTCAACAAGAATAGACGGAAGTGTAAGGGGAAAAATTAGCACCAATGGCATTTTGGTAGTTGGAGAAAAGGGCATTGTCAGGGGCGAAGTTAAAGCCATCGAAGTTATAGTACACGGAAAAATAGAGGGGAGCGTTGAGTCACAAAGGCTGGAGATAAAAAGGGACAGCAGCGTATCGGGCGATGTATTTACAAAATCCCTAATTATAGAGGACGGGAGAATTTATAATGGAAGGTGCGCTATGGAACAGTCGCCAGAAAAAACCATAGCGCAGCTACCTCCTAAAACAGAAACGAAATCCATAGAAATCAAGGTACAACCCAAAACTGATGAGAGATAGGGATCACCACACAGGATTTATCTGAATATCTTATATGGAATGGCCCCTCGCTTTTAATATAAGCTCGGCCGCCTCTCTTACCGCCCCCTCGCCATTGCAGTATGTGACATAATAAGACATAGCCCTAACCTCAAGAGCAGCGTCTGAAGGAGCTATAGAAAAACTCGCCTTCTCAATGATAGGAAGGTCTGAAAGATCCCATCCTAAGAATGCGACTCCATCATCTGAGATTAAATGCTTAGACTTAATTTTATAATAGAATTGAGATTTTTGAGAGATGGCTTGATAGAGTGGTTCTATTCCAATCTGGCTCCCTATAGAGAAAAGAGTCTCAGACTTTCTTACTGAAAATCCTGCAATCCTAATCCCTAAATCCCTCAAAGCCCTGATCGCGTCTCCATTTTTAAAACCTACACTATAAGGGTTTTCGGTAAGAAGCCCATCGGCATTTATTATCAAAAGCTTAATCGGTTTGAGTCTCCGCACAAGGTCGGTTCTTAGCCTCTCAAGCATCCTCTCTCCTTTAAGTTCAATTTAGTTAATTCATTTTAAGCTTTAAAATAACCCATTGCAAGTCCCTTAGAACTATTAAATAAGGCGCAATCCTTTTGAAGCCCGGGCTGTAATTATGTAGACTATAGTTTAGAATTACTTATGATCCCTATTCGCGACACAATACCATCGAGAAGTTTTCCAATTGTCAATACCATCCTTATAATAGTGAACATAGTGGTATTTTTCTATGAGCTTTCTTTGGGTAGCCGTCTACCCTACTTTATAAATCACTATGGGCTTGTCCCCGCCTCTTTTACCGTTCCTGAGCACGCGGATTTTCGCATCTATCCTCTTTTTACATTTATGTTTCTCCACAGTGGATGGCTCCACATAATAGGTAACATGCTCTATCTCTATATCTTTGGAGATAATGTCGAAGATAGGATAGGACACCTCAAGTACCTATTTTTCTACCTAATTACCGGATTGATCTCCGCCTTTTCACAGGCTCTTGCAAATCTTCATTCCACAATTCCGATGATTGGGGCAAGCGGTGCAATCGCAGGGGTTTTAGGGGCGTATATTCTATACTTTCCCAGATCCAAGGTTCTTACTCTGGTTCCTATATTCTTCTTTATCCAGATTGTTGAAATCCCAGCTGTCGCTTTTCTCTTATTTTGGTTTGTCATACAGTTCTTCAGCGGAGTTGCTTCACTTACCGTAACTCAAAGCGACGGGGGCATTGCGTTCTGGGCTCACACAGGAGGATTCATTGCAGGTCTTATTCTTGCGAAACCCTTTGAGAAAAAGGGATATTCCTATGAATCAAATCGGTTTGGTAGTATTTTCAGAAGACACTAAATGGAGGTAGAACTAGCTACTAAGTTGCATAAGGTACAAATAAAAAATTCCTAATGGCTAATCCCTAAGAAACTAATTAGAAGGGACAATATTGCAAGAAAATCTCTATTTAGGTAGAATTAAATAGTGAGTAAAGTCAAGGGAGGGCAAGCATATAAATGACAGATCAAAACCCTTTTAAAGCGCTTAAGAGGAAATGGACAACCTCGTTATAGGGCATGAAGATGTGAAGATGTCTCTCCTTCTTGGTGTAATTTCCCGGGAGCACATATACATAGAGGGTCCCCCGGGGACTGCTAAGACAATGCTTGCTGAAATCATCTCAGGAGCCGCACAGCTCAACTTTTTCTTCTATCAGCTCCATAGAGACACCAGACTCTCAGAACTCGTAGGCGATCTTGCCATCTCGAAGGAGGTTATGGGTACAGGTGAACTCATTAAGCAGAGAATCGTAAAAGGCGGAATACTCACTGCCGAAATTTGCCTTCTTGACGACATCTCACGCGCGCCCGGAGAATCGCTTAATGTGCTCCTTAGAATTCTAAATGAACGAAAATTCGGGGAGGACCCTATACCCCTACTTACCGCAATTGCCACAAGCAACCCCACAGCCGATGAATACTATAACGAGCCTCTAGACCCGGCTAACCTCGACCGATTCGTACTCCAGATCAAAGCCCGCGGGCTTTCCTATGGCAAGAGATGGAATGAGGCGAAAGAGGTAGTAAAGCTCTATTCAAAAAGACCATTCGAGTATGATGTCCCAGTAAGGGTAAGCAGAAAGATTCTCGACGAGTACTATAATAGACTCAGTACCATAGATATTCCCTCCGAGGTTCAGGATACACTGGTAGACTTCGTCGAGACTTTGATTGAGGAATACGGTCTTAACGAATCCAATTCCCTTATCTCGGATAGAACGTTCTTTGTAAAGTCCCTTAAAATTATTAGGTCTCATGCGGTTCTCAATGGCAGAAACCATTGCGCTGTTGAAGATCTCAAGGCTCTAAAATACATGACGGCTTTTCGAATACCTGAAGAGGTATTCCTCAAGCTTGATGAAATACTTGAGGACGTAATCTCTAAAAAAAAAGTCCATCAGGACTCAAAAAGCAATATAGAACAACCGCCGATGTCTGAATTTGAGCAGCACGCCCCGGGCGAGAGGGAGAAAGAAAGCCCCGAGGGAGAGCGGCAGTCCGATCAACTTTCAGAGGCGCGTAAAACCTTTTTTCAAGCACTAAAAGAGCTCAAAGACAATCTTACAGGGGAAAGGAGCGATATGAACCTGCAGATGAATGAAAAATCCGAGATGAAACCAGCCAGCGGACAGGATCAAGGCGGTCATCCGGAAGGAGGGGAAAGACCCAAGGGTTTGCAGAAGGTATATGGGAGCAAATCCCCTTATGCCGGCGATGAGGATGATTCCTGGATAGGAGGAAAAAGGAATCTTGAGGCCGCAGAGAACGTGAAGATCGTGATGAAGGTTTTAGAAGGTAACTTTCAAAGAAGCATCGCCCTTGATGCGCCTCATCCTGGCGGGCAGCCCAGAAGATGGAAAAGGATGAGATACTTCGAGGAGATAGAAGATGCTGACCCTTTTGAGAGCATATTCTGGGCTGAAAATACGACGCCTACACTTCCTAGGGTTCATAAACGCGAGAAAGAGACGCTTGGCGGAGAGATTGCAATTCTAAGAGATGTAAGCACATCAATGATGGGCGTCTACAGCGAGTGGTCTTCTTCAGTCGTGCGGGGCGTTATTGAGCTTGCAAGGATGAAGAAAATGAGGGTTGGATATATTGAATTCAACCACCGCTCGTACAAATATAAAAGGAACGGAAAGTTCTTAACCAGAGACTATGACTGGATACTTCAGCTTGCCTCAAAAACGGAGTGTTCTGGAAATACAAACTACGAGGATGCCCTAAAGGACGCTCTGTCTGAATTTAAGGGAAGGGGATTGAGAAACAAGCACATACTTTTTATCACCGATGGAATTCCCACATCAGGAGATTGTGAGGTTTTAAATGAAAGACTAAAGGCAAAAAAGCTCGGCGTTTGTATTCATTCAATATTTATCGGCTCTAAAAACTATCCTAAGATTCTTCAGAAGATTTCCGAAGAAACAGTTGGCGCCCAGTTCATAGCATCCCGCGGAAGAGACGGAACAATCAGAATAGAGAGAAAGGAGAAAAAACTAAATACTCCCTCGACTCCTATAAAACCCAGGGTAGACCCGTTTACTGAGGTTTTTTCCCGTTAGAACCGAGCCCCTTTTGATACTCGATTACGGCCCTTCTGTGGTCTCTATAGTTAGAGGAGAATTCATGGGTGCCGTCTCCCTTCGATACAAAATACAGATAGTTGACGTGTGCCGGATTCAGGGCAGCCTCAAGTGAATCCCTTCCGGGATTTGAAATCGGTCCCGGAGGAAGTCCAAAAATCACGTATGTGTTATATCTGGTCTCAGCTTTTAGATCCTTCTTCCTAAGATTTCCGTCAAAGCTGTCTATTCCGTAGATTACTGTAGGATCACTCTCAAGCCTCATCCCCAGCTTAAGGCGATTATGGAAAACCGCCGAGACCAAAGGACGTTCAGAAATATTTCCGGTCTCCTTCTCTATGATTGACGCAAGTGTTACAATCTCATGGTCTGTAAGATCGAGTCCCCCTGAATTTGTCCTAAGTGGCATGTAAACCTCCTTAAATCTCGCAACCATCATCCGTATAAGTTCATCTGGTGTTATACCTTTTTTATACGAGTATGAGTCGGGGAATAAATAGCCTTCAAGGCTCGTAAGAGAAGGGGCTCCGAGAAGCTCCCGCGCAAGCTCAGCACTCCGGGCTCTTTCGAGAAAGGCCTCCTTGGACATTATGCCATTTCTTTCTAAAAGCTCGGCTATTTCATTCATCGTGAATCCCTCGGGTATTGTGATTCTGTGGACGACTACGTCGCCCCTTACGAGTTTCTCAATTATTTCATTAAGCGAATCCCCAGGCTCAAATTCGTATTCCCCGGCTTTTAATCTGCTCTTATCACCTCTAAGCAACACAGAGAGAATAAATAGTTTATCACTTCTTATGACTTCTGCCCTTTTTAGTTCAAGGGCTATACTTTTAAGTCCGGAATGTTTAGGAATCTCTATTGTTACCTTTTTGGTTCTCTGAGGAACCGGGGAAACAAAATAAGTAGAATAAACAAAGCCAGCTAAAAAGGCTATAGATATAATTCCAATTATAATAACTGCTCTCATTTTAAATTTCATTCTTTAAACTCCCCCAATCCGATTTGAAATATTTCGGCCTCACAATATTTGTAAGGCACAATTAAAGTCGATATAGACACTCATATTATACCGCAAGAGAATCTATAAGCTTTGGAAATTGTAGATGTTAACTTATGCCATAAGATTTCAATTTCAATTCCATTTGTGACATTTTTTGTCACTTCAATGCTCAATAGCTCTAAAGGAAAACAAATTTGACAACATTCCAAGGGGATTAGGCAGAGATAATCAATGTTAAGATAGCACGATATTTGCAATAAAATCAATTTCAAGACCTTCCTCATGGTTTAGCCTGAATCAAAAGCAAACCATCTGAAAGGATGTAAACAGGATTAGAGACTTAAATCAGCAAAAATAAGGAGGTAGAAGTTGGACATATACCGAAATGGATTAATTAGGAATTTGGATAAACCCATTCAAATAATACTGGCCTCAAGATCAAGGCTCTTTTTAGAAGGAATCCGTAAGATTCTAGAGGATGAGACTGGTATAAAAGTAGTAGCCGAATCCCTAAGCCGCGAGGAGGTTGAAAAGTATACGACTACAATAAAACCAGAATTTATGCTCCTTGATAATACGACACTTGAGATAGACATTGATGAACTAATAGGACTCCTCTCATTGATTAGTCCTAATACCAAGGTTATTTTACTTACCAGTCACAGGAGGTATAAATCTACTTCTCCCAATGTTATATATGTACCTAAAAGGATTGGTTTCTTGGAATTGATAGGGACTATAGCCAGAATTAGCTATATAAATAGGACTGAGTAGAACCAACTCTTTTAACCTTGCTTATC
>PSLL01000073.1:0-5225 GCA_040289575.1 Candidatus Dadabacteria bacterium | reverse complement strand
GAGGCGAAGCCGAGGAATCTCTTGCGCCCACGCAGCATCCTAATGACGCCGGGTGCAGGCGTGAGGATCGCTGTCCTGAGGCGCAGATGCAGAGAGATCCCTCGCTGCATGAAGAGATTTTCATGGCTTTCTCCCTCACCGTGGTTCCACCCGAAGAGATCCTGGTGATCTTGCGGCTGCGATAGAAGCTCAGACCAGAGCTGCGGCAGCCTCAAGACATATCGTGGTGACATCTCACTCGCTGGTAGCGTCTTCGGTTGTGGCGATGGTTTGACGAGGGAGGTGCACGGAGCGCTGGTGGCCTTGGGGCGAGGGGGCACAGCGTGATCATGACAGGAGCGATGGAGAGCTCCGCCCATATCGAAATACACCCGTCAAGTTGAGTCGTGCCGAAAAATCGTTATGATTCACTGTCGCTCCAAACGATCGTGGAGCTTTGAATATTGCGTTATGCTAATTGACGATGGAAGCGTTCGTGTTTGATAGTACTCTGGTGGCGGAGGATTTCGTGTTTTTGGGCCATCTCTGATCCGTTTTTCTGGGGAACATACCCTAGAATGTTTTCGGAGAACAGTGCTGCGTTGGGCGGCATAGCTGATCAGCTGTCGCCCAGAAAGGGTGTTGTGCTTATGACGCAGAACCCTCCATTGCAGACTAATCACGAGTTTCTCGGTCGCGGAGTCGACTACTTGGGATTTCTTGGTACCCAGCTTCGCAATCTCCGAGGTTTTACCACGCTTGCATATGAGCTAATCCAGAATGCTGATGACACCGAAGGTGCTTCGGAGATGCGCTTCCATTTTAGCCCCCGGGCCCTTGTTGTTGACAATGATGGGGTGTTCAGTGATTGTGGACAGGTTAGCGCTGATCAATGTCCCTGGCTGGAAGAACGTGGGAGCCGGTGCGACTTTCACAGCTTTCGGCTGGTTGCTGGTGGAGAAAAAAGAGGACGAGCTGATACCACTGGGGCATTTGGTGTTGGCTTCCTAGCTGTGTACCAAGTGACTGATCACCCTGAACTCATATCGCAAAATCGCCACTGGGTGCTCGACGAGAATCAGCCGGAGGACAGGCGCATTCGCGTTTGTCCGGGCTGCCCAACCTGCAAGACAGGGGACCTGCCTGGAACTCGATTCATCCTTCCTTGGGCCCTCGATGCCGGGAGCCCGATACGCGTACGCCTCCAGGTAGATGCCATCACACACGAAGCCATAACTGAATTCAGCCAGGAGTTGCTGAAATCACTACCGACAGCAATGCTGTTTCTTAGGCGCCTGACACGAATCGAGATCCTCAATAATGGAGATCATATAGAGTCATTTGAGAGAATAATCGATCAGAATCAAGTATTAATCGCAAAAGGCACAAAAACCGATCATTGGTTTCTGATTCAAGATAATTTTGATGATAAGGCAAAAATCCTGAAAAAAGATCATCATGACAAAATCGAAAGCAAGCGTCTCTCGACTGTGATTGTTGCCGTACCTCAAGATTTCCCTCGGTCTGGCGTTGTATGCGCCTTCCTTCCGACACAGTACGAGACGGGTATGCCATTGCATATCAACGCGGACTTTTTTACGACCTCGGATCGTAAGAGCATTGTGCTTTCTGACGACCACGATTACCAAACCAGGTGGAATCGCGCGGCGATTGAAGCTGCTACCGAGGCGGTGAGTGAGCAATTCACAGAGATCTTACACTTCTTGAAACCGGAGCAGACGTGGAGACTCATCGAGGCGAGCCACTCGGTTCATCGCGAAGTCCAGGAAGGCAAACGAGACCGCGCGTTTTATCACTTTTGGACGTCGCTTGCTGCCGCCGCTTGTACAACCCCGTCAATCAGAAGCTCACAGGGCCGGGACTATAGACCAGCTGAGGTTTTCCTGCTTCAGCACGAGGAAGAGCAAGAAGCGACAGCGGTATTGGAAGGACTGGATCTCCCGATCGTTCACCAATCGTTGCGCCCATTCTTCGGAGTTCTTCGCAATCGAGAAATCGGAGTTCGGGTGCTCACACTGGGAGATCTTGCCACAGCCTTGCGGGGTCGGAGCTTCAATCTGCCGGCTGATCGAGATACTCTGGCTGTGCTGTGGCGAGAACTGGAGCGCCTTTTCATGCGGGGCGCCAATGGCCAAGGGATCGATGCGACGAGAGAATTAGACGAGTGTGCCATAGTTCTTGATACACGCGAAACACTGTGGCCATGCCGTAAAATCTACCAAGCCGATAGTGCTACGATAGAGCTCTTTTCAGCATTTGGGGGGACGATACCATTCGTATCTCCTGAGATGCCAACATTCGCGTTCATTCGACAACTCTGTCCGGAATTCTCCGTGCTGCACGCATTGAACTTCCTGAGAGAGCTGTCGCCTGCCGACATACAAGGGGCCTACGATTCAGGCCGTGTGTCAGTCGGAGCGCTCCTAAACTGGTTCAGCGAGCGTCTCGATCAGCTTCTTACAGATCAACAGAACCGGACACGGTTTACTAAGCTTCCGATTTTTCCCACCTCGTCTGGCTTGAAGCCGCTTTCGCAGATGGCACTACCTGGCGGATTCTCGGATCCGCTTGGGCTGGCCGAACTTGTTAGCACAGAGCTTGTTCAGAACTACCACCGTTTCCTGGAATCTCTCGGCGTAAAAGAGCTTACCTTCAGGGTCTACGTCAAGCAGCACATTCCAGGCGCGTTATCACAGTCTGGGTCTTTGTCACTTGTGCGCAAGCGGGAGCTCGTGCGATTGCTTGCAGACCACTTGGGAGAGATCAGAGATGATCAGTCAATCCGAGCTGCCTTGTGCGCACTTCCTCTGGTGGAGTGCGAAGATGGTGTCTACTGGAGGCCGAACGAGTGTTATCTCCCAAGCGATCAGGTTCGAAAGGTTCTGGGATCGAGTATCCACATTGCGGTCTTGCCCGCCGGCCGCCATGATTCTTATCGAGACTTGTATCAATGGCTTGGAGTCGAGGATGTTCCCCGGATTGACCACATCATCGAAAAAGTAAGGGCAATAGTAAAGCAGCCAGCAACACCAAAAAGTATTGAAGCAGTTGCCCATATTGTCGAGCATCTCGGCAAACGTTCCCCCAACCCGTCAGATGAAGAGAAAAGGCAACTTGAATGGCACCTGTCCAAACTCGCCTGGCTACCAGCGCAGGGGCACGCCGGTCGGTGGTTCGAGCCATCCAAGCTGCACGCCGTGTTTCGGCAACATCTCTTCCGGTCTCAGGGGGTCTTTCTTGATCTCCCCCAGGAGGTCCAACAAAACAGTGCTAAATTCCTTAAGCAACTTGGCGTGAAGACAGAGCCGTCTGTTTTTCAAGTTGTTAAACATCTTCTGCATTGTTCTGAGAACAACAGCAAAGAGTTGAACTCAGATGTCTATAAGTTCTTGAATGATCACGCTGACGACTCTGCGCTGACGATGCTGACCGACCGACCATGTCTTCTCCTTGACAACGGACAGTATGTGCGACCACAGCATGCATTTCTTGGAGACCATCCGTTTGGACGGTTTCGATATCGTCTTGGTTCAGATTTTCTGCAATTTCGCAAGCTGATGGATCGCTTAGGAGTCCGCGAGCATCCAAGCGCAGACGATGCGTTGCTCGTGCTTCAGGAGATAGCGGATGACCGTGAGCTAACGTCCCAGTCTTTGACCGACGAAACGCTTGAAACCATCATGGCATGCTGGAGGGTCCTCAACGAAGCCTTGCGCAAATCGGAGGTTAACGCGCAGAAAATTGCATTACTGAAGAATCTCCAAGTTATACCAAGCGATAAGCGGCTGCTGAGACAACCCAAGATGACCTTCTTCGAGGATCGGCCCGGACTTGCGACCAAATTTGGAGACCGCCTGGCGGAGTGGGTGATCAAGCGCAGGGATGACCTCTCGCTTGCAATGGCACAGGCGGGCGTTCGCGCTCTCAGCCAAGTTGTTAGCACCGATGTCGTCGAGAAGCTGGATCCGACAGAAAGCCCAGAAGTGGTTCAAAGAGTTCTGGCAAGGTTACCTCTGCTGCAACGAGTGTTAGCATCCGAACAAACTGACTCTCGCCATGCTTGCGACATTCTCCAAGGCTTGCAATGCCGATCAGTTGCAGGTCTCAAGATCAGATACAGGTTTAAAGAGATTTTCCCTCCTGTGGTTAGTGATGTTGAGGATGCTCAAGCTCATTACCTCCGAGAGGAGGGCGTGCTTTACGTTCTTCGCAGAGATGAAATGCCATGGCCTTCTATCGGTCGTGAGTTGGCACTTGCACTGTTCCCTGAAACGGAGCCTGGACGCCTCGCTATGTCGTTCAAAGATGTGCTCTCGGCCGAAACCGATACCAAAGCAAGCGTGCTTTTGGATGATTGCGGATTCTCGCCGATTGGAGACAATCATATCCGATCAAACAAGGTCGCCTCTCTCGAGCATGGCTTTGGTGGTTTAGTGAATCCGATAGACAAGTCCGTCGGGGTTGTTGACACGAACGCGGACGTAACACCAGGACCGGTTGAAGATTCACAAACGAGCGACGGCGACCGAGTTTTGCAAAATTCTCGCATTCTATCCTCGTCAGACACAAGGATCAATACTGTCCCGAATCCATTCCATTCAGAAGGTCATGGAGCATCTAGCGCTCATGTGCAAGCTGAAGATTTGCCAAGACCGTCGCGCTCCTCACAATCGCGGAGCAGGCTGAGGACATACGTAATCCAAGCCGACAGAATTCCCCAAAACGACCGGGATATCTCATTAACGAGTAGTACACGAGACGACGTTGCTCGAGCGGGCGTCGCACGCGTGCTGGAGTATGAGCGGTCACGCGGCCGATACCCTAAGGAAATGACCCATTTCAACGAGGGATATGACGTGGAATCGACTGACGCTTCTGGGAATACCGTGCGATACATCGAGGTCAAATCCTTAGCCGGAGATTGGCCAGATACAGCTGCTCGTTTGACTCGACCACAGTTCGAGATGGCAGAGGAGAAGGGCGAGTTATATTGGCTTTATGTGGTAGAGAGAGCCCAACGGGATGACTTCAGAATATATCGGATCTGTAATCCAGCACGGCAAGCTAACGAATTTCTGTTTGATGATGGCTGGAAAGCTCTCTCGGAGAACGAGGAACCTTAGTTTTCCAAAGACGAAGTAGAACGACCAAGAAAACTGCGGCCGGAGCAGGTCTGGGTCAATCCAGACTGCGGGTTGAAGACGCGGCGCTGGGAGGAAGTGCGG
>PSLL01000072.1:462-5245 GCA_040289575.1 Candidatus Dadabacteria bacterium | reverse complement strand
AGGCGGGGCTGAATCGCAA
Organism: Candidatus Dadabacteria bacterium; assembly: GCA_040289575.1. Lineage (GTDB taxonomy): Bacteria > Desulfobacterota_D > UBA1144 > Nemesobacterales > CSP1-2 > PSLL01. The sequence goes on along the minus strand of PSLL01000072.1, from coordinate 5,226 downwards.
GAGAGATGAGTATCAATCGCGTGCGACGGTCGTATCTAATTCGCAAACGTGATGGCAAAGGGAGGCGCGCCGCAGCGCGTAGGGCAGGGGCATAGAAACGTCAAAGGGCGACAGATGGAACACTGCCCATCGCCCCATTGTTTGACCCCAGGGGAAGGGCATTAGTGGGTAATAGCATGTGGCCCGTAGGGATACAACAACAACGGGCACTAAGTTGTTTATACCATTGTCTGAGTACGAAATCAAATTCAAACGGCCTAAACGCGGCAAAGGCAGCGCGAGGTGGTCTACGGTAATCATCTGAGTTAGACACGAGTTTAGTGTATTTAGTTGGCGCGAGCTTTTACTCCGAAGAGACCAAGTCTATTTCGTCCTTGACAACAGATATAAGCAATGCGCATTCTGGTAAATGTGTTATCTTGTAACCTAATTTGTCGGACTACCCTGTGTTAGGCTCCTGACAAATTAAACGGACATGGTCGTTTCGATTGCATCACAAAAAGGCGGTACAGGCAAAAGCTCTACCAGCATCTCGCTCTCGGCAGGACTCGCACGGCAAGGCAAGCGCGTCCTTTTGATTGATATTGATAGCCAGGCCAATTCCTCGAAAGTTCTCCTCCCCCATTACACGACAATACGCAAAGAAGAGACGATCTATGTCACCATCTTGGAGCGGATGCCACTACCCATTCACCAAACATCATATGTATTGATTGATTGTCCGCCCGCGCTATCGTGGCTCACCATCAATGCGTTCACCGCCAGTGAGCAGGTATTAGAGAGTATTTCAATCCCACCCTCAAAATCATGGGACACTTGTTCACCATGAGCGATCCGACTATCAATAGTGAAATGTCGCTGAAGATCCTGCGGCAAACCTATCCCGACCTGGTCTTGAAAACCGTTGTTCCCCGCAACACGGATTTGCGCGATGCGCATTTTAACAAGCGAGACATCTTTGAATTTGCTCCCCAATCCAAAGCAGCACGGGCCTATGGGCGGTTAATTGATGAATTGTTTCATGAGCAAAAAAAGGTTTGACGAAAATACCATTGTAGCAAACAATGCTAAACCCGAGGCGTTCAGCCCACACAGCCAAGGAGTTAGACCAGAAAGCAATCATGCTAGCGTGCAAGCAAGCTATCCTGATAGTCTGATTAACACAATTAGAAAAACTATCAAGTCAGTAGGGAAAGAAGTCTCTTTTGTGCGGCTCACACCTGATGAGAAAAACAGGTTGATGGACATTGTTTATACCTATAAACGTATAGTGGACCCAACAATTTGGTTCTCCCGCAGGTTTCGTGCTCAGTGGTGCTTTTTTAGATGGGTGTAAGTACACGGATACGCAGCAGATCGAAATTGGCACGTCCGTCCATTTGACGCTTGATCAGCTTGAGGCGATTAACTTGCCCTTCCAGTTGGCCATTGCTCCATTTCAATTTGAGGGCTGAGTGTACTGCGGCAAAATCGGCGCGAAGGCCAGTGGCAAACGTGACCAAGTCGGGGACTTGGCTCCGCTCACAAGCCACCAGCCATGTTGTTAGCAGATGACTGGCGCGCGTTCGAATCATGCTGACAAACCGTTGCGCCAGTTGGTAACTGAGCGCCACTGTGGGGTGTTGTCGGATGCGCTGTAAGAGAGCACTTTCAGAGTCGTCTAAGGTGTTCTTTGTCTTGAGCAATAACCAGGCCAATTTCTTGGGGGCGGGCAATTTGTCGGCAGCGGGTGGAACTGGCAACTGCGACACGGCAGCCTCTGAGGTGGACAGACCTCGGCGGTCGGTCATGGTGGAATAGCGACGTGGTTCCTCCCGTCGTACGCAGACCCACTTCTCAACCTGACGCCGGGTGCCTGGGAAGCCTTGTTCGTGTATTTCGCACCACAACTGCGTGGCATTGCGGCAGCCTTGCCGCCAGCGCTGCTGGAGGTGTGGCAGATAGGGATCGAGTCGGCTCGCCCTGCGGCGCGGCGCCATCTCTGGAAAGGCTTCGGCCTTAAGGTAAGTGCGCACGGTCACGCGACTCATGTGCAGTGTTTTGGCAATGCGTTTGATCGGCATGGCTTGTTTACGCAAAGCACGCACCTGCTCGAAGCGTTCCAGACGGCGTTTTCGTTGCGCTTGCCTTTCGGTTTCCGCAACGGCAGAGCGCCATGCTGGGCGTCTAATCGTCGGTGCAGATGCATCCACCGGGGCTGTCGCCAATGGCGTCAAGCTAACCCGCAATTGTGCCAAGATGCGTTCCAACACTTCCTGCAGATTTTTCAGTAGGTGCCAGCGATCGCTGACTTGTTGTGCCGTCGGTGCTCCTAGCGAAATGCCACGAAATGTATTCAGTCGAGCGGTCGCGGGAGACGATCGTGATCGTTGGATGCTGCTGCAACCATTGGGCCAAAGTCTCGGCGGTGCGATCAGACAGTAGGTCGATAGGCTGATGACGTTCCAGGTCGACCAACAAAGTGCCATAAACATGACCACGCTTCCAGGCCCAGTCATCCACCCCAATGACGCGGAGTGGTGCAGGCGCCAGCGGAAGTGGGGTAGCGCGGATGATGCGGATCAAGGTGTCTGCGCTAACCGGCAGTGCTAGCGAACCCGCCAGTCGGTGCCCAGCTTCACCACCGAGCGCCAAGCCAATGGCCCGTGCTGACCGACTGAAGCGTTCCGTGCGTTGTGCCGATTTGACGGCGATCTCCGGTATCGATTCGGCAAACGTAGCACATCGACAACGCCGGTTAAGGCATCGAAATCGCCTGACAGTTAGGTGCAAACGCACCGGCTGGCCTTCAAAGGGCAAGTCCTTCAGTCTGCGAGCGTAATAGCTATGCACACGGTGAGACGGCTTTTGGCATGCTGGACAATGCGCTTCGTGTGTTGTCCGCCGAGCCTTGATCTCAATGCTTCCACTTGCCTGAACAATCTCGTCTGTAACAAATCCTGGGATGCTGAACGTCCACGTGGTAGCTGACATTCAGCCATTTTAGCCATTTAGTTATGAGCACGAAACCTGCGGGAGAACCAATATTTTTAGGCCACTACAGGTGCTAGCGTATGGCGGTTGCGATTTGGGCGGGATTGGGAAACTATCAATGGCCAGTGGGTTTTAACCTATGCTTGTGGAGTGCCTTCGTCAGATGCATGTTCACAATGGTTTGATAATATTCCAATCGGGCCATGGCGAACAGCAGGTGTATCCCGAAATAATGTAGCCTGGGGAACTGCCGTTCAATTTCAGTTCCAATACAATGATGCTGGTTTTCTCTGGTGTATGACGCATGAGCATTGGCTGTGGAATGGAAATGGTTTTAGAAGAGCGGATTTGGGAAACCAATGTGTCAACTGAGTTGATACGTCCATACTCGGAGGCGCCATGTTGACTAGATGGCGACTTCTCGTCGTTGGAATTGCCTTATTGACGCTCATGGCGTTGGCCATTGCGATCCCCACATGGGCAAGATCAGCCGTTAATAGCGATTGGCCACCATTCACCATGATTTATCGGCAAGGAGGCAATTCACCAGTAGGGGAATTGAGTTCCGTCCACAAGCTAATTTGGCGAAGTAAATGGGATTGGAGGGATGAAGTTTTAGAACATGTAGTCCCTGGATCTGCAGCTCCAGGATTTATTTCTGGAGATTCTGTTGGATCATATGTTGAGTTTAAAAACCACTATTTAACCACCTATAATTCTCAGGGGCAGCAGATTAACTCAAGCCGAATCGAAGGTCCAAACGGCGATTTAAATGTTTCAACAGTACCCGTTAGGTGGATTATTCCGCATTTTCTAGAAACGGCAAAGTCCGAGGGACTGCGTGAGGTACCTACATCAGAACCTAATCGAATCAAACTAATGCAAGTGGTCTCGCGCACGTGTGGCAAAGACCCATTTGGTAAGGAGGATCCTACATGCAACCCAAACGATCGCGTGACTACAGAGATGGTTTTTACAAAAGATCGTGGTATGGCTTTATCTCGGACAGTGAAGTTGGACAATCAGGTCATTGAATATTTCGAGGTTCTTGATTTCAAATGGGGTTCTCCATAACAGCAAAATTTCAAATCTTGACAAAATTGCAGACTTGAATATAATCCTAAATGTATGTTAGAGAACAAATTGCTGGTGGGAACTGAATAGTATTTAATTGCTGGCGTCATCACAGGTTTTGCGATAAGCGGCCTGGCGAAAAGCCTGGCCGATTTTTTTGTCTCAAGATTCAGCCTCTGTGGGTTGCCGACGCGCAAGCGCCGTCAGCCTCTAGCGGCTGCAAAGCTTAATCAGCTAGGGTGATCTTCAGAACCTTAATAACTGAATAGTGTGTGCAAGTCTTCACACCGAATCGCGTTGTAAATCAAGCTACTAAGGGCGTACGGTGGATGCCTTGGCACGAAGAGCCGAAGAAGGGCGTGGTTGGCTGCGATAAGCTACGGGGAGCCGTCAGCAGGCGTTATATCCGTAGATACCCGAATGGGGAAACCCTCCTGGCGGAATGGCCAGGAACCTCCGAGTGAATACATAGCTCGGTTGGAGGCAAGCGGGGGAACTGAAACATCTCAGTACCTCGAGGAAGAGAAATTCTCCGAGTAGTGGCGAGCGAAAGGGGAATAGTCCAAACCTGATTCATGTCAAGCCTGCAAGCGTTGTGAGTCGGGGGTAATAGGACGCAGCCACACCGTTGCAGCGGTGCAAAGCAGTGACAAATCTGATTCTAAGCCGAACAGTTCAGGAAAGGCTCTGTGTCCTGGCCTAGAAAAATTGGTTCTC
>PSLL01000072.1:0-452 GCA_040289575.1 Candidatus Dadabacteria bacterium | reverse complement strand
ATAGTCCCGTAGGCGTGCGAATCAGACTGCTGCTGTGTTCCTGAGTACCACGGGGCACGCTAATCCTGTGGGAATTCGCGGAGTCCACTCCGTAAGACTAAATACTCTTCGTGACCGATAGTGAACAAGTACCGTGAGGGAAAGGTTAAAAGAACGGCGGTGAGCCGAGTGAAATAGAACCTGAAACCGTATGCCTACAAGCAGTCGAAGCGCGATGTCTCCTTCGGGAGACCGCGTGACGGCGTGCCTCTTGGAGAATGAACCGGCGAGTTACTATACGTCGCGAGGTTAAGGGAGTCATACCCGAAGCCGCAGCGAAAGCGAGTCTGAAATGGGCGACGTAGGAGCAGCCTCGTGGCTGCCCTTCAAAGTGGCGTATAGTAGACCCGAAACCAAGTGAGCTACCCATGGGCAGGGTGAAGCGGCGGTAACACGTCGTGGAGGCCCGAACC
>PSLL01000071.1:3679-5539 GCA_040289575.1 Candidatus Dadabacteria bacterium | reverse complement strand
CAAAACCCAGATATGTATGCCGTCCATGCTTGAGTGCCCTGATGTCGAGGTATAGATAGCATTTTTAAACACGCGTTAGTCATTTTACTCTCTCTTTTGGCTATGTGAAAAAACACTGAATTGAAGAAAAGAGCCAACCGCCCGACCACGCTATGCCTGTGGAAGAGCGTCATAAAATACGTTTTTGAACTCATCAATTCTAAAAGGCTTCTCTAAGAACCTATTTCCAGTCCGATTTATGAAATCAACTGTTTGGCTACTTGGATCACCAGTTATAAAAATAAACCTATCTGCAAGACTATTATGTCTCTTTTTAATCTCGTTATAGAACTGTTTTCCATTCATATGAGGCATCTTAATGTCACATATTATTAGATCGTATGAATTTATGTCGATTTTTGCCAACGCCTCTTCTCCGTTTGATGCTAAATCTACCTTATACCTTTCTTCTTCAAGAATATCCCTTATCAGATTATTGATTACTACTTCATCCTCTACGACTAGAACCCTTTTCTCTTTTGCCGTAGAAACTCTTGAAATCTTTGCTTCCTCCGTAAGGACAGCCTCTTCTTTTACAATCGGTAACTCAATTTTAAAAGTAGCTCCTTTACCTTTTCCTCCACTTAAAGCATAAATCCCTCCACCATGCTCCTTTATAATCCCATAAGAAACAGAAAGTCCCAACCCCCTCTCTTTGCCTACGGGTTTTGTTGTGAAGAATGGATCAAATATTTTCCTTAAAATCTCCTTTGGAATACCAGGACCATCATCGGTAAAAGAGATTTCTATTATGCCTTCTTGCCTGGCCCTTGTTTTTACTAACAACTTGCCTTTTCCGCGAGCATCGCCAATAGCCTGTTCGGCATTGCGGATTATGTTAAAAAAAACGTGTTGGAGATAATGCGGGTCTGCCATTGTTTTAGGGAGTTTTGGATCTAAGTCCTTGATGACCTCTATGTTTCCTAGTCTTAATTGATAGTCTCTAAACTCGATAGTTTTTTCTAATAAATTATTTATATCTACATATTCTCTTGTCGGTTTATATCTCCTTGAGAATAAAAGTAGTTTTTCGATTATTTTCCCTACTCTGTGTGCTGATGAATGTATTATTCCAAGAGATTGTTTCTTCTGCTCGTCCAAATCCGTCTGCATCAATAGGCGCTGGGAATAGCCTATAATCGGAGTAAGAGGATTACTAATCTCATGCGATATACTAGAGACAAGCTCTTCTAAAGAAGCCAACCTCTCTGGTTGTATTAGCCGTTCTTGGATATCTTTCAAGTTCTCATATAAGACTCTTAGCTCCTGGGCCCGATGCTTTATCTCCTCAAACATCCTAGCCTTCGCTATAGCCGTTCCAATCTGGCTACCCAGGGATAATAGAAAATCCAACTCTTGACGTGTAAATGAGGTTTTCTCAAGACTCGAAAAGTGAACTACCCCTATTGTCTCACCGTTAGACTCTACAGGAAGAGACAACAGCGCGCGTGCTCCCAAAGCCTTCCCAGCAGACCCCACAGGTGTAGATGAATCAGATGCGTCTTCATAATAAACCGATTTTCCACTCTCAATTACTTTCCATGTAACCCCTCTTCCAAACGGAATCCTGCTGGCCCTCTTTAGATACTCCTCAGGATACCCCCAATGAATCTGTAATACGGCCTCTCTCTCATCTCCCTCTCCCTCAGTCAAATATACAGCCATAAGATCAATGAACTTCAAATCCCCCATTGCACCCAAGAGGGTTTCATATATTTGATTTAAATCAATAGACTGATGAACTGTCTGAGAAATCATACTTAGGATAGATAAGTTCTTTTCAAGTTCTTCAGTTTGCTTTGCCTTTGAGATAGCGGCAGC
>PSLL01000071.1:0-3553 GCA_040289575.1 Candidatus Dadabacteria bacterium | reverse complement strand
CCATGGTGTCCCAGGTTTTTCTCAGCAGGAGCCGTCTCCGGGTCTTTTTGAGCATCTTCAATATTTATTATCCCACCGCTCCTTATCACCTTCCATGTGATTCCCTCAGGACAGGGTATTCTTCCGGCTCTTTTTATATAATCTTCCGATACGTTCCTGTGGGCCTGAAGCACCGCCTCATATTTTTGTTCATCTACCAAATAAATCATAACCATATTCACATTTTCCAGCTCCGCAACCAAATCTAAGGCAACCCCATAGACCTCTTTCAGGTTGGAAGATTTATGTAGGGCCTGAATAAGGTTTGATATTATCCTTAAATCCTCATAAGCCTCAAAGAAACTATCTTAAGGTGATATAACCGTGTCTCATCAGGATTTGGCCCAGCCTCTCTTTAGAGGTTTTTTGTTCGTCTAAGGCAAGGCTAAGCTCTTCTCCATTGATGAAACCGGCCTCAATAAATAATTCTCCTAATCGCTTTCTCTCCATTTCTTATGATCTTTCTGATTTAGTTTTCGGCAAGATATATGCCAGAGAAAAAAATTGATATAAGAGTATAACTCTCTGAAATTATAAGGAATTTAAATTGTTTTAAATTACAAATACCCTCAAAGTAGTATTTATTGTAAATTCGGCGACTCGCATGACAAAAATTGTTATGTCTTAACTAAGAGGTGAGCTAAATAGGAAGAAGTATTGCCCCTGCTTATTTTATTATCCTACTTTGTATCATCAGGCATATCAGATATGAGCTTTGCACACATAGACAACTTGTTGAGGATACCGTCAATAATCGCCCCTTGTAGATTAGGACTGTACTCACACACCGTAGGCAGGATAAAGCCAAGCACCGCAACACGTGCGATCATATCGGCCCAATAAGACAGGTCAATGTCATCCATTAGTCCAATATAACTCTGCTTTAGTCTTACCTCAATCTCCTCACTAACCAGTGCAGCAACATCGGCAATCGATAAGATCTGGTCTGACGGCATGTCTTGGTAAATAATAGCCACACCGCTGTTAAAGATACTGGCTATGGATTCTCTAGTGAGATTAAGCGGGGTGTTCACAGTTTTTCTCCTTTTTTCATAGACTCTTATTGAGCTATTTGCAATACTTATGCCATAACACATCCAGGATAGCTCTAGTACATAATTAAGAGGCTCTTATTGCTTGCTTATGTTGTATGATGTGTTGTTTTTGTTCCTAAGACACACATTTTAATCACTTTCGAATACTGTTCTAAGTTTATAGTTTAGTAACCAAATGTGCTAATGTCCTCGGGTAGTTACAAGGTTAGATCTCGCTATACTCATTCAAAGGTGATCAACAAATTTTGTCATTAAACCGACAAAAAGTGTAATTTTTGATAAGGGCAACCGTCTAAGGCTAATCAGAACCGGATTTAATATGGCCCCTAGACGCGTGGCCTCCATAGTAGTAGTGAATAGAACTCTTTGGGCATAGTGACATAAAAACAACAATGAGGTATACTCACCCTAAAGATGTGATGCACTTGAGAGTTTAACGCATAGCTGTAGCTAAGAGGGCTTAAGAAATTCTCCATCAAACGTAATTAATAAAGGAGGGTTGGCAGAACGGCTAATGCACCGGTCTTGAAAACCGGCGTCCGAAAGGACTTGGGGGTTCGAATCCCTCACCCTCCGCCAACTCTTTTAGATAAATTTAAAATACTTTCAATACCTTTGTCGTTTTTATACTAGATTTCATCTCAGAACCTTCTTCTGTATGTCATGGAGGTAACTAACTGATGAGCAGTGGGGAAAGATTCGAGTGCATCTGAAGTGATTGATTGAGACTTACCCTGGATTCTTTCATATTGCTTGTGCTTTACTTACTCTCAAGAGGGTTTTGAAATAACCTATAATAGGATAAGGCAACATTGCATCGTCAGACATTGTGCCTATGCTAGACGGCAAATAAACCTGTAGTGGCAGGACTTATGCTTGCCCCAATTAACCCTAGAGAAGATAATTCAGCACTGCTAATCGGCTCTGGCTTTAAATTCCTCCGGAACTATATCAAGAGCCATCTTCTCAGAGCGACGAATTACAGAAAGGGTGGATTTCACCCCGACCTGCTCTTCCGTAAGGAGCCGGTGGAGGTCATCAATGCTTGAGATTGGTTGGTTATTGAAACCAACTATTACATCCTCTTTGAGAAGACCCGCTCTTTCAGCAGGGCTGTTTTTCTCAATCGAGAGAACGAGAATGCCGCTCTCGATAGGCAGATTATAGAAACGCACAAGACGGCGATGGAGCGGAACGTTTTGTCCCGCTACGCCTATATAACTGCGTCTGATCCTGCCATCTTTTATGAGCCGTCCGGCGACAAACTTCGCCGTGTTGATTGCAATGGCAAAGCACAGGCCCTGCGCAGACAAAATGACTGCCGTATTGACACCGATCACCTCTCCCCGCGATGTGACAAGCGGACCGCCTGAGTTCCCCGGATTGAGGGCTGCGTCGGTCTGTATAACATTATCAATCAATCTGCCGGACATTGACCTAAGCGATCGCCCGAGAGCGCTCACTACTCCGGCAGTTATTGTGCACTGAAAACCGTAAGGATTACCAACGGCAATCACCAATTGCCCTACCCTTACTGATTTAGAATCGCCCAATTGAACGGGGATAAGGTTCGGCGCGTCAATTCTTATTACCGCCAAATCCGTGTCGGGATCATCTCCTACTAGGTCTGCCTGAACGTGGAGGCCATCGGAGAGAGTAACCCCAATCTTGGTCGCATTATGGACTACGTGGCTATTGGTAAGAATGAATCCATCCGGCGTGAATATAAAACCGGAGCCGCTTCCGGGTACCTCTTGAGGGAGGCGCGGATCATTTGTCTGATGACCCCTTAGTCTGTGACGAACATCAATATTGACAACCGATGGACTGACCTTCTCCGATACGCTGACGACCGCCTGCGAATAGGCATCCAGAAGGTGATCATCGGAAGGATGGACAGGCTCAGAGGCTCTAGCCTCAGGGGCAAGGTTATCGTTTGATATAAGTTGAAAATTTCGTTTCATATTTGAAATATATGCACCGTTTTCATGTTTTCAATCATTAATGGCAAGTCCGCCATATCACTACGAGACGCTTGTGCATTCATTGCAGGAGCAGTTCGTAAACCGCCCTAATGCACTAACCTCTATGACTATGTATTAGAAGCGGTCTCATAAATACCCCCATCCTGTATAATGATAAGTTGGGCAGACAGACAAGGCGGTGTATAATTACGACAAAAGGAGTATTTCCGTTGGAAAAATCACACGTATTCTATTCCAGTGATAAAGTCGTCATCTTCAACGATGATATTTTAACCACTCGTGCTATCTCCCCGAATAGCATAGACTTGATTGTTACTTCACCACCTTACAATGTTGACATTCAATACAACTCCCATCGGGACTATATTTCCTATCCTGAATATTTGGAGTTTACTCGTGCTTGGCTATTCAGATGTTTCGAATTTTTGAAAGATGATGGGCGATTTTGCTTGAACATTCCATTGGATAAAAACA
>PSLL01000070.1:0-5606 GCA_040289575.1 Candidatus Dadabacteria bacterium | reverse complement strand
TACTCATCAATCGACGTTGTCAAAAATATGAATCAGGAATTATGCCCAAGCCTCAATTATCTTTCTTTCAATTTTGTTGAATAGCGAGACGCGATCAGACCGGGACTAATATCGTATGTAGTATCTACTACTATGCATTGTGCTGGTTCAATCCCCACCTCGCCCTCACCTTTTCTTCAAGCCTCATGAACACCAGTCTATCAACAAGCAAACCTATGGCAAAGATGGTTATCATGACCGCGATTATCTGGCTCATATCGTTGAACTCCCTTCCCACGTGGAGCACGTGACCCAGTCCATAGAGGGTGGTTATCAGTATCTCTGCCCCTATCAAAGCATGCCATGCAAATGACCAGGCCTGCCTGATGCCCATGATGAGCGATGGGGTTGCCGCAGGAATCATCACATGCCAGAGCAACGCAAAATCCTTCGCCCCCATATTCTTGGCCGCCAGTATGTATATTGGCGGCACGTTGCGGATTGAGCCATAGGTCGATGTCATTACAGAAAAAACCGATGCCATGACCACTACAAAGAATATGCCCAGATCGTTGAACCCTATCAGCAATATCGAGAAAGGCACCCATGCAATGCTCGGGAAGGTTAACAGCCCTACAGCAAAGGAGCTCATAGTTTTTCCAAAGCCCTGAAACTTTACCATAGTCAATCCAACGGTGCCGCCTATCCCAACCGCCATTGCAAAGCCTGCAAGAAGTCTCCACATGGTTACACCCATGCCGACAATCAGAGAAGAATCAGTCACTAGGTGAGCGATAGTCCATGCTACCTTTGCAGGAGTGGGCATAAGAACAGACGGAAAGATTCCGATGTTCGAGACGAGCTGCCAGATTCCTACAAACGCCGACAGGAAAAGAAAAGTGTTGGCAATGTCTGTTGTATCTATGCGGTATTCCCGCTTCCTTCTCGCTTCAAGAATGGTTTTTTGCAAATCTGAAATCCTCCTGTAGCTCGCTCAAAAGTTCTCTACGGATCGCGCCTACTTCCGGACCTTCAACGTCGCGGGGTTTTGGATAGTCTATCACAATTTCCCTCTTTATGCCTCTGACATATGGCGAAAGGAGTATGACACGATCTCCCAATTGGATGGCCTCATTGATATTGTGCGTGACGAACAGTATCGTCTTGCCTGTCGACCTGTGTATCTGGAGCAGCTGTTCGTGCAGGACCTCACGTGTCTGCACGTCGAGGGCTGCAAACGGCTCGTCCATCAGCAGGATCTGCGGGTCGAGCGCCAGCGCCCGGGCGATGGCGGCCCTCTGCTTCATGCCGCCGGAGAGCTGGTGCACAAAGGCGTCTGCAAATTCTGCTAGACGAACCAGTTCCAGAAAATGGCCGGCGACGCGCTTTCTCTGCTCTCTTGGAACACCAGCAATCTTTAACCCAAACTCGACGTTGTCCCTGACTGTCAGCCAAGGAAAGAGGGCGCCTTCCTGAAATATGACAACAACCCCCTCTATTTTTTCAGCATCTTTGCTATCCTTCTTGACAGAAATCGAGCCAGAATCAGGTGTATCCAGACCTGCTATTATGTTCAAAAGGGTGCTCTTGCCGCATCCAGAGGGCCCCACTATCGTAACGAATTCGCCTTCTCTAACGCTCAGGCTTAGCCTATTCAACACGCTGTGGTGGCGTGGACTACTACCAGCCCCATTCTTTTCTGACTGTGAGAAGGTCTTGGAAACCTCTGTCAGTTGCAGAATTACCTTCTTTCCATGCATCTGTTCGATCTGAGCCATTACATAGCGTGTCGTGTGTATAGCAGATATAACCCACATCAATGATGCAACGTTTGCGGGTTTGATGCCAATTTGGCACAATTGAAAGAGCTCGCATTGTCTGTTAGAACAGTGAAATTATACAGTCATAACGAGATTTACAAAAGCTTGTGCGACGACTGCAGGTGGGTTAAGGAAAAAGATTGGGAGAAGGAGATAGAGACGGAAGAGAGGGAGGAGAGAAGGGTTACATAATCTGGGCTAACCCTCTTTCTCGCAGAACCTTGTTCAGAATATCCAAATCATAGATCTCCGAGAGGTCCGGTTTTTCCTTGAAGAAGCCTATCTCGTAGGCCGCATTGGCCGATTCAAATAGCGAGGCCTTTATGGGGTCATATGTCAGCTTCAGTCGAGACAGAGCGTCTTTAAATTCATCATCGGGAATAGTCTTGCCGGTAAGGGCCTTCAGCTGTTCGTTGAAAACCAGGCGGGCCTCGTCAGGGTGCGAGTTTATCCAGTTTGTTTCGTCAATGTGTGCTTTGATTAGCTTTTCTATGACATCGGGGTTCTGTTTCAGGTACTCTGTCCGCACGATTATATGCGCTGTTACAAAGTCTCCGTTTGGCCACAGAGTTCGCTCATCAAGAAATACGTGTGAGTTTGCCTCCCTTATGTTCTTGGCCACCCATGGCTCTGGAACCCATGCGCCATCGATCTCTTTCTTTACCAACAACGTAAAGATGTCTCCGTTTGACGCAGGCAGTACCTCGACGTTCCCTCCATTCTCTTTCGTCTTGTACCCATTGTCAAGAAGGTACTTGCGCAATGCAACATCCTGCGTGTTGCCCAGCTGAGGCGACGAGAATTTCTTGCCTGCAAAGTCGGCTATCGAATTGATTCCTGCATCGTTTCTTACAACAAAGGACGCGCCGCCACTCGCAGCTCCGGACACGATGCGCAGCCCCTTTCCTTCGGACTGGATGTAACCATTGATTGTGGGGTTCGGACCGATGTAAGCTACGTCTATCTGGTTTGCAAAGAGCGCTTCTATGGCAGATGGGCCGGCGTTGAAGATCTGGGTCTTAATTTCCACATTGCTTCCTAGAGCCTTCCGAAAGTCGCCATTTCCAAGCCCTATGACTGCCTGCGCGTGAGTGAGGTTTGGAAAGTATCCTATCCTTACTGTTTTCTGCTGTGCCGACTCAACCGCCGCAGTCGTTGGATTCTTGTTGGTTGCGTTGTTGTTTGCCTTGCCAGCCGATGTCGCCAGTAGCGGTACCGACGTGGCAATGACCGCGGCAACTATAGCCGCAGCGATGCCAAACTTTAGCTTGTTGTTCATATGCATTGATTTGCCGGCTGTCGGAGTTAATACTGCTCTTGAAGATGCAAAAAATGCAGGATAGGTGCAAATTCCTAGCAGAAAATTAAGTCAAAGTGCAGAATCCGCACAGTTAGCAAGTTCAAAATAGGCGCATAAACTGCATATGCAGGTACAGAATTGTTAGGGGATTATGCCAAGAACAGAATAGATAACAAAAAACCGCGAAAGGAGGGAAGAACCCATATCATTGACAAGCTGCAAGGCGTTGATAAAGAAAACTTTGAAGCAATAGCTCCTTTTGTCGACGTAGTCAAGATCTATGGCGTCCTTCCCCTTCTGCTTCCAGAGCAGGTTTTGAAGAAAAAGATAGAATTCTATCAAGGCCTTGGTGTAAAAGTCTCCACCGGCAGTACCATTTCTGAATACATGGTAACAGAAAATGCCTTTGAAAAATTTGTAGCTGCAGCAGCTGCAGTGGAGTTTGATATTATAGAAATTGGAGAGAACAGCCTTGACCTGACCTTTGAGCAAAAGAAAAAGATCACCGACACTATTTTGGCCAAGAACCTTGATGTTCAATGGAAGGTGGGCAAGAAAGATCCTCGCCACCAGCTATCCATAGATTCTCTGACTGCCAAGGTAGAAGAGGCTGTCAAGCTGGGTTCGGACAAGGTTGTGCTTGAAGCCAATGAGGGCGTCAACGTCGGGATATATGATGAAAAAGGAGCAATCAAGTGGAACTTTGTAGGGGCGCTTACAGCAAAATTCCCTCCCAACGCTTTCATCTTTGAAGCGCCGCTTGAGCATCAGCAGTCTGCCCTCATTGCAGAATTTGGTCAGAGGGTGAATCTTGCAGAGATCCACATCGATGCAGTGTCCTCAATAGAATCGCAGAGGAGAGGATTTCCCACAAAGGCATCTTTTGGGGTATCCTATATGCGCAAAGAACCAGAAGGAGGACCGGGAGCAAAATTTGTCTATTTTGTAATCAGGATGAAGCATCCAATAGACCAAGTAGAAATTATGGAAATGACGCGGCTGCCCCGGAGGACTGTTCAAAGCGCTATAGACGAGCTCAAGAGCCAAGGACTGATAATGGAAAGAAGCAGCCTTGACGATGCCAGAAAGAAGGTTTACAGTCCTGTGCAGTCAATATGGTTGTAGTCTCTATGCAGGAACCGCATATTTCGCGCTTTACAGGCGCATTTGAAGATGAATAAATCCTGTGTGCCACCTACAATAATATACTATGCTTAACGCACCTACCATAACAACAGAGAAAATAGCCGAGCGCACGAATTTTATCATCTGTAACGAATGCTTTTGGTGTGCGTCATCCCTTGACAATGAATCGACGATTGAGGCATGCCCGTCTTGCTCCAAAAATGCCATAGAAGCAATTCCCATTTTCAATAATGAGATATGCATTCGATTACAACGCCAGTACCGGAGTGACGCGGACTTTTCATGGGAAAGCAAGGAAAAGGCTCGCGGCATTCAGGCAGCATAGGAGATGAGCGGGCAACGGGATGAGTAACCCAACGACTTGCTATAACAAAAGAAGCTGCAGACAATGTGGTCAGGAACTCTCCGTAACGAAAATCTGTAGCAATTGCTATGAACCAGTCAATTGGGAATGCAATGATTGCTTATATTTTGATGATTCCGTGCACAGCCACGGCGGGAGAATAGCGATACAAAGTTCTGTTACATAGTCGGGAGTTTCTCGCCCTGTTGTAGTTTATCTATCTACTGCCTCATGAGCGCGGCTATAGCCTTTGCCTCTTCCGAGCTTCCAAACAAGAGCTCGACCATCTGTTCCTTCTTTTTTGCGGCGGGGTTCAATTCCAGAATGTTGAGCTGGCCGTTCACAAGAAATTCAATATGCAGCGACTTGCGAGACATGCTGGCGTTTCTGATGCCAAAGCGCTTGCCGGCAAGGCTGTTTGGGCTTGAAGGGTCGAGCGACGTGAGCCGGCCCACCGCCCCCACGAAAAGGTCAAGGAGCGCAAACATCGGGTCAGGCTTGCCGTCGTCCTTTACAACGCCCCACCTGACCCTGCTCTGCGAGGTCGACGCTAGGCTGTCAAACGTCTTGACGAACTCGCCAAAAACCGACTCCATCGTCACGTCTATCGCGTTGCAGGTGCGCACGAACTGCGAGGTCACCTTCTGGTCGGTGAACTGTACGTCGCGGTACTTGATATAGAGAAGGGGCTGGCCGTACTTGACCACGCTTGCCTCGCCGCCTTCCACCTGCGAGACCAGCGCCGTGAAATACTCCCGTGACTGCCTGTTGCGCACTGTCGAGTTCATCTTGGAGATTATCATCAGCTTTAACAGATCGCGGACAAAGTCGTCGGCGTACCTCGGATGGTCCTCAAAATCATAGCGTACCTCCTCCACTACCAAGAAAATTTCCCACCCCTCTTCTACCTTGCCCCGCGCGCGGTGTGAGTATGCCCGGCCACAGCATTTAATCATTATTTTGTTCGCTCTTATTTCCGAATCTTTCAGCCAAGCTTAAAGCTGACCTGTCGTAATAT
>PSLL01000069.1:0-5659 GCA_040289575.1 Candidatus Dadabacteria bacterium | reverse complement strand
ACTCCACACGGCATCTGCAGACGGGCTATGTGTGCGAGGTAAACACACCGCGGTGCCTTCTACAAGGTATCGAAATGCTCTGGCGTGAGCCTGTATTGTATGCGCAAATACGGCAAGGAGCGTGGCGATGGAGCAAGACATTGACGTGGAGTAAAACATGTAAACAATTTGCAGCCAGTCTTGCACTTTGTTCGGGAGGAGTGACACACCTAGGGGCAACAGTGCATACTGCGGGACTAGACGCTCCGGATTCCGTCACCACCCAGTGATCACCCATCTACGAGTAGCATTTCCACGGCGCATGTCCTGCCTGCAGCCGAAGCCCTCTTCCTCTGAGCGCTCATGTGGGCTTTCCCTCGTATTCCTTAGCGTGACGGTCTTTGCCGTCTTTCTCGCCGCGCGCCTAGCGGCGAACGGCATGTGGGCGCGTGGTGACCTTGTGCCGCTGTGGCCAACCCCTCGACGCTTCTTGTTCGATTTGTTCACATGGGATCTGGGCAGTAACGGGGGTCCTGCAGTGTGGCCAGCCTATGCGATAGTGGGACTGTTATGGCAGGCCGGTCACCTCCTCGGGCTGCCGGTAGGTACAATGCAGGCCCTCGAGGAAGCAGCCTATCACGGAGCCGCGGCTGCGACCGCAGCCTATCTTGCGACGCGCCTTTTCCCCGGGCGACTATTCCTGCCACTCTCTGCTGGAATTTTCTATACGTTTAACTTCGATTGGATCATTAACTCCCCCGCTGCTGTTCTATGGCTCCGTGTATTTGTTCCGTTACTACTAGCTATCTATATAGACTTCTGTCGCGCTGTTGAGGCGAATCGATCGCAGCAGGCACGCTGGCTAGCGCTTGGCTTTGCCGTTAGCGCGTCAGTCGGCGGTTCATATGCTACCATAAATTTGCCACAACTTATCGTATCCTATTTCGGCATTGTTGTTTTTGCAGCTGGAAGAATAGTTACCTCGAAAATGAAATGGAGACTTTTTCTATCGACTACTGGATTATTATTTGTTACCTTATTAACCAGTACATGGTGGCTATCGGTCAGTGTGTTGTATTATTTTTCATTTACACTTGTACCCAAAGCGCAGATCATTGCAACAATTGATGTGTTGCAATGGTCGTGGACTCATGCAAGAAGCAGCTTCTTAAATCTGTTTCAACTAAATCCATCCTGGGCGTGGCGACCAGAGTATTTTAGTTTTATTATGCTGTACTCATCGCCTTTTCTGCAGATCCTTATGCTCGCACCAAGTATATTTATGATTATCTCGTTTTTGATGGTACGTAGTTATTTTGATCGCCGTGTTTTTGCGATAATTGGTATCATTTTGTGTGGATTGTTTTTCGTGAGCAAAGGGCTGCATGAGCCATGGAGCGAGGTCAACCAATGGCTCTATTCGTATATTCCTGGGATATGGCTGCTACGAGAACCATACTCGAAACTGTCTATTTTTATAACATTATTTATAGCGATTCTTATTGGTTATTCTATAGATATAGTCATTTGCTCGTTTACATATATTCCAAAAGTTAGTAGGCTAACATTACTTCCTGTTCTTGTAGTTGCTTGTACAATTTCAAGTTTTCCTCTCCTTTTTAGTTCCATGCTAGCGGAAGGCACCGGCTTGATTCCAAGTGGATATGTTCGCATTCCTAATTATTGGCTGAGTTTCGCGGAGTATATTTCTGAATATGCTAGTAGGAAAGTGTTGCTATTACCAAGCAGCGGTTTTTATTTAGTCCCCTACACATGGGGAGCATATTTTGTTGATGGTTTTCTGCCAGACCGTATTGTCGGTACAGCCACAGTGCGAAGGAGGTGGGGATATATTGATGTAACTCCTGGATATAGTGCTGCCGTAGAGGAAGTGTATAAGCAAATTGAGGATTTGCCATCAGAAAATGTCGAGGCAGCAGCGTGGTTGAGACGTCTTGGACGGCTAGGAATAGAGTACCTGATAGTGCAGAATGACTTGGCGGATCGCCGGGTGCTGCCACTTGGGTCCCCGGAGCCTGATCCCCGGCTGGAGCATATCCGGCAGAGGTTGGTTAGGTGGGGTATGCAGCCAGAGCAAGTCTTCGGGGCACTAGAGCTTTATCATGTACCAGAGGTGTGGGTTCGGCCGCGCATCTTTGCTGCTACCTCGGTCCGTGGGCTCAGGCTGGACAGCTTCGCTGCGAATTCCCCTGGCTTTGCAGTACTGGAGGAGAAGCAGACAACGGAGGGAGACGACTTCGGGGCTCTGGGGGAGGTTACCGTGCAGGCACCTGGGAGAGAGCAAGTGATAAGTGATTTTCTTACCGTTGAGCTACGCCCGCCCAGACAAATAATCTTCCAGATGCTCAATCCGGCAGCCTACCGGGTGAGGGTGGAGGGTGCACCGGGTCCGGTCCTACTGGTTCTACAGGAAGCGTACCACCCGCTCTGGAAGGTCCATATCGTACGTCAGCCATGCTGTGGCCGCTGGTGGGAGGATAATAAAAAAGAGCCGCGAGACTTTTCTCTGACCGGCGTACGTGAACTAGGCGGACAGGTGTTGTTTTTGTCACGGGCAGTACTTTATGGATGGCTGGCACCTACTGTACCAGAGCCGAACCATTTCGTGGCTGATGGCTACGCGAACACGTGGCTGATCGATAAATATGGAGACTATGAACTCCTTATCGAGTATGTTCCACAACGGGTCTTCGTCTTAGGGTTGCTTGTTACGGTCATGAGCGTGCTCATCGCACTTTCCTGGACCATCTACGGCTCGTTCAAGTCTGCTCAGACCATGTCCTCATGACTGAAACAGAGGCGAGAGCGCGCTCATCGACCTCTGGCTCATCGTCCTTTGAGCTTGCTTTTCGAAGACCAAATGCTCTGTCCGTAGCAGCAGCGCTTACGGGCCAGTACCCTGAATACTAGCGTTACTCCTTTTGAATGACCAACCATCCTTCCATAGGTGCTGCTGTCGCCTTTCCCACTTGATCGTCAATAACGCTGAACGCTAAAAGTGCGGGCACGCCTACTTTATGGTACCATGTCCTAACGCTCCTGTTTACTGCATTATCCAGATTTTCCGCCAGCCTGACAAGCATATTATCGGCTACTGTCCTTTGCTGGCAATGCCCCGCAACAAATGCTATCAACTGTAGTATTAACTGAAGTGGAATTCCTCCGAACTTTCTAAACAACAGCACTCTCCCTTTCTTTTTAAATCTCGCAATCATTTTCTCATCATATTCTCGGTAGTGTAGGCTGCTGCCGTGCCTGCCTTTATATGGCAAGCCTAGAAAAATGATCCCACCTTTTCTTGCGATGCGGTATAACTCATCGTAGGCAGCAAGGTCTTTACGAACATGTTCAAGTACATGTGAGCAAATCGTTACATCAGATATCTCATCGCAAAGTGGGATGGCTTGTACATCACCTTGTATAAAAGTAAAATGGAAGAAGATCTATGCAATACATCAGAGACCAGCCTGTTGGCACTTGAGCAATCAGAGAGCGGTTATGATGTGCTTTTCTTAGGCTCCCAGTCCATCGATGTGCTGGTCAATCAGGAAGTGGCTAAGCGTCTGCCTGCAGTGCCATCACCGTCTAGAGATGTGGCTGTGCGTGTCCCGCTAGAGCAGATACGGGAACAGACGGTGCTCTTGCTGCGCGTTCCTCCAGGGGTGGTAATCACACTTCGAGAGGTTGAGCTTGACCTCGAAGTAAATGTAGCAGCTGCGCGTGGATCCTTCGCTGAGGAGCATCAAGGCTATGTAGTTGGGGGTGCAATTGCATTCCTCATAGCGATAGGGTATGGAGCATGGCAATTCAGCAGGTTTGTCGCCCAGTTGACGTGCTCAGAGGTACGCTGAGTTGCAGCCATTGCTTCTTGCAGAGAGGTATGCCGTTTTTGGTCGAATGGCGGATCTTCATGACCTGCGGTTTTCAGACATGTGATGTATTGATGCAGCAGGATGCATTACTGTGATATCGAGCTCAGAGAACCCTTGGCAAGCCATGCGACTGCAATAAAGCGAATTCAGCACTTCCTTTGTGCATCCGTGACATAATCTCCCTATCCGGTACTTTGCGGGACTGTTGAACACCGCTGCGCTTGTACATGGTCCGGCGGAGGTGTGTCACGTTCCACCAATACGCTTTGGGATAGGCGAGCGCAAGCTGCCACCGGCCGGTGGCAGCAAGGAGGAGGGCGGCCGCAGCGGTCATAGCTATGTAGCATGGAAGAATCCAGATGAGGGTGCGGAACCCAAAGTTCTTGAGTAGATTAGTAAGCCGATTGCGTTCCCCCAAGTAGCGGCGCTGCGGGGTCGTAGCAAAAGTGCCCTCCTTTATACGGCCGCCCGGTGCCGATCCGCTACCGTAGTGATTGACTAGAGCAGTTGATACGGGTATAATTGTATAGCCGGCAAGCCATGTCCGCCAAGATAAATCCATGTCCTCATAAAATAGAAAGTAGTCTTCATCAAAGCCGCCAAGTGCTTCAAAAACATCGTGTCGTATGAGGAATGCCGCGCCGTCAGCATAGAAGAGCGATTCCCCAGCTGCCGGGGCGTAAGGATATCCGAAAATATCGAGGCTCATGCCACACGTCCCTGGCGCGGTGCCGTCGTAGTCGGTGATACGTGGCGCGGCAATGGCTGCCTTCGGATCCCGAAGTAGGGCCGTGACCAGCTCAGCTACCGCGTTAGGAGCGAGCTTCGTATCATTATTGAGGAAGAGGAGAAAATCCCCGCGGGCTGCGCGAGCTGCGTGATTGTTCGCGCCTGCATAGCCGCAGTTCTGCGGCAAGCGCAGTATGCGAACCCCTGGAAAGTTTGCACGAATGAATTCACACGAAGCATCCGTTGAGGCGTTATCAACAACAATAATCTCGATGGGCTGATACGTTTGCGCGGTAATAGTAGTAAGACATGGCCCAAGCCAGCGCAGACCGTTATAGTTTGGAACAATTATGCTTACTAAGGGATTGGTGACCATGGTAACTCCCGTGGTTCACTGCTTCTGCTGAAACAGGTACATGGAATGATCTTAGCGGGATGGAGAACGGGCCGCGTGAGCGTCTCAACCCGTGCCGATGTGTCTCCGAGGTGGCCGGCGTCGACGGCATGTCATGTGGTGTTTATTCTCATAGAGCACGTACATGGCATGTATCTTAGTAAAGAGTGTATAGATAGCACGGGTGCTTGGACAGCATTGTACAAACGGGCAGGATATCAGATGGTAGTCCTCGACATCGGATGCGGCAGGAACAAGGTGCCTGGCTCCATTGGCGTTGATGTCGCCCGGGTTGGCGGCGTCGACGTCGTTGGCACTGTGGAAAGACTCCCGTTCAAAGAGAATACCGCCGATGTGGTGTATCTCAGCCATGTGCTGGAGCACGTGGACTCCCTTGTAGATGCCATGGAAGAGATCTGGCGAGTGTGCAAGCATGGGGCGCTGGTCCATATCTGGGGGCCGCACTTTAGCTGCGGTCTGTACACCTGGAGCGACCCCACGCATCGCCGGGCCTTCACGAGCACCGTCTTTGATTACTTCGACCCCTCGGCTCCCCTGTCCTACTACTCCCGCGCGCTTCCGCGTGCTGCGGCGGGAGCTGCACTTCGGCTTCCGGCGCAACGGCATGGCGGTACCAGGGTTCCATCCGGTCACGACCACGCTC
>PSLL01000001.1:166476-181461 GCA_040289575.1 Candidatus Dadabacteria bacterium | reverse complement strand
TAACCTCTCAAACAATCCAGTTGCAAACCTCGGCTGGAAGAGTGGAACTCAGCAAAGTCCGATTACACTAATAGCCTATCCGGGTCACACCCCAATTATAGATTGCACCAACGGTGGTTGGCAGAGCGCAAACCCTACCCCTGCCATAAATCAAAATGGTATCGCACTTTTCTATAGCAATTGGTGGATAATTGATGGATTTGAGATAAGGGGATGCGGCTGGTGGGGTATAAGGGGTCTATACAGCAATAATATTACTATAAGGAATAACCATATACACCATAACCTAGCCGATGGTATCAGTTTTGCATACGGCAGTGACATTTACATAGTGGACAACGAAATAGATAGCAACGGCCTTATACCAAAGGGGTGTCCTGTCTATCACAAGTTCTGTCATGGAATGTACCTGGGAGGCGACACAAGCGATTCAAGCTGTACAATGAAGAGTGTAACAGTAAGGCGTAACTATATTCACGACCATCACGGATTTGGCATGCATATCTGGGGTGGGAATAGTTGCACACAGGTTGAGAGCAATACGCTAATTGAGAATAACCTACTCGTTAATAACCAGTACGGGGGTTGGGAAATCTCCAAGGCCTATCTCGGTAACAGATATAGAAATAACACCGTAGTACTTACTGGCATCCCTACACCCACGGCTCCAAGCCCATATGGTGAATATGCCTCACTACTGCAAATTCAATATGCAACAGCTACTAATCCTCAGAACCAGGTGTATAACAACATCTTCTATGCCGCGCAATCTTCATATAATGTACCTTGGTATAACCGCACAATCCCTGTCTATACTATAATTGTTCGAGATGGCACATCAGCTGCCGCCAGTATACTTAACAATAATCTATGGTACGTTTCCAGCAAAACCCCGTGGATCTATAATGGGAATTATCAGAGCGATTTTAATGCCCAGTATAAGTCTTTGACCGGCTGGGACACCAATGGAATACTCGCCAATCCACTTTTTGTAAACCTATACGGCGGTGATTACCACATCCAGAGCGGATCTCCTGCCAGAAATAGGGGAAATAATAACCAGTGCTCTACTTTTGACCTTGACAATCAGCCCAGACCACAAGAGGGGATTTGCGATATAGGGGCTTATGAATTCCCCTAAGACAGCAGGCAAACTGGAGGTAATTAATAATTGAACCAACATAGAGGTAGCTACCTCTATGTTGGTATTATATACATGTTGTTAAATTACCTCTTATCTTTCGAGCACAAGCTTTAAAAAACCTCTAAACAACCGAAGCCCCTACAGAGATTGATACTGTCCTCCGTTTATTACCAATTGCTTCTCTAAAAAGCGTTTTAGTACCGACTCAGAAATGTAACTCTTCTTGATCAAATTTTCCCCAATTTTGCCCCCACTTATTTTCTGATATTCCAGAGCTTCCTTTAATTGCTCCTCGTTTATAATACGTGCCTCTAAAAGGATTTGGCCAATGAGCTTCTTCTCCACTATGGGTTTCTCTTTCTCTAAATTTATTTTTTTGGTCTGTTTCTTTGCCAATACAGGACTGAGCTTATCTCCTCTAATTTCCCACCTTCCTGCAAATGTAATCCAAAATGACAGAAGAATCAGTTTTATATCCAGCAAGAAGCCCATGTTCTTGACATATATAGCGTCATAGCGAAACTTGTTTCTTCTATTTATATCTCTAGGGGCATAGATCTGGGCAATTCCTGTTAGTCCGGGACGGATGGATGTACGAAGTGAATAATTAGGAACTTCTTCTATTCTTCCGTATTCGTATTTAGAGTCCAATTCGATTTCTATAGGCTTTAAAGCCCTCGGTCCGACAAAACTCATATCCCCTTTTATTATATTCAGCAACTGAGGAAGTTCATCTAAAGCCGTTGCACGCAGGACTCTACCTACCTTCGTTATACGCGGATCATCCTCTTTTGCCTGAAGAGACATAATCTCTTTTTCGGCGTCCGGACGCATAGATCGGAACTTAAAGGCAGTAAATAGCCTTCCACCCTTTCCGACCCTAGTATCTTTGAAAAAGATCGGTCCCCTATCCTCCAACCAAATAGCAATAGTGCAAATCACCCAGACCGGCAGTGAGACGATAAGCCCCAGAGTTGATAAAAGAATGTCAAATATGCGTTTGTATGATGGCTCTTTTGACACCGGAACCCTCATGCTTAATGGTTTTATTCTTATATATTTATTCATGGCGCTCCATCTTTCTAATACCTCAACTATTCTCTTCGATGCCTCACCATCCCATAGTTTAGGTACTCTGCCATTTTTGACCTTTCCATTTAAGGCTCTTATACCCTCGGTAATAATTTTTTCATGGTCTGTTCCCACTATTATATTAGTACCCTTTGTTGTCGTAATCGGTCTCTCAGTATTTTCTCTTAAAGTGAGACATGGTATTTGCAAAACTGTAGCCTCCTCCTGAACACCGCCGGAGTCTGTAAGAATCAATTTAGAATTAGATATTAAGTTAATAAAATCCAGGTAACCCAAAGGTTCAGTTAGTAGTAGATTTCCCAGCCTCTTTCCCCTTTCCTCCAATCCAAATTCCTTGAGTCTAAATAATGTCCTAGGGTGAACAGGAAAGACGATCTTAATCCTTTTTTGGATCTCTTCTATAGCATTTATTATTTGATATAAATTCTCTTTTATATCTACATTGCTTGGGCGATGGAGGGTAAGAACTGCGTATTCTTTCCTCGTTAAGCCTAGCTCATCTAATGTAGGCCTTTTTCTTGCCTCTTCGACAAAGGCATAGAGGGTATCTATCATGACGTTACCTACGAAGAATATCTTTTCATTTGGTATTCCTTCCCTTTTTAAGTTCTTATAGGCACTTTTTTCTGTTATAAAAAGCAGATCCGAAAGCGCATCTGTTGCGATTCGATTTATCTCTTCGGGCATAGTTCTATCAAAGCTTCGCAACCCTGCTTCCACATGGGCTATAGGGATATGCATTTTAGAAGCCACTATAGCACATGCCAGAGTTGAGTTGACATCCCCCACCAATACCACTAAGTGGGGTTGCACCTGTTTGAGAAAACTTTCAACCCCTATCATAGTTTTTGCAATCTGCTCTGCATGACTCCCTCCACCTACACCAAGATAAGCATCTGGTTTAGGGAGCTTAAGATCGGAAAAGAATACTTTAGACATTTCATCATCATAGTGCTGCCCTGTATGAAGGAGTAATGGTTCTAAATTCGAGCGCTTTTTCATCTCACTAACTATTGGAGCCGCCTTCATAAAGTTAGGGCGAGCACCAACAACTGTTAGGACTTTCAATTTATCCATTTTGTACTAAATCCTCCAGTAGATTGAGATATTCGGAGGCCTTTTTCTCCCTAGAAAACCGTTTGAGTATGTAATCTCTTCCATTATCTCCTAGCTCCTTTCTCAAAAGAGAATTCTCATAAAACCTACAAATTAACCTAGATAAAGCCTCAATGTTCTCGGGCTCAACGTATATCCCACAATTTGCCTCTTCTAGAATCTTTTTTGCTTGCCCATCAACTCCGAGTATAATAGGCCTGCCACAGGACATAAATTCGAGCATTTTGGATGGGAGAACTGTTTTAAAAATCTCCGTTTTCTTAAGCAACACGAGGCAAACATCCGAGGCATTTATGAAAAGTGGCACTCTCTCTTTGGGCTGTTTATCAAAAAATACAACATTACTTAGTTTTTGTTCTTCTTTTATTCTAATTAATCTCTCTTTTTCGGCACCCTCTCCAACAATGAGAAAAATGAGATTCTCTATTTTATTCTTTAATACCTTGGCAACCTCAAGAACAACCTCTAGGGCATGAGAAACACCAATTGTACCTATGTAAGAGACAATAAACTTTCTCTCTAGACCAAGTTGCCCTTTTATTACATTTCTATGGAAATAGGGGCTGAATAAATTCGTTTCAACACCATTTTCAACAACCATAATTTTATGAGATTGGATACCTCTATTGCGAATCAGATTATCTCTAATCGCTTCGGTAACAACTGCTATCTTATTACACTTTCTATAAAGGAATGAAGCTATATTGTCCAGTAATCGGATTGATATAGAATCCCTTTTTAACATCTCTGTTGCTGCTACACTTTCTGGCCAGAGATCCCTTACTTCAAAAACAAAGGGAACTCCTTTTATAAGGCTTACCCAATAGCCAGACAGTCCAACAAGAAGTGGGGGAGAAGTGGCTATAATTACATCAGGCTTTTTTATAAAAGAACCCGCTATAGCAGCCGAGATAAAAAAGGAACCATAATTTAGAATTCTTTCATAAGCTTTTCTATTGGGAATCGGATAAAGCCATGTTCTTATAACTTTTATCCCATCGACTTCCTCAGAAATCACTAATTTTTTCATCTTTTTTTTGTACTCTGTTGGGACTTCTCCAGTAGGATGGTTTGGAAAACCCGTAAGAACCGTTACTTCGTGTCCAAGTCTTACCCAGTACTTTGAAAGCTCATGGACTCTCGCAGAAGGGGCCCCCATCTCAGGTGGGAAGTATTGGGATACGTAAAGTACCTTCATTGCAAAACGACCCTTTTATCACTATCGACTTCGACTATTATCTTTGCTCTCTCTAAATAGACCTTTCCTTTAATATCCGGGAATATAGCGTATCCGAATCTATAAGGAAGATTAGCCCTTTCAGCTAAAAGCCTGATGGAAAATCTCTCTTTGTGTCTGCCAAACTCCGGGAAATAAGGGGTTTTTATTACATCAATCCTGGATTCTCCAATTGGTACCAATCTAAATTCCTCAGATTCGAATCCGATATTTACCTCTTTTCCCTCTAATCTTGCCTTAACCGACGGATGAAAATGGATAAAGCTCTCTAGATTGTGTATACCCTTTCCTTCAAGTTCATCCAATACTATCCAGCTTCTAGACTGTTCGAACCAAGTCTTTCTCCGATGAGTAACACCAATCCTCCTATAGCCATCATGGGCCCCTTCAAAGTAACAAAAGCCGTCTATCTTTTCTACTTTTCCATATATTGGATATGCCCTTTGGGCTACTCGAAAACTCGCCCAAATCTTGGATTGGTCTTGTGCGTCAACCACTACGGTATTATGAGCCCGTGTGCTTCTACAGTAATGTCTTTTTTCTCCAATCGTATATTCGTAAACCCCCGTATCAACAATGAACCTCTTTCCATTAAGAGATAACTCATAACTCAATGTATCACAATGCGCATGCCCTGGGATATAGTCCGGGCCAATTCGTCCACAGTCTATGATAGCTTTAGAGCCTTTGTTATCCTGAATAACGAAATAACCGCTTTCCTTAAATCCCTTAATATTTAATCCATCTTCCCTTATGGTCACCGTTTGGTGAAAGAGGGCATTATAAATACGAGACAAAACCCCAGCTTTTAGTGCCTCATCTAAAGTAGAATCATTAAAAAGAGGTATTTCTCCATCCAGATGTAGAATCCCTTCCAAGAAGAGATACATAGAATGGATTCTTTCCCCTAACCAACTGAGATCTTGATCTCCATCATAATCATTCAGGAATGCATAAATCTCCAGAAGGTCTTGAAGAACTATCTTATGATACATGGGGCTTCTCTCAAAATGCCCCCCATCTGAAAGAATCTGTTCTTTGAGCTCTTCTTGAAGCATTCTTATACCCCTCTTTCTCCACCTATCAGCATACTTATTTTCAAAGAATATTCCTGAAAATATTAAGGCTTTTATATTTTTTATAAGGTGGTTTCCATAGAGGTGAAACTCAAGATTCTTTTCAAGAAAGAGGGTTTGTAGATAGAGTTCTTTCAGAAATAGACTCTGAAATTCTGAATCCGCTTTTATTAAGTCTTTGAAGAATATATAGTTTTTTATCCAGTTCACCACCCTCAATGATAAAGGGTAAGGTTCCCAACCATCTCCTTGTCCGAAAGGATTAGCCTTTATCCATTCCTCAATGATATCTTTAAAACTTAAATAATATTTTTCATAACCTGTATAAAAATAGGCTTGAGCAAAATACATCCCATAATCAAAATAATGGAGTTTATATCTCCAGAGCTTACTCATTTCTTTGTCATCCCAAGCTACCTCCTGTCCGTAATTTCTCTCAATATTCAAAAATAGAAACTGTCTTCTACTTATATTTTCCGCAGACTTGCAAATCTCTTCCGAGTTTTCACTCTCTAAAAGCAAGGTTTTTTTTAGAGAGAGAAATAGATTACTCCTAACTCGTATATCAGGCGGAACAAGACCTTTAAGTAGCCACTCTATATAGCCTCCAAATACTCTATAAAGCCTATATAGGAATAAAAAGCGTATGTAGTATAGAATCTGGCTTTTTCTTGTAAATCTCAATGTATGTAAATAAAGAGATAACCTAAACATTACTTGTATCTCTACTAATCCTCTTAAAATAGTAATTAGTGAAGATTTATATTTAATAAATAATCTGTGTTTTTATTGTTAATAATCAATCGGACTTTGGTTAGAATCTTTGTTAACAATAGTTTGTAAATCAGAAGATGAATAAAACTTTAGGCTTATATTCATTAACTTTCAAATATACATCTTCGAATTGAAACTTACTTTGGGAAATTGATTAATGTCTATCAAGTTGAGATTGCGCCAGCCCCGAACTAAAACATAGCCAAATCCAATTAGCCAACAGAACACGCTCGGTAAGAGGAACCTAGGCTCCAGATGTGTTAGGAGATGAGACATAATTGAGTAAAGATGTGGACAAACCAACAACAATACAAGACCCCATCGGTATCGTTCCTTGATAGAGAAAACTACAACACAGACTACACAGCACAGGGTAAAGCCACTCATGGCCATGTAATCCCAGTACGCCATAAGAACATACAACGGATGAGTTTTGATGATTTGATACCTATCCTCTCCAGATTGCTGCATAATTTGAGTGAAACTGCGTACTCTATAGGGATTAGAATATCCAAATCCATAAGGCGTTGCCAAAGCCAAAGGTAGACGCTTAATTACAGTCAATATATAGGCACGAGGATTCTGTCGGACACGTTGCCAGAACATACCCCTGAAATACAAATCGGCATCAGAATCCCAAGGTGTCGCTAGCCCTTGAGCGGCAGCTTCTCTAGCCCGATCCTCATCTAGACCACCAATTCCCCAGGCGTTACTGAACTCACCGAGTCCACTAATCAGTGTACCTCCCACACTAGTTGAGGTAAATATCCACCGACCGCATAACGTGTGATTACGATATGCCCAGGGAAGAAGTACTAGTAAAACTACAAATTGAGCTAGGATCATTGCTTTTATTGAATGGATAAGATGACGTGTATATGCCCATAGACCAAGAACCATAAATAAGGGCATAAATATATAATCCGGGCGCATATAGCTTCCAATTCCTATAATAAGACCACATGTCACATACCATAACCATGGGTTTTGAGAACGACTAGCTTGCATTATGGACACTAGGCTCGCTACGATAAATAAACTAAGCAGTCCTTCAGGTGTCTTGGAAACAGACGCCCATGCGAGTGGAAAAAATAGAGCATAGACTAAGCCTACGACAAAACCGACCTTTTCGCCCAAGAAATTACCAACAACCCAGTAAACAAGAACCGCTGCAATTGAATCAAATAAAATACCTATAAATTGAAGCGGTTCATCAGCACGTATACCAAGAAAACGGTTAATACCCGCAACTAAAACTGCCATTCCTGGTGGATGCAACATTTGTGGGCGAGCACCTTCCGCCGGTAAAGAGCCCGCCATCTCGGGAGTCAAGCGAATATTTTCTGAATTGACGCGTTCATACAAATGGTCTAAGTATCTCTCAGCAGGTGTATCTACATCAGCCGTAGTGTAACCATATCCAGCAGCGATTGAATAACCATCCTTAAGGTATGACGCAACCAATGTTGCATTCGGAATTGCATAGTAATGACCAGACCAAGACCACAACATAAATCCCGCTCTGACCAAGACTGCTATGACTATTACGAGAATAAATCTTCGTTTTCTCAAGAGTTCCCTACAGCTATGAATGTCTCTAACCAGATTTCTAGAGTAAGCAGTTGCCAGATTTGCATAGACCAGTCCTGGCGGCCGCTACGGTGTTCTTCAATCATTTGGCGTACAGCACCGGGTTGAAAATAGCCACGCCTTTGAATCCGGTCTTCCGAAAGCAAATCGTCTACCATCTCCCTTAGATCATAGGCCAGCCAGTGGTCAACCGGTGCCCCAAACCCAGCCTTAGGCTGGCGCAAGACCTCATCTGGTAAGATGCCCTGCATCGCTTTGCGAAAGATGTATTTAGTCGTCGGACGCAGAAAGCCATTTAATTTCAAATGCGGCGGTACATTCCAGGCAACAAATTCCGCCAATTCCCGGTTCAAGAAAGGTACCCTTACCTCAACAGATGAAGCCATACTCATCTTGTCATTATAGGTTAGGCTTAGACTAACCATAAAGGTTTTGATATCTAAATAGAGCATCTGATTGAGGAAGTCGGCGTGATTTACATGGTCGAAATAGGCTCTATGCTTCTGCCAAGGGTCTTTTCCATTTAGTCTTGTTCTCAAATCCGATGAGTAAAGGCGAGTTTTCTGGGTTTCATCAAGATAAGTACAGTTCATAAGAAAAGCATCCTGAGGCAACAGAGACGCGCTGCGAACCATCTTTTTAGCTAGACGCACCATACCTTTAAAGGACGTTCCCCGCAGTGAAGGAAGACCTAAGACAACAGGTTCAATGAAAAACTGACGTAGCGGTCCCGGAAGTCGCTTATAGACCTGAGCCCAGTAGTAGGCGTAGTACTTACGATAGCCAGCAAATAGTTCGTCACCACCAACACCTGATAGAAGAACTGTCACTGTTCGACGGGCCTCCTGACAGACCAGGTAGGCAGTAATAATTGCTGGATCGGCTGTAGGTTCGTCCATATGCCATACCAACTTTGGAATCAACTCAGCTACCTTTGGTTCAACGACGATTTCGTGATGATCGCAGCCGAATTGCCGAGCTGTTCGAGAAGCTACACCAGAGTCGTCCAGTGTTGTCTCACCGATTCGATAATTCGACGGAAAGGCAATAGTGTATGTTCGAACCGGTTCACTGGCAGCCTGAGCCATAATAGCCACGATACTGCTGGAATCTAAGCCAGCGCTGAGGAAGGCACCAAGAGGGACATCGCTTATCATCTGGGCTCGAATGGAGCAGGAGATTCGCTCTCGAATTTCCTCTACGAGTTCAGCCTCAGTGTATGTGTAATCGGCGCTGTCCGGTGGGAAAGTCAGATTCCAGTATTGGACAAGGCGCAGATTACCATCCTTGAAAACGGCGTAGTGACCGGCCGGCAATTTATATATATCTCGAAACATCGTCTGTGGATCTGGAACCCAAAGGAATGTCATGTATTGATGCAGAGCCTCCAGGTCTAATTCAGCCCGAATTTCTGGCAACTCAAGTAATCCCTTGACCTCAGAAGCAAAGGCAAAGCGGCGACCCCGATGCGCGTAATATAAAGGCTTGATACCGAAGTGATCCCGGGCAAGAAATAACGTTGAGGAACGGAGATCGCAAATTGCGAAGGCGAACATGCCGTTTAGACGTCTGACGCACTCTGTTCCCTCCTCTTCGTAAAGATGAACGATAACTTCTGTATCAGTATTAGAACGAAAGGTGTGTCCTTTAGCCACAAGCTCTTGACGGAGTTCGGAAAAGTTATAAATCTCACCGTTATAAGTGATCCAGATAGTCCCATCTTCGTTTGTCATTGGCATATGCCCACTAGAAGAGAGATCAAGAATAGCGAGTCGCCGCGAGCCTAGACCTACATATGTACCATCGGGAAAGAGATGTTCCCACAAACCTGCATCATCCGGGCCCCGGTGAGCCTGAATGTCTGTCATACGATCAAGCACCTCGCTATTGCCCCAATTTACAACGCCGGCAATACCGCACATTTAATTGCGCTCCTAAATTAGTGATACTTATCACCATAACTTTGATTTATTTTAATTTAAGGACATATATTGACTGGCATACCCTTATAAAGAGATTCGACTATCTTAAAGGTTGTAAGTGTAGTAATAATGGCTTCACCAAAATCTATTGGCAATGGCTGCTTCTCAAGCAAGGCCTGAATAAAGGCTCTAACTTCCGCTTTATGTCCCTTATCCTGTCCAAGCCACTTTCTTTTCTTTTTTATCTTATTGTTCCCCACCCACTCTGAACCTCGAAAGTCATCAATAACAAGAACTGAATTATCACCAAAGATTTCTATTCTTTCCTTAGAAATCCTTTTACTTCCCAAGGCAGAGTATGTAACGTTGCCTACTGACCCATCTTCGAACTTAATACATACAACTAAGTTATCCGATATTAAGACGTCATCGGTTCTAGGTGATATACCCTCGGCATATACCCTTACAGGCGGACTTCCAATCAAAAATTGTATAAGGTCTACAAAATGACATATCTCACCTATAATTCTCCCCCCCCCTTCTCTTATATCTTGGCTCCAGTGAGTCTTAGGTATAAAACCGGCATTAACACGGTAGTTTACAATAAGCGGGTTTACCCTCTTCGCAAATAATGCCTTTGCTTCTTTAGAAAAAGAAGAAAATCGGCGATTAAAACCAACCATAAGGCTTCCCTGAGACCTTTCCTTAGATTTAATCAATTCTCTAAGTTCCTCTTCACCAAGGGCAAGAGGTTTTTCTAAGAACACATGCTTTCCGCTTTCTAAAGCCTCGGATGCAATCTTGGCATGTAGGTCATGTCGAGTGACAATAAACACACAACCAATCTCTGGGTCATTGATAATCTCTTTATAGTCGGATGTACAGTATTCAAATCCAAACCTCTCTCCAGCGTGCCTTGACGTCATGCCAGTAGCCGTCGCTATCCCCTTTAATCTCAGATCACCAATATTCTTCAGAGTCGGCAGTAAAACGCCCTTTGCAAAGTCTCCGGCTCCAATAAATCCTATACATTTTGGGTCAGAAACAGAAGTAGAAGAATTGATACCTTTCTTTAGGAAAATCTTTTCCACATCCACTGATTGTGATTCATTATCATTATTATAATTCAATAAAATTGCAAGGTAGGGTTCTTTTTTCTCTCCGGAAATGAGCTCATAGGCTCTTTTTGCGTCCTCTATAGAAAAACGATGTGTTATCAGAGGCTTAACATCCAAATTTCTCTCTTTAATAAGGTCTAAAAAAGCCTCCATATTCCTCTTTTCAGTCCAGCGCACATAGGGAAGTGGGTAATCAATTCCCTTTTCTTCATACGATGGATCATATCTACCCGGGCCATAAGACATAGAAAGTCTAATATCGAGTTCTTTCTCGTAATAGAGTTTTCTCGGAATATCTATTCTAACATCTCCAACTATTACGACTCTGCCCCTCACACGTGCTACCTCTCCTGCAAGCCTTACAGGCCCACTGCTCTTAGTCGAGGCTGTTATTATCACTGCATCTACACCAGTTCCTCTAGAGAATAGCTCAGTCTGTTTCTTAAAATTGAAAATCTCATGATATCCACTCCGAGTTCAGTGGCGAGATTTTCCCTTTCAGGATTTATATCGAATCCTATAACCCTACATCCAGATGCTTTTAATATCTGAACTGTAAGCTGACCAATTAAGCCCAGACCTATAACAGCTACTATCTCTCCAATTCTTATATCAGCCTGTCTTACTCCTTGAAGGGCTATAGCACCTAAGGTCGTAAATGCCGCGCTCTCGAAGTCAACCCCCTCAGGAATCTTAACACAAAGATTCTTGGGAATAAAAACATAGTCTGCATGATTCGCATATCCACTCCCCCCACATGCTACTCTGTCTCCTATTTTAAATTTTTCTCTCACCTCATCTCCAACCGCTACAACTACTCCTGAAGAGCTGTAGCCAAGAGGTATAGGAGCATCAAGGCGGTTTAAAACCTTTTGAATAGTTGTAACTAACCCATCGGTTCTGACCTTATCTATAACCTGTCTTACTAAATCCGGCCTTTCCTTTGCCTTGCCTATAAGGCTTTTTTTTGCGATTTCGGTCAGCATTCGCTCCGTTCCAGCACTTACCAAAGAACACACGTTCTTAACCAGCACACCACCGGAACGGAGGGCGGGAATAGGAATTTCTTCTACCTCTAATTTACCGTCTTTTAAGTTCTGTATAACTTGTTTCACTTCCAAGACTCTCCAGAAAGCTCTTTATAAACATTTAAAATTCTTTCGCCATTCTCTACCATTACATTCGAGACTATTCCCAAATTCTTATCACGCGCTACATCAACTAATTTCCTCGCCAAATCATCTGGGTCTCCTAATTTGAATAAAACACACCCATCCGGACGCTCAACACAATCACTGGCTATGACCTGCTTTCCTAAATATATAGCCTCTCGAAGGGCAATAGAATCCCCATCTAGATAAGTGGGTCTAATGAATACATCACAATACCTTAGCACCTCAATAAAAGCCTCGGGTTTTATATCCCTTAAGATCAAAACACCAGGGATTTCATTTACCCTCTCGATTAGTTGAGATTCGTATTTTCTGTCCGATTCCGTATAAAATACGAAGATTAAACCTAACTTTACTCCCAGTTTCCTGACTGAAATAAGGGCATCTAATACATCGTGAAACCCATAAATTGGAAGAATATAGCCCGCTACCAGACCCAGCTTGTCAAATTTAGACTTTAATTTTGTGACTTCAACAATTAGATCAGTATTCTCAGAGAGTGTAAAATTTCCATCAGGCAAAGGAGGTAGAAATGCAGGAATCATTATTATCTTCTGAGGCGCGATTCCAAACTTAGCGATGAGGAGTTCCTTCTGTTTATTATTAACCGTTATAATCTTGTCAAATTTACTAACCAGGTATCGGATCAGTCTTCTTCTTAAGAAATTACTTTTTCCATATACTTCGATAAAGTCTCCTCCATGAATCGTCAAGACCTTTTTGAAGCTACGGCAAACAAGAAGGATTGGTATTCCCACGTATCGGAATTTCTCTAGTGCTGTAACATGAATGTGTACTATTCGGTATCGGACCATGCTGAATCTCCTAAGGCTAATTATCAGATTTAATATCCTAAATACAGCGTTACCTCTAAATTTAAATACACCTTCCTCATCAAGATTAGAGGGACTTCTATAAGGATTTAGTACAACACAATCCATACCCTTAACCTTGCATAACTGATGGAGTCTCTGAATATGAATTGAGTTACCCCCATAAGGAGGGGGGTAAGCACCAATCAAAAGCACCACTTAGTTTCTATCCCCCTTATGTACTCTCTAGAATTAATGAATCGATTAGAAAGTACATCCCACTTCAATGGGGAGATTCTTTAAATCTAAGAACATAGGTATACAAGTCCTCGATTTTCCTCATCATAGAATCCAACGTAAAATCTCTTCTCAAGATTAAGAGCCCTTTTCTTCCCATTTCTAGAGCCAACTCCCTATTGTCAATTAAGAGATTAATCCTCTGTGCCATCATCTTGAAATCACCAGCCGGAACCAAAAAACCGTTTATTCCGTCTTGAATCGCCTCCGGAACCCCCCCTACCCCTGTGGCAACAATAGGTTTAGATGATGCCATATACTCAAGCACAGCCAAAGGTAATCCCTCCCAATGCGAAGAAAGCACGCCAATATCAATTATCGAAAGGATATCGGGAATGTCCTTTCTAGAGCCTGTAAAGACACAACTCTTTGCGATTCCCAATTTCGCTGCCAGCTCCTCTACCCTCTTCCTTGTGGGTCCATCACCTACTAGGAGAAAACAGATGTTTTTATTCCGTTTTAGAACCTCTTGAGCAGCCTGTAGAAATAACTCATGATTCTTCTGTGGTCTAAACACAGCAATAATACCTACAACCGGTGAGTCCATCCTTATACCCAGTTGTCTTTTTATATCTAAATTAGGTTTGGTCTTATAATTATAAGATTCAATCCCATTATAGATTGTTACTATATTAGAAGGCGAAATCCTTTCTTCTTTTATCAACCTGCGTCTTTCATACTCCGAAATACTTACTATTGTATAAGATAGTTTCTCAATTATTTTGTCGGCCAATAAACTACTCCAGCTATAGGTTTGAGCATGACAATGGGCAATTACAGGGATATTATAAAGTCTCCCAAATAGGGCACCCCAGAGATTTGACCCCAATTTATGAGCATGAATTATCTGTATGTTTTCCTCACCGATGATTTTCCTTAAAGAGAAAAACCTATAAGCCTCGTATGATCGTCTCCGCTTGAGTAGTATATATCTTATATTATTACCTCTTAATACCTCCTCTAAAACTCCACCCCATCTAGTAGAACAAACTACTGGTCTGAACTCATCAGAGTCCTTCAGTTGAGTAGCGATATTTACTGCAACATTTTCAGCCCCCGCCGACTCCAGTGTGTCTATAAGTATAAGTACGCCTTTTTTCTTAAAATTCTTATCCATGTATTTTTACCTAAACCTTACTTTCACCATCATCACGACTCTAAACCTATTAAGGAATTTAAATCTATTTACCAGTCTCTCATAGCCCACCCCTATCAGGAAGGTTATTGGATCGAAAATCAAGTACTCGGGACGTGCCTCAAACATCCTGATTTCAAAATCAAAGTTTAAAAGCTCACTTAGCTTCCTAACAGTACTGTAAGAATTCATTCGGTAATATGTAGGAAAGGTATCTTCGGTCGCCCTGCCTCGTAGCCAACAATAAAGCACATGGAACCAGTAAGGGGTTACCCTCGCAACCATAGGCACATAGTGCCATCGGTTCGGGGTCTTAAAGAAGAAATACCCCGAGGGCTTAAGGATTCTCTTTACCTCAGATAAAAACACCTCTGGGTTCTCTATATGCTCTGCTACATTATTGGCGAAAATAATATCAAAATAATTATCCTCAAACTCATTCTTATAAAAATCCGCACAAATCGCCTCTGTAAGATTAGGGTTATTCATAACGCGCAGAT
>PSLL01000001.1:120095-166438 GCA_040289575.1 Candidatus Dadabacteria bacterium | reverse complement strand
TAATCTTCTGACACCGCTTTGCAAAGTCATATGGCCATTTTATTCCAGCTCCAGCCCCCAAGTCCAGAATAACCGAATCCGGCTTTATTGATTCCCCAACCCAATTATAAAATACTGAGTTATCATCTCTGTAGTTGGGGTAAAAATAACTAGATAAACTCTTAACAATAGAACGTAGCATTTAATTGGGACCCATTAATACACAAACCCTAATCAAAATACCCTTTGTAAGGACTATTTTGGATTATTTCCACGCTCTTCTATATCAGATTCTAAATTATTTATGACTCCTTTCATTTTTTAATATACTAAATCCACCTTTTTCTGTTATCCTCTCTAAGGCAAGCATGCACATATTCGGATAGAAGAAAAGACTAAATCAAACTGTCTTTTACTAAATCTACTTCCTCGGCATCACATATATGAAATTCGATTAATTCATCACCTTCGTTTTTCACTATATTAGAGTTATAGTCAGTACCTATCAATCTTGAAACGTACTTTGTAAGTAAGCCACTCTGAAATCCATCTCCGGCACCGAGTTCAAGGGCTGTTTTAAATACCTTTTCTGGACACCTTGAAAATATAAAACATAACTCCCTTATCCTATATTTGTGAAGTCACAGACTCTATTCTGGTTTGATCTTCATTTTTTCTTTATAGTCTATGTCTTTATTTGAACTAACCCCGGATTTGCAGAAGTACTCCGCAATATTGAAGAAAGTGTTATAAGCAGCCAGGTCATCTTTGCAAGATCTAAAGTAAGAAAGACAATTGTTACAAGGTATGCTATGAAGCCAAGCTCCAATGCCACTGCGTACTGGTAATTAAGGGAGTTTTCCCTATCTCTAAGTCTCCAAGAGTTCTGCACCCCTCTTAACTCCTTCCACGTTAGATAGAGTATGGTCACAAAAGGAATAAAACCTATAAGTCCAGTACATGTTAAAACCTCTAGATAAGTATTATGTACAACACCTACAGGATTATATAAATAAAAGTTTCTTATACCGACTCCCAATATAGGATGCTCTGAGAACAGAACCAAAGCAGACTTATAGGCCTGATATCTAGCATAGATGGCTTCCCCCCTTTGTGAATGCACGGATGAATCGAGTGATTTTAATGTCTCTATGCGCGCTATAAATGTTTGAGATATCGTAGAAAAAATGACTATTGCTACAATTGCAACAAGCACTACATAAATAACAATCTTAGTTTTATTGGTACCTCTCTTCAGAAGG
Organism: Candidatus Dadabacteria bacterium; assembly: GCA_040289575.1. Taxonomy (GTDB): domain Bacteria; phylum Desulfobacterota_D; class UBA1144; order Nemesobacterales; family CSP1-2; genus PSLL01. The sequence continues at coordinate 165,197 of PSLL01000001.1, read as the reverse complement.
TCGAATTTAAAAATACTAAGGACCAATAGGACAGCAAAACCTAGAAAACCGCCCCTAGAATAAGTACGGAAGAATCCAAAAAGCAAGCAGGCAAACAGGCCAAATGTAAAAACCTTCATAAAAAAACTTTTAGACCGGAAAAATTGCAACAATGAAAGAGGCATCAATACCAATAGTATAGAGGCAAATTCATTGGGGTCCCCCCATAAACCACCTTGACGGGTAAAAGTTTGGACAGACCTAACCCCTTTTACTATCAACGCCTGTGCTTGCCATCCCTGCCCTGTTATAGAACTAATTACTATAGAGAGAAATCCACCTATAAGTAAAAATAATATTCCAGTATGCAATGTCTTTATATCCCTTATTGTAATGGATAAAATAAAAAACATACCTATTAACAGCCAAAGTGTTATAAGATAGGTTAGGCTTCTAGATAAGTCTCTAGAGGCTAAGAGAGATAAAATAGCAGCCAATCCATAGATTAATATCCAAATGCTTTTTCCACCTCGCGGAAGCCAAATCCTCTTTGTTATTGAAAGCTCTAAGAACAAAAGGAAACTCAAATACAGCCCAATAAATTTGGTCAAAGTTTGAGATGGCAGCAGAGTAAATAACTCAAGAGGTATAAATAGAAAGAAAAGAAACATTGGTATCTTTGGCCTATAGATGCTAGCTCCAATCCCGACAACTGCCAAAATAACAAATATAATCTGTTTGATGGAATTGCCCGTTAGCCATATTCCTAGTATAATTGCCAGAACCAAGCAGACAATAATTATAGATAGATTTATAGATTTGTAATAACTAGTATAAGCCTTCACTTTTCCTATAAACCCTTATAGTAATTAAACCCCCATTACCATCGGAAGAAGGAAACGACTACTTCTTCCTTAGTCTCTTTTAACCTTTTAAAATTATCCGCACCCAGTAGAGAGAGAAATAGATTAAAATAGTGCCTTATCTCGAATGGATACAACCTTATCGCTTGCACGAGTAATTCTCTACCCCTTTTGATATTTCCAGTGTAACAATAAAGCACCCCGAGACCAAGATGATAGAGGCTATAACTCTTTCTATGAGATTCAAAAAATTGACTATATTTTTTAAGTAGCATCTCTCTACCATTAATCAATGCAATTAGATTATTAGAAATTCTATTTTTATGAAAATGATATTTAATTAAAGATTTTTCAACACAGTCGAAATGAAATTCTCTTGGGATTCGAATCCACATATCATAATCCTGACTACTAGACAAGCCCTTATCAAACAAGCCTACTTTTTCAAAACATCCTCTCCTTAAAAGGATGGATGACCCTGCCGCACCAAGGTAATTACTGAGAATCAATTCATTGGAGAGATCTCTCCTTTTTGTAGCAGTTTTTCGATCCACTATCTCCCCCTTGACTCTATCTATTATTAAGTAGCCCGTATATACTGCTCCAACCTCAGGTGGACTAATTTGTAATAAATCAACCTGCATTTGGAGTTTCTCTGGCATCCACTCATCATCATCATCTAAAAATGCAATGTATTCTCCCGTTGAAGCCCTTATACCTGTGTTCCTTGCTGCTGCCCCACCTCTGTTTATCTTATGGCGTATGTATTTTATTCCATTACCATTAAAACTACTTACAACCTCATAAGTGCCATCATTCGATGCATCGTCCACAACGATAATCTCAAAATCCTGAAATGTCTGATTCAATACACTCGTAATTGCCGAGCACAAAAACTCAGCACGATTATATGTAGGAATAATTACACTGACCCTTGGCATCAGAAATACATTCTCCTTTCATAGTCCATTGAACTCTTATTATCTCGAAATGGGCCAATTACTTTTTCTTTACACATTTTTAATTTCCTAAAATTATCTGCACCTAGTAGAGAGATAAATAGATTAAAATAGTGCTTTATCTCGAATGGATACAACCTTATAGCCTTAAAAAATGCCTCCCTACCCTTTCTAGTATTTCTGTTATAACAGGACAGGACTCCGAGCCGAAGGTAGCTATAGCTCAAAGTCTTCTTGAAACCCGGAAAATGACCGTATTTTTCAAGCATAATTTCGATTCCCCTACTTAATCCCTCTAGGTTAACGGAAAGTTTATCTCTATTATGAAAATAGCATTTAACCAATATTTCCTCGATACATTCAAAATGGAACTCCTTTGAGATTCGAATCCACATATCCCAGTCTTCTGCAAATGGTAAGTTCTCGTCAAATAAACCAACCCTATTGAAACACTCCCTTCTAAGAAAAACACTTGGGGTAGCTCCAACTAAATTTCCTATAAGCATTTCATTGAAAATATACCCTTTTCTGGTGGGAACACCTTGATATAATATCTCTCCACCAGCCCTAGATACTATTACAAAACCCGTATATACTGCTCCAACCTCAGGTGGACTAATTTGTAATAAATCAACCTGCATTTGGAGTTTCTCTGGCATCCACTCATCATCATCATCTAAAAATGCAATGTATTCTCCCGTTGAAGCCCTTATACCTGTGTTCCTTGCTGCTGCCCCACCTCTGTTTATCTTATGGCGTATGTATTTTATTCCATTACCATTAAAACTACTTACAACCTCATAAGTGCCATCATTCGATGCATCGTCCACAACGATAATCTCAAAATCCTGAAATGTCTGATTCAATACACTCGTAATTGCCGAGCACAAAAACTCAGCACGATTATATGTAGGAATAATTACACTGACCCTTGGCATTAACTACAGCTCCCCTTTTAACCTCAAGAGATTTTAGAACCCGTCTTTCAGTTCGTATATTTTTACAGGATATCGAGAACCATAGACTACTTTTTTTAATTGATATTCTCTATCCATAACCATCTGAAGTTCACTAATATACCTAAGGTAAGTTCGTTCTGTATATCCATCTAAAACGATAAATCTCGGTTTATGTATGGATAAATAACACTCTATACTCTCCAATCATCGGCTATACCGGATTCATACCCCAGAGGATGTGTTTGATTCATAAACGGCTTTCGATCAGACTCAAGCTCCCAAATAACGGCGCCAGAGATAACCTCATCATTCTCTTTTGAATTTGCTTTTATATAATCCGAGGCCTCTCTCACCGTCTCAGGAGACCAAACATTATCAAAATCAATACCCATATTACGCCCAGATATGGCAAAAGATAATATAAAAGAAGAGAGGAGAAGGGAGAAAGAGATGAAACTCAAACCCCTATTAAAATCCCTTTTTAATAAAGCGATAAATGCCACCAAAAACACCAATATGGATAGGATTAAATATGGTAAAAATTTGATAAGATGCAGAGCAGTATATAGCAGATTGACTAAGACAATCAAAATAATAATGCCGAAGGCTAAAAGTCCATATAACCACCGTCTCTGTCTAAGATAAGACGAGAAATAAAAAAAAGCCATTATAAAAGTAGTTATTAAGAAATATATAAAGCTTCTTATATGGAAATCAGAGAATCTATTGAAGAAAAACACTATGAGCAGACACAGCAACATAGTGACTATGGCTTTTCCTAAATTCCTCTCTAACTCAAACTTATTTACCATATAGATAATTGAAAAAGCCAATAGAATAGACAAGGGTGGTAAGAACTCTTCAAAGTACTGTATAAAAAAACCGCGGTTGAACGTCCAGTAAGAGTAGAAAAGCGTCAAGCTGAATAACCAAGAATATAAGAGTGAAAATGGAAGAACAAGTTTTTTAAATTCTCCGTTATCTCTCTTAGTTAATAGAGAATAGGATAATATAAATAACGAAAAGATAAATCCAACAAATAAAAAAGAATTGGTAAGTAGAGTGAGATTCAAATAATAATCTGTCGGATTCCAGGACCCAGATCTAACAGAAAAGTCGAGGCTATGAGTCGGCGCCTCCAGCTGGGTCAGAGATGAAGTAGAGATATTTTGTAAACTCTCCAATACTATATGTAATGGATTAATAGAGTCATGCCCAATCTGAGATAGATTCATAAACTGACTATAGTAAGCAAAAATAATGAGACATACACAAATATAGCCGCTCAGGACAATTCCATAATTCTTAAATAGCAATCGAACTCTTTTCCAATAATTAATGAAAAAGAAAAGAAAAATAGATACAAGAATCGCCAAAGAAGACTCCCTGACATAGTATGCAAGTGAGATAAAGACGCCAGATAAAAAGAAAAATAAAGAGGCCTTTTTCTCACTTTTTGTCCCAGAAATTACAAGATACATCCCAGTACAACTAAGTAATGTAGTTAGAGGTTCTGTTTTTACAATAGTGGATTCTACAATTGCCAAAGGTAAGAAGGCATATATCCCACAGGCAAGTAAAGCGACTTTTTGATTAAATAACCTCTTTGAAATAAAGAAAACCAATAAGCTGACACCTATGGTTGAAATTAGCGGAAGAATTCTCGCACCTAAGTAGCCAACACCAAATACTTTAAGAAACAAAGCTATAATATATACGTATAATACCTGGCGCGAGCCATAGTCAACTTCAGGGATAAGGCCGCTTAACACAAGGCGTCCATCCATAGTATGTGCGCCTTCATCGGGATTAATCCACCTCTTATCCAAAAGCCACAGGCAAACTAGAAATTGGACACTGAGTATTGCGATAAGTAATAGTTGCTCTTTTCTTTTTAGAATATTTTGTAAGCTCTTAAGGTATTCCATTGAGGATACCTCTTTGTTAATTCTATAGCATCAATCCAAGTTTACAGCCGACATCTAAAAGTAATCTTAACAGATTTCAATAGTAGCCTTTTCACATTAAGTATATTCTGTGCGTCGTTTCATCCTTCCTTTTGAAGAATTATTAGATTGCCGAGGGCTGGGTATGGTATCTTTATATACCTGAACCAAAAGTTGTTGAAACCGTGAATAAGATTCTTGAGCAGTGGAGAGGAAAAACTCAGATGTAGTTTCGTGAATTGACGTACTACGTGTTTCTTAACAGTCAATCCCTTACTTTTAAATCCTTCAATCAACCATTGCACATTTGTATGCCTTGTTATCATCGTACCATCAGAAGTAGTATGCCAATACTCTATACCAGCCGGTGTTTTCTCAACACTTACATTGTTTTTTCTCGCTAACCACCTGGGGTTATGTAGAATTCGCGATTCCAGGGAATACATATTGTTCTCACCAATGACCAGCATTCCTCCTAGCTTTAGGACACGGGTGAGTTCTGATATTGCTGTTTCCAAATCTGGTATATGCATCAATACAGCCCAGCAAAAAACATACTTAAAAGTTTCGTCTTCGAATGAAAGAGAAAGGATATTTTCACGACGGATGCTAATTTTGTCCTCTAATCCCTTGGCCTTTACATTTGTCTCTGCTTCCTTTAATACAGTTTCAGAAAAATCAACTGCTTGGACGAGGAATCCCCGATTCGCTAGGCGAATGGAATGAGCACATTTACCGCATCCAGCATCCAGAATGATAGAATTCTTTGGGGCGCTTAGAACACTGGCTATGTAGTCAAAAGCGAGTTCAAAAAACTTTTCATTTTCCACAGCCATATAATATAAACTCGCCCATCTCTGATGAATATCTGGATTTGTTAAGCACTCTTCCACTAGTTTTAATCTCGAGTTCACAGCAGATTCACTCCAACGTTTAAGTATCAAAAAACCTCAATATTTCTTCCAATCATGGGTTATGAACATAAACCCTCTTAAGGCTAATAATACAGTGGCCTGAGATATCCATAAACATATTCCAAATCATTTGAAAGTTGTTCTTAAAAAATGTAAGCAGTGCCAGGAGGTACATAAACCCACAAAATGGAATACAAATCAATAAGACCTGGTATCCCCTACAACCGAAATAAAGCAACAGATACCTAATCAATAATACTGGAATCAGCATTATTAAAGAGGATGACAGCGCAGGGAAAAAGGCATTTAGAATGTCCTTTATACCCAAACCAATTAAATTTATGGAGAGCTTCAAAAACACAAGGGCCATGATACCAATAACTAAAGACATCGCAACAGCTACACCGATGATCCCGTATTTTACACCTATAAATATTCCGCCTAAAAGCAAAGGAGCCTGTATCAGGTTAAATTTAAATTCGATTTCCGGTCTTTCTAATGTAAGCACAATTTGACCACAGGGTGAAACAAATGAGTTTATCATGGCAAAACCTATTATTATCTGTAATGGAACTATAGACCTATTCCATTTTTCTCCAAATACAGCAGGGATTAACTCATTTGCCATAGCCATTAGCCCTATAAACAACGGGAAAGATATAAGTGATAGAAGCCTTGTCATTTTCAGAAATGCTTCCCTTAAACGATTCAAATCATTTTGTAGCATTGAAAATGCAGGGAAGGAAACTTTATATACCACTCCTACGATGTTCTCTAATGGAAACATTGCTAATTTATAGGCAAACGTATAGAGTCCCAATTCAAGTGGACCAAGAAATCTACCGACAATCGTATAGTCCCCATTCAAATTGATATAACGCAATAAGTCTGTGCCAAGTATGTATTTTCCAAAATTAAATATTCTCTTCCAATAAAGAAAATTAAACTCTAAATTTGGCCGCCACGGACATATCTTCCATAATGCAAAGACACGAATAGGAGAAGAGAGAATCTGAGGTATAACCAAACTCCAAACCCCGTATCCTACAAATGCCATAAGTATTGTTATTGCCCTTGTTACCAGATTTATTGCAATATCTACCAACGTTCTCTTCTTAAAATCTAGCTCCTTAACAAGCAGAACCGAATGTACAGTACCAAATGAATCTAAGAAAAAACCCAACCCCATAACCATTAAAATAGGCTTAACTAGGTTATTTTTGTAAAATGAAGCCACAAAAGGAGCAACAATTACAGTAAGAATAGACAGGCACAAGGCTATAGTTATGTTTAACCAAAAAGCGGCAGATGCATATCTGCTGACATCATCTGGCTGTTGAATTAGCTTTGCCCCAATTCCCATACTGCCAAACAGTTGAATTATTCCCCAAACAGTCATAGCAATAGCAACTACACCAAAATCCTGGGGAGACAGTAATCTTGCAAGGACAACAGTTGTGGATAGAGACAAAAACTGTAAAAGGGCATTACCTATAAAAGACCATAGGGTTCCACTTCTTATTTTTTGTCCTAAACCTGTGGTGTCCGTTTGGGATAAGCTGCTCAATTGAGACTCCGATCCTTTAATTAGTATGTCCATTATCTAATTCTAAAGGGCTTAGAAATAGGTCTCTAATTTTTTTAACCTCCTTCTCCAGATTAAATTCTCTTTCTACTATCTCACGGCCCTTTAGACCCATTTTTTTTCTCCCATCCCGGTCCATAAAGTAAATTTCCTCAATAGCCTCAGCCAATGCCCTTGAATCCTCTGGCGGAACTAAAATACCAGCCCCGTCTTTTACTAATTCTGGAATCCCTGAGATATATGTTGATACGACGGGTTTTCCTAAGGCCATAGCCTCCATTAGATAGACAGGAATACCATCCATATTGCCGTCACGGTCAACCACCGATGAAAGAACAGAAAGGTCTGCCTGACTCAAGAGAGGAAACACCTTTTCACTGGGAAGAGGACCCAAAAACTGCACCGATTCTTCTAAACCCAAACCTATAGCTAGCTCTTCGAGTTCATTTCTTAAAGGACCCTGTCCTACTATCTTGCATACGAAATCCGATATACCCTTCTTAAGCAGGACACTACACGCTTCCAATAAGTATTTGAAACCCTTTGTCTCCACAAGCCTACCTACAGACAAAATTATAAAAGGCCGTTTTTCATCATTCCCATTGGAGCTAAAAACACCCAATTTTTTTAAATCCACGCCGCAATGGACAACGCGTATTTTATTCTCATTAACTGCCGGGCACCTTTCCTTTATAAACCTCTTATTATATGATGAGATAGCCAATACGAATTTTGATAACTCTATTTTTTCTCTTATCAATCTCAATCCGAGGAATATATCATGGGCATGTACGGTAAAACTAAAAGGCATCCCACAGAGCATAGAAGCAAGCATTGCATACTCAGAAGCACTGTTGGCAAAATGAGCATGAATGTGATTTGCCTTCGAATTTTTTAATATAAAAGCAAAATAAACCGCTGCCCTAAATGTTGAAAGAACGTATTTATGTTTACCTATAGTGTAAGCAAACCAAAGACCCCTCAGGTATCTAAAAGGGCTGGTAATAATAAAGTAGGAATGCACATATAGATAAATACAAGCCTTATTAAAGTTACTTAGATTTCTAAAGTCATCGAAGTAATATGTTTCCCTAGCCAATCTCTCGGCTTCTTTATGAATAACACCTTCATTTGGTTTAGAAACAGAAAAAGCGGCAATATCTAATCCCTGTCTCTTTAATTCTATTATCTCGTTAAGTATAAAAGTCTCAGAAAGGGTAGGAAACATATCTAAAAGATATGCTACTTTTAAGGTTCCTTTTATTTGAGACACGGGTAACTCCTCTTAATTCACTCTTGCATTGCACTAGTGCAAGAATGCATCAGATAATTTGAGTGTTGCAGTGCTCAATTCAACTCCAAAATGAGCACACAGACGTTGCTTTAACTCATCTACCATCAATTCTCCATCCGGCTCTGCTACCTTACGCTTTGCATGTACCCAGCACCCCTTCCCGTATTAATGGACTCTTTTTGGTAAACGGTAGATAATTAATCGTACATCCCCTTGCTGTTTGGCTCGTACTTTGTATCCACTTACCCAATCCCTTTAACATCCACTTGGGCTCTATCTTTACCCTCTCCTTCAACTTATCTCGTCGTTTTTTTTCCAATCATAATGCTCATCTGGACTATGAATCCAATGTCTAGCTCGACCCCACCATATACCTATTCGCTTAAGTGCTCGACCTACACTGTACGTACTGATGGGCCGTGATGTTAATGACTCACGTTGACAACTCTGTGCCAAAAGCAGGAGTGTCTAGATGCTAGTTTCGTATCCAAAAGTACGTGGCGACAGACGGATTATTTCTTTGAGTCTTTCCAATCCTGTTGAATCAAAGGCACTTTGCCTGTCGTGACGTGCATGAGACTTCTCTTTTATACAAATCAATCCTTCTTTGTTAAAGGCATGTATACCATCTCGTACACATTGGTCAGTGCAGTGTATGTCAGATGCAATCTGGATTAGTGTTTTTCCCTCCGCACTGCTCAACAAGATTTGGCATCGGCGCACAGTGAAGGCTTCTAGTGAAGGCTTCTGTTGAATGCAGCCCTTTTTGTAACACTTTCTTTTCCTCTGATGATACTTCTCGTATAAATAGTGCTTTCATATATTAATCAAGCCATAGATTTTACTTTTATTCAAACTATCAGCTGCATTTCTGCACTAGGAACAAACTATCTATTAAATGAATTTTTTGAATGACAGTCGATAGAGAAGGAATAAAACCAGATTTATATACTCCTACCTTAGGCTATACAAGTTTAAGTATAATTTATAATTTATAGACTCTCTTTGATAAAAATCCGTTTATAGCATTTCTGGTATCAAGTACCAATCTGGCTTTCTCAGACATTGACTTCCAATTGTAAAAGCTATGGTCCGTAAGAACAACTACACAATCTGATGCCTCAAGAATACCATCGTCAACTTCTACAGAACGCCAGATCCTACCAAGAAAAGTGAATTCAGGTACATAAGGATCATTATATATAACCCTTCCTTCCTTTTCTAAGATAAGCTTTATTATCTCTAAAGCAGGAGATTCACGAATATCACCTACATCCTTTTTGTAAGCCACACCTAAGATCAGTATATTTGATCCCTTAATTGACTTTCCGGCTTCATTTAGAGTTTCAAAAAGACGATACACCACATATTCGGGCATCTTACCATTTATCTCATCGGCAAGCTCTATAAAACGGGTGCGAAAATTAAACAGCTTGGCCTTCCAGGAAAGGTAAAGAGGATCTACAGGAATACAATGACCTCCGATACCTGGACCTGGATAAAAAGGCATAAATCCAAAAGGCTTTGTAGCGGCGGCATCTATTACCTCCCAGACATCAATGCCCATTCTGTGGCAGAGTTGTGCGATTTCATTTACAAGCGCGATGTTAACAGAGCGAAATGTGTTTTCAAGAAGTTTTACAGCCTCAGCCGCTGCAGGAGATGAAACTGAAACTACCCTTTCTACGATTTTACTGTAAAGCTCTACGGCGCGCTCCGTACACCCTTTAGTTATCCCACCTACGACCTTTGGTGTATTTTTGACATTAAAATTTTTATTTCCGGGATCAATCCTCTCAGGGGAAAACGCAAGAGAAAAGTCCTGACCCGCCTTTAATCCACCTTTCTCAAATATGGATTTAAGTATCTCTTCGGTTGTGCCCGGATATGTGGTACTCTCAAGCACAATGAGCATACCTTTATGCAGATACCTAGCAATATCATTAGCAGCGGCGATAATATAAGAAATGTCAGGATCCTTAGTTTTGTTTAGCGGAGTTGGCACGCACATAATTACGTTATTTACAGATGAAAGAAAGGAAAAATCCGTTGTGGGATAAAAATAACCCATATTTACCCTAAGTTCCTCATTGCTTATGTCCTCTATATAAGATTTTCCTTCCCTTAGCATATCAATCTTATTTGGGTCTTTATCTATGCCTATCACCTTGATTTTCTTTTCGGCAAAAGCGATGGCCAATGGAAGTCCCACATAGCCCAACCCAATTATAGCAACAGTTTCAATTGGATTTTCATACATAGATGAGCCTCCTGAAAAACTCAATTCTTATAGATGAGTTCGCTTGTTTTGAAATACCTTCCTCTCAATTCTCACCTTACCCTTCTTAAAGAATGAAACCATTATAACTAAAGGTAATAGGATAACAGTTTCAATTAAGATTGCTAGAAAATTATGTAGACTAAATAGACTCCGTATGAAAGCTTCAGAAGCTCGATCCCTCTCAATATCAGAAAAAACCGATATTGGCGAGATATAGTAATTATCAGTAATAGGCCATAAAACAGGAACTCCATAAGGTGGAGAGGAATCATAACTTAGTAAATCCAAGAGCACATGAGAAAAATAGAGACCAAAGAATATAATAAAGCTTCTTAAGATACTCTGATCTTTTACAAATAAAAGAATAAGACTCATGTAGAAGCCAAATCCAAAGGCAAAACCCAAACTATGACTCACACCATGGTGGAATTTATTTGGTGCACCTAATAAAAATCCAGGAATAAAGTCTAAATCGGGCAAGTTGGAGCAAATACAGTAGAGAAAGAGCCTTCTCCATTCGAGGCGTGAAGCGTCTTCTGAGGCAGCACGATATATAACATAACCTGCTATAGAATGACCAATTGTTGATGGCATATCTATTTAGGATATTCGTGGGCTACTCTATAAAATCCTTTATAACATAGATCGGTTTATTTTGAACCTCATAGTAAGTCCTTGTTTGCATCTCAGCAATCAACCCAAATCCTATGAACTGAACCCCTAAGACTAGGAGCAAAATACCCAACAATAGAAGAGGTCTATCCGAGAGGCTTTGGTTGAAAAGTAACTTAGTTATAGAGAGATAAACGCAAACCAGAAACCCCAGACCCGTAAACGCGAGCCCCCAAAGACCGAATATTTGAAGGGGGCGTGTCAAAAAAGACAGCAAGAACTTAATTGTTATAAGATCAAGAAAAACCCGTATGGTCCGAGAGATTCCGTATTTTGAGCCACCGTGTACCCTGGGGTGATGGTTAACTTTAACTTCAGTAATTCTCGCACCTCTTGAGCTTGCAAGGGCAGGTATAAATCTATGCATCTCTCCATAGAGTCTCAGATTTTTAATAATGTTCGAACGATAGGCCTTAAGAGAACAGCCCGAGTCGTGCAACTTAACACCTGTTATTAAACCGATTAGCCAGTTAGCTATTTTGGAAGGAAGTTTTCTTAAGAGAAATTTATCCTGCCTTTTAACCCTCCAACCACTAACGATATCATACCCTTCATCAACCTTCTCAAGAAGCAAGGGTATGTCTTTTGGATCATTTTGCAGATCCCCATCCATTGTAATGATTATATCGCCCCTTGCATAATCAAATCCAGCAGACATGGCTGCCGTTTGACCAAAGTTCCTTGTAAAATGTATAATTTTCGTACAACTATCTGATTCCTTAAGTTTTAATAATAGGTCAAAAGTCCTATCCGTACTCCCGTCGTCAATAAATATAATCTCGGATTCTCTATTTAGAGCACGCAGGGCCTGCTTTAAAGATTGGTATAATGCCTCTACGTTTCCCTCTTCATTATAGAGGGGTACAACTATTGAAATTTCAATCTTATCTTTTGTATAGACCCTTTGTTGCATGACAGAAGAACTCAAAAGACTTTAGGTCTTAAAGACCCTTATGCCTATTTCTTAGTGCTCCGCAACCTCACTTACATCCAGTATATAGTAACTACCCAGGTGGAATGAAATCAATCAGACTTTAGTTATATTTTGAAGTGAAAAAAGTATTAACTCTTCAATGAGTTGGAATTAGTTAGCAAGCTCTTTCCCACTAGATTATTATCTTTCAGTTTCATACCAAAGAGAGTGAGAACAGTAGGTCCTATATCATATATTCTATAACCTTCCCTATATCCTCCCTCTATCCCTGCTCTGCACCCCATTTCGTTTAAGATAAATATCCCCTGCCAGTCGTGGTTGGCCTCATCTGGTCCCGTGTCGTTCTCAAACGTGTATATGCTTCTCAATCCAACACTTCCTACAGAGCGCCAGTTGAGATTTCCAAAGTAAACAATGAGGTCTGGAGCAACGCCTTTGACTTCTCTATATAAGTCCTCAGGACGATAGGCCCGAGAGCCAATATTTTTTCCTTCGTGGTCTTCTACAGCCTCTATTTTATCTATTAATTCAGAGCGAACCCTCTCATAATCCTTGGGATCAATAATCCCCTGTGGTTCTCTTCCCTTTACATTCATAAAAAGACGCCCATAGTATCCTCCATCACCCCAGGCCAATGTTCTAGTCCAGTCTATCTCCACATCACCTATAGCAGTCAGCCGCGAGGGATACTCTTTTAGAGTCAGATAGCCCTCCTTTATGAGCCATTCATTGAAGCATATTCCTCCTTCCATCTTTCTTGCCCCGTGATCCGAGACAACCATTACTACAGTATCTTTGGGAACAAGGGAAAGGAGGTCTCCAATCTCCCTGTCACAATATATGTAGTACTCCTTTATCGCATTCTCAAATGTATTTCCCGCCCTGTACTTATGATGCTCTGGATCCATATAGCTCCAAAAACCGTGTTGAATGCGGTCAGTTCCCATCTCGACAAGCATAAAGAAATCCCAAGGCTTTGTGCTAATGAGATGCTTTGCCACTTTAAAATGCTTTCTGGTCTTCTCATAAATACGCTCAAGGAGCACATCTTTATCATCGGTACGGAAGTTCTCAACATCCAGTACATATCCACCTGAGACCCTCTCTATCTCATCCTTGAGATCAGATGGATATGTATACTCATTCTTTGTAGATGGCGTAAGAAAGTCAGTTACAATACATCCATTTATCGGTTTGGTAGGATACGTTTGGGGAACACCAAGTAATATTACTTTCTTCCCTGAACCAGAGAGAACATCCCAAACCCTATCACAGCGTACTGCAGTAGAGTTTGCTATTGCATAGCCATTATATGAATAATCTCTTCTATTGCGAAAGCCGTAACAGCCCAGCTGCCCCGGATCTTTGCTACTCATCATGGATGTCCAGGCAGGAACAGTAATCGGAGGATGAGTGCTCTCAAGAGGCCCGTATATCCCTTTTTCCATAAGTCGCCTTAGATTCGGAAGCTCCTCTATCCATTTATTGAAAACCAGGTCAGGAACAGCGGAATCAAGACCAATAATTAGCAGTTTCATGGTTTCTTATTGTAATCTAATAACTATATTATCTTTCACCCAATATACCACAGTGTAACTGAATTACTAGCCAGGATACCAGGGGTTCAATCGAGCTTAGTCCTCTTTTCCTTTGGTTGCACAGGACTATAGCCCGTATTTACTGCTATTCCCTCCTGACTAGGGGTCTTCTCTACTTTTCGTTTAACTGGTACCTCCCATGTAATATTACTATTTAATCCATAATTCCACAGTGTAGAAACGCCGATTCCAAATAGATTACTGATTAAATAATAAAATCCCGCTAAATTAGTCAAAGCCCAAAGTAGCGCTACGTTTAGGATAACTCCCACAGTGCAAATTAAATTGAATCTTAAAAGCCGTCTTAAACGGTTCGCCACATCCGGCCTCTGACTCGATCTGTCCCGGAATGTCCAAAACTCGTTAAGAAGAAAATTGGTGATAATAGCCATCTCACATGCTAAAATAGAAGAATAAACATAGTATAGACCGCCTGTTTTTGTAAAAAATCTAAGCACACCCTCATTAACAAAGACACCTGAGAGTCCAACAGTACAGAAACGTAAAAAACGCCCCATCTGCCCCGTTTCAACCGCCAGATGTGCCAGATGGGTAAAAAACTCGGAGTACTGTTTAGGACCGAGTTTACTTCCACCCTCTTTGCGCTCTTCAAAGATATAAGGCACCTCTACGACAGTTCGATAATTGCCTCTAGCCAATACCTCTAAAAGAATTTTATATCCTTCAGGCCTTAGATTAACAGATTCAATAACAGAACGCTTAATGAGAAAATATCCAGACATAGGATCACGCACAGCCTGTAATATACCGGGCAGCATTAAAGTTGCGATAGATGCTGCTGTCCAGGATATAAATCTGCGAATTAGACTCCACTGGCTTACTCCACCTCCGTATACATGCCGGCTTGCAACGACTATATCGGCATGTGAAGTGAGAATTGAGTCAATCAAATCCGGTAGAGCCTCAGGGGGATGTTGTAGGTCTCCGTCCATAACCCCCAGAATCTCTCCTTCAGCGGCTTTCCATCCGGCTACAACGGCAGTAGCAAGCCCCTTCTCACCTTGACGCCTTATAACCCTGAGATGAGGATTCCCTTTGGCCAGTTCTTCAGCCACCTGCCAGGTCCCATCAGGGCTATCGTCATCAACTACGATTATCTCAAACTCATCTGTAGTCCTCTGTAAAGCAAAGGTCACACGTCGGATTAAAGGGATGATATTTCGGCGTTCGTTATATGTAGGAATGACTAAGGATATTAATGTCAAGTTCTGCCCCCCCTTTTACTTCTCCCTAAAGCATAGATATCAGTTCGAATAAATACTGAGTTGATAGGGAGAAGGTAGAGTTTTTCATTTTTTCCTGCTTTTATTACTAAACAGATACACCTCTATACCAACATATCTCTTATAGTAGGATAAATTATAAGCCTCGCTAAGCGTCTTTTTAATAAACTCTTTATCTTCTTGATAACCCTCACTGGCCATTATATACCAAACTCTATTACAACCTCTTACGCTAATACTAATTTCTCTTATATCATAATCGCCTGGTTGGGGGCTGGGCGTCCTTGAAAACACCTTTTTGGTTAAGTCTATTCTTTTAGAGTAATAATCAAAGAGCCCTCCCTTTGCACAAGGGTAGCAATTAAATACTAACAAGTCTCCGCGTTCAGCATTCGTATCTATATAATTCGCTACCTCTCTCCATTGCTCTTTATTGGTATTTGTGTAATACATCCAAACAGCCCTTAAAGAAAGGATAGTGATTATACCAATCGCAGCTAATTTTATGTATCTAAAATTTAGATTTCTGATTCCTTTGGATAATAGTAAATAAAAAGCCAAGGAAGCTCCAATTGTGTACCTAGTAATATAAATTGGGGTTAAAAATCTAGAAATTAAAAATGGCAAAACAATAGGGGTTAGCAGCCAGACTAATACTAGATAGACTCTATTAGTATCCGATAGGTATATATTCCAGCGGTAGCTTTCAATAGACTTAAAAAAATCTCTCCAACTAAAGCTACCACTAAATTTTTCGCAATTTACTATTGAAAAAGATGACAATATCAGAAAGAGTAACGATAAATAGCGGGACCCTGCATATTCAAAGAAAGAATCAATTATTGAACTTATAACAGGTACTGGTATCCAATAACCATGGTGAACCATATCTGACACATTACGCAAGAAAAATCCAATCTCTGGTATAAATAGAGTGATTAATATAAATTGCAGTAAGATCCATAATCTGAAATTGAGTTTATGATTTTCCTTTGACGATAGAAACAGCGTAACAATATAGATATCTTGGGCTATTATTATAAATAAGCCATAGACATGAGTGTAGATTAATAGAGTACTTGATAGGATATAACCAATTGAAAATATAAGGCTTCTCTCTTTGAAAAGCCTTATAAAGAAATAAATAGAGATTAGAGTCAGCAAAACCATCAGACTATAACATCTAGCTTCTTGGGAATAACGAATATGAA
Organism: Candidatus Dadabacteria bacterium; assembly: GCA_040289575.1. Classification (GTDB taxonomy): domain Bacteria; phylum Desulfobacterota_D; class UBA1144; order Nemesobacterales; family CSP1-2; genus PSLL01. The sequence goes on along the minus strand of PSLL01000001.1, from coordinate 148,758 downwards.
ATAAAGATAATCCCAGTAATAACGATCCCAAGATACCGACCTCATTATCAAAAATTAATCTACCCACCTCATAGAGCATAAATATCGCAAAAAGACCAAATATGACAGACGGAAATCTAACCGAAAATTCAGAATCACCGAATAGACTAATCCAGAAGTGCAAAATAATATAATACAAGGGTAGGTTTTGATCGCTCTTATATGTCTCTACAACTATCTGAAGCAGACTCAAGTCAGCCACGCTAATTGAATACCCTTCGTCAAACCATATACTCTCCTTACTTAAATTGTGGGTTCTGAGAAATAAACCTAGGAGTAGAATTAACAACAATATTAACCCACTTCTATTTAGCTTCATATTTTATGTTTTATGCTATTTATTAAAATAGACCTCTTGAAAACCACAAAACACAGAGAGCTTTATTTTTTATCTCTCGCGATAATCTATACATGCCTCCCTTTATGAGACACTATACCTTTATCTTTCAGTTTCTTATAGATGAGATCAGCAGCAAGGGCATGCCCATCCGCATTCCAGTGATTCTCATATGCAAAGTGGAAATGTAAATCCTTACCAGTTTCCTTGGTATATCTCTCAAATTCCGACCTCAGTAGAAGATACTCTATCCCATTTGATTCAAAAAATCTCGATAAAATACCCTCTGGCTTCCTTAAATCTAACCTCATTGACCTCATCTGAGGATATGCACCTAGAATCTTATCCCATATATCAGACCTAAATTCATACTCATTTGGAATAACAACCACTAGAAACCCTATCTTCTGTGCCTCTAATTCATTTGCTAACTTCAATATTAATCCCTTTGTAATCTCCCAAGCATCCTCCCATTCCCGTGAATAACTCTCAGCATATATATACTTATATAAAGGGATTTCATCTCTTTGAGATTTATCAGGCAATTGTGGTTTAGAGTTAACAATACCCATTTTCCACAATAGATTTGCTAACCATGGTGTTTGTTTTATTCTATCCTCCAATGAATAGGAGATATTGGGAAAAAACCTCGTTGAATATCTAAGTATCAAATATTTAATTCGGAATTGCTCAGCAACATCCTCCTTGGTCTCCCCTTCTCCTTTAGCGAGATTGCTAGTCCTGATTTTAAATGGCAGCTCTTCTAGTTTACCGCCACTTAATACAAAAAATGGCCTCTCCTTCTCAGTTTCTAGGATCAAGGAATTGTTTACAACATCATTACCTATAAAGAATTCTAATATGACAAGATCGGGGTGATATCTTAATCCATAATACTTAAGTGCTAGGTATTCCTGAGCAGTACCAAACCCTGATACCCCAAGATTTATTACCTCAAACCTCTCACTACTTCCCCCCGAATTTAACCTCTCCTCAAGTATATATGGAAATGTCTGCTCTAGTGGAACTTGCATACCCTCAGTAAAAGAATCACCCAGAACAACAATCCTGAATGTATCTTTCCCTTTCTCATAACTACGTTCTTTATCTCTAAACCCATGAGAGTTCATCCTAACATATGAGCTTACTCTACCTTTCTTGAACTCCCCCTTGAAATTAGGTATCCCCTTCCAGCCTATATATTCATCTGGCTTATAGAGAGTCAAGATATGAGGGGTGAATCTGCTTAAATAGAACTCTAAAGCCACCATAGAGACCACGACTATGAAAAATCCAAAAACTATAAGCCCTAGTCTTATTGTCCATTCCCTTAATATCATCCGCATCGCTCCTTATTCCTATACCCTCACCTTCCTAAAAAATTTAGGATTATAACGAGAAAAAATTTTCCACTGGTTATGGATATAAAGATAAAATATCCTCAATGGATTGGGGACAAGTTTGTAAATTTGTTTCCTGAATTTACCAAAAGCCCTTAAAAAAGAATCCGATTCTGCTGTATTATCACCTGATTCCCACAACGAGACATAGTAGCCTTGCTGAGGATATGTAATAAAGATAGGGACAGATTCAACCTCTTTGGCTATTATTGCCAGATACGTTGGGCGTGTATTGACTAGAGTCACCCTTTGTTCAACAGCTCCAGGGTCTATTACCTCAAACCACTGTACTCTAAGTGATTCTTCAAACAGAATCATTCGCACAAGTCTAAAGCCATTTATCGTGTTAAATATTCTAAAGAATAGTTCCGGACTAAACTGATAAAAACCGTGTCCGAAAAAATTATTGGTGGGAGTTATGATAAGAAAATGCCCTCCTAATTCTACCATCTCCATACAATTCTTGACTGCCATAGGAAAATTAAATACGTGTTCTAGTAATCCTACATCTAAGACTACAGTAAAACGATTCTTGAGGTGCTCATCAATTGGTAGGTTAAAATCATGTATATTGGTAGCATCTTCATAATCATTGACATCAAATGAGTAGATTTCAGCTGCACCCAACATTTGGAGAAATGGCTCAGCATAGCCATCTCTCTCGTTTAACAGGCGCTTGACTTCGTCATTTCTAGTGAAGTAACCAAAGTCTATTAGATTTTTTCTTAACGACCTTATATCTATATGAAGTTTCTGCCTTCCAATCATAGCAGTTTTAGTGAAATTAACCCCTTGTGTTTTTGCATAAAGTAAAAATCTAGTTGCATTATTATCTAATCCCATTTTAATACCAAGTACAAGGCATCAATACAAGTTCAGTTATGACAGAATTTCTACTTTTATGATAGTGAAAAGGAACTTTGCAAAGATCTGACAGACTAAGTCTAAGTCACTTTTCCTATTGTACATCTTTTATTGACACTAACTTATCTTCTTTCAGTTTCTTATAGATGAGATCAGCAGCAAGGGCATGCCCATCCGCATTCCAGTGATTCTCATATGCAAAGTGGAAATGTAAATCCTTACCAGTTTCCTTGGTATATCTCTCAAATTCCGACCTCAGTAGAAGATACTCTATCCCATTTGATTCAAAAAATCTCGATAAAATACCCTCTGGCTTCCTTAAATCTAACCTCATTGACCTCATCTGAGGATATGCACCTAGAATCTTATCCCATATATCAGACCTAAATTCATACTCATTTGGAATAACAACCACTAGAAACCCTATCTTCTGTGCCTCTAATTCATTTGCTAACTTCAATATTAATCCCTTTGTAATCTCCCAAGCATCCTCCCATTCCCGTGAATAACTCTCAGCATATATATACTTATCTAAAGGGATTTCATCTCTTTGAGATTTATCAGGCAATTGTGGTTTAGAGTTAACAATACCCATTTTCCACAATAGATTTGCTAACCATGGTGTTTGTTTTATTCTATCCTCCAATGAATAGGAGATATTGGGAAAAAACCTCGTTGAATATCTAAGTATCAAATATTTAATTCGGAATTGCTCAGCAACATCCTCCTTGGTCTCCCCTTCTCCTTTAGCGAGATTGCTAGTCCTGATTTTAAATGGCAGCTCTTCTAGTTTACCGCCACTTAATACAAAAAATGGCCTCTCCTTCTCAGTTTCTAGGATCAAGGAATTGTTTACAACATCATTACCTATAAAGAATTCTAATATGACAAGATCGGGGTGATATCTTAATCCATAATACTTAAGTGCTAGGTATTCCTGAGCAGTACCAAACCCTGATACCCCAAGATTTATTACCTCAAACCTCTCACTACTTCCCCCCGAATTTAACCTCTCCTCAAGTATATATGGAAATGTCTGCTCTAGTGGAACTTGCATACCCTCAGTAAAAGAATCACCCAGAACAACAATCCTGAATGTATCTTTCCCTTTCTCATAACTACGTTCTTTATCTCTAAACCCATGAGAGTTCATCCTAACATATGAGCTTACTCTACCTTTCTTGAACTCCCCCTTGAAATTAGGTATCCCCTTCCAGCCTATATATTCATCTGGCTTATAGAGAGTCAAGATATGAGGGGTGAATCTGCTTAAATAGAACTCTAAAGCCACCATAGAGACCACGACTATGAAAAATCCAAAAACTATAAGCCCTAGTCTTATTGTCCATTCCCTCACTGCTGTCCCTCCATTCCACCATATATCATCAGCCACCAAAACCCGTTTTTTAGAATATAGTAGGATCTTGTCTAAGATCTAAAAACGCCCATATAAAGCCTCTGGAAATATCCCTGGAAAGCACAGTATGGACTTAGCTAAGACTCAGGTCAATACAAGAGACACAAAATCCACTGACAATAACCACCTTTTTGAGCACACCAGAAGTATCCGATGGAATTGGTATTATTCTCAATTATAGTGGATCTTGCAATTCTTGTCGGTCGTCATACATTTCTAAAATAGAGTATAAATGAATGGCGCAATTGCAGAGCCAGATGTAAAGATGATCAATGCACTCAATATAATCAAGAATAGAATAATTGGAGTTAACCACCACTTCTTCCTTACCCTCAGAAATCCCCAGAGTTCTCTAAACATATACAGTTTACTCATCTTAAAAAACCTCCTCAGTATTGCTTTAAGTATCTCGACTTATCCCATATAGGTTCACGCCTGCGCCAGTATGTGCTGGCATTCTTGCCAATCCTCTGATTTAATAGATCCTTACCCAACACTCTCAACATAAAACCCACAGGGGTAAAGACTAAGAAGAAGGTCAGAGTTAATATAACTCTGGTCATTACCCAGCCTAGTAGAAAGGCAAATACCATCCACACCTTGTAGAAAGATTTAAGAAGAGACGGAAAGAATAAGCCCAAAATGAGAAACAACCCGCTTCCCCCTATAAACCACGGCCAATGTGAACTTCCCTTCCAATAAGAGAGACCCGCCATGGCACCCAAAACTACAAAGAAGAGAAGTCCGAAATTTCTAAGTGTCTTCTTATCAGTCTTTAGTGAATTGAGTTCCTTTTTTATTGTTGATATCATTTTTACTACTCCTTTAATTAAGCCCCGGGGATTTATTTATAACAATTCCGTTCATTAATAAATCCTTCAATCCAGTTCATACTCCTTTCTCCAGTCGCTGTTATCCTCAAATCTGGGTTGCTGGGTCTTATCTAAAATGAATTTGCCAAGAACAAGATAATCCATATTCGTTCGCATAAAGCACCTATAAGCATCCTCCGGGGTACACACAATAGGCTCTCCGCGCACATTAAAGGATGTATTAACAATAATAGGGCATCCTGTCTTTTCATAAAACCTCTCTACTAACTCGTAGTACAGTGGGTGATCTTCTCTGTCAATCGTTTGAATACGTGCAGAATAATCAACGTGTGTAACTGCTGGAATCTCACTTCGCACCACATTTAGTTTATCAATACCCCACAATTGTTTTTCTCTATCTGTCATTTCACGTTGTTTTTCCTTCTTAACATCGGCTACGAGAAGCATATAAGGACTCTCCCGGTCCATTTCAAACCATTCAGAGGCCTTTTCACGCAGTACAGTTGGAGCAAACGGACGAAACGACTCGCGAAACTTTATCTTTAAATTCATCGTGGATTGTATATTGGGTGAACGGGCATCCCCAATGATACTACGCGCTCCCAACGCGCGAGGACCAAACTCCATGCGTCCGGAAAACCAACCGATGACCTTCTCCTGGGTTAATAACTCAGCAACCAGTTGGGTAAGTTGCCCATTTTCACACTTCTCATAAGGAATTTTTTTCTGTCTTAAGAAGTTTTCGATATAGTCGTCCGAAAATGCCGGTCCGAGATAAGAGCCCTTTTGCATATCTCTTTTACCAACCCTTCGCTTATTACCTAGGTACTGATACCAGACTATCAGTGCTGCCCCTAGCGATCCCCCTGCATCCCCCGCCGCGGGTTGAATCCATAGATCATCAAAAATATCGGCGCGTAAAATCTTGCCATTTGCCACACAGTTTAGCGCCACACCACCTGCTAGGCATAAGTACCTCTGACCAGTTACACTTTTTACATGACGGGCCATACGCAACATCACCTCATCTGTAACTGCCTGAATAGATGCCGCTAAATCCATCTCTTTTTGAGTGAGCTTGGTCTCTGGCTGTCTCGGCGGACCGCCAAAGAGCCTATGAAACTTTTCATTTGTGAGTCCTGCACAATAGTTGAAATACTCCATATTGAGCTTGAAGGAGCCATCCTCTTTCAGATCCATCAAGTATTCATAAATCAAATCCACATACTTCGGTTCCCCATAAGGAGCTAGCCCCATAACCTTGTACTCACCGGAATTTACCTTGAAACCAGTGTAATAGGTAAATGCCGAATAGAGCATCCCCAATGAATGCGGGAAACGGAGTTCCCATTGGATTTCTATTGAATTGCCTTTCCCTATACCGAAACTGGTCGTCGTCCACTCCCCTACCCCATCAATCGTCAATATAGCAGCCTCCTCAAAAGGAGAAGGGTAAAACGCCGAAGCGGCATGAGATTCATGGTGCTCTGGAAAAATAATTTCTCCTTTATATCCACCGAGTTCCTTCCTAATTAACTCCGACATCCAGAGCTTCTCCTTTAGCCATAGAGGAACTGCTATAAGAAATGATTTTAAACCCCTCGGAGCATAAGCAAGATAGGTCTCGATAATTCGTTCAAACTTGATAAAAGGCTTATCGTAGAAAGCAACATAGTCCACATCTCTTATGGAGATCTTTCCTTCTTGTAAGCAGTAGGCAATGGCATGCCTTGGAAAATCAAAGTCATGCTTCTTGCGTGTAAATCTTTCCTCTTGGGCAGCCGCAATAATCTCCCCGTCTCTTACCAAAGCAGCAGCACTATCATGATAAAAACAAGAAATACCGAGTATTATCATAACCATTCACTCCTTAAAATAAAAAATTTATAGACTAAATCAGAAATATAGAGATGAAAAAGCCATTGTATAAAACAGCAAGCCCACCTACAGAAGTAAAATCTCATAATCATTCATCCCAAATCACACTTTGGTTTTAATGACTCACTAAATTAAGTCACTGACCTACCATGAAATGTGTGTTTCTTTTGCGCGGTATATAAAAAAAATAAGGACTGTGATACCGCAGATTTAGTAACTCATAATTGTCCTTAATAGCCTCAATTATGTTATGTGTCCATAGCTCCTCTTTATCGAGGCTAACTTCAAAAACAATAGCACCGAATTTTTGTTCACGTATAGCATCTGTTAAAACTCTCTCAGGTATGCGTCTGGACCAAATTAGATCAGTACCAATAAAAGGATCAAATAAAAACTCTTTTCCCGCATCGAATCCCAAAAGTGGATCCTCAAATAGAGCCGCTCCATCAATGGATCGTAAAAGTTCAACACTTGTTCGATAGTCTTTCTCCTGCTGTTTAAGTTCATTGTAGTTTAAAACTCTACTTAGGTCACCTCTTAAATTCATAAAAAATGGCAAGAGACAAGAGGCTAGAATTCCACAAACCAAAATACGCTTCCAAAAAATTTCTGGTTTTATAAACTCTGCAGCCAATAGTCCAAAACCAATGGCAGCAGATATAAAAAAAATCAAACCAGGCATTTACAGTAACACCATGACCACGAATAAAATAAGAACCCAATAGAAAAGAAATAGAGAAGTATACTGGAACAGAAATCCATTTTCTTTGGCAGTTAAAAAGAAGAGTAATGAAGGGAAAGAAAAGAACATAAGCAAAGTGAGTTGCAAATAGTTCTCTAATATTTGTTACCATTTTCATGTTCCAAGCAAGACGAACAAACTCAAAGCCTATGACGTTGGAGAAAAAGTACTCTCTCCCATAAATCCAGCTTCCAAAAATCATAAGAGGGAAAATAACTATTCCCGCTAAAGTAAAAACCCAAAAATATCTTCCGTTGTTAAAGAAAAGTGATATTGCAAGTGTAACCGGAACAGCAATTAAAAGGAATTTAACAAATAGAGCAAAGCAGCACAATAATGCCAGTACACATGTTTTTCGTATGGTAAGCCAATCAGCCCATTTGGAATAGAAATAAAGGGCTCCTAGAGAAAAAACATGCCCCAACATTTGTGGGTTGCACATGCTAACATAGTCTCTGGCCAATCGTGCTATAAATGCAATCCACATGAGTGCACCCAATAGGGCACCTAATTTTTTTGACGTAAAATTGGTAATTATTCCATAGATCAAATAACCTATGAGCAATAATGAAATAAGTGAAACTATCCTTCCGGTTTGGAGAACCGATAAACTCGTAAAATAGCTGAGTGCACTAATAATAATGAATCCTAACGGAGGATAATTGACTGGTGTAAGTGGGAAACCCCTGAGCGGTACATAAAGTGGCTTACCATAGAGTAATCCTGTTGTGTGAACTGTATTCCATCCCTCGCTGTAGTCAATAGGAGCCATATAGCTAATCCTTATGACATCATAAAGAAGAAATGGAAGTATAAGTAAGAGAAGGGCAACAATAAGACCGGAAAGGACAATTCTGTGAATAAACAAAAACCTATCGATCTTATTTGGAGTACTATTGATAATTCTATCTAAAGAAAAAAGGCAAATAATCAACCCAAGGATAATAATAAGTGATTCTAACTTATAGATATCAACAACAGTTGATTTCGCTAGAACACCGCGTGAGCTTAAGTATCTGGCTACGAATAGAGGATTAAAAATCAAACCTGCAATAACTAATATAGCTCCAATAAATGACAGACAAATATATATTGAGTTCTTGTTGTTACTAATTAAATTCATCCTAAATAAATTATTCATCTCTATAATCTTAGCAATTCCCTTACAGAGTCAAATCTAAACTCTGAGAGTAATGCCCTGAGCTTCCTCTCCATCACATCCAGGTTGTAATAATGCAAGATTCTCTCCCTAAACGGTAATTTTACAACGGGCTTTAGTGGGTCAAACTCAGGCGGGTGTATATATACTATAGCGGGTTGACCCTCTTTATTAATTCTTTTAATTCCCCAGTGTATAAGCCAAGAGGGAAGTGCCCTCATATAAAAGCCACCAGCTATTGGTACCCTTATCCCGCAAATAGTAACCGTCGAGGGAGGAAACTCAATTAATTTGTTACCGTCACTTTCTTTAACAACATATGGATATACAGGAGCACCGGGAATACCATAGAGATAAGTCTTTACCGGATAGATACTCGAATCATATTTTATACCCTCCTCTTGAAGAATATCCAAAGCCCAGTAAGACTCCGTGGTAATTGTCCAGTATGGAGCTCTGTACCCTAAGACACTCCGCTGAGTTATATCTTCTATTGCTCTAATGGATCTACGTAGATCCTCCCTAAATTCCTTAGGGGTTTGACGATAGATAAGGCTATGAGAATACCCGTGTGTTGCTATCTCGTGCCCTATGGAGTGAATCTCTTTTACCAATGCCGGATGCCTTTCAGCCACATATCCCAGTACAAAAAATGTTGCTCTTAACTCAAATTGATTAAAAATCTCAAGAATCTTATAAGTATCAGCCTCTATTCGAGACTCATAAATATCCCAATCATGGAATGGTATAGAGTCTATGCTATGGTACCAATCCTCAAGGTCGACAGTCATAGCGTTTATCATTACTACTCCTTTCACCTATTCTCTGACTTTGCCTAAGGTAAAATTATCTCCCCTCACTAGGCTTTATTAGATATCTTTGGAACAGGCTCCAGGTTTTTAATTTCTGGACGTTTTAAATTTCTGGTTACTCTCCAAAGTTTTATAAGGTTTTTAATTGTACCTGGTACACGCTTAAGGAGATTTATCGAAGGAGGTCTTTTCTCCTCTATCTCGAGTGGGATCTCGCACATATACAATCCTGCACGCTCCATTCTCAAAATGAGTTCGGTAGCAAAAATATCCTTACCGGTTTTACACTCTTTAACAATATCAATAGCCTTGTCACGTCTAAATGCCTTTATACCATGGGTGTCAGTTCCCTGAAAACCGAAAAAGAGTCTTAAAAACAGGTTAAAACCAAGGGTGATTATCCTACGAATGAGCGGTCGTTTATCCCTAGCCCCTTTAGCCCTCTTTGAACCAATGACGGCATCGTATTTCCTAAGCAAGACCCTAGCGATTTCAATAAATGCCCCATCCCAAAAATCTATCTCAAAGCAGACTATATACTGGCCAATAGACTTGAGAATTCCTAGTTCCAATGCCTTTCCGTAGTTCGGCTCAGGATAACGGACAACCCGTACTTGAGGATAGGTAACAGAGAGTCTGTTTGCAATCTCTCCAGTACGATCGGGACTGCCATTTTCACAGAGTAATAATTCATAATCTATTTGGAGTTTGTCAGCCTCTTGTATAATTTCTGTAACAGCGCCTTCAAGTATCTTCTCTTCTTTATAGATAGGAATAACTATAGAAACGACGGGAGCTTGCTCAGGTTGTTTAAGAATATAGCCCTCCTTATCCTCATGGATTATTTTATTAGCTAAATCCCTTCCCTGTAGCATGGCATCCTCCATACCGGAATACTCCCAAGAACCGTACCTTCCAATGGTGTATATGTCGTTCTCTCTCAGGAAATCTTTTATTTGAGCTACAGTGCTCTTGTGATTTCTATCATAAATCACATAAGCGCATTTTATATCCAGGCACTTTTCCACTAAAATCCTATCTGAATCTCTAAGTATGTGGGCCTTTATAAGATCCTCTTTTGCCCTCTCAATAGCCATTTTCTTATCCAATGGTTTATTATCAGAATAAGAAATCTCTATATAAAGAGAGCTAGTTCCTTCAGGCGCCATAAACGGAGAAAAGTTGCTTGGAAATCCAACTCTATAGAATACGTACTCCGGCTCAGGGAAATAGATCCAGTGCTTATCACTAACATTTCTATTAATCCCCAAATTTATATCGAAAACAGAGTTATACTGGAGATTCCGCACTGAATCTCTGATCTGACTTGGCAATGGCTTTATCATACTTACCAGTCTAGGTAGAGGGATAGATGATATAAGCTTATGGTAGTGTATCTTCTCACTGTTCTTAAAAGTAATCATTCTCTCCTTTAGGTCTATTTCACAGCCCTCACTGTCTACATGTATATTAGAAAGAGAAGAGGCAAAAGCCCTAGGTAATGACTCTATACCACCTTGAAGAGGATAATAGAAGTAAGCGTTGTATCCTATTTTTTTCGATTGATCTGAAAGGGCACCATCGAGTATTTGCTCCAAAGATGTTTGGGGAACAAACCTGCCCATCCAGTCGCATGTGAGATCCCTTGGATGAACAGTCCACAACTTTTGGTTATAGGGAATCATAAAGTGCTTTGCAATTCCACGACCAAAGTTTTCGTATATCCAATCTTCAAATGTCTTGTCTTCCCTGGCATCTTTGGAGACAGTTTTATTTAAATCTGCACCATTTTTCCCATATTTAGCCTCAACAAAACCAATAATACATTCTTTTACAACCTCCTCAGGCAACCCAAATGTATTGGTCTGGAAAGGGTATCTCGTATAGACATTCTTTGAGAAGATCCAAGAACTCCTCTCAACATAATTAATATTCTCCCCGAGCAACTGTAGAATCAAGTCCTTTACATATTGATCCTTAAAATGCAAAAGGTGGCCAGTAAAATCAAATGTAAAACCCTCAATGATTTCAGAACGCGTGAGCCCACCCACCCTTGATTCCTTCTCGAAAAGATGGTATTTATACCCCGCCTTTTCTAAATGCCAGGCGGTACTTAACCCTGCTAATCCTCCACCTAGTATAACTATTGCCTTCATATTGATATCTCCCCCATATGGTTTTTTATAAAAGCTGGGTATCTAAATCTCAGTGGGACAATTTTACCGTATCAATTTCCGCAAAACTTAAATTCTCCTTCCAAAAATAGATCATTCCAACAATGGTTATAGGGATAAATAACACCGCATGAAGCACTATAGCGAAACTCAAAGCAATGCTCTTTTCCACAGAGAATATGGCAAGCACACTAATACAGAAGAATTCAAAGGTGCCAACATATCCCGGAGCCGAAGGAATCATTATTCCCAGGTTTACTATTACAACTGTTAACACAGGCACGTAAAGAGGCAAATCAATACCGAAAGACAAACCAATGACATAATAGGTCGTTGCCTCCGCCAACCAGGCGATAACTGAGAAGAGAAAAGCCATCAAAATGTCTTTTTTATGGTTAATTATGACTAATCCGGATAAAAAAGAATCCATAAGGCGACTAGCCCTTTGTGCTATATAAGAAGAGAATAAACTCACACCTCGTTCTACTAATCGTATTCCTATTGTCTTTTTGAACATTAAGATAAGTAAAAAAACCGATAACGATAAGAAAAACACGGTGGCGGCAAATCCAACGCGTTTTATCCAAAGGGGCAATGGGAAAAACAACGAGATAAGAGTTAAAAAAAATAGTAGTGTTAAACCATCAAATATTCGTTCAACAACAATTGTAGCAAGGGTTGTACTTTTACTTATCCCCTCTTTTTTGCCTATTATATAAGCCCTTACAAATTCTCCTAACCTTGCTGGCAAGATGTTATTCGCCATATATCCAATGGATACCACGGAGAAAACACTCAGAATACTGATTTTTTGAATTGGATTAAGGACATATTTCCAGCGGTAACTACGAATGATATTCGTCAGTAGACTCAACATCACTCCCAATGGAAGATATATATAATTGGCTGTCTCGAGAGCCTCTCCGGTTTTTTGGAAATCAACCTTATATAGTGTCAATACTATGAACAATGCACTAGCTAATATGCTTATCCATAGCCTGGTACTACTCTTCTTCATAATTCTTCTCAGGTCTACCCCACTAAATTCTGGAGTCTATAGACGTCTGTTAATAACTAAGGATTATCAAGCAATGAAACAACCTTTATAAAAGAAGAAATAAACAATAAATTGATCTCATCAGTTGATAAAAACTTACCTCTTACTTCTGATGTGATTGGACGAGTTTATCGTTATTGACCTTATATAAAAGCCACTTATGCTTATCGCCACCAAAGACCTTTACTAAAGTACAATTTTCCTCTAAGAACCTCTTACGTGCCTCATTCAGTTTAATACTACTGCTGCTTTCATTAACTACAGAAGGCCATTTATCGGTAACTTTAAGTAATGGCCACTCAGGAGAGACTATAAAGTATTCCGGAACAGATTCACGCTGCTGTGGTGGATATGTAGATCTATCCTTAATAATGTGGTCTCCAGCATCATCAAGGTCTACATACCATGGCATACTCCAATTCCAACCGGAAAATACGGCATCTGCTTCAGTATTTTCTCTTATATATCTCATCATTTCTTTTTCCGGTTTCGTTAATGTCAAATTATAATTATATAAGTCCCCTATATCCCTAGCGAAAGGAAGCACGGTATTTCCTAAGACAATACATATGATTATTATCTTCAGTACATAAGATAAAGAGGCTTCCTGCGTCTTTTTATTCTTTACCAAGTCAAGAAAACTGTCCTTATGTGCTGATGAACACCGCCAAATATCATATAGGAGTTTGGCAATAAAAAGCTGAGACATTAGGATAACAATACTGAGATGAGTTTCGGGAAGGTCATAATTAAATAACAGCCACCAGGTAAACCATATCAGAGTAAAACTTATAAAAAATAGACTCCTGTAATCTGACATCCTGCTTCTGACTATTAGAATGATTACATACAAAATGGCAGGGATAATCAAAAATAACTGCAATTCGCCCCATAAGTCGATCTGAGAAAGGGAGACAATAGGACGAGCAAAAGCCAAAATTGAAGAAATCACCCCCTGCTCAGTATTAGCTCCAAATGCCCTATGTCCATGCTCTCTCCAAAATTCTTCCAAATGAATTAGTTCTTGTCTAAGTCCAACATTATATATACGAAAAATGAACCAAGCCATGGTAACTAAAAAGACCATACAGGATGGAATAAGATAATATTTGCTTCCTAAACCCTTTTTAGATAAGCTAAGAATAATACATGTTACAATCACAGCAAAAATCGCAAATAGAAAGAGCCATTGTGTTTGAAAAGATAAGCCCCAAAAAAGACCGCTTATAATAAGATAGATATTCTTTTTTGTCTCTACTGCTTTAAACCAAAATAGAGCGGCCACTAAGAAGTAGAAGAGGGCTGGCGTATATGCATCCGCACCCATTATCCCCGAAAACGCTCCGTTTTGAAAGACAAATAACAACAATGCAAGGAGTGATACTTTCCTACCATATAAGTTACGAGCCACATAATAAAACACAATTGCTGTTAAGACGATAAATGCGGCATAGAGCATTCGGCTATGGTAGTTACTAATCCCAAAGAGTTTAAAAACAATGGCAATTGGTATTAATATGCCCGGTCCCGCCGAAACTCTATAAGTAAACTCATCAAATCCTCTTGTGGTTAGAGTCGCATAAATTCCATGCCTTGCAAGATTCTTTGGCAGCTGTAGGTTGATACCTTCGGAGTGAAAACCACCCCACGGAGACAAGAAAACATCAAGAGGGAGGAAAATTATAAATATTAATACCAACAAGCACAAAAGAAATTTTTCATTAGTTCCTATGGCATAGATTAAATCTAAAAACCTCCCTATGGAAGAAATAGTCTTTTCAACTAGATGTCCCGATTCAATCTTCTTAATAATATAGTCTTTTAACACTGCAACATATCCCGCTATTATTGACAATAAAACTAATATAGCACTCGATAGGAAAATCATAATTCTAAATCTATGTAAAAGCGATATAGTGCGTTCAGACAACACCTTATGTGTGGATAAGTGGCTAGTTACAAATTGTGTAAGCCGGAATTCAGTAGCATAAAGTCCTAAAACAATAGTTAAGATTCCAAGAAAGAGGAATATTAATTGGAAAACTTTTATATTACGGACTTCATTTCTAAACACTTACTTAACCTCCACAGTGCCGTAGGTTTCATCAAAAACGAGCTTTTTGCTTCTCTCTAGCATTAAGAAGAGAAGAAAAAAGTCTTATATGTTCGTTTACAATTGAATCAATGCTAAATCGTTCTACCACTGTTTTTCTTCCTTTCTCCCCCCTTATCCTTGCTATTTCCCTGTTTCTTATCAACTCAACAATGGCATTGTATATTCCCTCTTCGTCACCGACTTTCACCAACTTACCATTTTCCCCATTTTCAATAAGATCCGGTATTCCGCCAACACTTGTAGCAATACAAGGCAATCCACACGACATTGCTTCTAGAAGAGAAATTGGCAATCCTTCGCTTTCTGATGGAATAACAAAATAATCCGAACATTGAAGATATTCAAAGACATTTTCAACAGATCCAGTAAAGGTTACACTATCTTCCAATTTATATTTATTTACAAATTGCTTTAGCTCATATTCACACGATAAAAATTGATTTTCCCCGGGACCAACTAAAATTAAATGTATCTCCTTCTCTTCTTGGACGAGCCTCTTCCATACTCTTAAGAGTAACTCTAATCCCTTTATTTTAGTTAACCTACCGGTATATAGAAATATTAACTTTTTTGTTGGAATATTTAACTTCTCTCGCAACATAGATTTTTTATTTCCATCTACGGGTGAAAATCTGGCAGTATCAATTCCATTAGGAATGTACTTAATTTTCGAAGGATCAACACAACACCAAAGCAGCTCATTCTCAATTGCCCTGCTTATACTTATGAATGAATCGGATTTTTTGAGTACTCCATTTCGTAGTACAAGAACAACTTCAATGAATTTGAGAAACAACTTCCTTTCTTCGGAAATTTCGTGTCTTATATAGTCCCCTGACATCTCGCCAGAAATCTCCAAACGTAAAACGCACTTCTTTCCCAAGAGGACCGAAATTAATACCGCTACAAGTCCCAGAATCCTAATTCCGCAAACGTATATGACATTATACTCATTGCGCTTTTTTAATAGATTCCAAAAAGCCGGAATCGTCATTAAGTACTTACCGAATCTCTTAAATCCAGAAGGCTTTACCCTATATACTGGGATTTTTCCTATCATCTCGTATTCTTTTAAATCTGAAGTAACTCGCCTAGTTAGAACAAATAAATCCACTCCGTTTTCAATCAACTTTTCAGAAAGCATTTGAGCATGAGTTATCGAACCACCCACTACGGGATAAAAAACTTCGGTTAGAAGGCATACCCTAGGTTTTGTGTCACTTCTATTATAACTCATATTTTTAATAGATGATTAATACCACGATCCCCCTTAATTTCGAGGGCCGTAGTAGCATTAAAATATTCGAACATTTGGTATCGCAAGATGTAGGCAATACTTATATACAAGGATCTAGATCGGGAAGGGAGAAAAACCTTTACTCTTTTTACCAGAATTATTCAATCCGTTTTTATTAATGTATTTTTCGTAGAGCATTTGAGGAGTTTACTGACTCATTTTCTCATCTACTATTCTCCAAATGCCACTCGCATCTTTCTTAAGAAGCAAACTATTGACATCTATGCTCCCATCGGGAAATTCTATACTTATATCTACCACTGCATTATCCTTTGTTATATTAGAATTAACCACTCGTATTTTAGTCCCCTGATAGTGCTGCCTCAAAAAATTTGGATATTCTTTGTTTTCTTCTAACAGAACCTTCCTGCGGTTATAAAATGATCCGGAAATAAACCGTTTCATTGTTTCTATATCTCCATTCTTAGAGGCTTTATAAAATTGAATCACTGTACTAACCGGACCCACCCCTTCCGCTGCAAACACTAAATTGCCATTAACTAGCAAAGAAACCAAGATCGAATATAGTAATCTTCTTTTCATTCCTATTTACCTCCATATTATGGTAAAGCATTAAACCATAGATTAGCCATACCCTGATACCCTATTCCATTAGGGTGCAAACCGTCGGAAGAAAGCTGAGTTTGATTGTTCTGAAAATAGGTATAAAAATCGGGAGGCACTACACTTATGTTGTTTTCGCTCACCAGTTCATCTATAACCTGATTATAAGTCTGATATAGTGAGTTTCTTCCACTGTACTGACCCGTTGAGTAAGGTACCTTTGCCAAATAAGGCAACTTCCCGGCATTCTTAATTGATGTTATGATTTGCTGCATATTGGCTTTGAATGTTCCAGGATATCCTGGATCCCCGGAATGTAGACCTAATCCACTTGGAACAGGGATGCTTGCATCATTGGTTCCATATTCAATGAGAAAGTACTGAGCATCTGGATTACTTGCTAGAACAGATGCAATTGAGGACGCCCCATTAGAAGATGTAGTTCCTCCAATACCCTTATTAACAACAGTTTGTGGATACACCTTTCTGTTTGTTAAAAGATTGTTCAGTATTGGTTCATACCCTCCTATATTTCTACCATCCTGAGAGATACCATCCGAAGTTATATCATCTCTAAACCCGTCTGTAATACTATCACCCACGGCAACATAATAGTTCCCTATACCAACCTTTACTCGATCATGTGTCCCATTACCAGAGACTAGATTACCAGAGTTATCAATTATGAAGACATCAATAAGATGCTCCGACTTGGCCAGGTTTGTAAATATTACTCCAAAAGGCGAGGTATAATCGTCAAACTGCGCCCCTCCATTTGTGGGTCCTCCATCTAAAATAAATCTTACTCCCCAACCGCTATTTAAGCCACAGGCACTAGCGTTTACACTAACTGAAGTTGACGATGTCTGTAAGAGATTATTCTGAGGCTGTATAATCTTAGCAAGAGGGGTTATGCAGGGAGCTAGAACATTCAGTTCAGCCATTGAGGTCCATGGGTTTCCATTGACCTCAGATAGTGCCCTCAATCTCACATACTGCCCACTCACTGATGTAAATGAAACTGTCTTCTGTGTACCATCATTTGCAAATGTCCCTGTAGCAACAGGTGTCCCCCAACCTCTCCCATCTGTGCTTACATAAAACTCATACTGACCTATTCGACCATTCGCACTACCGTCCCCTCTAGGTAGATACTGAAATCCACTTATGTTATACATCCCACCAAGGTTTATCTGTATCTCATGCGGTGGTGGAGGATTTGATGTACACCACTGTGTATGCCAGAACGTAGCCGTATTTCCATCAAATGAATTCACTGCTGCCCAATTCCCACAGCTTGTCTCCTGACTGTCTACATACTTAAGACTCCAGTTGGTCTTTGGAATAAACTGAGCATAACCATATTTCACCGATAATATGAAAAAGGGCACAGTAAACAAACACCATAGTTTATTCATCTTCATCTACCTCATCGCACTGCTCTGTTCTAAGCCCAACTATAACAAGCAATCTAACACAAGATACAAAGTTTGACCAGAATTTTTCAGTGTAGATAGATATAAAATTTGGATCTATGTTTGATTTTGATGTATAAGTAACAGATATAATTCGAAAATACAACCTCGATTCTGATTCACTTTACACCTTAACTAAATACCTTCCCGAGTAGTCGATTCGATGCAGAAGTGGTTTATACTTATGACTACTAAAGTACTCATCAACCGCATCCTTTACCCCTCTCCAGTGTCCATAATCATCTACTATTAGAACGCCCTTATCGGTCAAACGCGGGAATAGGTGTATAAGCTCATGCCTTGTGGACTCATACCAATCGGTGTCAAGTCTTAGGAGTGCAATCTCAGTAGGAACGGTTTGGGGAATTGTTTGTCTTACATCACCCTCAACCAATACGATTTTGTCCTTTGGATACCCGGTAGATAAAACATTCTTGGTTACATCCTCGATCGTTGCCCAGCACCAAATGTTTGAGGCGGTTTTTCTTTTTGCTTTATTAAGCAGATCAACTGCGGATTCTCCGGTGTGTGCAACATCTTTTGCACCAGGTGGTGTCATTCCATTATAAGTGTCATACAAATAAATCGTCCGTTCAGTGTCCCCAAGCTTAAGCAGTGTGTATAACATCGCCATAGCGCTTCCCCCCCGCCATACACCACATTCTACTAGATCACCTCTAATACCATTTTCAACAATATATTTTACTGAAGTGGCCAAAGCTACAATCTGCTCAGGACGAGTCATTGTATATGGTCGTACGAGTTTGACGATTTCTATATCCTCTGTAGAGAAGTCAGGGGGATAGAGTGAAACGATGTCATAGCCACACAGATTGATAAGACGGCGAATAATACCTTTGCCCATCCTGTATACCTCCCATATTTCAAAAATCTTAAAGAGCCATTCCCCCGCCGATCCCATAAAAAATCCTTAAGCATATATCGTACCGTATAGATAAAAGCTCTAAATGAGAATACTCGGCGCTTACCATCTACTAATGTAACATCCCCAGCTGCTGATATTGTATGTAGCCCATCTCGATAATGACTATTCCTGTCTGGCTCAATACTCACTATAGGCTCTTCTTCAAAGGCCACTGGTGTGAGTCGGACTATCCGATTTAATACAACTCGTCCTCCATACGTTACAGAACAATCCTGTGCAGGACGATATAGACAGCTATCGTGCATAAATGGAGTACCAGCCGGACGCACAGATCGCACATCAATCTTGACGGGATTTAACTTATGAGGCTCCCATGGTCCAGTCAAATTCGGAGCATACCAGATGAACAGTTTATACATCATACCGTCTTTCGCGTTTGTACAGAAAAGCCACCAGTAACTCCCGTATTTGAAAATAGTACTGTCAATACCCGGAAAATCCTTTATGAGTGTACAGACTTTTATCCAGCGCGATGGAAAATGCTCAGCTCTATAAATTGCTATTTCGCAAGCGTCTGATGTTTCGGGGATACAGTAAAACTCACCCTTATATTCAAAAAGAAAAGGATAAGACAAATGAAAAGAGGTGCTAAGTACAATTTCCTTTTTCACAATGGAATACGAGTTATTACTAAGCTCTATATTTGAAATGACACCTTTACCAGAGTTACAATCAAAATCTTCACAAAATATGTAAAA
This sequence comes from Candidatus Dadabacteria bacterium, assembly GCA_040289575.1. Classification (GTDB taxonomy): domain Bacteria; phylum Desulfobacterota_D; class UBA1144; order Nemesobacterales; family CSP1-2; genus PSLL01. Next base: position 128,950 of record PSLL01000001.1, on the reverse strand, counting down.
TTTGTGATCCTTGGCGATTGCAAATGGATCAGCTAGATAATGGTCTTTTTCAGGTTTTGGAAGCCACTGAATTGCAGGTCTAACCTCGGTCTTTAGAAGCGCGCTTATCGGCTCTTTTATAATCCCAATATTCCACTCCTCATGATAAAAAAAGCGATTAAATTTCTTTATAAAGAAGCCTCTCAGTAGCTTAAGTAAAAACAACACCATCTGGGAGTTACTCGGAGTACGATACGTAATGACCGTCATCGGAGAAGGAGGAGCATTTAAGTACTCAATGTTGCCATTAAGTATATCAATACATACCTGCATGGGCCAGCATGAAGTTTCGAGAAATATCATACGCAAGTTAGCAGTAAAAGAATATGAAATGTTCGGAAAGAAGCCCTTCCTGAGAATAACACCTCCATCAAGGCATCCTGTGAGTCTCTTCAACACAACCCCTATTACATGATGATCATCACTGTAAGTTTCCCAGAAGCAATCAAGGATTCCTCCGTATTTCACCTCATCGCTGTGATGAAATGACCAGACACCATAGCGGGCCGAATTAAGTATATCTCCACAAAGGACATTAAACCCAAAATTTAGAATGAAATCCAGGTCAAATTGCCTGATTCTACTTATGTATTCATTGCTAAAATACGCTGAATCCCCAATGTCATTGACCACCTTACAGTGGATTGAAGGCACACGGGAAAGGAGGTTCATCATATTTACTGGTCTAAATGGGGATGACTGGGCAATTAAAGAACTGTAAAATTGAAATAGAATCTCTCTAAAGTTTAGTCTTCTTAACCTGGTAAAAACCCCGATAAACGGGTTCCTTGAGACAACATTATCATAATTCAATATAAGCAAGGCGATATGGACATTACCTAATTCAAGAATCTTCTTTAGACATTCGGCTTGCCATCGCGGAAATGTCATTCCATTACAGATTATAGCAAAGCGTAATGAAGCCATCTCTTATCTAAATAGCCTCCCTAGCCAGTCTTTTTGAAACACATTACTAATACACACTCGAATTTCAAATTTAGACTACTAGAATTGACTGATTTACTTATCTCAAGCAAAACCTTAAGCCGGTCCCTAAGTACATAGAGCCTTTCGGGCTACGATAAGGAGATAGCCTTCCTGCTCCCTTTGTATATAGAAGCTCCTATAATTCTAAAGGCCGATACCTTATAGCCCGAGATATTTCCTTAATTTCATCTAGATTTAAGGCCCTAATGATAAACAACAAAAGTATATAAACCAGCACAGAGCAAACGGCTAAGGATAAATTTGTGATTAATCCTCCTCTAAAGAAGAGAAAAGGCACAAATATAAATCCTAGAAAGACAGTTTTAAGCCCGTCGGCTAGGCATGGAAGTAGTTTCTCTCTAAAATAAAAATATAAAACCACAGCCAAAACCATGGAGGAGATAAAAGTGGCAATCGCACAACCCATCGAAGCATACTTCGGTATAAGTAAAATAGAGACAACTAGAAATGTAGAGAAAGCAAAACAAAGAGCCTGAAGATATTTCCTAGGCTCTTTATAGACCAGTGAGAAAACACTACCTAACTGAGCAAAGCTCATAGGAAATATAGCTAAAAGTAGTACAATCCCATTGGGAAAAATTCCCTTATACTTAGAGCCAATAATTATAGGGATTAAATCAGGACCCATAAGTATGAAACCAAAAAAGATTATCGTACAGAAGGTTCCTATATACTTCATAATTAGATTTGACCAATTGATGAGTTTTCCCTCTTTACCAGTTAACAAGAGTTCAGTAAAAATAGGAATAAAATAAGTTATAAGAATAGGAATGAAATTGAGCACCATAAGAAGAATCTGATTCGGTATGTCAAAAAGAGCAACCTCACGTGAATCCCTGGTTATATACTCTATTAATGGATTACCCAACCTCTGCCAAATATTTAATATCCCCACAGATATATAGAATATAAAACCGAATTTTAGATAGGGCTTTAGAAGGGATAGATCAATTCCAAAACTCTCAATACGAAAATACCTTCGAGTCCAAAAAAAATAGAGTATCGCAAGAGAAGTCTCTACCAACAATGTAGACGCTATCGCCCCCACAAGCCCATAGTAATTGAATAGAATAAGTATAAAGACTAAACCCAGTGCTCTTCTAAATGGATCACGCAAAGAGTATTTACCTAATTTATTTAGGCCGAATAAGAGAAAATAAGGAATACTCCCCACATCAGCCACCAACAGGATGACGACAATCAGTAGAAAGTAAATGATTGAAAATCTATCTCCATAAGCGAGATTAAGTATTGAAAATAGAACTATAGAGACAACGAGGTCAACGGCAACCTTAAAGGCAAGAATATTGGAAGATAACCTTACAGTGCTTGCCGACTCTCCATGGATCTCCAACTCCGGTACGAACCTTACTAGGACTTCTCCAAACCCAAGGTAAACTATGGAACTTGAAATTACAATTATAGAGATTAAAAGCGCATACTCTCCATAGATTTCTGGACCCATCAGTCGAGGAATTAAAGTTACGGCAAGAAATAAAAATGGATATTGAAGCACCCTGAGGAGGACTACTGCTGATATGTTTTTTGTTGTAATACTCGCTTCTTTTGTTATAGTACTTACTTGTTTCATTTAAGACATCCAGCGCTTAATGCCCTTTTCCTATTAGGAGTCTAATATCGACAATTCCAGTGTCAGGATACTTACCGTAGTTATTGTACAGGATAACAAATATTAAATCCTAAAATAATAGTGGTAATACACTCTCTTAGTTATGATTGAGACTCTCAAATATTTCGAGTGTTTCTTTTGCGCACTTCTTCCAACTGAACAATTTGGATCTTTGTAAACCCTTCTCAGATAGGTTTCTCCTTAACTCTTGACTTGTCAATATCCTGAACATAGCCTCGGCTATTTGATCCGAATCATTTGGATCAACCAGTATAGCTGCGTCTCCGGCTATTTCATAAAGGCCATTTGCATTTGAAGTCACAATCGGGCAGCCACAGGCCATAGCCTCACATATTGGTATTGGAAATGCCTCAACATTAGAGGGATAAAGATAAAGCGATGCTAGATTATAAAAGGCGGGTAAATCTCTTTGTTCTACCCATCCTGTGAATAATATATCCTTACCCAATTTAAGCTCATCAATTTTATAGTCTTCTTTATATCTCCAGCACTCCTTCCCAACGACAACCAATTTGCAGGAATATTTCTCGTGGAGTTTTTGAAATGAGCTTAATACACCGCCGAAGTTTTTCCGTTCTTTTCTATTAGGATCATACCCTGTAACAGTTAATATAAACTCATCCGGTAAGCTGTATTTCAGCTTTACCTCTCCTAAGACTCTGTCATCCCTTATAGGTTGGAAAATGTCATTAGCGGCAAAATAGATGGTTCTTATCTTGTTTGGATTGATCCCTAAGATATTTATAAAATTTATCGTTGTAAGTTCCGAGACAGAAATAATAAAATCGGCTTTTTTACAGTAAATCGGCATAATCTTCTTAACGTAGAGTATGTCATATCTATTGTAGAACCTTGCAAATTCGGGAATAAACCAATCCGCCCCATGTAGAACCATCACCGTCTTAGAGTTAGTAAATATTGGAACGGTAAATTTAGGATGAAAAATTAAATTAATCCCCTCCCTCTTTGCCGCATAAGGAATAGCCACTTGATCCCAAAGGGCCTTATTTGGAGCATAGACATATTTTTCTTCCACATTATCGTATTTAGAATATCGCCCTATATTTTCTCTATTACGATAGAACAACACGTATTCGTTTCTGGGATCTACCTTTAATAGCTCTTCAGTTATGTAACGGCTGTATACTCCGATACCCCCTTTTTCATCTATTGAACGTAACATCACTCCTATTCTCATATCTACTACCCCCAATGCATTATTTGGAAAAAATATGTCCCCGGTTTCAGGAGATTAAATCAAATGGAACTCTATACTGATTTGGGCTCTGACCGTCTATTTGCATCATGACTTGGTTGCTCTAGCCTTTTCTATGGTCTTAATAACCTTTGCCGGAATGCCAACTGCAACAGAATTGGTTGGAACTGGTTTTGTCACAACAGCCCCTGCTCCGATAACTGAGTTATCTCCAATAGATGCACCATCCGTGACGATGACTCCAGCCCCAATCCAACAATTACTACCTATTTCTAAATCACCTATTGAATCCCCCCCGCCTTGATCAATCATCCTGACTTCCTCACTTGTATAATCATACTCGCCACCGCTTAAAATATAGCAATAAGCAGATACAAGGGTGTTTTCATAAATAGTGACCTTATTAGAAGAAAACACCGTGCAGTTATGCCCGATATTGACGTTTCTTTTTAAATATATGTCTCCATTTTTGCAATATAAAATACAATTTCTTCCAATAAAGACACCGTCTTCAATTATAATTCCACTATTACTAAAACCCTTCGCATCGAGCATCGTATTGTCATCAATTATGACATTATCCCCAATTTGAATCTTCTTTGGATGTCTAAGGGCAATGTTCCTACCAAAAATTACCCTTCTCCCTACCCTACCTATAATTGATGGATAGAGCTTGCTCCTTAAAAAAAGTCCAAGTGCACCGGGAAGCCAACTAACAAAAGTAATAATCAACTCATACTTAATTATCTCCCAAATACTATGGCTTCCAACAATCAGCTCCGAGTATTTCCTTAGATTTGATCTTTTCTCATCCCCAAGTGATTTCTGTACCTTTAAATCTCTATACGTTTCCATGGAACTTTAACTAGCAGTTGGCCATCTTTGATATTCTCTCTTCCATCCCCGATTTAATCGGGGATACGTATCTGTTAATCCATCCCCGTATACCCTCAAGCGTTTGCTGCTCAATAAATATGCGATACCATATTTCTAAGTTCATAAATATCCATATCCTAAAATTATGGTCTCTCTTACCAACAATATGCTCCTCTACCATATTATGGACATATTCATGATTAAAGATTTGACTCTCGATGAAACGTGACTCCTTTACAATCTGTCTTAAAAATGTTTTCAGCTCATCTCTCATCCAATACGCCAATGGAAAACCAAAACCCTGCTTCCTTCGAGAGACCAAACTGGGATGTATATATCTTGAAGCCACCTTGCGCAGGATATATTTTAATTTAGCCCCATTGAGCTTTAAGTGGGCCGGGATTCGGGCAGCAAATTCGACCATCTTATGCTCCAAAAGAGGGGGCCTTACCTCAAGCCCATGTGCCATAGCCATTCTATCTACAATCGACAGAAGATGGTCGGGCATACGTGTCATAAGGTCAGTGTAGAGCATTCGATCAACTAACTCATCCACATTATGGGAATTAAAGTGAACCAATATCTTCTCTTTAGAATCAATATAACCCAATTCCTTTTTTACCCAATCAGTAAGCAACCGTGATTTAGCTTCCTCCGTATATCTCAAAAAACTCATACTCTCGGCATAACGATCGCCATGGTCCAGTAGAGACATCTCGTTTAACCAGCGCAGTTTTTGAGAAAGGCTCTTGTACGCAAAGCTCTCGGGAATCTTATTTATCATCCTCTTAAACAGAGACTTTCGTAGGAACCTCGGAATCACACAATAGAAATCCGCAAGACGGTTACCGGAGAAACGGTCATATCCGGCAAAAAGCTCATCTCCTCCATCCCCGCTAAGTACGACTTTCACATACCTTGATGCCAACTCTGAAACTAGATATACACCTACCCCAAATGGGTCAGAGGGTTCATCTAAATGCCAGATCATTTTAGGCACTAGATGAATTAAATCCGCCTGAACTACCTTTTCATAGTGTTTGGTTTTGTATTGCCTTGCTACTAGTTCTGCAAAGGGAAGTTCATTAAAATCCTGCTCCTTAACACCAATGGAAAAGGTAGAAATAGGCTCCTCGGATCGCTTTGCCGCCATAGCAGTAATTAAACTGGAGTCAATCCCTCCGCTTAAGAAACAGCCTATGGATACATCGCTTAGCATATGATCCGCTACAGTTTGGGAAAGTATATGATCTAGCTGATCCGTAATTTCCTCTTCTGTTCCATTTATCTTATCAAGACAGGAAAAATCCCAATAACGCTCTATCCTTATTCTGCTATTTTCATATATAAGCCGATGAGCAGCGGGAAGCTTTCTTATACCCTTAAATAGTGTGAGCTGATCAGGTATGAATCTTAAAGAGATGTAATGATAAAGTGCCTCTAAGTCAGTCTCTCGTTTTACAAAGCCACTCGCCAGAAGGCTTTTAACCTCTGAAGCAAATGCAAGCCCGTCTTGCAGTTCACAGAAAAAGAGGGGTTTTTGACCTACGTGATCCCTAGCCAGAACGAGCCTTTTCCTCCTTATATCCCATATCGCAAAAGCAAACATTCCATCTAGATACTTTACACAGTCCTTACCGTATTTTTCATATAAATGGAGAATTACCTCTGTATCTGAACGTGTTTGAAAATACCTACCTTCAGCCTCCAGTTGTTTCTTTAGAGAAGGGTAGTTATAGATCTCACCATTAAAAACAATAGCCAGAGATCTAGAGGCATTAAACATAGGCTGATGCCCTCCTGCAAGATCAATGATGCTTAATCTACGGTGTCCTAAGGCTGCGCCATTGAGATATTCTATCCCTTCATCATCCGGACCACGATGGGCAAGTAATGACACCATCCTTGGTAGAGCCTCAAATAGATCGGGACATTCGGATACAATACCGGCTATTCCGCACATCATTTGCTCCATTGATGAGTTAATGCACTCATATTTCTATAAGTATCCCCTCTCTTTGTACCACTGCCCAGTCCTTCTTAGGCCCTCGTCTAATCCTATTTTAGGGATGTATCCTAACTCCTTTTTTGCCCTGGTAATATCAAAAGCCCTATTTTGTCTGTACCAATCAACCCTTCTAGGAAAAATAGGGGGGGCAATTCCCAGGGGCTTACATACTTTTTCGACAATATGGCCAGCAATAACAATGGGCATCACAGGATAGTGGTTTATTTTAACAGGAACATTCAAAGCCTCACCGACCTTCTTTACTATCTCTTTTATAGGAAAGTATTCTTCATCGGCGATCAGATACTCCCTACCGTTCCCCTTATCCGGCTCCATACAAATCATGAATGCGTCAATGAGATTATCAATATACAGAGGGTGATAAAGGGTATCCCCGCTTCCAAACATAGGAAAAGAGCCCTTTGCTACCCTTTTGAAGATCATAAAAAATCTCTCCGGATCACCCGGACCGTATATAGCCGCCGGACGCAAGATCACAGTTTTCATCCCTCTATTTGCATATTCCTTCACAATAGGTTCTGCTTCATACTTTGTCCTTTGATAGTAATCAGCAGGGGTAATTGGCGCATCTTCATTTGCCGGAGGGTTTTCAATATTCCCATGGACCCCACAGGTGCTGCAATATATGAATTTCTTTACCCCATTTATGTACGCCGCTTCTAATACATTACGTGTCCCGTTGACATTTACATCGTAATAATACCCATCGGGAACATTCAACTCACGAAATGCAGCCGCCAGATGAAATACAATATCTACACCCTCCATACATCGCTCAACTATCTTTTTATCCGTAACAGTGCCTATAAATGTCTTTGCACCCATAGAGCGAAGACTATCAAATTGGATCCCCTCTTTATAGTCCAATGCTATTACCTCATGCCCCTCATTTAATAGCCTCTTTACCAGTGCACTTCCAGTAAATCCTGTTCCCCCTGTAACCAAAACCCTCATCTTTTCCTCCTAATAAGCCCATAGAATCACTTATTAACCCTAGCCTTCAAAATCAACATGTATCCACTCTGAAAAAAAAGGAGTAAATCTAGCTTAGAAAAAAACCAAACTACAGGGTAAATCAGTGAATAAATCTTGAAAAGCCCCTTGTACCTCTCTTCTATATCACTCCCAGTAACAAAAACACCCTTTTTAGACCCCTCATAGTCCGAGCCTTTAAGTATTCCATATCCGAAAGTGATAAGCGTATCAATGAATTCAGAGAAAAATTTGGAGTAGGTTTTATATGAAGTTAGGGTAAAATTACTGCCTAGGAGCGACCTAATCTCCTCCGTTGTATATCCCGGACGTAAATGCCCATGTTTCTCATCTGTTTGTCCTATGCTTAGGCGAAATTGCCTAAGCAGACCGTTCTTAATATGGGGGACATTAATAATTAGCTCCCCACGGGGCTTCATTATTCTAAATAGCTCATCTATAAATTCTCTATCCGTAGCAATATGCTCAAGAAAATCAACAATAACAACCCTGTCAAATTCATTATCTTCAAAAGGAGTCTGAAGGCCATTGATTTGGAATACATCCGACTTTACCAACTCACGTATGGAACAAACGGCACCTTCATCCAAATCAGCGCTTTTCCAAAAACCACCCCTTTGTCTTAGCAGATAACTTATAACTCCGTTGTCCGATCCAATGTCTAGACACATTAAGGAGTCTGTTTTCCCCAACAGAGTTGTAATTTCTTTTAGTTTTCTCTGTTTAAGAACAGACTTATTGAAAAGGGCAACCGGCCAGTTCTCAACCACAGTGTCCATAATCTTCAATCCAAGGTAGAGAATACAGCCTTTACTTCTCCTATCTCAGTCTGAATCCTATATTCATCCCAACCAAACTCTTTTGCCATAATGGCGGCACAGGTTTTCAAAGCCGTATCTCCAGGGTTACCACCTGAGCCAAGCTCAGTGCGTCTAAAGACTACATCCGTTAGCTTCTGTGCCATCTCCTCACGAATTCCATAAACAATCTCTGCTTTAATTACACGCGATACATCCAGAGTCTGCTTCCAGTCAGAGTTGTCA
>PSLL01000001.1:118091-120069 GCA_040289575.1 Candidatus Dadabacteria bacterium | reverse complement strand
CCGAGCCATAGTTATAGATTAGATGTCTTATGACATCCCTATCCAGTTCCCTCTCCCTCTTTCCTGTCTCCCGAGTCAAAAAATCGCTAAATTGCTCAATATGTCCCCCGTAGATTGGAGTTACATTCGTTAAACACATAGGTGACTTCTTTCCAAGCTTTTTAAATACCAGATCAATAGCCTTCTCAGCAACAGCCCTTGCAGTTGTATATTTCGCACCAATAACTGAAACCAATCCTTCAGTCCCATCAAATTTTGCGTGATCCCAGATTTGATACTTCTTAGTGAGTCTAACTTCGCCACTCCCGACACCGTCCATAGGAAGAAGACCACAATGAAAAAAGGAAATGTCCCCTCGCTTAAGAGAGGCAGCCGGGTAGGCTCTGTTGATTTCATATATAAAATTCTGGATATCTCTTTCAGTTACCCTAAGATTATTTGGACTGTCATCAAAAGGAACATAAGTAGTTCCGATCAGAGAATACTCACGCCAAGGCACGATAAATAAAAGGCGAAAGCCTTTATTTAAGACACCGTTTCCGTTTTTAAATTCAAATGGGCTCGATACGCCGACAGCATATTTCGGTATTAATTGGCGATTTACAACAATGTTCATCGCTTTTGAAAGAAGGACCCTAGGGCTTCTATTATAACTACCATTTAGAAAATGCAGAACTTCATTCACCCATGGTCCAGTTGTATTTATCACAACCCTAGCACGAATATCTAGCTTATCCCCGGTAAGCACATCTCTGGCCTTTACTCCTATCACACGACTCCCATACAGGAGAAATCGGGTCACCTCTACGTAATTGGCCAGAACAGCCTGTGCCTTTTCAGCCGACCGGAGAATGGAGAGGATCATTCGCTCTGAGTTATACACCTGACAATCATACCAGACTGCGCCTCCGGTGAGTTCCTCTTGATTGACACCGGGAAAGAGTCGTAGACATTGATCTCTAGAGATAACCAGGCCCCGGGGAAGGTGCTTCTGCGGATCAATCAGCCAATTTCGATCAAAGCCAATTATACCATTTATCATAAGGGCTATGGACATTATCTCCTTGCTCTTCATAAAATGCCCATAGGTAGGCATTAAAAAAGGGAGAGGATGTACAAGATAGGGAGCAACCTTCATTAGTATCTTTCTTTCACGAATTGACTCGCGCATACGACCAAAGTCGGCTTGTTGTAGATACCTAAGGCCGCCGTGTATTATCTTCATCGTATTAGAAGAGGTGGCAGAACCAAAGTCCCCTTTATCTACAAGGGCTACGGAAAGTCCTCTCAAAGCCGCATCCCATGCAGTCCAAGCACCGTAAATACCCCCACCAATGATAAGGACATCGTAAACCCCTGTTGATAGTTGAGCTATATCTCTCTTCATTCCTAAACTGCTCTACATCACCGTATCTTTTCTTACAAACTCCACCTCTAGCCAATCATAGAGGCTGTTGAGTTCTTTTTTAAAAAACTCATAGCTGTATTTCTCTTCTATGAGTCTTTTCCCAGCCATCCCCAACTGTAGTCTCAGGGTTCTATTTTGCATTAGACTTAGCATCCCCCTTGAGAACTCCGTTGGAAAAGGGGCCGAAAGCATAGCAACACTCCTATCAAGTACCTGTATATGAGTCGGCAGATCAGTCGCCAAAACTGCTTTTCCAGAATGAAGGTAGGAGTAGAGCTTCATAGGGGTATTTCCCCCCTTAATCCTTGGGGATACTAAAATATCAGCCTGAGAAAGGTAATTAGTTAAGACCTCTACAGGCCTTGGACCAAGAAAGTGTACTCTGTCTCCTATACCCAGTACGGAGCTCTTACTCTTATATTTCTGTATATCTGACGGCGCCCCGCCAATTACAACAAGATCCGCTTTATCCATTTCCTTTAATGCTAAGGCAAAGCTCTCAATAAGCAGATCAATTCCCTGATATATCTCTAGATTCCCAACATACATAACAATAAGGTTATTGCCTAT
>PSLL01000001.1:113878-118039 GCA_040289575.1 Candidatus Dadabacteria bacterium | reverse complement strand
CCCTTAGTAGAGAAACGTCACGCAATGTTACAAGCCTCTTCGGATTATATTTTTCTACAAACCCTTTAAGAGAATCGCATACTGTAATGACTACTTCACTTTTCTTTACAGCAATCTTTTCAAAAAACTCTAGCAGCGGACTGAGAAAAGTCCATGTCGGATACTTTTCAACTATTTGCTGAGATAGAGATGAATCCATATCGTAAATGTAAGGAATTTTGAACAGGAATTTAAAAAACAGCGCTATAAAGACAGACTCCTCTACCGCATGGATGACATGATAAGACTTTCTCAATGCAAGCGAAAAAACCTTAAAGAACATAAAAAAGTCACAGATCACCTTTTTCCAAGAAAAACCTGGGCGAATGTTTCGCACAAAAGGTATATTAAAGATCCGATGAATATTTACACTATTGTACTGAATTGTCCTCCCTTCGTGATAAGTAACTAAATCAATCTTATATCCCCGCTCACATAGAGTCCTCAGGAGTAAATCTACAGCGATCGGCGTTCCGCGATCTTGATAAAAGGGATGAGGGGCTAGAAATAAAATATTCATCAGAGTTTCAAGTCTCCTCGAATCACCTTTAAAACAACTGGAGAGCCAAAAATCTGTGTCAATCCCGAGATACGACAGATTTTTTCAGCAAATGAGGAAAAATAGGGTAACTTCAAAACACGATGAAGCACCATAGGTAGAAAAAACTCTGGATACCGTTCGGCATAGACAAAACCGTATAGTTTAAGAACCTCCAGTAAGTCAGATTCACTAAATAAAGTAAACGGCCTAGTGTTGCCTTCTAACCTCTTTTTGAGCCTAAAAAAGGGTGATGAAATACAATTGATACTCTGTTTGGATGGATAATCAACAACAACAGCCCTGCGTGCAACCCGTGTCAATTCCCTTATAAGTTGCTTCCACTTTGTCACATGTGGCAGAAGTCGAAAGCTGATTACTATATCAAATGCCTTATCCGGATAGGGAAGTTCAATTATATTTCCAGTTGTAAACTCACATAATCCCCTATCAATAAATTCCTGAATTCTCTTTTTACACACCTCGGCACTTCCTAGTACCGAGACCCTATATCCATTATCAATGAGTGAACCCGTTAGTTGCCCGTGCCCTCCGCCAACATCCAAAATGGTTGCACCTGGCCAAGGAGATATCATCTTTAAAGTCACTTCCTCTTGGACTTTTAAAAACCATAGTCCTATTTCCCCGGAGAATCGCTGTGCATAATCGTCCGATGACGTTTCAATATCAGCTGTTTCGGTATAATTTATTGGGAGTTGCATCATAATTACGTCTTCTATTTCTGCAGACACCATGATAATACTGGCTTGATGTCTTATAAGTCGATCGGATGCAGAGCTTCTTTAGTGACCTTCTACAGAAGATAGTGACGCCTCATGCTCTTGTTGAATTTCAAATGCTCTATATAATCCGACCTGGGCTATTTGTTTGAGCCTAAGGGCTGGATTAGACCATATCCAGCTGAGGGCAATGTGATCCTGTAATCCCTCTTGCTGCTCAATTTCTTTCAAGTAATCTATTCCAAACCACTGTAATCTCTCTTTCAGATTGATGACCGCAGGATTATACGTCCAGCCAACATAAATCCATGGCCGAGGTAGCTGATTAAGTAATTCAAGAGAATCCACATAGTTTTTCTCGCCAACCCAGTGACGAAATGCTTCATTTGGAAAAATTTCCTCGCCTTCGCTTCTTCCCTTGCTCCAAGACAACCTGATATCCTGCTTTGGAAATGTAAATCTGAGAAAGCTGTAATCTGAAAGCCATGGAATAAGGTAGGTAGCACTTGGATAACGGTGTATCAGTCCGGTCATAATCTTCAAATATTGGTTTTGATCAATCTTATAGGGAACAAGCCGAGCAAAGAACAGCCGATTTCCGAGTACTAAGGTAACTAAAAGAAAAACCCAGCTTATTCTGTACCGTGAGAGTATTGCGGTAAATCTCTGCAATCCCAAGTAGGCTAGAATCGATAGGGGTACAAGTGCCGTATAAAAATACCGAGGCTCAAAGTGTCGTAATCCAAATACAAAGGGCAGGGTACAAACGCCCATCCATACAAGCGCCAACCTAGTTCTAGAACTCCAAGGCGGCCATATAGCAAGGACCAGAGACGGTAAAAAAAGCTGAACTGACATCATAAGCTCATAAAGCTTTACACCCAGACTTTCTCTACGCTCCACAACGCCCATAGTGATTGCTATGAGCCCTTGGTATGATAGGCCAATAAGCTTATAAAAGGCAAACATCATTATAATTAGGCAGACAGAAACGAGACTCGCCCGTATAAAAACCTTTGTCCAGCTATATAGTCCATTTCTAAGGACAAAGAGACCGAGAACCAAGCCTGCGAAAAAGAGAAAGGAAGTGAAGCGGCAGAGAACTCCTAATAATAGGCCTATTGCAGCAAGAACTATAAACCCTGCCGATCGCCATCTATTCGGGCTCCGAAAACTCCCCAGAAATGCCCAACATCCAAGGGCAGTAAATAGTAAGCTGGGCACCTCAGAAAGAACCTTGTGGTCAAGGTAAACAGAGATTGGCAGGAACATAAGCACAACACTAATATAAAGTGCCTCTCTCTTTTCAAAGATTTCCCGAAGCAACACATAGCTTACGACTACAAATCCTATTAACATTAAAGCAAAAATGAACTGAATCATTAGAAGAGACCAGAGTCCACTACCTAAGAGTTGAACAAGAAAACGTAGAATAACAACTAGTCCGATCTTTGCTGCAAAAAATCCCTCTGGAAATATGCCATAACCCTCGGGGAATATCCCACTAGCAAGACCAACCTCTAATTTCATCAGTTCACCCGTAGGGTAGTGAAGTACTGAAAACAGATAAAAATACTCATCTTGGTGATGACCTAGACCAAAGCCAATCAGCAAAAGGGCAATAGCTGATAGGGATAACAAAAGCGCTGGCGATAGGGGAATTACTTTCTTCTCTTGATGGATCTGTAGTAACATGGACTAAATTATCAAAAAGTCAGTAGAGGACCTATATCATCACAATGGGTAACCATCAGATATAATCCCCGATTCACAATGAACATAGCTCAGATTCAATATTGGTTAAGAAAATCCAACACTTTGACTCAGATATACCTTTCAACATTAAAATTACCAATCCCCACGCCTAGATATTTAAACCCTATGTCCCTTAGCCTCTTTGGGTTGTATAGATTTCTTCCATCGAATATCACGGGGGATTTCATAATCTTCTTCATCCTATCAAAATCAGGTTGCCTATATTCATTCCATTCAGTGTGTATTACTAAGGCATCTGCCCCAGAGCATGCATCATAATTTGACTGTGCATACTCTACCCTATTCCCTAAAACCCTTCTTGCATTTTCCATTGACACTGGATCATGCACGCATACAATGGCTCCACTTGATAACAACCTATCTATTACAAACAAAGAGGGGGCTTCTCTGAGATCATCGGTTTTAGCCTTAAATGATAATCCCCATACCCCTATTCTCTTCCCACTTAGATCACCCCCGAAATACCCCTTTATTTTTCTCCAGAACACCTCTTTTTGCATCGTATTTACTTCATCCGTTGCCCTACATATTTTAAGCTCGTAATCCAATTTCTCACCTGTTTTTACAAGTGCCTTCACATCCTTTGGAAAGCAGGACCCACCATAGCCAATCCCGGGAAAAAGAAACGACCTCCCAATCCTGTTGTCAGACCCGAGTATCACCCTTATATCAGACACATCTGCCCCTACAATCTCACATAAGTTCGCCATCTCATTCATAAATGATATTCTCGTCGCAAGCATCGCATTAGCCGCATATTTCGCCAACTCTGCCGACCTTATACCTACTACTATCACAGGATTGCTCGTTCTTACAAACGGAGAGTACATCTCCTTAAGAATCCCGGCAACTGATGCCTTATCCGCTCCAATTACAACCCTATCCGGCTTCATAAAGTCCTCTACTGCCGAGCCTTCTTTAAGAAACTCAGGACATGATGCCACATCAAACTCCACATCTGTAATCTGCCTTATGACATCCCTTACCATCTCCGTTGTACCCACCGGAACCGTGCTCTTTGTGACTATAATTCTATAGTCCTCAAGACGCTCTCCTATTCCCTTTGCT
>PSLL01000001.1:89817-113868 GCA_040289575.1 Candidatus Dadabacteria bacterium | reverse complement strand
ACCTCAAGCACCGCCCTGATGTCGGCCGATCCATCTCCATTTGGCGGAGTAGACACGGCAATGAATATTATGAATGAGTTCCTTACCACCTCCGATAGATCAGTTGTAAAATAGAGTCTACCCTCTTTTGTATTTCTCTCAATGAGTTCCTTGAGTCCAGGCTCATATATAAGCGGCTTTGCCTGTTTTAGGTTCTCGATCTTTACCTCATCAATGTCCATACATATGACGTTGTTTCCCGTCTCCGATAGACATGCTCCAGTGACAAGCCCCACATAACCCGTCCCAATTATACCTATGTTCATCTTTTAACCTCCTGTGTATTACTCAACAGTAACGCTTTTTGCCAGATTCCTGGGCTGGTCTATATCGCACCCCCTCTTCTTTGCAATGTGATATGCAAGAAGCTGCAGAGGCACTGTAAAGAGAATAGGGGAGAGAAACTCTTCTGTTCTCGGCACATAGAATACGTGATCCGATTTATCTCTTATCTCCTCATCCCCTTCCGTAGCAATAGACACTACTATCCCATCCCTTGCTCTCACCTCCTCGATGTTGCCAAGCATCTTCTCCCGCAGACGGTTGTCCGGGACAAGACAGACCACCACCATATCCCTATCTACAAGTGCAATAGGCCCGTGTTTCATCTCCCCTGCCGCATAGCCCTGTGCGTGAATATACGAGATCTCCTTTAGTTTCAGCGCCCCTTCGAGTGCTATTGGGTATGCAACACCCCTGCCAAGAAACAGAAAACCTTTTCTGTCCCAGAATAGATTTGCAATACCCTCTAACTCCCTTTCTCTTTTGAGTATATCCTCTATCTTTGTGGGAATAGTACCCAGTTCATCCATCATATTGCACATCATCGTGTGTGACACAGTTCCTCTAACTCTCCCTATGTATATGGCAAGCAGGTAGAGTGCTACTAATTGAGATGTAAATGCCTTTGTAGATGCCACTCCTATCTCCGGCCCAGCATGGGTATATATGACTCCATCTGCCTCCCTTGTTGCGCTACTGCCTACAACGTTACATATCACAAGAACCGTCGAGCCGCATTCCTTAGCCCGCCTTATTGCCCCAAGCGTGTCCGCTGTTTCTCCAGACTGCGTAATACCTATTGTGAGTGTGTTTTTGTCCATTATGGCATCTCTGTATCTGAACTCCGACGCTAAATCCACCTCTACCGGAATCCGTGCCAGAGACTCTATTATGTGCTTACCTACCAGAGACGCATGCCAGGAGGTGCCGCATGAGACTATGTATATCCTTGATATATCCCTTATCTGCTCCTGTGGGAGGTTTATCTCTTCCCACAGGACTCCCTCCTTATCGAGAGCAAACCTTCCAGAATATGTGTTCTTTACAGACTGAGGTTGCTCATGAATCTCCTTGAGCATAAAATGGGGATACCCGTTCTTCTCCGCCACTTCAGCACTCCAGGGTATCTGGTGTATAGTCTTATACTTGAAGCACCCATCATCAATATCCGTCACCTCTACCCCATTGCCATCTAATACAACCATCTCATTGTCACTTACATATATAGCGTCTTTGGTATACCTCAGTATCGCAGGCACGTCTGAAGCAAGGAAGTATTCCCTCTTTCCTCTACCTACAATAAGTGGACTGCCCCTCCTTGCAGCCACTATCATGCCCGGCGAGTCAGAGCTTATTACACCTATTGCAAATGTCCCTTTTATCTCACGGAGAGCCCTCCTTACTGCCGGTGCAAGGTTCCCATTTGAGTATTTCTCGATTAGATGTGATATAACTTCCGTGTCCGTCTCCGAACGAAATACGTGCCCTTCGGAAATAAGCATCCGCTTAAGTGAAAGATAGTTCTCAATAATACCATTGTGCACAACCATTATTTTTCCTTGACAGTCCCCATGGGGATGGGCATTTATCTCACATGGTTTTCCATGCGTAGCCCACCTGGTATGACCTATTCCTACGTGGCTTGTGTAGACTCTACCATTTAGAACATTTTCAAGATTTGATAACTTGCCCACAGCCCTCTTTAGTATTATCTGCCCATCCTCATAAAACGCTATGCCTGCGGAATCATACCCTCTATACTCTAGCTTCCTTAGTCCATCTACTAGTATGGGCACAGCCATTTGTTCTCCAATATAACCTACTATTCCACACATCTACTGCCTACCTCCAGATTTATGTAATCAACTTAGGTCTGAGGTGCTGGTCACCTATCACCTTGTATCTAAATATAAATAATACAGCCATTATTTGGAATTTTTCACTCTAAATCCTCACTGAAAAGAAGAGAAGTTTGAGATGACCTTGGCCATCATCTTTCTTGGTATCCATACCTCCCCCTGTACCAATGCCCTTATTGACTTTATTAACTCCTCAGCATTTGCGTTCTTTAGAATGTATCCCAGTGCCCCTGCGCAGATTGCTCCCTTTACCTTCTCCTCATCATAGTCTCTCATTATAAATAAGAGAACCCCTAGACCAGGGTTCTTTTTTCTTACTAGACTCAGCACCTCTAGAGCATTGAGCTTAGCCATATCCACGTCGAGCAAAAGAAGATCGGCTTTGGTCTCTCTTACAGCCCTTTTTACCTCCGCCGCCTTAGAAGCCTCAGCTACAATCTCAATATCTCCTTCGGAGGCCAGCACCCTAGATATAGCATCTATATAGAGAGCGTACTCACAAGCTACTATTAGTTTTATCTTCTCCGTCATCTGTATACTCCCACAATAGTAGAATGCACGGGACTAAATTTGTTCTTCTCCGAGAACCCTAGCAATAATCTCCACCATTAGAGAACCGAATTTCTCCAGGCTACTCCACATAATTTATCATCTCCGTATACATTTTAGATGTGGAAACTAAAGACTAATCCCTAAGGATTTCTGAAATATTTAAGCAGCCTTCAACAGGTGTGCTTCCGCGACTCACTTACATAAAAGTGAGTTGCACAGCTATAGTTTCAAGGAATATTTATATGTGTCTTAGGGGCTAAATTCAATAGGACTTTAGTAAGGATTAATTAAATAAAAAAGCCCTATTCATTATCTAACGTATGACTTTAGTCCATATTATATGAATGATCGGCTATTCTAGGAAACATAGAAAAAAAACACTAGTCGCAAAAATAATTAGAGTAAGTACCGGCGTCAGCCGCAACAAGAATCCGTTAACATTACCCACACAGATAGGGTAGCTTAGGCAACCAAAGATTAAATCAAACGGCCCATTTACTTAGCCTGCAAATCCATTTCGAAAACCGTAGAGTATGAGTTCAGACCTGTTTTTCACTGAGAGCTTCTTAAAAATTTTGTATAAGTGAAATTTCACCGTTTTTTCACTTAGGAAAAGATTTTTTGCAATATCTTTATTGCTACAGCCGCCCAAAACCAATTTTACAACCTTTGTCTCAGTTTCAGTAAGATCATATATGGACTTACTTCCCTTGACTCCCCCGCGCGGAGATGAAAAGGCTTCTAAAACTTTTATCATCATTTTTCTTTCCACCCAGAGCTCACCATCATTTACGGCCTTAATCGCCTTTAGAAGCCGAGATGAATCTGCATTTTTCAGCAAATATCCCCTTATGCCGGAGCGAATGGCATTTATAAGCATATTTTCATTGTAGTCGCTACTTACGAATAGAATTACCTTGGCGGTCTTATTCTTTTTCTTTTTAAGTATTTGAAGAACCTTTGAGAGATTTAAACCCTGCAGGTCGACATCAAGAAGCAAAATATCGAAGTTGAGCCCCTCACACGCTTGAACCAGGTCAAGCACGTTGGAAACCTTGGACACCACCCGTATGCTTTTGTCACTTTCAAGTATCTTATAGATCCCTTCTACTAAGAGCGGATAATAACAAGCCAATACTATGTTTAAAGTGCCATCACTTTTCTTCAAGTGACTCCCGTTTTGCATCGTTATATTATCCTTCTTCCCCTTTTACATATGTCTCCTGCGCGCTGTTTACTATCTCCTCAACCACACTGCAGATAAGGTAAAGCAGATTGAGATAATACCTATTGCCGTTAATCACTAAGACCTCTGCCCTATCCATTTTTAACACTACAGCGGCTCCATATCAATAACATTAACCTCTACAGAAACAGACTTTTTTACAAGGTCTATAGACAATACAAACCTGTGTTTTGATCGTTTCTCCACAATTCTACCGATTACCCCCTGCAGAGGACCCCTTTTTATCAAGACCTCTCTTCCTTCGCCGAGATAAGGGTATGGATCATACTTTAGCTTAGTTTGTATAAGCGTCCTTATAGACTCAACCTGCTCAGCAGGCACTGGCACCGGAGTGCCATTACACCCAACTACTTTCAAGACCCCCTTTGTATACATAACCTTATTTATATCCATAAGGTCTACATTTACAAAAACATAAGAGGGAAATAGTGGAATGTTTAAAGTTTTATTACGGTCCTTCCACCTAGATATAACCTCTCTTAGAGGAAGGAAGGTTGTAATACCCCGATTCTTCAAATTTATCTCCGCCACTTTCTCATGTCGGCTCTTAGTATAAACGGCGTACCACTCCTTTCTATTGGACAGGTCATCGACTGATAATATGTCAAACGACATATAACCACCCTCTATAGATCGAGAAGCTACTCCTTTTAATACTATTACCTAATTAAAATGCAAATGGTGCCAAAAGTCAATAAGACTTTAGTTATACCCCGATACTAGGCTAAAGTTATAAGAGATCCGACTTATTATGGCTTCTTCAGTCCAAACATCTTTCCCGGAAACTGAGTGATTAAACCGCTAAGCTCCAGAGATAGAAGAACTGAGAGCACATTTGCCGGACTCATTGCGGTCAGCTTAGTAATTTCATCAATGTGAATTGGTTCATCTCTGAGCACGGAATAAATCGCTTTTTCATCGTTAGAAATGCCGGAGAGAGAAACAGTACTATTAGATATGAATTTATCCTCTTTAAACCTTCTAAGCGACTCTATCTCGGTTAGTATATCTTCTACCGACTCGACCAGCTTTGCCCCTTCTTTTATTAATTTGTTTGTTCCCCGACTGAGTTTGGTCTCTATGTTTCCCGGCACGGCGAACACCTCTCTATTCTGCTCGAGCGCAAAAGAAGCTGTAATAAGAGAACCACTCTTATCAGAGGCCTGAACTACAATGACACCGAGAGAAAGACCGCTTATGATTCGGTTTCTTCTCGGAAAGTTTACAGAATC
Organism: Candidatus Dadabacteria bacterium; assembly: GCA_040289575.1. Classification (GTDB taxonomy): domain Bacteria; phylum Desulfobacterota_D; class UBA1144; order Nemesobacterales; family CSP1-2; genus PSLL01. Next base: position 108,658 of record PSLL01000001.1, on the reverse strand, counting down.
GGGAATGGTTCCAAGAGGAAATTCTGAGACAACCGCCCCCCGGTTTGAAATCTCTTCATAGAGTTTTTTATTCTCCACTGGATAGATAACATCCAAACCCGATCCCAGGACGGCAATGGTTCTTCCTCCCGTTCTCAACGCCCCCGCATGAGCAAGAGAATCAATTCCACGCGCCATTCCGCTTACTATGGTGATGCCTCTTCGGGAGAGTTCCTCCGCAAGCCTCTGCGTAACGGACCTCCCGTATCGGTCGGGAATTCTTGTTCCGACGATAGCAATCGCATTGTCATCTTCGGAAATAATTTCTCCCTTCACATAGAGAAAAGGCGGGGGATTATATGTATTAAAAAGATTCCTCGGATAGTTTGTATCCGTAAGAAGCAGCAATTTAAAACCCGATTTTTTAACCTTCTCGACCTCTTCTTTAACTCTATCCCAGTCGGAAAAATCCTTTATTGCCTGAGCCGTCTTCTTACCGATTCCGTCCACCCTCTCAATTTCACTTATTTGCGCTTTAAACACGTTTTGAGGACTATAGAATTTAGAAATGAGGTTCCTGAATAAAACCTCTCCCACACCCTGAACCATCTTTAGCGCAATCCAGTATTTCCATTCTTCCATAATATTAGAAGTTTTAATCCCAAGTCTCAGGCGAAGTCAAGGGAATTATATAAAAGCCTTTTCTCTAATCCCTCTTGAGTGTAGAATTTGTTGAGCTTAGATAGAAAAAGACCCAACCTAATCCGGGTTTTCTTTAAATAATCTCCCCTGGTATGTACCTCTCCTATGGAGTTCTATATTAATTCCGCGGAGGATTTCGGCATGGGTTTTATTCCATATCGGAGCTATAAGGAGGCCTTGAGGAGTGTCCGTAAAAAGTCTTTCTAATACAATTTTAGGAGATAAACGCTCAAGAAAACACGAAATAAAATCGAGGTATTCATCATATGTAAAGAGATGAAATGGCTCTTTTAAATACATTCTGGCAAGAGGGGTATTCCTTACGATATGGAGATTATGAATCTTTAGGAAATCAATGCCCAGTTTTGATATTTCATCAGCCATCCTGAGCATTTCATCCTGGGTTTCACCTGGGAATCCGACAATTATATGGGCGCCGATATGTATCCCCCTATCTTTTGTAATCCGAATCGCATTGAGAACAGATTGATAGTCATGTCCTCTATTCATAAGCTTCAATGTCTTATCGTAGATTGACTCAATCCCATACTCAAGCGTTACAAACCAATCTCTGGAGAGGGTTTCAAACAGCTTTATCTTTTCCTCGTCTACACAGTCAGACCTCGTGCCTATGGCAAGGCCTACTACGCCATCATGTTCAAGTGCCTTCCTATATATTTTTTCGAGTTTTTCGACCTTATCATATGTATTCGTATAGGCTTGAAAGTAGATTATAAATTTCTCAGCTTTGAATCTCTTCTTTAAATATTCCATTCCGATCCTAATCTGATTATGAAGAGAAACACGCGACCGGGCGTATTGAGGAACAAAGCTGTCATTGTTGCAATACACACAACCTCCAATGGTCACGGCACCATCTCTATTTGGACAAGTAAATCCAACGTCCACCGAAACCTTATGGACCCGGCAGCCAAATTTTTCCCTTAAATATGTGCTATAAGAATTGTAATACCTATTCATAATCCAGTTTCCATTTGACACATGTGGTTTTCCTATTATTCATAGCCCGATAGGAAAAAGCCAAGTATTAAATAATACTATGCTACAAATGATATGTTAAGAGAATAATAATCGAAAAACTTCTTCAGATTCATCGGCACTTGAAAAAAAACAATGATACCATTATGAAGAGATTTACGGTATGTAAAAAGGTTTAATGGAACTTCTCATTGACTTGACTGGCACCCAAGGTAAAATCCCCTAAGTGTGCGTAAATAAATCACAAGAGCCTATCATTGAAGCGCGTGCGGTGGAAAAATTCTACTCTCAACCGGATGGGCATCGCATCGAGGTTATTGCGCCGACCAATTTGGCTATCTATCCTGATCAGATTGTCGCTATACTCGGCCCGTCTGGTTGTGGTAAATCTACGCTCCTACGTATACTAAGTGGGCTTGCACCCCCATCCGCAGGTGAAGTGCTGTGGCACGGATACCCGATTGATGGTCAGATTCCTAACGTCGCCATTGTCTTTCAAAGTTTCGCCCTCTTCCCTTGGCTCACGGTGCTGGAGAACGTTGAAGCCCCACTAAAGGCACGGGGAATCGGTGCTATTGAACGACGCAAGCGGGCGTTAAAGATCCTAGATACAGTCGGCTTAGATGGTTTTGAGACAGCCTATCCGAAAGAGCTCTCGGGGGGGATGAAGCAACGCGTGGGCTTCGCCAGGGCGTTGGTAATTGAACCCGAAGTCCTTTTCATGGATGAGCCTTTCTCATCCCTTGATGTCCTGACTGCAGAAAACCTGCGCGGTGAGCTCCTTGAGCTGTGGCTCAACAAGAAGATACCAACGCGTGCGATCTTCATCGTAACCCACAACATTGAAGAGGCAGTATTTCTTGCCGACCGAATCATTGTGCTTGACCGGAACCCGGCACGAATCCGCACCGACTTCGCGGTTCAACTTACGCACCCGCGTGAGCACCAATCAGAGCGGTTCATAGAACTTGTTGATTACATATATAAAGTGCTCACAAAACCACAGGTTGAGCAACCACCGCTGACCACGACTGCTGAGCAAATTGATAAAAAGTATCCAATGTTGCCCCATGCACGACCGGGTGGTCTTGCTGGCTTACTCGAGATTCTGCTTGATCGAGGTGGACACGATGATCTCCATCGTCTTGCAGATGAATTGGTGATGGAAGTAGATGATCTGCTGCCAATCATTGAAGCGGCTTCGCTGCTTAACTTTATCCGTTTGTACGAAGGCGATGTAGAGCTTACACCTGAAGGCCGGACTTTCGTTGAAGCTGATATTCTCACACGGAAGGTTCTCTTTCGTGAGGCGGCACTCAAGCACGTGCCTTTGCTTCGTCAGATCGAACACGCACTGCGGGCTAAATCGGACCGCACACTTCCTGACGAATTCTTTTACGATATTCTCGAGAAGCACTTCAGTGAGAAAGAGGTTCAACGGCAACTCGAAACCGCGATTAACTGGGGACGCTATGCTGAGATATTCGACTATGATGCTGGGAGCAAGCTGCTCTTTCTGACCGAGTCTTAGTATCATCTAATAGCCTAGATCCCCTCATACACAAGAAGCAGGTTTAAATATGACATTAACGACATTAGGAAAAGCTATATTTCAAAAACGCACGTGGCCTCTGTTGACTGAGGTGTTGATCTTCGGTGCGGGGCTGGCACTCTTTTATGGCATTCTCGTATTAGCACACACATGGCTTGGTCCGATTACCCCTGTGGCCTCGATCTCACGCCATCCATCGGCGCTACCTCTTTATGCCGTCTATTCGCTTGTGCGCTTGGCTGTCGCCTATGCGCTTAGCCTTATATTCACACTTGTATATGGCTATATTGCTGCATACAACACCAAGGCTGAGCGTATCATGATTCCGATACTCGACATACTGCAATCAATCCCCGTCCTTAGCTTCTTGCCTGGTGTGATGCTTGCGATGGTAGCACTCTTTCCTCATAGCCAGCTTGGCATTGAGCTTGGCTCGATTCTGCTCATATTCACTGGCCAGGTCTGGAACATGGTATTCAGCTTCTATACATCACTCAAGAATATTCCGCGTGAACTATATGAAGCGGCGCGCATATATCGCTTCAGTTGGTGGCAACGCCTCACACAGCTTGAACTACCTTACGCAACAATCGGGCTGGTGTGGAACTCAATGATGTCCATAGCAGGTGGGTGGTTTTTTCTTATGGCATGCGAGATGTTTGTGCTCGGTAAGCGCGACTTTCGCCTGCCCGGACTGGGCTCGTACTTACAGATAGCGGCCAGTGCTGGCGATACACGTGCTATCCTGTGGGGACTCAGTGCAATGATCGGTGTCATCGTGCTGCTCGACCAATTGGTGTGGCGTCCTGTCATAGCCTGGGCTGATAAGTTTAAATTCGAGCAGGTAGAAAGCGCCGATGTACCACGCTCGGCCCTGATCGGGCTACTGCGTCAGTCAACCATCCTGGCGTATTTCAAACGACAAGCCTTTGAGCCTTTAAGTGAGCGCCTAACGCTCTTTTTTGCACATCATGCCAGCAGACCTAAGCAGTTCAACGAGCCTACAGCCTGGCAGATGCGGATGACACGAATACTGACCTTAGTGCTTTTGGCGGCGATCGGCTACGGTTTAGTGCGTGCCACTCTGACAATAGCAACCCTGACGAGACCAGAGATCGAAGAGATTGTGCGCGGGGCAGTTGCCACATTACTGCGCGTCAATGGAGCATTGATCATCGGTGCAGCCTGGACAATTCCCGTTGGGGTAGCAATCGGTTTTAATCCACGCTTGGCACGCGTGGCACAGCCGCTGGCTCAGATTGCTGCTTCTGTACCGGCAACAGCACTCTTTCCAGTAGTGCTACTGGTGCTAATTCGCGCAGGTGGAGGTTTAGGTCTCGGCTCAGTGTTGCTGATGCTGCTCGGCACTCAGTGGTACATCCTATTTAACGTGATCGCGGGAGCAATAGCCATTCCAAATGATCTAAAAGAAGCAGCCCGCATCTTCCACTTCGGTCTTGTAGAGCGCTGGCGACTGCTGATATTGCCGGGCATATTTCCCTACCTTATCACGGGGATGGTAACGGCAGCGGGTGGCGCGTGGAATGCAAGCATCGTTGCTGAATACTTTCATTTCAAAGGCCAGACACTATCAACCATCGGCCTTGGAGCAATCATCAGCCGGGCTACCGACGCAGGGAACTTTGATCAGTTGCTCGCAGCCACCATTGTGATGGCCACAATGGTGGTAACTATCAATCGGCTTGTGTGGCGAAGGCTTTACCGTCTAGCTGAAACACGCTTCAAACTAGAGGCATAATTCCTCTTGGAGCTTTTGATAATCACTCAAGCTATCCAATCTGCTTGATCCATCTAATCGCTCAAATCGACTGAAGGGCAGAGATGATTAATTTTACATTTCGGACACAGAGGCTTTCTTGCCCGACATATCAGGCGGCCGTGATCACTAATGGCATTGGAGAAATATGTCCACTCATGCTTGGGAACCAAATTCATAAGGTCGGCTTCGATTTTATCCGGGTCGGACTTGCATGAGAGCCCGAGCCTTCTGGCAAGCCTCTTTACATGGGTATCTACAATGATTCCGGGAATCCCAAAGGCATTGCCCAAAACAACATTTGCCGTTTTCCTCCCCACCCCGTCAAGCTGAATAAGCTCTTCCATTGATTTAGGAACCGCACCGCCGTATTTCTCAGCCAGAGCCTTGCAACAGCCCATTATTGCCCTTGCCTTGTTTCTAAAAAATCCAGTAGAGCGGATGTCGTTTTCTAACTCTTCCCGATTCGCAGAGGCGTAATCCTCAGCCGTTTTGTACTTCTTAAAAAGACCTCTTGTTACCTGATTGACCCTTTCATCTGTGCACTGGGCCGAGAGAATCGTTGCAATGAGGAGCTCCAATGGATTTCGGTAATTCAGATGACATTTAGAATTCGGATATTCCCCATGAAGGATTGATATTATGCCTTCTAATCTCTTCTTTTTGGCATCTAAACATTCATACTGAGAAGTTGCTTTTTTCTTTTTCAATTGTCACGAATAAAATAACTTGAGAGTATGGAGAAGCCTTTATGAACCCTACCCTCTCTATGGCTATAATAAACTAAAAAGGGGATATGCCTCAAACATATCCCCTCCCCTAATTTCTAATAAGATGTTTTTAGACCCGATATAATGTTCTAACCGAATACCCAGAACAGCTAAATCAGTTAGGTTATCCTTTGCGTTGTGCTGGAGTGAGCCCACTTTTGCCTAAAAAGAAGTTCTTATTCTTATCTATAAAGCTCTTCCACTTATCCGGAAGTTCATCCTCATGGTATATAGCATCTACAGGACAGGGATCAACACATGCACCGCAGTCTATGCACTCATCCGGATGGATAAAAAGCTGATCTTCACCCTCGTAAATACAATCCACAGGACAAGCATCAACACAGGCCCTATCCTTAACACCGATACAGGGTTCTGCAATAATGTATGCCATATTTTACCTCCTTGAAACTTAAAGCTAATATACCAAACTCGCGCCGAACATGCAAGTCTCATACCCTTATAGCCACTACAACCTTAGGGGCACTGATTTTAGGCAAACACCCCCGCAATTTGATACTAGAAGATAAGATTAAGGTTCACCACTACTTGCAAATGATAGCAGGCTAAGTCAGGGATTATCTGGCCTTTTGACTCACCTTCTGGATCAGGGGCAGCAGTTTGTCGGATAGATGCGGGGCAAGCCTTATTGCCTCATTAAATTCCTCTACAGCCCTTCTGTAGTACTCCTTAGCCCCCTTAAAATCACTCGTCGCCCCCACGCCGGCCGGATGCTCAACCTTTATTTCCTTGCCCATGCCTATTGTGTAATAGGCATTCCCCATCGCGGCGTGCGCTTCCGCTGAATTGGGATTTATTCTGAGAGCATTCTCTAACTCGCGCATTGCGCCTTCATAAAAACCGCTCTTTACGTAAAGCCCTCCCAGTCTAATGCGTGCATCAATATAATCTGGGTCTATCTTTATGGCTTCCTGGTATTTATTCATCGCCTCTTCCATAGACTCAAAATCCTCGTTGTCCTGTGCCCTAATTTCGTAAATCCTCCCCAGATAATAATGCGCTTCTTTGTGTTCCGGGTTCAGTCTGAGGAGCTTTCTAAATTCATCCTCTGCCCTTCCGTAATTCCCGCTATCATAAAATTGAATGCCGGAATTGAAAAGCGCGATGGGATTATCAGCCGACCAAAGTTTCACAGGGTCTTTGATTTTTTCCTCCTTTTTCTTTCCGAATATGGAATCGATTATGCCCATCAATCATCCCCTCCATATCGGTGTTTTATAATGTTCATCACTCATTTAGACCCCTTCTGAGGTTTGACTTGTGGTTTTGGTGTCTGAGCTAATCCTTTGAAGGCAGACTCTTTCTCATTCTTCGGGCTTGGGGAGCCTTGCGATATAGGAGAGGTTGAGGGTTGATTCTTCTGAGGGGGAATCACCAACTCCTGATTAGGCGGGGGTCCCGATTCTTCTATTACCGAAGACCTTATGCCCTTTGCAGAGAAATACCCGAGCGAGAGCGATGTGATTATAAAGACAACCGCGAGAACCCTCGTGACCTTAGTAAGAAACGGAACCGCACCACTTGCTCCAAAGATTGATTGACTCGACCCTCCGAATATAGTTCCCAAATCGTCGCCCTTTCCGGGCTGAAGGAGGACTGTGATGATAAGAAGGATACTTACAATGATATGAATCGCCTTTATGGCTATTATGATTATACCCAATTTGACCTATTCTCCTGCTAACTGAACTATTTTTGCGAAAGAGTCCGCTTCGAGGCTTGCTCCACCTACCAATGCGCCGTCTATATCAGGCGGGGAGAGTAGCTCTTTTATATTCACTGGGGCTACACTTCCACCGTATAGAATCCTCACACCATCCGCGACCTTACCAAAATTACTCTTTAGCCTCTCTCGAATGAATCCGTGAACCTCTTCGGCTTCTTCAGGCGTGGCATTCTTTCCGGTTCCAATTGCCCATACAGGCTCATAAGCAATTGTAATCTTATCTGGGGTATCCAGACTCAGGTCTCTAAGCCCGTTTTCTATCTGCCTATCTATCACCCTCATTGTCTTTCCCTTTTCCCTCTCTTCAAGGGTCTCGCCCACACACAATACCGGAATAAGCCCCGAACTGAGCGAAGCCCTGACCTTTTTGCGTACCATATCGTCGGTCTCACCCAGGATGACCCTTCTTTCTGAATGCCCGATAATTACCCACCTACATCCTGCGTCAATAAGCATATACGGAGAAATCTCACCTGTAAATGCTCCTGAGTTTTCCCAGAAGACATCCTGAGCGCCGAGGCCTATGTTAGTGCCCTGAATCACTTCATATACGGCCTCAAGCGATGTGTATGGGGGGGCTATTACAACATCCACGTCGCTCGATCTAATAGTCCCACAGAGCCTTCGGGCAAGCTCCGCTGCTTCTTGCCTCAACATATTCATCTTCCAATTCCCAATAATAAGCCTTTTTCTCATTTAAACCTCTTCTCCAGGGCCTCAAGTGCGGGGAGCCTCCTTTCTCCGACAAACTCCAGACTCGCCCTGCCACCGGTGGAGAGATGTGTAATTGCCCCTGAAAAACCCATTTTTTTAATTGCCAAAACGGTATCCCACCCTGAGGCAACGCTAAAAGCACCCGATGCACCCACGGCTTGAGCCACCGCCTTCGTTCCCCCTATAAAATCCTCATTCTCGTAAATGCCAAGAGGCCCGTTCCAAAATATAGTCTTTGCCCTTGAGAGCCTAAGAGCAAAATCATCTATCGTTTTTGGTCCGATGTCTGCCGCTACCCCATCCTTGGAAAATACCCCAGCAGGGGTCACAAATGGAGCAGAGTATTTGTTTAAAGAACCTCTTACAACCATAAAGTCCTGAGGAAGGACTACTCTAATTCCTCGCGCGCTCGCGGAGGAAATAAACCTCGATGCACTGTATAGAGCAATCTCATCCACAGCAGATTTTCCTATCTCTTTCCCAAGGACCTTGAGGAATGTATTGGACACCGCTCCCCCGACTAGGATTGCATCTACCTTGTCTAAAAGGCTCTCCATAATCGGAATCTTCTCTTGCGCGCTCCGACCGCCAAACACAGCTATAAAAGGATGCTTGGGGTTTTCAATAAGCCGGGTTAGATTTTTAATCTCATTTTTAAAACCAAGCCCCACACACGCCGTCTCTATAAAATCCAATATGCCGACAACCGAGGCATGAAGCCTATGAGAGACCGAGAACGCCTCATTTACATAAACATCGGCTACTTGGGCAAGCCTCTTTGCAAACTTAGGGTCGTTTTCTTCTTCTCCTTTATGAAATCTCAGATTTTCAAGAAGCATAATGCCGCCTGGAGCAAGGTCTCCCGCAATCTTCTTTACCACATCCCCTATGCAGTCTTCGGGGAAGAATATCTCGCGTTTGAGAATCTCTGAGAGCCTTCTCCCTACAGGCTCAAGCGTGAGTTTGGGCCTTAGTTTTCCACCGGGTCTTCCAAGATGAGAGGCAATTATTACTCTTGCCTTTTCTTTGGAAGCATATTCAATCGTAGGTAGAGCGGCAAAGATTTTTGTATCGTCTAAGATTTGTCCATTGACAATTGGAACATTAAAATCAGCCCTTATAAAAACCCTTTTTTCTCTTACATCCAATTCGTCTATAGAAATTAAATTCATCACTTCTTATATCTTACCCTTAACATATTCCCTCAATCTCCTGATTCCCTCCTCTATGTTCTCGAGGGATGTCGTGTAAGAGAATCTAAGGTACCCCTCGCCTCCGTACCCAAAATCAATTCCCGGGGTTAGAGCAACGTGAGATTTCTCAAGTATGTCAAATGCAAGTTCATAGGATTTATCGCTCAATTCCCTTGAATTAACAAAAACATAAAACGCCCCTTTAGGCTCGCAATTAATCTCAAATCCCAAATTTCTGAGTCCTTCGATCATTTTCATCCTTCTTTGATTAAATATTTGAACCATCTCTTTTGCATCTGATCTAGCGCCTTTGAGTGCCGCAACCCCAGCCCTCTGCACAAATGGATTCGGCGATATGAAGAGGTTTTGCTGTACCTTCTGAATAGGGCGAATAAAATCAGGAGGAGCGATAAGATACCCGAGTCTCCACCCAGTCATTGAGTAGAGCTTGGAAAATCCATTAACAGAAAATGCCCTATCTGTAAATTCATAAATCGTATGTGCCTCTCCCTCATAAACAAGCCCGTGATATATCTCGTCAGAGATCACATAAACACCGAGTTCAGATATTTCATCCATTACATAAGGCTCAAGAACTACTCCCGTAGGGTTTGACGGGGAGTTTATCACAATCGCCCTTGTCCTTTCAGAGATTACTTTTTTAATTCTATTTACATCGATCTGAAAGCCTTCCTCTTCATAGATTCTCACCCGCTTTGGCACGCCGCCAGCTATCTTTATAATCTGCGGATAGCAGGAATAATGTGGGTCCGTAATTATAATCTCGTCTCCCGGCTCAATGAGCGATACCATTGAGAGGAACAAAGCAGGAGAGCTACCGGATGTAACAATAACCCTATCGGGAGATATATCCACCCCATATTTTTCCTTATAATCCTGAGCGATAGCGTATCTTAGCTCCGAAATTCCCAGGCTGTGTGTGTATTTCGTATCCCCTTTTCTGATGGCATCTATAGCCTCATCGCATACAATACCCGCTGTGGGAATATCGGGCTCTCCAATTTCAAAATGAATAACGCTCCTGCCCTGAGATTCAATCTCTTTAGCGCGCTCTAAGACATCCATTACACAAAAAGGAGCCAATTCCTCAGAAAGCTTAGACGCCATAATGTTATTTATTCTAAGCAAAAAGGCCATGATTGTCTACTAAAATAGACTTGACAGAGTAATAGGCAGCCATTATATTTATTCTATACCCCTCCCATGTGGGATGGGATAGAGAGGAGGCAGTAAAATGGAAGATAACGAAAAGATAATTAAAAGGCTGAAGAGTATAGAGGGTCATATCCGTGGAATTCAAAAGATGATAGAAGAGGATAAATACTGCATAGATATTATAAAACAGACACTCGCCGTAAAGAGCGCAGTAGATAAGGTAAATGCTCTCATTCTTAAGCGCCACCTCGAGAGCTGTGTCACCACCGCCATAAGGTCAAACAAACAGACAGATAGAGAGCGCGTAATATCTGAGCTTCTCGATGTTTTTGAGACATCGGGAAAGATTTGATTGATGTAGAGGGTAATTCATGAATTGTCCTCTACTCCCTCTCTGCCCCTATGCGGGGAGATCGGAATGAGCAATCTCTTCAAGGGGAAGGTACATAAGGTTTTTATTGTATTAGGAGATGTAAATAATGAAAACTGAGAAAATAGACATACCTATAAGCGGGATGAGTTGCGCATCGTGCGCCGCTGCAATTGAATCCGAACTTAAAAAGACAGTGGGGGTTTTAGATGCGAGCGTAAACTTCGGAGTAGAGAAGGCATCTGTAACCTTCGACCCGAAGATAGCAAAAACGGAGAATCTCATCAAGGCAATAAGAGATACAGGATATGATGTAGTTACTCAGAAAGCGACCATTCCTATAAGGGGTATGCACTGCGCTTCGTGTGTGGAAACTATTGAGACGGCTTTACAGGAAATGGAAGGGGTAGTTTCAGCAAACGTAAATTTCGGGACGGAGAAGGCTACGGTGGAATTTATCCCCCTTAGGGTTTCATTATCCGATATCAGACGTGCAATCAGGGAATCGGGGTATGAGCCACTTGATGCAGAGGGAGAAAATCTGGCGGATGAAGAGAAAAAAGCGCATGAGAGAGAAAAAAGGACGCTGAGAGATAAACTCGTATTCAGCGCCGCGGTCAGCCTAATTGTGTTTATGGGAAGCATGAATGATTGGTTTCCGTGGATGCCTAATATACTTAAAAATTGGATCGCCCTTTTTATCCTTACAACTCCAGTCCAGTTCTGGGCAGGATGGCAGTTCTATAAGGGCGCATTGGCTGCCTTAAAGTACAAGCGCACGGATATGAATACCCTTATCGCATTAGGCACAAGTGCCGCCTATCTCTATAGCGTGATCGCAACCTTCTTCCCCAATGTTTTCCTAAGAGGCGGAATCGAACCCGCCACTTATTATGACACATCGGCAATAATCATATCTCTTATCCTCCTTGGGAGATTCCTTGAATCGAAAGCAAGGGGTAAAACAAATGAAGCCATAAAGAAGCTCATCGGTCTTAGAGCAAAGACCGCGAGCGTGATAAGAAACGGAGAGGAAATAGACATCCCGATGGAAGAGGTACAGGTCGGGGACATTGTAGTTGTGCGCCCAGGCGGGAAGATTCCTGTAGATGGAATTGTACAAGAAGGCTACTCGACAGTTGATGAATCAATGATTACAGGAGAGCCAACTCCATCGGAAAAGAAGGCGGGGGACAAGGTAATCGGCGCAACGATTAATAGAACTGGCTCATTTAAGTTTAGGGCTACAAGTGTAGGGAAGGACACTGTGCTTTCTCAAATCATAAAACTCATTGAAGAGGCTCAGGCATCTAAGGCTCCAATTCAAAGACTCGCTGATCTAATCGCTTCATACTTTGTTCCTATAGTCATCGGGATAGCCGCTCTTACTTTCATAGTCTGGTACATTTTTGGCCCCTCTCCCGCATTTACCCATGCATTCTTAAATTTTGTCGCGGTTCTCATTATCGCCTGCCCGTGCGCGCTTGGGCTTGCAACGCCCACTGCAATCATGGTCGGAACCGGAAAGGGCGCGGAAAACGGAGTCTTAATAAAAAGCGCCGAGGCTCTTGAGATGGCGCGCAGGGTAAACGTGATTGTATTTGATAAAACAGGAACGCTCACAAAAGGAAAGCCAGAGGTTACGGATATATTAATAAGCGGCCGATTTCCTAAAGAGGAAATTCTGTGGATTGCGGCAAGCGCGGAGTCAGTCTCCGAGCATCCGCTCAGCGAAGCTATTGTACAACAGGCTAAAAGAATGGGACTCGATATAAGAGACCCTCAAAACTTCAGTGGCATTGCGGGAGAAGGAATCGAGTCTACAGTAGATGGACACAATGTATTGGTAGGGAATATAAAACTCATGAATAGTAGAGGAATTGATGTGACTCCGCTCCAGATTAGATTTGAGGAACTCGCAGATGAAGGCAAGACCCCTGTGTTTGTGTCTATAGATAATAAAGCGGCGGGAATAATCGCCGTTGCGGATACACTCAAGCCCTATTCCTCCGAAGTGGTTCAAGCGATTAAAAACCTGGGTATAGAAGTGATTATGATTACGGGAGACAACCGCCGCGCGGCCGAAGCCATTGGTAAGAAATTGGGCATTGACCGTATTTTTGCAGAAGTGGCTCCTCATGATAAAGCAAATGAGATAAAGAAACTCCGAGAAGAGGGGAAGACTGTGGCAATGGTAGGGGATGGAATAAACGACGCTCCCGCGCTTGCCCAGGCAGATTTGGGAATAGCAATCGGAGCCGGAACGGACATTGCAATTGAATCCGGAGATATAGTTCTCATTGGAGATGATTTAAGAGGCGTGATTACGGCGATAGAACTGAGCAGGAAAACAATAAGCACAATAAAACAGAATTTCTTCTGGGCGTTCTTCTATAATGCCCTTCTTATTCCACTAGCCGCCGGAGTACTCTATCCATTTTTTGGAATCCTATCTTAGCCGCCGCCGCAATGGCACTCAGTTCTGTGTCCGTTGTAACCAACAGTCTGAGATTAAAGAGATTTAAAACGAAGTTGGAATTTACGAAAAATGTTAAAACCCACTTCTGAATTTTATAAATAGACTCTTTCGATAATATCGTTAGGTGCGGTTTCAGTTCATATCCAAACACTGAACGTTGAACAAATAGCCTATCAAAGCGTATACACTAAACCAAACAAAAAAAATAGATGTAGAACATCCCATTTCGATTATTAATCGGTTAAACTTTAAAATGTTCATACTGAAAAAAGGAGGTAAATAAAAATGGCAAAAGACCCTGTATGCAATATGGATTTGGATGAAAAGAAGGCGGCGGCAACATCTGAGTACAAGGGGAAAACCTATTATTTCTGTGCCAAGGGATGCAAAATCGCATTCGACAAGAACCCGGAGAAATATCTAGGAAAAGAGAAAGTGGAGCACAGTATTGGACACTAATTGTTTTATTACTACCCTTTATATAAACGGTTCACCTAAAAACCAAGCCCATTAAATTGATTTGGGTTCAATCGCCTAGTTTCTTGGAGTAGAAGATAAAATACTCTTTGCGTTCTGGCCTGACCGCATTGTGGATACTCATTTTAATCATATCCTTGAGCCTAAGTGCAATTATGACGGGTCTCTTCCGTCAGAGGGTGAGTGCTCAAGTCGAGCAGGCGGCAATCCGCGCTGAGGCGGCATGTGCAGAGATCGGCAATCGCTATAGCTAGTATTTTGCTGGCTTTGAACAAAAGAACAATAACTTTGCCGATGACAGAATCAAACGCGAACTCACATTTCTCTTGGAAGTGGTCTTATCTGAATTCGATGGGATGGAAGGCGGTATATGGAGCCCAAAGGAAGGGTTTGTTGTATATGCCTTCCCTACATATCAGGGTACAGCACCTAAACGCGATGTGCCCGAGGCAGAGCGCCAACGGATTATGGATTTAGCCAGCAAGGCATTGGCGCATGGTAAAAAGGAGACACTCAGATATGAGGGCAGCCGCGAATCTTTGATTATTCATGCCTGTCCGCTTTCTGTGCAAGGGCAGGGTATAGTTGCCTGGACTATGATTCGAATTCCTATCGGTACACAGGTTGCAGATAGAGGACTCTTAATCGGATTAGCAATCCTATTTTTGTTCGCCCTAATATCGGGTGCCTAGTTGCTTCTACTTCTGAGACTATGGTCTAGGCGGGTGGCTGAATTAGAAAACGCTATCGCAGTCTATCCTCTGAAGCAATTAGCGGAGCTTCCCAATACAGGTGAAAAGGAGCTGGATCGTATCGTTATGGCAATTAACCACCTGAGTACGCGGCTTGCGGTAGCCCGGGAAGAGTCTGAAAAACTCAGTAAGCGGTTATCACAATCAGACCGATTAGCCGCCCTGGGCAGAATGACGGCTGCCCTGGCACATGAGATCCGTAACCCGATCGCCACTATGCGCTCAAGGCCGAAAATGCATTGGCACAGTCGCCAGATCGTCAGAGACAGGCTTTGGAAACCATTTTACAACAAGTCCATCGCCTCGACAGCCTTCTACAGCGACTGATGGCTATTGTCCAGCCCCTGAATCTCCAGCCCAAACCGGTCCCGATACACCAATGGCTGAAAGATCGGGTAGGTCAGTTTCAGGATCAGGCCAATCAGATTGGGGTGTCGCTTCATTGGGAGGTGCCGGATGTCTAAGCGGTTTTCGATTCAAATAGCCTGTAACTTGATACTAAATGCCCTGCAACATACCCCTTCGGGAGGCGAGATAGAGATTAATATAGAACGCAATGACGGAAAGCTGCTCTTAAGCGTTGAAGATAGCGGCCCCGATGTGCCACAGGATGAAAGAGAAAAGATTTTCGAGCCATTCATGACCACCCGAGCCGATGGTTCCGGGTTGGGCTGGCCATTGTACGCGAAATCGTAGAGTCGCACGGGGGCACTGTGCGATGTGAGAATGGTCTTAAAGGGACTCGATTCGAGGTGGAGTTGCCATGTCAGATATACTGATCGTTGACGATGACAATGCCTTTCGAGAGGGATTAGCCGAAACCCTGATTGACCTCGGACATATCGTGCACGAGGCCGCTTCAGGCAAAGAAGCGCTTGGGAAAATCAAGGATCAGGCTGTAAATCTGGTATTTTTAGATTTACGCATGCCCGATATGGACGGCCTGGAGGTACTCAGGCGCCTGCATGCCGACAGGAGTAAATAAAACCTACCTGTTGTCATTCTTACGGCATACGCAGAGAGCAGCAACACAATAGAGGCCATGAAACTGGGCGCATTCGACCATTTGACCAAACCGGTCCGATCGCGATGATATAATCAGGGTCCTGTCCCGTGCGCTTGCCCGCCCGCAGTCCGGGATTTTTTCCGACAAAATCCGTGATGATGACGGTCTAATCGGGGCTAGCAGTTCTATGCGTGAGGTTCATAAACTAATAGGACTTGCCGCCGCAAGCGATGCTACGGTGCTTATAACAGGAGAAACCGGAACAGACAAGGAGCAAGTCGCGCGTGCGATCTATAAACACAGTGCGCGTTTCGGGGGGCCGTTCATCCCTGTCAACTGCGCCGCAATACCCTCAGACCTCCTTGAAAGCGAGTTGTTCGGGCATGTAAGAGGCGCCTTTACCGGAGCGGTTGCCGACTACGAGAGGCGGTTTTGCGAAGCCCAGAGCGGAACGCTCTTTCTGGATGAGATCGGAGATATGGGTCTCAATATGCAAGCCAAGATCCTGCGTGCCATAGAGGAAAGAGAGATCAAACCGGTGGGTGGCACCAAAAGCTACCATGTAGACATTCGCATATTAGCGGCGGTTAAAGAGGGACTATTCCGAGAGGATTTGTTCTATCGTTTGAATGTCATACATATTTCCTTACCTCCTCTACGTGAGCGCCGCTCTGACATCCTTCTCCTGGCCGAATACTTTCTCGAACGCTCGGCACCCGAAGCCCCAAAACGCTTGACTGCCTCTGCGGCAAAATCCCTTCTCGAACACAACTGGCCCGGCAATGTCCGAGAATTGGAAAACATGATGCAGCGCCTCACCCTTGTCGTACGCGGCCCCGTCATTGACAGAGCCGACCTGCCTATTCTTAAGAAAGGAGACCATGCCGGTCTAGAGGTGGAGGACTTAATCTATATGGACTTTTATTCCGCCATATCCCGTCTGGAAAAATACCTTATTGAACGCGCATTAAAAGAGGCAAACGGCAACCGCGCCGAGACAGCCCGCCGCCTCCGCATACGCCGACAGCTACTCTATGCGAAGATGAAAGAGCATAGTATTGAGGGTTAATCAGCAATAAAAATCATCCACCCCCTTAAGATATCATCATTACTAGTTCACTTTTTGCAGGTGTCCTGATTGCAGACGAGAACTGTCTTATTTTGAGACGCCGTTACTCCGTATTTTAGAAGAAATCCGTGTGTTTATTAATACTTGCAAATTTAAAGACTCTGGCATGTAGCTTGTAAATACTGTGCGTATGCGGCTAAATAGCTAGCCACAAATTTCAAATATCAGGAGGTTATCATGAAACGCCCAAAGAAAAACATCTTGCCCACTGCCATTGCCCTTGTTGTTATGGCGGCTTTTTCAACACTGCCGATACAAGCGAATGCACAAGTTCCGCCTCCGCCGCCCGGCGCGGCGGCATACAGTCAGAGCAACGTGGTTCAGGGCACCGTTGCTCCGAGACAAGCTATGACGCCCCTCTCCGCCTCCGGTGCTCCTAGTGGACCGCCATCACCGCCAAGGTAATAAACAAAGGGATTTGGTATATTAAGGCGATACGCATGAAAGTTGGATTTATAAGATCAAAGCTTCTCTTGCGTATCGTCAATGACTGATACTCAATTTGTAACCACTAAGAAGAGACAGACCGGATTATAAGGAGATTCTAATGAGGCAAATAAGAAAATACATTTATATCACTATAATCATTCTCCTATTTTTGGTCTCATTCTACGGTTGTGCACCGGGGCCCGGGATACCTATCCCCCTTGGTCCCGCGGAAATCCAGTCAATATTCTTCGCAGCCTTAGTTGGTATAGGCATATATATCGCTTTGAAGATGAGAGAGGAGCCACAGCGAAAAAAGTTGTCTACTGAGATAAGAGATTACTCTGAATCAGAAGAGATCATAAAGCAGAGATACACCCGAGGGGAGATTACACGGGAACAGTATTTGAGGATGATAGAAGATATTCGGTCTCAATAAATAGATATGACTCAGACAGATAAAGTCAAGGTACCGAGTTCACGCAGTCTGCATGCACTAGACCTCCTCAATTTCTTCCTTGCCGATACAGTCGGTGGTGTCGGCCCCTATCTGGGCATTTATCTACTAGTGACATACCACTGGAGCCCTGCTAGCATCGGTATCGCCATGTCGGTAACCGGAATCTCTGCGATTGCCGCGCAGACCCCTGTTGGTGCACTGATTGATAGGCTCACCAGGAAACGACTACTTATTGCTATCGGCCGCATCGTTGATAGGAATCAGTTGCATCGCTATAACGCTCTTTAGGAATCTCTACGCCGTCATTGCCACCCAGGCTACTATAGGAATCACAGGGGTTATATTTGGACCTTCTATCGCCGCAATCAGTCTAGGAATGGCCGGCCACAATAGGTTAGCCTTACGGGTCGGACGCAATGAGATTTTCAATCATGCGGGCAATGTTAGCGCTGCTGTTCTGGCTAGTCTTGTTGGTTATTTCATTGCTCGTAGATGGATTTTTTACATGGTAGCGGTGATGGCCATTCCCACTATTATCTCCGCACTTTTGATTAAGGAAGAAGACATAGACCACAGCCTAGCACGCGGAGCAAAGCCCAAAGATGATTCAGATGGAGAAAGGATATCGAGTTTTACGGTCTTGCTCACCGACCGAAGAATCTCGACCTTTGCCTTGGTAGTAACCCTCTTTCATATTGCCAATGCAGCAATGCTCCCTCTTGCCGGTCAATATCTCGCCTATGGCAAAACTAAGGGCGCAACCCTCTAAATGTCGGCCTGTATTATTGCGGCTCAGGTGGTTATGATTCCTGTAGCCGTATTTGCCAGTAAATTTGCCGACATATGGGGAAGAAAGCTAGTTTTTTTAATCGCCTTTGGAGTGCTTCCGATTCGCGGATTTCTCTATACACTGAGCAGCAGTCAATTCCTCATAGTCTCGGTGCAGTTACTTGATGGAATTGGAGCGCAGGTATCTTCGGCGTATTTTGGGTCATTGTGGTCGCCGATCTAACAAGGGGTACAGGACGATACAACATTACACAAGGAGCCATTGCCACAGTCCAGGGTATTGGCGCGGCGCTGAGCAATCTGGTAGCAGGTTATGTTGTAAATACGGCTGGGTATAATGCCGG
>PSLL01000001.1:64918-89801 GCA_040289575.1 Candidatus Dadabacteria bacterium | reverse complement strand
ATTTCTATTTCTCGCCACAGTTGCGGCGGTTGCATTGTCTATTTTCTATTTTGCCATGCCAGAGACAAAGGATTTAAAAGAGACAATGGGCTTTTAGTCTCTTCGCCAAGGCCGATTACACAAAAGGATTAAATATAAACTCAGTGCAATCTTACTCATCACTGGCGTGATTATACATAGTGTGTTATCATGAATATAGTTTGACTGCCGAAGATAAATCTCAATTTGCTAAGGAGATGCACAGTGTGTTTATATAGAGTTTGACCTCCGGTCAAACTCTATATAAAACCCAAGGAGGTGTTGAAACCATGAAGGCGTATGAGATTATGACCAAAGATGTCCTCTCCGTTGATGAAAACACATCTGTAAAGGAAGCGGTGCAAATCATGGCAAAACACAATGTAGGAGCGCTCATTGTTCAAACCCCAAAACCGACTTTTGGGATATTTACACAAGGAGACCTCCTCACCCGCGTGGTAGCTGATGGAAGAGACCCTGAGAAAACGAAGATACGAGATGTTATGACAGAGAGTGTCCAATGCGCACAGAGCAATGACAGTGTTGATGAACTGACAAGAATTATGTATGAAGAGAACGTTCGTTATCTTCCCGTGATGGAAGGAAGAAAACTGGTGGGCATTATTTCTACAACGGACTTATTCAAGGTCATATTCAGGGCGGCGGAGGGCTACCAGGAAGAGGTGGTGTGAGTCTACTTAATCCCAATCAACTGGTTGCCTTGCAATAGCCCATATCAGTAGGTATAGTTTTTTAATCAATAAAAGAATAAGGATCTTTCAATGGCTCAGATTTGCACAATATGTGGGAAAAAACCCGTCTATGGACACAACGTAAGCCACGCAAATAATAAGACAAAAAGACGATGGAATATCAACCTTAGAAGGGTTAAAGCGCATCTTCAGAGTGGAGAGGTAAGAAGAATCAGGGTTTGCACAAACTGTATTAAATCCGGAAGGGTCCGGAAAGCCGCTTAGTCTTCCTCGCTCCTTAGTGCTCTCTCGACCCTTTTTTTCATCAATTCCCTTTTTAACCTGCTCAGCCTGTCTATATAAAGAATCCCATCTATATGGTCTATTTCGTGCTGAAAGGCACGGGCAAGGAGTCCGCTTCCCTCTATCTCAATGGGCTTTCCGCTTCGATCGAGCCCTTGAACCCTGACGGTTGCCTTTCTCCTGACCTCGCTTGAAAATCCGGGAATGCTCAGACAGCCTTCTTCTTCGACCTGACTACCCTCAGATGAAATAATCTCAGGATTTATAAGCTGTATGAGTCCGGGTGTGCCCTCCTGCCTTACAGAAACATCAATTACAATCACCCTTAGATTTACACCGACCTGAGGTGCGGCAAGCCCGACTCCCGGCGCCTTGTACATCGTCTCAATCATATCATCAAGAAGTTTCTCGATCTCTTTATCTATCCTCTCTACAGAGAGAGACCTTTTTCTGAGCCTTGGGTCCGGATAACTGAGAATTCTTAGAAGAGACATAGCAAGGCTAAAATCCTATCTGAAAGAAAATAGTTGTCAATGAATTTAGGCAAATGAGGGTTGATTTGAAATAAAACTCTTAATTACTGACTCTATAAATAGAATCGCTTCCGAGGTGTAGACTCTATTAACGCAGTGTAGACTCCCTTTTATATGCTGGATATTGATAAAAACCCAATGTCTTCAACTACTTATTAAATTCCACAATAGAATAATGTAAACCCTTTTTACACACTTAAAAATCCATAAGAAAGGGATAAAGCAATTTTAGTAACTTAGGGCTGGCATAGGGCTTGCAAATATGTTTATATTAATGTGAGTCTGGTGCATTGGTAAGCGCTATACAAGGCTCTGTCCTGGGGAATCAGTTCTCGTCTTCACATTGCAGACAGGTCGGATTGGGGAGGTTTTATATAAGTCCATATCACATTCAACAGAGAGGTGTAACATGGTGCAGATTGACGTTCCAGTCGCATTTGCCATAGGAACCATCTTTGCCGATGCCGCACACAAGCAACTCCAAACTGGCAGGCCAGAGTATTACTACCAATCGCTTCTTAAAAACAACATCTATCAGATATTTTTCTTTAGCTGGATTCCCGTGTACTTCCTACTCAACTACTTTGGCTGGGAAACCACGCACATGTGGTGGTACGCGGATTCTGTGACCACATACCCATACTATCTCCCAATATTTATAGTGGTTTTTTCCTGGCCGGAAATGGAGGATTTCTACTGGGATATTGGCTGGTCAAGAATGGACACATTGTAGCAAATAGGATCATATACATTGCAATCTTCATCTACTCGGCGGTTTGGATCTTTGAACAGATAGACCGCACGTTTCATCTGGGAAGCTATGCCAAATGGAAATCGGGCACAGCCCTATGGTTCTATCAAGACCGCACATTCCTTTTCATGTTGATCTTCACGCTCATAGTCTGGAGTGTTGCGCTCCTTATCTTTTTCTTTAAACTGAGAAGGAAAGGAAGACACTTAGACACCTGGTAGTAATAAGGGGATGAAATGACAATTCTTGCCATAGTCATAATAGTTCTTGTCCTTTTTTACCTCATTATCAGATTCAATTCACTCTGGGTATACAGATTCTTTGACCGCTCTTTAGTCAACAATAGAGATTCTCTATCCAAAGAATACGAGTTGCCCAGATACTTCAAATTGGATAAACACGGCGAAGTGGATACCGGAGTCCGATGGCCAGGCTGGGACGGGTGGTATTTTTTTATGGTTCCCGAAGACAGAAATATCCCCGTTAAGATGATTCGGGCAAGCATTATGACCGGCCTCTATGGACTTGAGGGCATAGACAGCTATGAAAAGCTCCTCCTTAGACTATCTACATTTGAAGCGGTTGAACATCTCACACTAATCCCGACAGAGGAGGAAATCAACGGAAAAGAGGAGAGGGAAAACAACCTCTCACATAATTACATGACGAAGAAAACAGACCTAAATATTGACCATAAGAAACTGGACGTTTCTATAACTGGCGTTAAGGCTAAAAGCGATAATGAGATGGAACTATACGGCAGAATCACTGGCGCATGGCCAAACTATGAATTTCAATTTACTAATCCAGAATCGGATATTAGCCTCACCTTCCATTACAACGGAGAGAGCATAATCTGGTGGGCGGATGTTCCTGAATTTTTTACCTATTTTGCGGCATTCGGAAAACTGTATGGAAAGATAACGTATAAAAGAAGGACAAGAAGGAGCGATATTCATAAGTTAACCGATAAAGAGGAGACTTATTCAATCAATGGAAGGGGTTGTTTTGAGCACGGTTTTGCCCGCAAGCCGTTTGATTTCGACAGATTCTGGCTGCCCATCGTATGGTTAGAAAACCTCT
The DNA here is from genome assembly GCA_040289575.1 of Candidatus Dadabacteria bacterium. Lineage (GTDB taxonomy): Bacteria > Desulfobacterota_D > UBA1144 > Nemesobacterales > CSP1-2 > PSLL01. Next base: position 86,421 of record PSLL01000001.1, on the reverse strand, counting down.
TCCCCTCTCTTAAACCAATCCGATACCATTACGAGTTGTTCATCGGTGATAATAACCATCAGGGCGGTTTCATTCATGCAAGGGGATTCGGAATAGATTTTCGAAACCGAGGGGGAGTTTATATAAACGGCGCATATAGGGAGATCAAAAGTGTAAGGATCAAGTATCTCGACGACCCCGAGACTGACATTGTGGATGCCGAGTGTCGGGGGAAACCGTCTGTAAGACTCTATAAGAGGTGGCATGTAAGGGCGGTGATGGATGATGGAATCTTTGAATACACGGGAAAAAGAGAGTGGCCCCCGGCCTCTATTTCAAGCAACATGATCTACTATAATTTCTCTTACGAAGGTACATACAAAGGACAAACCATAAGCGGAAGAGGATATGGCGAGTATGCGCATATTTAATCATATCACAGCAGGCAGAAAATGAACGAGAGTTTCTATAAAAGGGTGTTTTTAATCGGAGCACTATGGAATATTGTCGGAGGGGCATTTATCACACTTTTTGCCGTATGGATATTCTCTACAGCCAATCTGACTCCGCCTCAGCCGCCTGCATATTTCCATTCATGGATTGCCCTCTTCGTCACATTCGGCATTGGGTATTATATGGTTTACAGGGACATGTATGGGAATAAAAACATCGTCATATTGGGGATAATAGGCAAGATGGCCTTTGCAATTATATTCATATACAACATGATAACACTCAGGGGACAGGTTCCTCTATTCTTCCTGATTCCAGTCATAGGCGATCTGATATTTGCCGCATTATTTGGAATGTTTCTCGATTTTGCCAAAAAGACTGGTAGATGAAAAGCAATTGAAGGCGAACAACCCTATATGCTTTTAGAAGAGGACACATAATGAAGCGATATTATGATGTGGTTATAATCGGCTCCGGTTTCGGCGGCTCCGTCACGGCGTGTCGTCTGGCGGAGGCCCAGAAAAGGGCGGGGAAAGGGGTCTCTGTCTGTGTGATTGAGCGCGGAAAGCGTTATCACATGGGCGAGTTTCCAAGAAATCTGTCAAAGCCAAAGGACTGGTGGTGGCGGGATGGCGGAAAAGGGGGATGGAAGGGGCTTTTGGAATTCAGGTCATTTAACAACATCAGTGTGATGGTTGGAAGCGGGGTGGGAGGAACCTCCCTTGTCTATCTAGATGTTCAGATAGATGCCTTTAAATCAACATTTGATATAGTGGGCCCAGAGGGTCAAAAACGCTGGCCCAGTTCTGTCAACTGGCATGAGGAGATGCCCAGGTATTATGAGAGGGTTTTTAATATGCTCAGGCCCAGCCCAATACCAGACCCCCCTCTGAAGACGTTGGCATTAAAGGCGACCGCCGATGGAGTGGAGGCATCCGACAGGTTCAGGCTCCTTGACCTGGCAATCTACTGGGGAAAAAACGGAGGTGAAAAGGGGATCTTAAATAAAGACCCCTATGGCCGAGGCGGCCCCCTCAGATTGGGTGCGCCTATTGCGGCGAGTGCTTTATCGGCTGCAACACGCATTCTAAGAATACACTCGATCTGAATTATCTCTGGCTCGCAGTCAAAGCCGGAGCCGAGGTATATTCTCAAAATAATGTAGTAAAAATCGAGCAGAACCCCGATGACCATCCCATCCATCCTAAAGGCTATACAGTCCATTATGAGGACCTGAGATGGAATTTCTCAGGAACGGTATCGGCAAAAACACTCATCGTGTCTGCCGGTTCATTAGGGTCTACCGAGCTTCTACTCAGGTGTAAACACGGATATAGAATCGGTCGGAAGAAAATGGCCCCTACACTGCCCAATTTGAGCGATATGCTAGGGAGGTATTTTTCAGGAAACGGCGATTTCGGAGCAGTCGGGTTTGAAACCAATCGCACCGTAAACCCTATGACCGGCCCTACAATAACCGCAACGATAGATTACCGCGATAAGCTCGGCGAGCACGGATTTATTGTAGAAGACGGCGGCTTCCCAGATATACTCAGGGCGTATTTGAGGCGAACCTCAGGCGGGTATGCCTCCGGACGCAAATGGCTGCGTACACTAAAGGGGATTTTTAATATGGGTGGAAGTGATAGGTTAATTGAGGGAATCTTTAATCAACTCCTTAAGCAGATGGATTTTGACGCAGTAAGAGATAACCTCCCTTATTTAGTAATGGGCATTGATGCCGCCGATGGGGAGATGTCAATAGACGATGAAGGGGATCTTGAGATTAATTGGAATCACACCCATAGTATGTCACTTTTTAGAGAAATAGAGAGGACACTTCGAGAAATAACCGAGGCTCCCAGGCCGGGGCTTGACGGCAATTTGATGTTGAACCCTATATGGTCGGCTCAGAAACACCTAATTACAGTGCATCCTTTGGGCGGATGTCCTATGGGGGATGATGATACAAAGGGGGTTGTTGACGCGGACGGGCAGGTTTTCAACTACCCGAATCTGTATGTGGCCGATGGCTCAATTGTGCCTTCGGCTCTGGGGCCCAACCCTTCAAAGATAATCGGAGCGCTGGGGGAAAGGATTGCGGAAAGGATTATTATGAAGGGCGTTTAGAAAAAGGCATACGATATACAATATAGAAGGAGGTGTCTTTCATGGGTGAAATTGTAAAAGACATATTGGGGGAACTGATTGAGAGTTACGAAACACAGATAGACGGAAACATAAGAATCGGATTCGTAGAAAATGGGATTGTCATTGACCCGCTTATCAGGGCTACAATCTTCAATAAAACGATTTTTTCATAACCCTTACCAACCAATCCAGGGTCAAAATCGGCGGACTCCTAATACCAATTGACTTCTCTTCAAAGAAATAATCCTAAAAGACCGTTTAGATAGTTGCGCATTTATTAAATCCCTTCCAAAGGAGAAAATAGAAATGCCAGACACACAAGGGTTTTTAGGTAGTATTGTAAAAGACTTGTGCTCTAATTTTGGACCGGCGCTGGGAAATCAAATAAGGGAGCTCATTCAAAAAACCTTTTCTGAAAATCTGGATCAGATACAGACAATCGTTGACAAACTCATCAAAGATATATGGGCTACATATGAGATAGACCTCAAAGCCACGAACCCTTTACACATAGGGATTGTAGAAAATGGGATAAAGATTGACGCCGACTTTAAGCTGAGTGTCAAGAGAAGACAGGGCACGCAAGAGATTGTGGTCGCTTCCATGCAAATACCAATGCACCCGGAGAAGATAAGTGTAGAGCAGCTGCTTGTAGAGGTCTCAAAAACCAAATTAAATATACAGCACGGATAACATTAAGGAGGGACCCAACAAAATGGAGAGGTCTAAAAGGGCAATAATCCTGATGGTTATCTTCTCGACCCCATTGATACCTACCGGCTGTCATAGGAATAAAGACAACGTTAATCAGGCGCATGCAGATTTTGAAATTACCAAAGCCATAAGGGAAGAATTCTTTAAAGAGAACATATCGGTCGAGTTACATGTCGAAACCAAAGATTTGAATGTCAGTCTTACTGGCAGAGCACAATCCAGCGATGAGAAAGAAAAGGCAATCAAGATAGCCGAGAACACCAAGGTAGTAATAGATGGAAAGGAATATAGAATCAAAAACGTGGATGCGAGTAGATTGGAGATAAAGGGGCGGTAGATTAAATTTGGAATAAACGCTAAGCCTTTTTAAGCCCGAGAAAGCTCGCAATAATCCTTTTCTCGCCGTGGTTGGGAAAAGAGATAACGATTTTCGCCTCATCGCCAAATCCCTCTACCCTTTTTATTACCCCCTGCCCGAAATGGGGATGTGTTACCTTTTGTCCTGTTATGTATTGATGCACATCTCCATTCTTATAGACTCTGCTGTGTTGACTGTTGCCATTGGCATAATGACGAGATGAGTCATTAGAACCCCTATTAGTCTGTTCTGCAGGATCCATTTGATAGTTTCCCCAATGGAGAAGCTTCTTTGGAATCTCGGTTATAAATCTCGAAGGGATTGACCTTTGCTCGACTCCAAAGAATCTCCTTTTAGATGTGCTTGTAATATAGATTTTCTCCTTTGCCCTTGTGATTCCCACATAGCAAAGCCTTCTTTCTTCTTCTATCAGTTTTCCAATTCCCAGCGATTTAATATGGGGAAAGAGATTTTCCTCCATCCCTACAATAAAGACTATTGGAAACTCAAGCCCCTTAGCACAATGAAGCGTCATAAGGGTAACCTGATCAGCCTTTTCATTGAACCTGTCGACATCGCTTGAGAGCGTAAGCCAGTCAAGAAAGTCATGGATGTCTGCATCGCCTTCTTCCTTTTCAAACTCAGCGGCAAGGTTCAACATCTCTCCTATGTTCTGGCGTCTTTCTTCCTCGTTTTCAATCATCTCAATGTAATTCGTCTTCTCAAGAATCCTCTCAAGGAGTTTTCCAATCGGCAGTCTTTTTGAGAACCTTATAAGCTCATTAAGAAGTCTATAGAACCTCTCCACGCTCCCGGCGGCCTTCTTGGGGAGAACACCATCCTTTAGAGCAATCCCTATGGCATCAAACATAGAGACATCCCTCTCTTGAGATATTCTCTCAAGTGCATCCATTGTGTTCTTTCCGATACCCCTCGGCGGAACATTGATTATGCGTCTTATGCTCATCTCATCGAGCGGATTGGCTATGACCCTCAGATAAGCCATAATGTCCTTTATCTCAGCCCGTTCATAAAAACCCACTCCTCCCACAATTGTGTAAGGAATTCCCCTATGCACAAGCTCTTCTTCTATTAAACGCGACTGATTATTCGTCCTGTAGAATACGGCAAAATCCGAGTATGATTTTCCAAAATTGTTCTTTTCGTATTCTATACAAGAGGCGACGTATTTGGCTTCATCCCTCTCGTCGCGGGCCTCGTAGTATGTCACAAGCTCGCCATCAGGGTTTTCCGTCCAGAGTCTTTTGTCGCGTCTGTATCTGTTTCTGAGAATTATCGCATTTGCAGCCCTGAGAATATTCTTGGTCGATCTATAGTTCTGCTCAAGCTTTACGACCTTTGCCTCAGGGAAGTCATTCTCAAAATTGAGAATGTTTGATATGTCCGCGCCGCGCCATCCGTATATTGATTGATTGTCGTCGCCTACAACGAATATGTTTCTATGCTTTCCGGAAAGCGATTTTACGATTTTATACTGAAGATAGTTCGTATCCTGATATTCGTCTACAAGGATATGTTGGAACTGGTTTTGATACCTCTCAAGCACATCCGGCCTCTTCTCAAAAAGCACAACTGTGAAATGGAGAAGGTCTCCAAAGTCTAGTGCATTCTGTCGCCTCAGTTCCTTTTCATATATGTGATAAACCCTAGAAATCTTCTCGTCATATATATTCGCCCCAAAATCCCCAGGATCAAGTCCCCTATTTTTAGCGGAATCTATCTGAGAGCGGACAGACCTTGGATCGAATATACGATCGCTAAACCCTATGTCATTCATGCACTGCCTTATGAGTTTTATTTGATCAACCTCGTCGTATATTATGAAATCCCTTCTAAAACCCTCGAGTTTGTCTATCTCCTTTTTGAGAATTCTTAAGCATACCGAGTGGAAGGTCCCTATCCACAACTCGTGCGCGTCGCGTGCGACAAGGCGGTGCACCCTCTCTTTCATCTCATTTGCAGCCTTGTTTGTAAACGTTACGGCTAAAATATTAGCGGGTGGGATTCCTCTTTCCTTAATCAGATAGGCGATTCTATAGGTTATCACCCTCGTTTTTCCCGAACCCGCCCCTGCAAGGGCAAGAAGCGGTCCCTCGGGATGCGAAACGGCCTCTGCTTGAGAAGGGTTAAGATCATCCAAGATATTGAACTCCATTTAATTAATCCTCCATCCCTGATATATGGTAATAGACAAAAGGGATAAGATATAATAATAGAGGTATAGTTTTTATTCCTTTTTATTCCTCCCTGCTGCCTATACCATAAGGACTGTAATATATTAATTACTTTTATAAGCTTAGAAAAATATTTGGGGAAATTCCTTGCATCGAATATAGCCTATATTTTATACATGTCAAGGGCTAAGCAGACAAGACCCAAGCAAATTTTAATAGTTAATTTCACTACATTTGCCTTGTCATACCCGGTGTGTTAATTTCTTTTATCTTCTTTCATTCCTATCACGTATAGGAATAGAGCAACCGAACTCTTAAAATCTCGGAGAATTTCCTAAGTGACTCCCATTGGACACTCTTTAGCGGGCTATGCGGTCTATAAATTCTCCGCGGCATCAACAAACCGTAATCGGCTTAGGCTGGCCTCTCTGTGTATATTCATGGCAGCTGCCCCGGACTTGGATTTTCTCCCCGGCATTCTAATAGGTAGGCCGGAGCTGTACCATCACGGAATTACGCACAGCCTAGGTTTTGCCCTTATGGCAAGTATGGTAATAGCCGAACTCCTTAGTATCAGAATGAAGCCGTTTTCATTGATATTCAGTCTATGTTTCATTTCATATCTCTCACATGTGGTCATTGATTTCTTCGGCCCTTCCACCCCTTACAGACATCCACCCCGTATACCTATGTTTCGGCTAATAATTAGGGAAAATTTCATCTCTCCGGTACAGTTGTTTTTAGGTGTTCATCATACTGGCTCACCATCTGCGTCCATTCTAGAATGAATCAAGAGTATGATTGATCTATATAACATTGGTACAATCATTCTTGAAATTGTATTGATCACGCCTTTTATCTTCTTAGGACGATGGTATAGAAAACGATATAAAGGACAGTTATAGAGGTATTGTCCTGTTCTCGGAAGAAGTCAATAAACTAGATGAATCGGGTAGATACATCGGCTAGAAACAGCCTCATAAAGGGCTATTGAGGGGAAATATACAACTCACCGTATTTAGGAGTACTTGCCTGTCCCTGCTATGAGATATATTCTAGTGTATCGTGTTGCCTGGAATGAGCATCATCTGCAAAAGTGAGAGTAAAACCTCTTCTTTATCCGAGAGCCTTGGTGCTTTTCCAGACATAAGCTCCCTATTGTATTTATTAGCAAATTCTTGAAAATTATCAAAGGTTATATCTAGCGGGGTTCTTTGAGAATCATGAAACACCACATGAAAACCGTTTTCTGTTTGTGTAGCTGTGTAACCACTAAATTGCCTATCCATCATCTTGCTCCTAAGTATCTCTTTTATTCTTAAATTAATCACTAGAAGCCGATTTTCAAGGAATAAACTGTTCTTATATGTCAGATAAATATAAAATTCCCTCTTCTTTTATTGGCTGGGGCGGGTGGATTCGAACCACCATAGCGGGCTCCAAAGGCCCGAGTCCTGCCGTTAGACGACGCCCCAATATAATTACGTGCACACCGCGCTGGATAATATACATAACTGCCCAATTCTGAGTTTTGGGCAAATAATACAAGATTTGCCCTACAAATTTCGCTAAAATCCTACCAAGCTTTTCTATGTGAGGCAAATTTATATATTGGTAGATACCAAATTCAACATGAACTCACAGCCTATGCCATCCGGAGATTCCCTGAGCGAGAAAGGTCCTAAACATACCGCTGTCTTTCATGTAGTCATAGATCTTCTTTGCCACTCCTCCGTCTCCAAAAACCCCAAAAACTGTAGAACCGCTTCCGGTCATTGACACCGCCTCTACACCCATACCGACCAGTCTATCCTTCAGTGATCTTATCTCCCTGTAAAGATGCATAGCCGGTTTCTCTAGATCATTCCTCAGTGGAAATCGCCCATCTTTAAAAAGGGAGATCGTATCCTCAATACTTGTTCTTATTGAATCCTCCTTTGCTATCTCATCCCATAATTCATAAATTCTCTTTGTCGAGGTTTCAAACCCGGGGTTTAAAAGAACATAGTAAAAGAAGGGAAAGTCCCTTATAAGTGTTACCTTCTCTCCTATCCCCTCAATTAAGGCGCTCCGGCAATTGATAAAGAGTGCAACGTCTGCCCCAATTTTAGGCGCAAACTGGATAAGCTCATTTTCACCGAATCTTTTTGTAATCCTATTCATACCCACAAGAACCGCCGCGGCATTGCCGCTTCCGCCGCCGAGTCCGGCGCCAAGCGGGATTCTCTTCTTTATAGAAATCTCCACATTGAGATTCAGCCCGCTCTCTTTTAGAAAGACATCAGCCGCCTTCCAGGCGAGATTCTCCTTCCCTATTGGAATCTCAAGTCCCGTAGATTTAATTTCGATTCCTTCCCCATTCTCTATGTCAATCTTCACCTCATCAAACAGGTTTACGGGTTGTACAATTGACCTGATTTCGTGATATCCGTCGGGTCTCTTCCCGAGAACTTCAAGGGTTAAATTAATCTTGGCCGGCGAAAGGAGGGTGATAGAGTTCATCTGTCCGATCCCTCAACTGAAAAATCCATAAAAAGCCTCATATCTCCGATATTGCCCTCGGCTTTGCGGAGCTTATCGTCTCCTTGTTGAAATGTGAAATTAATCAGTATATTGAAACCCCTATCGGCAGGTTTTCCTTTTTTGAGATTGTATCTGTATACAAGCCTTGATGTATGATCGGAATTTTCTATGTTAAAGGGCTTGCCCAGAACCTTGAGTATAAATTGCCTTCTTGGAATCTCCATTGAGCTGCCCTCAAATTTCGATGTTGCGCTGCGTCTGAGCTTGCTTATTTGAGAGTATCCCATTGACTTGAACATCCTTATAAGCAGCGGCTTTGACACAAACTCAAGAAACCGCTCCGGAAATCTGACCTCGCGGAGCCTATCGTTCCCCTGAAAAAGCATTATGATAGGTATATCAAAGTCCCCCTTTTCATCCCTCGGACCTGGATACTGTTTTTCAAATATGTATCTCCACAGCCTGCCATGGCCTGTTTCTTCTTCATATGTTGGACCGATTTCCGTAAGCCATATAATGTCTTCGGTAAGAAGAACTGGGTTTAGAAATACAAGCGTAAGCCCGTTTTGATCCCTAATCTCAAAGTTATTCTCAAAACTAGATAATTGCCTCCTAACCTCTAAGAGATGCAGATACACACATCCGGTAATTGAGATTAAGAAAAGTATAGGCCCTAAATATACAGTCTCTCGTTTTAGTCTCATAAATAATCTCCACATAGAATTTTTCATTGATTTTTCCTATAATTACGCTATATTATACATAGGTACCAATGGCGAAACTAATTCTATATTTTATTCTGTATTTAATTATAACCGCTTAGTTTTTTAGATTTTTTTAACCTTGAAACTAGTGTCCGAATGATTAGTTTAGTACTATAGGGGTAGAGGAATCGGCGGGCTAGATATATGGAAGTCTCTCCGGAGATACTTTTCACTAAAGAGAATCCTATATTGCCCAATTTTAATCTAAACATTTAGGAGGAGAATTAAGAAAGGGTGAAGGAATGGAAGTAAAAAACATAGACTTTGAAGAAATGAATTTAGAGCCGGATGAGTTTGGGGATTTTGCCCGGGAAGGGGGATTTGAGGAGCTTATTCCAATAGACGGAGAGTCTCAGATTGAGATTGAAGGATCTGAGTCTCCAACCTCTGACGAGGAGTTTTGGGCTCCTGAAGAGCAGCTCAGACTGCTCTCCGCCTACTTTAAGGACATGTCTCATGAGTCCCTTCTTAAACCGGAAGATGAAATAAGGCTCTCGGCGGAGATAAAGAAGTGTGAAGCAAGAGCAAAGGAGATAAAGGCGATTATTGATAAGGCCGGCAAAAGCAGGGGAAAAGAAAGGCAGATAAAGAGGTTAAATGCACTCATGAAGGCCTATATAGAGAAGGCGAAGGAGCTTAAGGGCAGGTTTGTAAAGGCGAACCTGCGTCTGGTTGTGAGCATGGCAAAGAGGTATATGGGTCGGGACCTTCCACTTGCAGACCTTGTTCAGGAAGGAAACGCCGGGTTGATGAGGGCGGTGGAGAAATTCGACCATACAAAGGGATACAAGTTTTCAACCTACGCCTCGTGGTGGATACATCAGGCAATGTCAAGGGCGCTTTTAGACCAGACAAGGACAATCAGGGTTCCCGTATATCTGCTAGAGCAGTCAAGCAAGGTATTTAGGATAAGCGCGGCGCTTCGCAAGGAGTTAGAAAGAAAACCTACCCCTGAGGAGATTGCTAAGAGATCGGGGACTCCTCTTGAGGTAGTAAAGCGGATTCTTAATGTAAAAAATGACGTGGTTCATCTCGACTCTCCCATACCAAATGGAGAGGGAGCAACGTTCCTCGATTTTGTCCCCGATGAGGACTCACCAGCATCGGATTCCACAGTGGCAAAGGAGGCGCTTACAAAGAGGATAAAAGAGGCTCTTTCGAAGCTCACCCCTAGAGAAGAGGAGATAATCAGGTTGAGATTTGGAATAGACCAGGATACCACGTATACACTCGATGAGATTGGAAAAAGGTTCAATCTCACACGCGAGCGGATAAGACAGATTGAAAGAAGCGCGCTCCAGAAGCTCGCAGAGGCGGATACGGAAGAGGTTCTAAAGAGCTTTCTCGAATAGATACCCAATTCAAAAAAAAATACTTATTACCCTAACGAATCTATTGCCCGATAATACCATCTAAAATGTTATCTACCCTTCTTTGGCTGTGGGAGCCTTCCCATTGTGGGAGACTCCCACTTTTTTATACCGAACAGCCTAAAGACCTCTTCGCGTTTGCTTTCATCTCAACCACTAATCACACCTAGAAAACCCGCAGGTTTTGCAGACAACGCAGCCTTGTTCAAATGCGAGTGAACGGCTACCGCAGTCGGGGCAGCGCTCCATTGTTATGTCAATCTCCTTTGGTCTTGTTTTCCCTTTTTCATTACCGACAATAAAGTGTTTTCTCAGAACCGCTGCGATTGCATCGGGGATTGACATAATGAGCTTTCCATCCGCAAACACTGGAGATGCCCCCCCTATCCCCTCAAGCTGTTCTACAACGTCCTTTACGCTTATCCCGCTCCTTAGTGCAAGGGACGCAAGACGCCCTATCGCCTCGGCATCTGCCATTGTTGTGTATCCTGATTTTCCAATCTGAACAAATACCTCAAAAGGCCTCCCCTCATATGTGTTTACGGTAACGTATAGGTTCCCGTATCCCGTTTTTATTACCTCTGTGAATCCCTCAAGATAAGTAGGACGCTTAAGAGGCTTAATCTCAGGCATGGCGACTCGTTTGGACTCACTAGGGGAGGGACGAAGGGACGAGATGGGGGTGGGTTTTTGCGCCCCTTCATCCCCGGTCATAGGCTCCGGCGCGGCTGCGCTCACCGCGGATTTTTCATTACCCTTTTTCCATGCCTCCTCTGTAACAAGGATTCCTTCTCTTGAGCCCTCCCTATAGACTGTTATGCTCTTGCATCCGAGTTTCCATGAGAGGAAATAAATCCTCTGAACCTCTTCTGGTGTAATATCGGTTGGAAGGTTTACGGTGCTCGATATGCACGAGTCAATGTGTTTTTGAATCGCGGCCTGCATACGCACTCTCATCTCAGGCTTTATCTCATGCGACGTTATAATGGTTGGAGGAAGCTCACTTTCATCATGGAGACCGAATCTCTTCATATATTCGCCTACGAGCGGGTGATAGACCTTGAACTCTTCTTGAGATAGGGATTTAGAACGCCTGTAATAAGAAAGCGCAAAAATAGGCTCAATTCCGCTCGTAGTCCCCGCGAGGATTGAACCACTCCCCACAGGCGGAACCGTGAGTATGCAAGCATTTCTAAGCCCCTGCTTCTTTATCTTTTCAATTACGCCCCCGCCGAGCATCCTTATAAATGGCCTTGATAAATGGATGTCTAAGTCAAACGCAGGAAAACTCCCCTTTTCAGAAGCAAGATCCGAGCTTGCCTCATAAGCGATGTTCTTTATGTATTCAAACACCTTATCCGTAAACTCAATGGCTTCCGGTGTATCGTATTTTAGGTTGAGCTTAAGAAGCATATCGCCAAAACCCGTAAACCCGACGCCGATACGACGCGAGTGCTGAGACGCATCGGTTTGAGCCTTGAGCGGATGTTTATCGGCGTTGTAGTCAAGAACGTTATCGAGAAAACGAACGGAGAACCTGAGGGCGCACTCCAGGTTTTCCCAATCGACCCCTGCTCTATCCGTAAACTCGTCCCTCACAAAAAGGGAGAGGTTCACATTTCCAAGGCAGCAGTTTCCATAGTCCTCCAATGCCTGCTCGCTGCAGGGGTTGAATCCGTGAATCTCCATTCCGTTATACTCAGTGGGAGACCCCTTCTTTACCGTGTCCCAGAAAATTACCCCTGGTTCGGCAGAAGCCCATGCCGATCTTATGAGCTTTTCCCAAAGGTCTCTAGCCCTGATCCTTTTGCGTATTTTTGCCTTATCATTTTCAAACCTGAGTTCAAAGTCTCTGTCCTCTTCCACAGCCTTCATAAACTCATCCGTGACCCTTACGGAGATGTTTGCAAACCTGACCTTTGTCCTCGCAGGGTCGTTTTTTATGTCAATAAAATCCATCACGTCAGGATGGTCAACGCCTATTGTTATCATCAAAGCCCCGCGGCGCCCTGCCTGACCGATTGTTCCCGTTGTTGTAGACATAAGTTCCATAAAAGACACGGCACCCGTCGAATAGATTGCGGAGTTATTTACTGGAGAGCCTTTGGGTCTCAGTATTGAAATATCGGTTCCCACGCCCCCGCCGAATGAATATGTCCTTGCCGCCTCTTTGCACCACTCAAATATTGCCTCAATTGAATCCTCTTTTATTGGAATGAAATAGCAATTGAGTAGCGTTGCCCTTCTCTTTTGGCCCGCGCCAAAGAGGATTCTCCCACCGGGGATAAACCTAAAATCGGAGAGAAGCCAGTAGAACTTCTCCTCCCACTCTTTCCTCAGCTTCTGCGTCTTCTCAGGAGAAGCAATCTCCCTTGCGACCCTTCGCCACATCTCATCTGGGGTTTTTTCAATTATCCTGCCCGATTCATCGCGGAGGGCGTACTTTTCATAGAATACCCTCGCACGTAACTCATCCCCACTAAAGAAATCAATCGCCTCCTGAGGTATATCCATAATGCCTTCCTTATATTCTACAGGTAATTCATGAATTGCCACCGTCTTGACCCCATCTTCTAATACTTGAAATTCGTGATTTGGGATTTGTGTTTGAAGACGTAGCTGAAGATCAGACGAAATACAATCCGCAATATCCGATCCACTCAGTGTCGTTTTTCCATTATCTTCTACAATCCCAAATTTCTCAGAAGCCATCTCTCCCTCCTCCTTTTTTATGTTTTGTTCTATCTATCTTCAATTACTTATGATAATTCTAAGCTAAAATCTATGCCCCTATATTGTGCTGTACCCAGATTGAACCACAATATATTGTGCCTGTCAAGAGGGAATTTTTCAATATTTTTTAAAGAAAATCAAGTAATATCAGTGGGTTAAAAAATCTTCCTAAAGTTATATAAAAACTCTGTGGAAAATATAACATAAAATCCGGGTGTTTGTTGATTAAAAATGTAGACATTTTGCACGGAGAAGATTCTTCACCCTCAGCTCAGAATGACAGCCGAGATCCTCAATTCCTAGCATTTCTATGGGAGCAAAGCAAGGATACAGCTACCGGTACTTACCATTGCATTACCCTCTATCTGAACGGGATTATTCTTTCCACCGACTGTGCATTGGCCAACAGGATTCAAAGTAACCTGTGAATTCCCCTTAGCCTTAATGCCATCCTGCACACCTACGATGCTAATCCCACCATTTATATCCATGCTAACATCCGATGTACCTGTGGCACTAATGCCGCTTCCTTTAGCTGAAATGGTGACAATACCACTGCCGGATATGATAACACTAGTGTTACCCGCCGTGTCAATACCGTCTCCATTAGCATCACAGCTAATAACTCCGAGAGTCAGATTGGCTCCGCCCTCAGCGTTAATACACCTTTGGCAGTCAGTGAGAGTTATATCACCAGGAATAGTGATACTACAGTTTCCTCGAATGCTTATGCAATCCCTCCCCTCTCCATTGATCGTGAGGCTTGTTTGCGCAAACGAAATATCCCCAGTTTCACAACGGATGGTACCCTGACCCCCCATATCCTGAACTACAACCTGATTCGGCTGAAGGGCTACGACTATAGTAAGAGTGCCATCTTCCGGTGTGATGACCGTTGTAGAAGCATTGAAGTTGGTAAAGATCAAGGTCACATTACCTGAAGGAACATTCAACGTGAAATTACCCTGTGAGTCTGTTATATCTTCGTCAACATCCTTTCCATTTTCTTGGGCTATGACTTTAATTCAAGCAACTCCGGAGCCCTGAGCACTTGCTGCCGTTGAGAGACTAAAGAGTTCACCAATTCGAGCGAGCATAGATGTCTTTTCCTTTATCGGAACCATTGCCGTAACATTGGTTACCGCTCCGCGTATGGTGCTTGCCTGACCACCGCCTCCGCCACAGCCTAAGAGGGCTATTGAAACAGCGAGTGTTAGCATTAAAAAAAGCGATATAAATCTTGCTGACTTTTCCATGACCATCCTCCTTCTATCGGCATTATCCTTAAAGCGAACTTGATATAGAGCCTTGAAGAATAAGGAATAGGTATAACCAACCGTTGTGCCTATTTTCCTGTTCATAGATCATACAAATATAATCAACCAGTCTCATAGAGAGCCATCAGACATTCCTGTCTGATCTTTAAACCCTAGCTCAAAAAGCCGTCTTCCACTCTGTCCGATCATTTTCTCCTATCAATTTACGGAGTACCTCGGTTTTGTCAATGAAAATTTAATCTAACCTATACAAACAACAATCTGGTGCACTTGCTTTTCAAAAACTTGTACTTATACTTTTCGGTATTGATAGAAATAGTTATATAAATCTTAAACTCCGTCGCGTGGGGATTGAAGCTATTGTTTAATCTAAGCGTATGCGAATTTGAGGGAGGAAATCAGAATGCCTAGAAAGGGGCGAAAGAAGATAAAAGACTTAGTGGATATGCTCGAGGATCCCGACACAACATATATTGGCGGGGATTATGAAGATGTTGCCGAGCTATTAGAGAAAAACCTAGCCAGTGAAGAAGAGAATGAAGAAAATCAGGAAAACAAAGAAGGAGAGGAATAACCCCCCTCAGTTTCAATCTCTCTACGCTTTAGATAAACCATAAGAACCGAAAGAGCAGCAGGGGTGATTCCCGATATTCGGCTTGCCTGCCCAAGGGAACTCGGACGAATGCGCGAGAGTTTCTGAACTATTTCCTTAGACAATCCAGGAATCCCATTGTAGCTGAAATTCTCCGGGATTCTCACATTCTCAAGCCTTTTGAATTTATCCACCTGCTCCATCTGTCTCCGTATGTATCCCTCATACTTAACCTCCATCTCAATCTGAGATGAGATGTCCTCATCTATTGAAGGAGATGGGGCAATAAAGCCTAGTTCTCTATATGTAATCTCAGGACGCCTCAGGATTTCTTTAAGAGTGTGCGGTTTCTTAATAGGTGAAGAACCGAGTTGGACGAGTTTTTCATTCGTCTTGAGGTCGGGAAAGAGCTTTGTATTCTCAATCCTCTCCATCTCCTCCTGAATTCTCCTCCTCTTATCCAAGAACCTCTGAAAATCCATTTCCCCTACAAGCCCAATCCTGTATCCCTTTTCCCTCAACCTTAAGTCCGCATTATCCTCCCTAAGAATCAGACGGTACTCCGCACGAGACGTAAACATCCTGTACGGTTCATCCACCCCTTTTGTCACAAGGTCATCGATTAGGATTCCAATGTATGCCTCTGAACGGTCTAGCATAAAAGGCCCCTCTCCCTTTACCCGTAGAGCCGCATTTATCCCCGCGATAATCCCCTGAGAGGCGGCCTCTTCATAACCAGTGGTGCCGTTTATCTGTCCTGCAAAAAATAGATTCTCAACGAGCTTTGTCTCAAGCGTGGGTTTAAGCTGAGTGGGGTCTGAAAAATCGTATTCAACCGCATATCCGGGCCTCATAATCTCGACCTCCTCAAGCCCCTCAATTGTTCTTACAAACTCATATTGAACATCAAGAGGAAGACTCGTTGAGATCCCGTTTGGATAAATCTCGTAAGTGCCCACCCCTTCAGGCTCAAGGAATATCTGATGCCTCTCTTTATCGGCAAACTTAACAACCTTATCTTCAATTGAAGGGCAGTACCTAGGCCCTATGCCCTTGATAACGCCGGAATAAAGAGGGGATTTATGGAGGTTGTTCTTAATTACCTCGTGTGTTCTCCTGTTTGTGTATGTTATGTAGCATGGCATCTGCTCCCTTTCGATTTTGCCAGTCGAAAATGAAAACGGCTTTGGGTCAATATCTCCAGGCTGAGGCTCAAGTATATCCCATTTAATCGTTCTCCCATCGAGCCTTGGCGGTGTTCCGGTCTTTAGTCTTCCGATTTTAAATCCAAGACTCTGAAATGAATCAGAGATTCCAAGGGCAGGCGCCTCGCTCGCACGCCCCGCAGATATTCTTGTAAGCCCTATGTGAATAATACCGTTTGGAAACGTGCCAGGGGTAACTACAACAGCATCCGCAATGAAATGCTCCCTGAGATTGGTTTTGACCCCCACTACCCTTCCGCCCTCGGTAAGAAACCCCTCTACCGCCCTTTGTTTTATATCTATGTTTTTTTCAGACTCCAATGCCCTCCTCATATATTGCTTGTATGCCTGTCTGTCCGCCTGGATTCTGGTTGCCTGAACTGCAGCGCCCTTTCTCGTATTGAGGCGTCTGAATTGAATCGCAGTCGCATCCGCTGCCTTTCCCATCTCGCCGCCCAGTGCGTCTATCTCCTTTACAAGGTGCCCCTTTCCTACACCGCCGATAGAGGGGTTGCATGACATAAGCCCGATTGTGTCAATATTTGCGGTGAGCATAAGGGTCTTACACCCCATCCTCGCTGCGGCAAGCACAGCCTCGCATCCGGCATGTCCAGCGCCGATTACAATTACCTGATATTTCTTCGGGTATGTAATAACCATAATTTTGTCGACCCCTTACAATTGGGTTTAGAGAATTCTAAATTTCTAAAGAGAAATCGTCAAATGGATCATCTAGTTATAGATAGAATCCCGATTGCGTGAATGGTAAAATATGATTCTTACAAAAGGAGACAAATTGAGAAAATGGCTACCCCGAAAGAGATATTCGCTAAGATAGAGAGAAAAATAAGCGCCAAACCCGATGAATCCTCGCAGATAAATGCGGTATACAAATTCGTACTCAATGGACCCAACGGCGGCACATGGATAGTTGATTTGAGGAAAGGCACACTCGGTGTAAGGGAAAATGACAGTGAGGCCCATTGCACAATCACAGTCTCGGATGAGAATTTCGTGAAGATTGCCACGAAGCAAATGAGGGCGGACGTGGCATTTATGACGGGAAAGCTGAAACTCTCCGGAGACATGGGGGTGGCTATGAAGCTCGGAAAGCTATTTGAGGAGTGAAGTAAACTTTATTTAAACGATGCAAAAACCGAATAAGCTCTACATAGAAGAAAAGATAAAATACCATCCTTTTAAAGAGAAAATCCTATACAAGCTCGCTCCTATTCCCATCGAGTTTGTAGATGACTACAGAAAAATAGGAGAGGAAAAACGCTTGCTCAAAGAGCCAAGGAGGATAAAAACTCACTCGCTTTAGGAGAGAAAAAGGGAGAGGTTTTAAAAAGCATCGGAAGAATGGAGATGGGGGAATATTATCTCTTTCATGAAATGGACTGTATGTACGACTGTGAATACTGCTATCTCCAATATTACTTTCAAACCAAGGTACCTGTGATTTTCATAAATCGGGATGAGATTCTAATGAAGATCGAGGGGATTTTAAAAACCCATCCGCACCCGTATTTCCATGTGGGGGAGGTCTGCGACGCGCTGGCATTTGACGACCTTACGGAATTCTCTCTGGATATCGCCCGACTTTTCTCTAAATACAAAGACGGATTTATTGAGTTTAGGACAAAAAGCACAAACATAGGAAACCTCCTATCAATAAAAAATCCACCTAAAAACATAATCCCATCATGGACATTTAGCCCCGAGAGGATTGCAAGATCCATAGAGCATAAAGCCCCTTCCTTTAGAGAAAGGCTCATGGCGGCAAAAAGGTGTCAGGAGGCCGGCTACACAATCGGTGTGAGATTAGACCCGATGATAATATATGACGGATGGGAAAAAGACTATAGAGAAATGGCAGATGAAATCTTTTCCGTTCTCAATTCAAGGAAAATTGATTATGTATCGCTTGGAACGGTTAAGCCCCATAAGCTCCTCATTGATGTCATAAGGAAGAGATCCTCCGAAAGCCCAATCCTACTCGGCGAACTCGTCCCTTCTAATGACGGTAAATATAAGTATCTAAAATTCCAAAGGGTCGATGTTTATAGAAAGATGATTTCCTGGATAAAGGATTTAGATAACAGGTTAGAAATTAAACTCTCTATGGAATCAGAAGAGGTGCACAGTTTGGTATTTAACCGAGATTTAAAGGAGGAAAGTAAAATGCAGCCCCCTATTCCCTTAAAGAATTTCTATGTTCCAATACTCGAATCGGTTATTGAACTCGGCGGCAAAGCGAAGGTCGAGGATATCTTGCCCAGGGTTGAAGAGAAGATGAAAAACATTATTGCCAACTATCCCAAGTGGAAAGATAGGGCAGAGTGGGCAGGAATGGACCTGATGCGCTCTGGGTATCTGAGCTACACATATCCTGTGACTGTGTGGGAGATTACCGAAAGCGGAAAGAAGTTTTGCGAGGAATTGAAAAAGAAGTAACAGCATTAGGGCACTTTGCAATGTGCCACTACTCAAATCTTTCTCCTTCTTGCGGCTCTCTATAAGCACTCAACCCGCCGATGAGATGATAAAGCCGCTTGAATCCCATTTCACTGAGAAAAAGACAGGCATCCTGACTGCGAATCCCGTGTTCACAGACGACCAGTATTTCACGAGACGGGTCGAGTTCGGTGTATCTAGTATCTAATTGTTGCAAAGGTATAAGCGTTGAACCGAGTATATGGTGAGATTTATATTCGCGTGGGGTTCTCACATCCAAAACCTGAAATCTCCCCGCAATTATATCTGAAATCACTTCTTCACCGCCAAGGTTGATAAATGGGTCTCTCTCCTCTTCATAAGAAGCGCCTGGCTGAGGAGACTCAGGTGCGGTCTCTGCAGGTTTATACTCATTCTCCATAGACTCATGTTTTTCCTCTATGAACTCCGATTTCTCCTCTATTATAGGCTCCGACTGCATAGTCTCGATCAATTCCTCTTCTACAGGTTCCGATTCTAAATCCCCTACCGTCTCCGCTGGTTTTTCCTGCCTCTTTTCTTTTGATCCAAAAATCCTTCCCAAAAATCCCATACCCATACCTCCACGCTAGTGTATTAGAAGCCATATCATAGGAACGGACATCATTTAATTACCTCTATGAGGCTACCCCTAATTAAAAGAGGTAATATAATAACACACCGAATTATGGATTGGAGAGGTATTTCTCCTTGACAAAATAATAAATAACGTTTATACGTAGACGCTCCATAAACGCAGGCTAAAAACAGAGTCTGCGTAGCAACTGTGCATCAATTTTATTTATCTTAAATTCTGAATTGAGGTAATTAAACAATAACAAGGCGATCAGCAACTCAAATGAAAGTGACGCCACAAAGGATAATAGAAGACCTGTGGGCAGGTTGGAGAGCGCAGGCGGTTGTAGCCGCTGTTGAACTCGACCTCTTTACTCATATCGCGAATGGCAAACACACCCCAAAGGAGATCGCCCGTTCTGCGTCGTCATCGGAGCACGGCACCAGGCGTCTACTCGACGCTTTGGTCGGCCTTGGGTATCTAAATAAAAAGGGCGATAGGTACAGTTTGGAGTCAATATCTAAAACCTTTCTCGTTCGAGACAGAAAATCGTACATAGGCGGAATGGCTTACATAACAAAGCTCGGCTGGGAGATGTGGTCGCATCTTACAGATGCTGTGAGAAGCGGCCATCCGGTTAACACCGTTGATAAGGAAGAAGAGGGACGCGAGTTTTTTTCCTAAGCTCGTCGCTGGGCTTTTTCCCCTAAGCTTTGGCGCGCGCCGCCGTCTCTGCCCTGTATGAAGAAGCACGCAGGCACATCAGGAGTATACTTGACGTTGCGGCGGGTTCAGGCGCATGGTCTATTGCGTTTGCAGAAGCCATACCCGAAGCGCGTGTAACGGTCGTTGATTTCCCGGAGGTCACTCGGATTACTCGGCAGTTTACAGAGCGGTTCGGGATGGCCGAGAGATACGATTATATTGAAGGTAATATGCGTGAGGTAGATTTTGGACACAATCGCTACGACCTTGTAACGCTCGGCCAGATCATCCATTCCGAAGGCAGGATATGGGGCGAGAGGCTCATCAGGAAATCATACCGGGCATTAAAAGGCGGCGGACTGCTTCTAATTGCTGAAATGGTGCCAAATGACAGCCGAACGGGTCCACTAATACCTCTCCTCTTTGGCATCAATATGCTCCTCCACACGGAAAATGGAGACGTGTTTACGATGCGTGAGTACCGCGATTGGCTCAAGAAAGCGGGGTTTAAGAAGGTTACAACAATCGAAGCCCCTACCCCCTCGCCGCTTATTTTGGCAACCAAGTAGGGACCGCGTTATTTCTTCTCGCTATAAACAATACGTATTACATCGCCGTCTCTTAATGGCAGGTTTTCATAATCGTCATTTTCAACTCCGTTGACAAAAAACGAGAGGGTATGGTTTTCATCAACGCAATATTGAAAGATACAATTCCTGTTGAAGGTTTTGCCCCATATTATAAAAAAATCTTTTAAATGAAATTGGTGATAATAAGGCGATTCGATGTGCAATTTCCCGGTTTTATCATGGGTATGTATGACATGCATACACTCTCTGGAAATCCCAGTGTTCTTAGGGATAACCTGTTTTTTATTCAAGATATATATCTCTAAAGTCATGTGTATATGAAACGCAAGATTTTTATGCTCAATACAGATTGATAGGATGTCTTTATCTTCCAACGCCTTAGGGGTAGGAGAAAAATCTGCACTAGAAGAAGTTTGCTCCAAACCGCCACATGCAACAATGATTAGAACAGATAAAACCAGCAACCTCGCTGAATGTGCCCTTAAAGTGTGAACCATAGTTACCTGCCCTATATGAGATTATTTTAATGTGTAAATCCTTTTCGACACAATTATCACACGAAGGATAACTCATCGTCAAGAAAAAATGTCGCTCGGTCATTTATTTAACTCTGTGTTATTATTAAAATCCAGCCTTCTATAATTAAGGACAAGTTGCAATGCGTTCCTACAATTATCAGAGAATAATCGGTTAATTATAAATCGGAGGATAAAGCAGTGGCGGATAGAATCACAGTTGAATCAATCGAGGAGATAAAAGAACGAATTTATAATCTCGTTTTAGAATCTCAAAAGAAACTCAAAGACTGTGACTACATAGACGTAAGAGTAGAGGC
Source organism: Candidatus Dadabacteria bacterium (assembly GCA_040289575.1). GTDB lineage: Bacteria > Desulfobacterota_D > UBA1144 > Nemesobacterales > CSP1-2 > PSLL01. The sequence goes on along the minus strand of PSLL01000001.1, from coordinate 64,925 downwards.
GAGCGAA
>PSLL01000001.1:64169-64908 GCA_040289575.1 Candidatus Dadabacteria bacterium | reverse complement strand
CCACAGCCCAAAAGGGCGCCCCGAAGGAAGGCGCGGAGGAATCCCAGATGTCTTTTGGAGTAAGGGTAATAGCCGGAGACGGTTTAAAAGCCCCCGGTTACTCATCTTCATATATTGGTCCGTCTGATTTAATGGATATGGAGAAATCCATAAAAAAAGCCGTTGAACACGCCTGGAGGCGCGCATTGGCAAATGCGTCACAGAAAGCCGAGATGAAAGGTATTCTGGGCTTTCTCGGTGAATCAATATACAGCACAAATCTCGCGCGGGTTGAAATTTATAGAGACACACTTGCGCTCGACTTCAAGGAAGACCCGAGGAATGTTCTGCTTGAAGATATAATTAAAGAGGCGGTCGGCGTATCCGAGTCTGTTGAGAATCTCTATGAATCCCACGGATACAACATGATTCACCTCTATACAACCCTGGTAAGGCAATTATTTGCATCATCTGAAGGAGCTTTGATTGACCAGACCTATCCCCTAACTGAGGGGTTCGTCTACATCATCATCGGCGATGAGTCCCACTATGACCACATAGGCGGAAGGTGTGGATGGGAGGCAATATATGGGGAAAATGCGTTTAATAAGACCTTTCGTGACTTTGCCCTAGAGCTTGGAGCGGAAACCATAGAGCTTTCCAAGGCTGAGATACTTCCTTCTACTAACAAGGAAGTCGTAGTCGTTACAGACCCGCATTACAATGCGCTTCTTGCCCATGAGATTATAGGTCATCCGGT
>PSLL01000001.1:44058-64159 GCA_040289575.1 Candidatus Dadabacteria bacterium | reverse complement strand
AAGCCGATAGAGCACTCAAGATGGAGACCGCTTATGCGGGAAGGAGCTGGCTGATGAGGAGCCTTGACGATAATCAAATTGGAAAAAGGGTCGCCTCAGATTTGGTAACGGCTTATTCCGATACATCGCTTGCAGGATACGGACAATATAAATACGACTCCGAAGGAGTGAAGGCAAAAAAGGTAGTCCACATTGACAGGGGGATATTTCGCGGATTTTTAAACAGTCGCGAGACGGCGGCGATTCTGGGCGAAGAGCCAAACGGTGCTATGCGCGCAACGGATGCCTATTTCATTCCGCTTGTCAGGATGACGAATACTGTGTTTGCACCAGGCTATAGGAAACCGGAGGATATAATTAAAGAGGTAGATGACGGCTACTATTTGGTAAGCCATCGCACACCATCAATAGGCGAATCCCGTGAGAATTTCAGTATATCCGCAAGGCGCGTTTACAGGATCAAAAACGGTGAGCTTATAAAGCTCTACAGAAGCGGCGGGATAACATCCGACTCAAGGGATTATTTGATGAAGATTGACGCCGTAGGAGATGACTTTCGCATGATTCCCATGCCCAACTGCGGAAAGGGGGTTCCAATGCAAGCGCTTCGAGTGGGAAATGGAGGCCCAACCATGCGAAGCAGGGCAAAGCTTACGGGAGGAAAGTAATTATTTAACCATGAATGAACACGAATACATACGAACAGGAGAATACAGGAAGAAAGTAGACAGAAAACAGTAGACAGTATATAGGAGAAGATATAAAAAGATTTTGTTCCTTACCCCTGTTTCCTGTATTCTGTTTATTCCATTTGTGTAGATTTGTGTCTAATTAAAAACAGCACACCTCAGGAGAAAGACTAATGATCACAATTGAGGATTTAAGGAGATGCGTAAGAGATGGACTTGAATATATTAAATCTCAAAAGGATATAAGGGATGCCGAAGTATTTGCCTCATGGAATGACCACATAACTGTGAGAATCAATTATACCTCGGACATCCCATGCAACGGCGTTCATGAACCAAAAAACATCGAAGGATATGGGCTCGGAATCCTAGTCGTATTGGACACACACCAAGGACTAAAAATAGGGTTTGGAAGTGATACGGGAGATTTGAGCCTGGGGGGAATAAAAAGGGCATTGGAAAAAGCAAAGCGAGGCGCGGTAGGCGACCCCGATTTTAAATCCATTCCCTCTCCCTCAGATGAGTCACCTAAGCCCTCTTCATATCACGATAAAAGGGTAATGGATTTAGAAGACGAAGATATGGTCTCACTCGGCTGGCGCGCAATAAAAGGAGCATTGTTCACTTTTAAAGAATCTGGCTACACAAGGAGCCTGATTATAGGAGGAGATATAACGATTCTGAAAGGGAAAATGGCTGTGGGAAATACTAAGGGGGTTGACGACTTTGATGAGTCAACGACTCTTATATCCTCGATTACTGCAATGATTGAAGAAAAAAACGCAAAGGGTACAGGCTGGGCTACGGCAACCCATCTTGATATTTTCAAACCCGAAGAGTCAGGGGAGATGGCCGCAAGAAGTGTGATAAACTCCATTGGAGGAAAAAGAATAGAGTCGGGAAAATACAACACGGTTTTCGGAAGACAGGCGGTCGCTATGCTCTTTTCTGAGATGATAGTCCCAGCTCTATCCCTCAGTTCAATAGATTCGGGGAATTCGCCGTTTGTGGGAAGGCTTGGTGAAAGGGTCGCCTCCGATACAGTTTCCATTTACGATGATGGAAACAGACCAGGAGAAATTGGAAGCAGAAAGATAACATGCGAAGGGCTTCCCACAGGAAAAACGGATTTGATTGAGAAGGGAAGATTGGTCGGTTTTCTTTCAAACCACTACTATGCAAAAAAATACGAAAGCAAATTGAAAAAATTCACGCCGAGAAACGGATTTCGATTTAGCGGCGGAGAGAGGAGCTTCCGCCGAAGTACGTCCATATTTGCTACAAATGTCGTGATTGAGGGAACAAGAGAAGTAACCTCAGAAAAATTAATCTCACGTATAAAAAACGGAATATACATAGGAAGGCTATGGTATCTCTATCCCGTTCATGGACTCGCAAAGGCGAATTTTACAGGCACCGTGATTGGGGATTCATATATAATCAGAAATGGAAAATTATCAGAGCCACTCAAACCAAACACAGTAAGAATTAACGACAATTTTGTAAGACTCCTCCAAAACATCAATGCAATATCAAAGGAGAAAAAATCCACACCGATCTGGGGCTCTGAAGAAACGGTGATTGCACCGGAGATTGCAGTAAAAGGAATAAACCTCGAAAACGTCGCCGAGTTTGTTGAGGATTTGTAGGAAAGTACACTATACGCCTCTACTCCATTGGTCGAGTAACGGGAACAGGGCAGATAAAAAGCACATATTAGCATGAGGACGAACACAAGGTTAGTTTCTTTTCGCTACTTGACTGGATGTTAATTTTTCAAGCTGAATCCAAAACTACTGCCGGCCCTCCTGCTCTTTTAAAATATCGTATATAGCCTGCCAGTGGCGCCACCATTAGGAATTTTTGGAGTAACGCTTTTGCTCAACTAGGACCCAGTTCATTGATTGGGAAACGCCACCGCCATAAAGTAGCATTTTATCGGCGGCATTTTTAACCTCTTCTATATTAAGCGGCATCTTATCTAGAATGGTGTTTATGTGACCCTTGATCTCTTCAACGTATTTTTCAATCTCTGAAGCATGGTCTTTAATTCTACTGACCACTATTTGGGTATCAGCAGAGAAATCATTCTTGTGCGAATTTACAAGATCAACATAATCTAGAATGAAGTATACAGCCTTTTTTGCTTTATTTGCTTCAGAGAGTAATTTAATAAGCTCCTTAGCATCGGTAGCCATCTGTTGCCCCCCCTCATACGGTAGTTTCATTTCCAATACACATTACGTATTATACTCAAACATTACTTTACCATTTGATTGAAATGAGAGAAAGATAAGACGAATTTCATAAATTATCCCAATACATAATTAGATAATCTCAGTCGATAGATAACATTGCCTAATCAAATAACCCAGGCTTGCTCGTAACATTTACGAGTATATAATTCGAGTTAAGAAAACGGAGCTATTAGACAAGGGTATCTATTCCTGTTGTATGATAGATTCTAAATGGTTAATCTAGTTTAGCCGCATACAGTTTTTATTAAGGAGGTTCTTGATGAATGCAATATTTTTCAGGGCTATAGGATTTTTTATATATGTGCTTTCTGCCTTTGTCATGATCTGCTTGGGATACGGCGGTATCGGAGCCCTTGGATTTAGCCAAACGCCGATGAATTCCCCTTCGGCGCAGAAATCTAAATCGGCAAACAGAGGCCACCACTTCGAGCGTGTGCTCATAATCATCCTCGAGAACCAGAATTATGGAGATGCAATCGCAGACCCTTATCTCAATTCGTTGGCAAAGAAGGGTGCAAACTTAACTAATTTCCATGCAATTACCCATCCCTCCTATCCAAACTATCTAGCAATGATAACCGGCAAAGAGATTCCCACGAGAGGCGATAAGCAGGTCAACTTGAATGAGCGAACGATTGCCGACCTATTGAAACCCGCAGGGCTTACGTGGAAGAATTATGCCGAAGGTTATCCCGGCAACTGCTTCAAATACCCGACATTCGGCCTTTACGCAAGAAAACACGTACCTTTTATGAGCTTTATACAAATCCAAGAGCAAGAGTGTGAGAATATTGTTCCTGCCACACGTTTTGCTGAGGACTTAAATGGCGGGGCGTTGCCAAACTATATGTTTTACTCCCCGGACATGGATAACGACGGACATGATACTGGACTGGGGTATTGTTCAAAATGGCTGAAAGGTTTCTTAGAGCCACTCCGTAAAAACGAGGCATTCATGAAAGGCACGCTGATTGTAGTGACATTCGACGAATCACGCAATGATTCAAATAATCACATCTATACAGTCCTTCTCGGTGACATGGTAAAGCCCGGTGAATATAATGAAAATTACAATCACTACAGCGTGCTTCGTACAATTGAGGACAACTTCGGTCTCGGTACACTGTCAGACGGCGATGGCGGGACAAAGCCAATCGTGGGTGTGTGGAAGTAAATCCGCAATAACTCTACTGTAACTCACCCTTCATAATATAATCCGTTATTGGAATTGGAGAGGCATGGTGCAAAACCATAAGCCAGCCAGAATCGTGGCGCTTAAATATGTTCGTTGACTGAGATACATTTATCATTATCGGGTTTCTATTTATGTATGTTAGCTCTTGTATACAAGTAAGCCACGCAACGTCTCCTTTTACTTCTACAGAAATACCCGAAAGCCTAATATCCACTTGATCACTCGGATCAAACACATTTTCCCAGCTCTGCCTTATGGCCTGCCAACCGCGAAGCATTGCCCAGCCCGGATGAACACAGCCTGCCGTTGAGTCTTTTACCCAAACCGTATCCATTAACTCTAGGTCTCTTGTGCCAAGAGCCTTATAAAACCTCTCGTTTATCTTAATCACCTCTTCATAATCGGAATTCCTAGGCATGGCTACCACCTCAACCCTATTTGTCATCTAATTTGCCCGCCAATTGTGTTCTCTAGCTCCAATTACACGATATTCTATTTTATACACGCAGTTGCCAATTAACAAGTGCTCTATAGATTTGTTTGTACGTTCCGATCAGCGTATAATCTTTTTAGAACGTCTGTTTCTAGAGAATCAACTCCACCGTATCTTTTGAAGGAGAAAACAATGCAGTTTGGAATCACCATACCTATCCTGAGGAATGTTGAGGCACATGCGAATATAGAGATAGCTAAAAGGGCCGAAGGGCTTGGATTCGACTCTATCTGGGCAAGCGACCACATAATAGTTCCAAACCAATACGTAGGCAGATTCAGCGAAACCTTCTATGACCCTTTTGTGATTCTTGCTTCAATTGCCGCCTACACAAGTAAGATAAAACTGGGAACCAGCGTGATTGTTCTTCCCTATCGAAATCCCATTGCCGTCGCAAAGGCGGCTGCGACTCTGGATGCGCTATCGAATGGAAGGCTCATTTTCGGCGTTGCCTCTGGATGGTTAAAAGAAGAGTTTGATATACTCAGCGTCTCATTTCATGAAAGAGGAAAAAGAACCGATGAATACATAAGGATTTTTAAAGAACTCTGGGAGAATTACGATCCGAAATTTGAGGGCGAATTCTACAGTTTCTCCGATATTAAATTCTATCCGAAGCCCTACCAAAAACCGCGTCCGCCCATATGGATCGGCGGGAATAGCAGAAAAGCCATAAGACGCGCAGTCGAACTTGGAGACGGATGGCAGCCCGTGGGGTTGAGCCCCGAAGAAATGGAGGGAGAACTGAATTATCTAAAAAGAATTGCAAATGAATGGGGGAGGGAATCGTCCACAATCGTTTTTTCTCTAAGGAGTAGGCTTCATATACTCAGCACAGGCGAAAAACAATCCGGGAAAATAGAGTCTAGGAGACACCCATTTCTATTCTATGGCACGTCTGAAGAAATAACTGACTACATATGGAGGTTTAAAGATATAGGCATATCTCATATAGCATTGGATGTCCTTGCAAGAAGCGATGAAGAGATGTTTGATATAATGGAGAGGTTTTCACGTGAGATAATGCCCGCTTTTTAAATATAGGGGCATATTATACACCCCGCTTTATCCGTCATTAGCCCTGGGATATAATATTGAGAAGGGTCAAATCTTACGAAAATCCAGTTGGATTAAAGCCAGGCTTCCTGGGGGTTTTAACTATGTCCGACCGAGAAACCCTGTTGTTTTTGATGAGGGTCAATAATTAAGGAGAAGTGGTATGTCACGCTACTTGCACATTGGACACTATGAGGCTTTCCTCCCTATCAATTTAGAGAACAAAACCTACTACATGAGGGTGTGGATTGAAACCGATGAACTCGTAAAGGCTTTAAAGAAACTGGATTTGATCTTCGGGACTCCTGAAGAGCCTTACTGTCGAGACCTCTACCAAGTTCCTATTGCTATGGAGAGGCTGAGTGATTTAATAATAGACCTGATTCTTGAGAAGCCTGAGAGACTAAAGCGAGCATGTGTTGAAAGAGCGGTAGCCGATACGCTTTCTATGCAATATGGTGTTAAGAAGATGAAATCCCTTTCTCAATATCCGGAAACACTGGACCAAGCAGAACTCGATATTCCAACCCTGTTCCCGATTCTCAACACACTATTTGTGAAATCTTCGATAAACTAAAAGAAGTTGCATTATAAATCCTAAATCTTTTATAATCTTTAAACCGGGGGAGATGCCTATGGGGTAAAAGGAGAGCTTTGGATAGCAGTTTTCATGATATTTTTGGCTTTTCTTAGCTGGCCCATAGTTAGCATATTTAATTATCCTAATCTTGTTTTTGGGATTCCCCTTTTTGTGCTTTACCTGTTTATTATCTGGTTGATCACTATCGCTATTCTCCTCCTCATAAACCTCATAAGAAACAAAAAAGAGGAACCTTAGAAATGAATCAGTTAACATACATTCCTCTTTTCTCGATTATCGTAATTTATCTGACCTTTCTTTTCCTAGTAGCCTACCTCTCCGAAAAATACAGCAAATTTCTAGATTCTTATAGATTAAAATCCATCGTATATGTTCTTGCCGCTTCGGTCTACTGTACAGCCTGGACGTTTTATGGAAGTATAGGGCTTGCAGCAAATAGAGGATTAGAATTTTTAACCATCTATTTGGGCCCTACTCTTATAGCAGTACTCTGGCCTCTTATTCTAAAGAAAATTATCCGAATCTCCAAGGAGCAGAATATCATTTCAATATCAGACTTCATAAGTAGCAGGTATGGAAAATCCCATGCCTTAGGGACGTTGGTCACTCTTCTTATCTTTTTTGGAGTCATCCCTTATATTGCTCTACAGCTAAGGGCGATTTTCCTTTCGTTCAGCGTCATAACAGGAAAGAACCTTAAACTCTTTGATCTAACCTTCTTTGTCGTAATAGCACTTGGGATTTTCTCAATCACCTTTGGTGCAAAAAACCTAGATTTTACCAAAGAGCAAAGGGGGCTACTTACACTTGTAGCCGTCGAATCTATGGTAAAACTCCTTGCCTTTATCATAGTCGGCTTCTACATAACCTTTGGAATCTTTGGCGGGTTTGGTGAGATATTTAGAAGGGTCTATGAAAATCCCGAATATAGAAGGCTTTTAACCCTAAACAATGAATTTACTACATACTCAAGGTGGTTCTCGCTACTTTTTATATCTATGATGGCGGTTATGTTCCTTCCTAGACAATTTCATGTCATGGTTGTACAGAACCGTGATGAAAGACGCGTAGGTCAACTCACTTGGATATTCCCGCTTTATCTTCTACTCATAAATATCTTTGTTCTTCCAATAGCGTTCTCAGGGCTTCTCCTCAACCTTCCGCCCTCTCGGGGTGACGATTTTATATTACTCATCCCAATGAGCTATAAGAATAATCTGGCCTTGATGATTGCATTTCTGGGTGGATTCTCCGCGGCAACCGCTATGGTCATGGTCTCATCTCTCGCCGTAAGCAAGATGATTACAAACGACATTGTGATTCCGATTATTCTAAAGATGCAAAAACCGGGAAACATATACAAGGCAAACCTCTACTCGACTAGAATCTCAATCCTTGTTGTCATACTCTTCGGATACCTTTATGCAAAAGTTCTAGGAAAGGAGCACCTCCTTGTAGACATCGGGCTTCTCTCGTTTACAGCCGTAACTCAGTGTGCCCCGGCTATGCTGTTGGGAATATTCTGGACAAAGGGGAATAAGAAAGGAGCGTTTACCGGCATTTCACTTGGGTTTATTATCTGGTTCTACACCCTAATTATTCCCGCTCTTGTTGAAAGGGGATTTCTCTCATCCGGGATTATGACACAGGGACTATTCGGTATACCCATTCTTAAACCCACAGAATTTCTTGGACTTCGCGGTTTGGATAATATAACTCATACAGCCTTTTGGTCTATGTTTTTTAATGCCGGTGCCTACGTTCTTGTATCTCTTTTCACAAGGCAGGGCGAAGAAGAGATAATACAATCAAACTCATTCGTTAAGGTTTTTCAGAGAGACGAGATAGAAACTTACCCACAGAGAAAAGCGATACTTTCCACATGGGAGCTAAAAAAACTCATTCACAAATACATCGGTGATGAAGAAGCCAGCGTACTTCTAAAAGACCTTTTTCCAGAGGATAAATTAGAAAATCTAGATTTCTCTATACACGAGCTTCTTGAGATGAGAATTAAGGTTGAAAAGCTCCTCGCCGCTCATCTTGGGGCCGCAGCGGCAAAATTTATCATTGAGGATAAATTCACGATTTCCAAAGCAGAAGCTGAGAAAATTGTTGAATCATTTCAGAGGATGCAGGATTCCCTCCGCCTGACCGAAGAAGAGATGAGAAAGCAGGAGAGGCTTTTTGCGAGCGTTGTAAGAAGCGTTGACGACAGCATTATCATCACGGATATGTTTGGAAGAGTTATAACTATAAACGCCGCCGGAGAGAAGCTTACTGGATATTCAAAAGAAGAAATTACGGGAAGGCGTTATATGAAACTGATAGACAAAAACACACCCAAAGAAATAAGAAAAAGGATTCTAAAGGAAACACAAGCAGGAAGCGGTTGGAAGGGTGAGGTTGTCGTAAGAAAAAAGAATGGGGATACGTTTCCGGCTTATCTCTCCATAACCTCGATCTTGAATGAGAGGGGGGACACGATTGGTATAGTGGGAATCCTGAGGGATATAACCGATCAGATTGAGATGCAGAAAAGATTAATCCAGAGGGAAAAACTGGCATCTTTAGGGGAGATGGCAGCCGGTGTAGCACATGAAATAAGAAATCCTCTCGGAGGAATCAAGATGGCTGTCGGCCTTATCCGCAGGGATTTAAGCGAAAGGAGTTTTACTACAGATATGCTCGACAGCATCCTTTCAGGAATAAAAGACATAGAAAACATAATAAATGACCTACTTGATTTCGCGCGAGAAAACAAACTCGAAAAAGAAGACTATAACATCGCCCAAATAATCAGGGGAATTGTGAATTCATTTCACCGTGAAATCAATGAAAAGGGAATCCAGGTGATATATAACAGGTTTCAAGAGAATATTAATCTAAATGTTGATGGTATAAAGATCAGGCAAGTATTTGCAAATGTTTTAAAGAACGCAATTGAAGCAATAAACCATAGGGAAGGAAAAATATTGATTAATCTCTACAGTCATGACTCCTATATCTCTATAGAGTTTGTCGATAATGGCGTTGGAATCTCAAAAGAGAATCTAGGAAAGATGTACCATCCATTTTTTACAACAAAACCAAATGGAATTGGGCTTGGGATGGCTATAGTAAAGAAGATCGTTGATCTTCATAAAGGCGATGTAGACATAAAGAGTATGCCAGGCGAGAGAACAAAGGTAAGTATAATCCTACCTGCAGGAGGTGCATCCGATGAAAAGAAATATTCTAATAGTTGAGGATGATGAAATTTTTCTAAAACCTCTTGTCAAAAACATTGAACGCGCGGGATACAGAGTGGCAACCACAGGCAATGTAAAAGAGGCGATGAGCCTTTTGAAAAAAGAAGACTTCGATCTCGTAATCACGGATAAAAAACTTCCGGATATGGATGGAGTGGAATTCGTAAAGTACATCAAAGCCGAAAATCCGGATTTAGCAGTAATTATGATGACAGCCTTTGGCACCATCGAATCCGCCGTTGAAGTAATGAAACTAGGAGCCGAGGACTATATAGTGAAGCCCTTCTCAAACGAGGAGATAATAATGGCGATTGAGAAGGTCCTAAAGTTGCAAGAACTGAGCTTCGCAAATAAGTGCCGGATAAATAAATACCGCGAGCGATTTACATTTAGAAACATCATCTCTCAGAGTAAAAAAATGCTGGAGATTTTAGAGCTTACAAGGAACATTCTAGAACTTGACACCACTATTCTCATCTATGGTGAAACCGGCACCGGTAAGGAACTCCTTGCCAACGCCATTCATTTTAACAGCTCAAGAAGGGAAAAACCTTTTATTACGGTTAACTGTGCTGCTATTCCAGACGAGCTTTTTGAAAGTGAGCTCTTTGGTTTTAAAAAAGGGGCTTTCACAGGAGCAAATCAGAATAGAAGGGGGCTCTTTCAGATGGCAAATGGAGGCACAATTCTCCTTGACGAAATAGGAGAGATGCCTCTTAAACTCCAGCCTAAACTTCTTAGAGTGATTGAAGATAAAAAGGTCACAAGCCTAGGCAGTGAAAGGAGCGTAGACATTGACGTAAGAATCATCGCAACTACAAATAAGAATCTAAAGTCAGAGGTAGAAAAAGGGAATTTTAGAGAAGACCTTTTCTACAGATTGAACGTTATTCCTGTTGAACTACCGCCTCTTAGAGAAAGAAAAGAGGATATACCGCTTCTTACAAGATTCTTTCTGAAGAAATACGCAGAGAAGTTTAATAAGCCCATAAAATCCATCTCCGAAGAGGCAATCAATACATTAATCAACTACTCATGGCCTGGGAATGTTAGAGAACTCGAAAACATTATTGAAAGAGCCGTTATTGTAGAGAAAAAGGAGATAATTACCGACATTGAGATTTTCTTAACAAGGGAAAAAACCGATTCGGTTGATCTCACAACTAGCTTCAAGACAGCCAAGACCAAGGTGATTGAAGAATTCGAGAAAACCTATATTTCTGGACTCTTAGAACTCTACGGAGGAAAGCTTACACAGGCAGCGAAACATGCAGATATGGATGTAAAGAACCTTTGGGAGAAGATGAAGAAGTATGGAATCAAAAGGGACGTGTTTCTTGAATAGAAACTATGGTAAATTTACCAATATTTATTGGTAAATTTACCAAACTTGAATGTGGCTTAAGTCAATGGAAAAGGCGATTTCTTTGTCTTATCCCATACTTCAACCCTTGGTAAAAAAACCAAATCCTAATTTTCATAACCCTCCGAGAAAGGCTCAGTTTTTCCTGAAATCATTGAGATTTCTTTAATCTCTTAAACTCGGCACAAAAATTGCCAAACTACTTAAGGGATTCACTCCCTTAATCTAAAAAATCAATGAGAGGAGGTAAATAGCCATGCCTGTAGGAACAATATCATCGTCTAAAGATATGGTAGGTGTAGCCGTTGTTAATTACCAAGTGCCTATTTGTGAATCCAAAGACGATGTGATTAAAAACTGTAAGCGCATCGCATCGTTTATGGACGGTATCAAGAGGGGCTATCCCGGCTGTGACCTTATAATTTTCCCTGAGTACAGCACACAAGGGTTTCATCCAGTAAAATGGCGTGACCTTACAACTACTGTTCCCGGACCGGAAACCGAGATATTTGCCGATGGATGCAGGAGAAACAAGGTCTGGGGTGTATTCTCAATCACCGGCGAAGAAAATCCTAAAGGAAATCCATTCAACACGTTTATACTGATGAATGATAAGGGTGACATCGCTATCAAATACCATAAGATTCTTCCCTGGGTTCCAATGGAACCTTGGTATCCCGGCAATGAAACGATGGTTGCAGATGGCCCAAAGGGATTAAAGATCGGATCGATTATTTGCTACGATGGGAACCATCCCGAGATCGTCCGTGACACAGTCATGAAAGGCGCAGAGTTGGTAATCAGGATTCAGGGTTATATGTACCCATCAAAGGAGCAGCAGAGAATGATCTCACAGGTTCGTGCATGGGAGAATCTAACATACTTTGTCGTAGCCAATATGGCGGGTCGTGACCTCGTCTATTCATACTTTGGCCATTCAAACATCGTAAACTTTGATGGAACGGTACTTGCGGAGTGTGGAACCGGTCCCGATGAGGTACAGTATGCGCTTCTCTCAGTCTCCGCGATTCGTGATGCAAGGAAGAACTGGACTGCCGAAAACCATCTCTTCAACACACTACATCGCGGATACACAGCTCTACCGCCCGACGGAGTTGCTGAGTGTCCCTATGACTTCTATAAACTCTGGGTGAAAAACCCCGCTAAGGCGAAAGAACTCGTTGAGTCGCTCACCCGTAAGACCGCCATTCCACAGGAGGAGGCAACGGCATAAAAATATCAAGAACTCTATAAACCCCCACAATAGGGGTTGATATTATTTCCTTGGCGTAGGAGTCCAAAGGGGGTAAGAATTATATCTTACTCCCTTTGATAAATTTGTCACATCTAGTGTAAAAGGGAGGTGTAATTTTACCTTTAAGCGGCGTGTGGGTATAATTTTACTGTGTATGAAATTCTTGCGGAATTTAGAGTGAGTTATGGATTACAAAAAGGTAATTGCCCACTTAAGACATCGTATTATCAGCCAAGATGAAGCTATAAACCGTATAGAAGAAGCCTTGATGATTGCCGAAGCAGGGCTCAATGAACCGGATAAGCCATTATGTGTTCTCCTCTTTCTCGGACCGACTGGGGTTGGAAAAACAGAGACCGTAAAGGCCCTTGCCGAAGCGATTCATGGGGAATCTGGTGCATACTGCAGAGTTGATATGAGCGGTCTTTCTGAAAGGCATTATGCAGCCTCTTTTTCCGGTTCTCCTCCCGGGTATATCGGAAGTAGGGAGAACAACACCATACTCGATAAAAACAGGATTGAAGGGAGGTTTGGTAAGCCGGGGATTCTTCTTCTTGATGAGGTTGAAAAGGCACATCCAGTAGTCCATCAGACGCTTCTTCAGATCTTTGATAACGCCCTTCTCCGTCTCTCGAGCGGGACTGAGGAGATCCACTTCACAAACACTATCATAATTATGACAAGCAATGTTGGCTCTGAAGCCCTAAAGGCAATTGCGGACTATCAAGGGTCTTTAAAACACGTAACCAACAAGGGTGAAACGAGTGTCGAAATGGACTGGGAACTCTCACGTAAGCAGATTGCTATGGAGGCACTTGAGCGTACATTCAAGCCCGAATTCATAAACAGGATAGACGGAATCATAGTTTTTAAATGGCTGGGTCACGATGATCTCATGCGGATTCTTGATATTCAGATAGAGGAGCTAAATAAACAGCTTCGAAGATACCACAGTTTTCATGCTGAGCTGACTCAAGAAGCAAAAGAATTTCTCATCGAAAAGGGATTTGATCTAAAATACGGAGCTCGTCCCTTAAAAAGGGTTTTACGCCAGCACCTACACCAGCCCTTAGCCCGTTTGATTATCGAGGAGATTTTACCGCGTAACAGTAAAATATTAGTTGAAAACACAGGTGATCAACTTAAGTTTGAAGTAATTTCCCCAGAGACCGAATCCTTGGAATCGGAACCCACCGTCCTAGAGCTTAAAAGGTAATTTAGGCACGAATCGGCAAAAACCATTATTATAAGGAGAGACCAATGCCCATCTGTCCGAGGTGTCAAACTTTAATGGCTTGCAGTAAGAGAATCTCATTATCAGGTATAGAGAATAAAGAGATTGAATGGATTTGTGAATCAGACAAAATTCAAACAGAGATAAGACATCCTGTCCAGTATGTCTATATCAAAATCGGCGAAGAGGAAGAAACCGATGGCAAAAGGAGAAGGGTTATCGAAAAGCAGATAAATGGAGCAGAGCTCTTTGTGTTTTATGAACTTCTCTAAGAGCCGAATCTATCCTCTTAGAGAACCAAGCGGAGGGAATCAATGGAGAAAAAAACAAATTTACCAATGGATGATGAGCGTTATGAGCCTTTAAGGAATCGGCTTAAAGATATGCTCCGCCATGACCCGGAACTCTCAGATGCAAATCTACTACAGGAGTTTTTAAATGAGTACAAAGAGCACTTCGGCACAAGAACCTCGGCGGAGATATCTGCCGGAACAGATAATATGCTCCGAAGAAATATTCACTATATGGTGCTGAGTTCTACAGACCTGTCAGGCTTTCACGAAACCAGCCGTAATTGGCTCAAAGAGCATGGGTATCAACTTCCACCCTGGAATATAGAGTCAACTCACAGGCTACACCGTGTAATTCAATATAAAGGTCGCGCGGCGGCGGTTATAGAATGGGAGCCCCAAAAAAACATCACTCTAGACCCGAATCTTGAAGAGAATGAAAAGAACTGGGTGCTTGCTATGGCAATCGGTGCGGGTGAGAAATCCGACTGGGATGAAGAAGAACTCCGCAGGTTTGCCGCCTATCTTACTATGGGCAGAGTGGAATTCTCAAATGATAGAAAATTGAGCGACGAAGAAATCGTCCAAAAATATAAAGTGCCTATCGAAGAAGTAGAGTACCGTCGTGGGCTGCCGGATGACATTGATACTAATAAGGCAGAAAAATAAACTAAGCGCAATCTACATGAGTTTTGCTGAAAAAGAAAACTTTAAAGAAGATAATAAATTCCCGAGGACCTAACGGGTGAAATTTGATTAGAAAGGGCTATCTACTCGTAGGAAATAACTCTTATTACGTCGCGGAAAAATATCTTGAACCGAAAGATATAGCTATAGTAGACGCTTTTTATCTCGTTGTAATTACAGATTCCGTCTCAGAAGAAAAGAGGAGAAAACTCCTTATTGAGGCAACAAATACAGGACTCGAAACCGTTCCAGTCGAGGTAGAGGTTCCGGAGAAATATACCTACACAAGATATGGGTTCCAACTAGACCCGATAATGATTCGAATAAGAAGGGGTATTATGCCGCCCGGTGCTCCTGAAGAGACGGGTCTATTTAAACATTAAAGAGAAAAACATGAAACCAAAATTCCTAGTTTTCTCTGATTATATATGTCCCTTCTGCTTCTTTGCCCTAAAAAGGGTAGAAAAATTACAGACTGAATACGATATAGAAGTGGAATGGAAAAACTATGCAACCCATCCCGATATGCCCAAAGGTGGCGCACCGAAATCTTTTCTGGGGGAAAACTACATGAAAACGGTCGAAGAAAACGTAAGACTAATTGCTAAGCTAGAAGGCCTTGAAATTAAACCTAATTCCTTTATTTCCAACTCGCACATTGCACTAGAGGCCTCAGAATTTGCAAGGGAAAAAGGTGTGTTTGATCCATTTCATAAAATGGTTTTTGAAGCGTATTTTCTTGAACGTAGAAACATAGGAGATAGGCCGGTGATTTTGGGTATTGCTCAAGAACTAGGACTAGATACTGATGAACTATATCTGGCATTAGACAAACACCTTTATCATGAGAGATTGGAGGAAGTTCGAAGAGAGAAAGCAAGCTATGGTGTGCTTGGTACACCGAAATTTATAATGAACAAAACTAGATTAGTCGGACTTCAAAGCTATGAGGTACTAAGGCGTTTGGTTAACTCTGCAATAGAGAGATGAAACATGAATATGCAGAACTACAAATATGAGTGGGTATATCAACAAATCGTGGAAAAAGCCCAGGATGCAATCATATTTGCAGACCGGGATGGCATCATTCGCCTCTGGAATTTAGGGGCTGAGGCCATGTTTGGCTATCAAGCCGAGGAGGCATTGGGACAGACCCTAGATTTGATTATTCCGGAGCGCCTGAGGGAAAGGCACTGGGAGGGTTATAGCAACGTAATGAAAACCGGATTCACACGGTATGCCCGAGAGTTACTTGCAGTGCCGGCTATTCGCAAAGATGGTACGCGCATTTCTCTTGAATTTACTATCGCCCTCCTGCGCGATACATCGGGTGAATTGTTAGGCGCAGCGGCTATTATTCGTGATGTGACAGCCCGCTTTCAGAAAGAAAAACAAAAGGAAAAGGCCCTGGAGGGACGCCCAGCTGCCCCGGAAGCTAAAGCGGAAAATTATCCTAGGAACTTAAAATACACAAAGGAGCACTGGTGGGTAAAGATTGAAGGTAGAAATGCGCGCCTTGGAATCACCCAGCGTGTGTCTGATTTTTTGACCCTTATCACCAATGTGGAGCTTCCAAAGGTCGGGGATGAAATAAAGACTGGTGATACTATAGGCATAATCGAATCACAGAAAACGACAGTTGACCTCTCTTCACCGCTAAGTGGAAAGATTTTAGAAGTAAATAAGAGCGTAATTAAGGATCCGCTACCTCTAGTTTATGACCCATATGGAGAAGGCTGGATGATTGTAATTGAACCATCAAACCCAAAAGAGATTGATAGACTTATAGATATAAATGAGTACCTTAAGGTCGTTGAATGGGAAAAATCGACACAAAAAGGGGTAGGGAGAATCTGAATATTATTTACTTTATCCGTCATTAGCCCTGGGATATAATATTGAGCATGAGTCAAACCTTACGAAAACCCAGTTGGATTAAAGCCAGGCTTCCCGGGGGTTCTAACTACATCCGACTGAGAAGCCTTATGAGGAATCTCAATCTCCACACAGTATGTGAAGAGGCTCAGTGCCCAAACATCGGGGAGTGCTGGGGAGCAGGAACGCTTACGTTTATGATCCTCGGCGATACATGTACAAGGAGCTGCGGTTTTTGTGCTGTGAAAACCGGAAAGCCCGGCGAGATTGACTGGAATGAGCCTGAAAGGGTGGCAAAGGCTATAAGTGAGCTTTCGCTTAACGATGCCTATCTAAACCATATTGTCATCACATCCGTTGACAGAGATGACAGGAACTATGAGAGCGCAGTTATATTTGCGGAAACGATACGAAAGGTAAAAGAATACACCCCACAAATAAAAATCGAGGTTCTTATTCCCGACTTCAAAGGGGATATAAAGGCCCTCAAAGAGGTCTTGGATGCCAGACCCGATGTACTGAACCACAATATTGAAACAGTGCCCAGGCTATATTACATCCCCGTAGAAACCGAATCCGGAAGGAAGCGATCGGTGCGCCCTCAGGCAAAATACGAGTGGTCACTTAGAGTTCTCGAGAAAAGCAAAGAGATTGGTCACGAAGGACTTCTCACAAAGTCGGGGCTTATGGTCGGGCTTGGAGAAGAACTCGAAGAGATTATTGAGACGCTTTGGGACTTAAAAAATGCAGGATGCGATATTGTAACAATCGGTCAGTACCTGAGGCCGAGCATAAATCACCTCCCCGTTGTGAGATACTACCACCCGATTGAGTTTGAATCTCTAAAGAAATATGGGGAGGCAATAATCGGAATTCCGCACATAGAAGCCGGCCCGCTTGTCAGAAGCTCCTACCACGCAGAGAAACAGGTAATGAAGCTGGGCGGGTATTTGAGCTAAAGCTACTTTACCGATGCAGCAGGCTCTATCAAGGTAATGTCTTCTAATACTACACGCCGAAACATATCTGAATCACCGAAGCGTTCGCGAGCACGGGGATTTCTATACCAGCAATGCGTCCATCCGCTGCATAGTCCACTGCGATTTCTTCGGCTACATGTTGAGTGGTAACAGTAGTTTCAATAAAGCGAATGTAGAGGGCATCAACCTCTTTCACGCCTGTAACCTGATTGAATTTATAATGACAAATCTCCATGCTTCGTTTTTTCTTCGCGTTTTGCAATGAGCTACTTCAACTCCCTCAAAACCTCATCAGTTGTCGGAACCCTTCCTGTGCCTACTGGCTTTCCATTTACAATCACCACAGGCACTGGATACCAGAGAAATATTGTGCGGATGACGGAAGGTATAGATGGATTAAATTTTAAAATATCTTTTAAGACCTTAGGTATCAGATATAAATAGGCTCTTGGCTCAATCTGTATAATATCAACTCCGTCATCTCCGAATCTCTCCCGAATCTCTCTATGGAGTCTTTCGCACTCTTCGGCTACCTTTCTAATTCCATCATAGGAGTGTTCTTTTTTTGCAAACCCTCCCATCCCGCCTGAACAGCAGATACAGCCTCCTGTACCGTCATCTTCCCTTACGATTATCACAGATGATTTTCTAATCCGATACCACTTCCTTTACAAGAATCTCCTTTTTCTCCATAAATACAGACCTATACCAGTTTCTGAAAGAATCTAAAATGATTATAACCGCGCATATCATTATTGCCGCCGTAAGAATTGAATTTATATACCCCTGAAAGACAAACCCCTCTTTTTGTGTCATGGGAATGAAATTCTGAGTAATGTTCATCCAACCGGCAGAGAGTGTCGTTGCCATAACAAATGCCATCGGAACGAGGGTTACCCATGCGTACTTTGTCCTTCCCATATTTATAATGACCGTTGTCCCAACGCAGAGAGCAATTCCGGCAAGAAGCTGATTTGCCGTTCCAAACATAGGCCATATTGTACTTATATTCCCTGTAAAAACAAAATATCCCCATCCGCATGTAATGAGTGCGGTCGAAACTATGGCGGATGGCAGGTTGTCAACCCTCTCAAATGGCTTATAGAACTTCCCGCCAAACTCCTGAATCATAAACCTTGCGACCCTTGTCCCCGTGTCAATCGTCGTGAGTATAAAAAGGGCCTCAAACATAATCGCAAAGTGATACCAATAATCCATCAGATGCCTCATTCCGGGAACCGACGTAAAGATCTGCGCCATTCCTACGGCAAGGGAAACCGCCCCCCCGGTTCTTCCCAAGAGGTTTTCTCCAGTTTCTGCAGAGAGCTGTTGGAGATTTACAACACTAAGACCGAGCTTTCCAAATATCCCCGGTGGAACGTTTATCGCAAAATAGTCTGCAGGGAAAAGGGAACACGCGGCAATCAATGCAAGGATTCCGATAAAACCCTCAATCAGCATTGCGGTGAAACCGATGGTCTTAATGTCCGACTCCTTTGATACCATCTTTGGAGACGTCCCTGACGCCACAAGGGCATGAAATCCGGAGACCGCTCCGCATGCAATTGTTATAAATACAAATGGAAACAACTTTCCATGAATTATCGGGCCTCCGCCGTGAATATAGTTGGTAAGAAGCGGCATCTTTAGTTCGGGATGGACTATTATTATCCCCATTGCGAGAAATGCAATCGTTCCGATCTTCATAAATGCACTTAGATAATCCCTGGGGCAAAGGAGCATCCATACGGGAAGAACAGAAGCCACGAATCCGTATATGAGTATAAAAAGGGTTATCTTTGTTTTGGGAAGGGTAAAGTATGGAGCAAAAGATGAGTGAGCAATGTCTTTCCCAAACACAACGGCAAGTATAAGAAATATCACTCCTATAAAAGTCCCTTCGGCAATCCTTCCCTTTCTGAACTTATACATATAAAGCCCCATAAAAAGGGCAATCGGGATTGTGCAGCCTATGGTAAACGTTCCCCATGAGCTTTCCGAGAGGGCATTTATAACGGCAATTCCAAGCCCGGCCAGGGCAACAACCAATATAAAAAGGATTGCAATGGAGGCTATAATTCCGGAGAGGGGACTGATCTCCATCCTTGCAATCTCTGCAAGAGATTTTCCGCCATGCCTTACAGATGAAAAAAATATAATAAAATCATGAACCGCCCCCGCAATTACAACACCTATAAGTATCCAGAGGTATCCGGGAAGAACCCCAAACTGCGCGGCAAGAACAGGACCAATCAGCGGACCCGCTCCGGTTATTGCGGCAAAATGATGGCCGAAAAGAACCCATTTATTTGTAGGATAATAGTTCTGGCCGTCATACATAGTATGCGCAGGAGTCTTTCGCGAATCATCGAGGGCAGCAACCTTCGAGGCAATAAAGCCGTGATAATACCTATAGAATATTGCCATCACGCAGAGGGCACCGACAACAAGCGGCATAGCATTTACGGTCATAGACCCAAATCCTCCTTAACTTCGCTCATCTAAATATACCACGAATGAACCGAATCTTTGCAACAACGTAAGTTCGGCATAAAAGAATTAACTCCGCAGTCAAACTAAAGCCCAATTGACTTCATATTCATGATAACGTATACATTGTAAGCACTCGAACAGCCTTGTTTGGATTCTTAACTGGGCTTAACCCATACAGTATCTGTTCGATGCATATAGCTAGGAGGATGGGATGACAAACAAATCTAGGAGTAAACCAGGAGGATATATAGAAAGGAAAGAATAGATAAGCGGTTTTTATGCATAACTCTGAGCGTGCAGATATTCGTATATATCATCTTCGTATTAGCAGCGCCACACCCCGCTAACACCGTGGAACGTAGGGGTATGATATCGCCTGCC
>PSLL01000001.1:29118-43893 GCA_040289575.1 Candidatus Dadabacteria bacterium | reverse complement strand
AAACTGAGGCCATCCGCAAGGACAATATCAGAATGCACAAGACACAAGAGAGACAAATCACCCTATTAATGAAGCTGATTAGTGCAAATCCCCAGGCTCATGTATCGGGACTTGAGGAACTACATGGTAAAAGCAACTATTTTATTGGAAGCAATCCGAAGAAGTGACACACGAATATTCCAAACTACGCTAAAGTAAAATATGAAGAAATTTATCCCGGTATAGACCTAGTTTATTACGGCGGTCAGAGACAGCTGGAGTACGACTTTGTTGTTGCTCCCGGGGCTAATCCCAAGGACATACAACTGGGCTTTGAAGGCGCTACCAAGATCAAGGTCAATGCCGACGGCGATTTGGTGTTAGGCATGGTGAAAGGAGAAGAAATTATATTTCACAAACCAGTCGTGTATCAACAAACAGCCGGGGTCGGCAAAAGACAATTCATAGAAGGCCGTTATGTGATAAAAGGCAAGAATCAGGTGAGGTTTGAATTAGCGCGGTATGATACCGGTAAGCTGCTAGTCATTGATCCTATTTTACCTACTCCACATACCTCGGTGGCAGCGATGATGATGAAGCCAATGGCATCACTGTTGACTCCTCGGGCAATGCATACGTAGCGGGTTCTACCACCAGTTCAACCGATTTTACTACCACCGAGGGGGCATTCCAGACCACTTATGGCGGTATAGACGATGCCTTTATATTTAAAATTTCCCCTTAAATCGATAAGGCTAAATTCGCTTGATACCGACCTAGGCTCAACAATTATGGTAGCCGATGATCCGAAGGAAAGCATCTCTCCTTGATATATTTTCTAAAAGCATTTAATCTTCTACGCTTATGAAAATCGTGATACTTCAAGGCGATGGGATGCCGGATCACCCGATTCCGGAACTCGGCAATAAAACTCCGCTTGAGGTCGCAAAAACCCCATACATGGATGAGATTGCAAGAAGGGGCATTTTGGGGCTGGTAAAAACCATACCCGATGGGCTTCCTCCGGGGAGCGATGTCGGAAACCTGAGTGTTCTTGGATA
Organism: Candidatus Dadabacteria bacterium; assembly: GCA_040289575.1. Classification (GTDB taxonomy): domain Bacteria; phylum Desulfobacterota_D; class UBA1144; order Nemesobacterales; family CSP1-2; genus PSLL01. Next base: position 42,853 of record PSLL01000001.1, on the reverse strand, counting down.
CAATCCCAATCTCTACTACACGGGGAGGTCTCCGCTTGAGGCGGCAAGCATCGGCGTAGATGTGAAGGAGTCGGATGTTACATTCAGATGCAATCTCGTTACGCTTACTGATTCATATGGAAAAACAATCATGGATGACTACAGCGCGGGGCATATATCGACCGAAGAGGCGAGAGAGATTATCCTCGATATAAGAAAAGGGCTTGAGGAAGATGATATAAAGCTCTATCCGGGTGTTAGCTACAGACATCTCATGGTGTGGCATGGCGGCACTGATAAGATGAAAACAACCCCGCCGCATGATATTTCAGGGAGGGACGTTATGCCATATTTACCGACTGGAGAAGGAGCAGATAAGCTCAGGCATCTTATTGAGAAATCGAAGGAGCTCTTAAAGAATCATCCGATAAACCGCAAAAGAATAGAGCGCGATAAAAATCCCGCTACAAGTATCTGGCTCTGGGGTCAGGGAAGGGCACCAAGGATGCCAAGGTTTAGGGAACTCTACGGGATTGAGGGCGCTGTTATATCGGCGGTAGACCTGGTCAAGGGAATAGGGGTTTATGCCGGGCTTCGGGTGATAAACGTACCGGGGGCTACAGGTTACCTCGATACAAACTATGAAGGCAAGGTTCAGTATGCCCTCCGCGCATTGGATGAGGTTGACCTTGTAATGATCCACATTGAGGCGACGGACGAGACAGGACATGAAGGAAAAGTAGACCTAAAAATCCGCGCTATAGAGGATTTTGACAGCCGCATAATAGGGCCAGTACTTGAGGGAATAAAAAGGTTTGATGATTATAAAATCCTCCTTCTCTCGGATCATCCAACCCCTATTGAGTTAAAGACCCATGTAAATGAACCCGTGCCATTTGCGATTCTCAGTTCAATAGATAGCAGTGTGAAAAATAAGGATCAAACATTTTCCGAAATCTCCGCTTCCAAGACAGGGATTTTTGTAGATGAGGGATGGAAGCTCGTTGGGATGCTTTTAGGGAAAAACTTGAGTTTGTAACCTTAATTTTCTCTTTTTACCTCTTCCCAAAGCTCATCCATCTCCCTGAGCGTAAGCTCCGATAGAGTCCTATTCCTCTCCTTTGCCTTCTCTTCAATCCGATTAAATCTCTCTATAAACCCATCAATCGCCTTATGTGCCGAGGCCTCCGCATCGAGTTTTAGAAACCTTCCAAGATTCACCAAAGAAAAGACCAAATCCCCCCATTCTTTCTCTATTGAATTTTTCTCTCCGCCTTCTATCGCTTTTTGAAGCTCCCCCAATTCTTCTTTTACCTTCTCTATCACATCAGAGGTTTTTTCCCAATCAAAACCGATCCGGGACGCCTTTTCTCCAACCCTCTGAGCGCGAAGGAGCGCAGGCATAGACCGGGGGATTTCAAGAAGACTTCTCTTCCTGTTTTTTTCCTTCATCTTTTCCCCGTGCCATCTCTTTACAGCATCCTCCGCATCTTTTGCCCTCTGATCTCCAAATACATGTAGGTGGCGCCTCATCAATTTATAGTAAAGCTCTCTTAACACGTCTTCTATATCGAATTTCCCTTCTTCGCCGCATATTTGAGACGCAAAGACGACTTGATAAAGCAGATCGCCCAGTTCTTCCATGAGTTCATGAAAGTCATTTGCATCAATCGCCCCAATCACTTCGTAAGCCTCCTCAAGTATAAAAGACCTGAGCGTCTCAAGCGTCTGTTCTCTATCCCAAGGACACCCTTCGGCACTTCTAAGATACTTGGATAGTTCCACGACGTCTTCAAAGCTCTTTTTCATCGTTTGCTCCTAAAAATCTATGTTTGGAATCAGGTTAATTTTCAAATGGAAGAAGGCCAATTTAAAAACATAAAATACCGAATAGAGAAAACCCCTCAATGCCTGAACTCAGCGTGTTCTGTTGTGTAAGAAGAATGAGGGGACTATTCCTACTTAGGGAGAAACAGTCCCTTATCTCCGACCCAGCCCAAATCTCATAAAATAAATCTTGCTTTTAATGCGATTATCCGCTCAAAAGTCTAAGGAGCTTATCCTCATCCTCTATTTCGTCAGCAAGGATTTTTACAATCATTTGCGCCGTAACCGGGTCTGCGTGCTGAGTCTTATGATGCAGGTTGTTGTAGAATTCAATCGCCTCTCTTTCGGTTTCAAGGCTGTCTCTAATCATCTTCTGTATATCGGTTGGGTCCCTAGGTATATCTTTATGGGTTGAATATGAATGTTTTTCCCAATCCGATGTATTTAAAATAGGCTCCCCCTCAAGCTGAACGATTCGTTCCATGAATAGTCCAACATGACCCCATTCCTCATTAGACATCTCCTCAAACATCTCGGCTATATGAAGAGAATTAACACCCGAAACAATCTTTGAAAGTATCTTATATCGGTATGCGGCAATTGCCTCAGCCGCCAGAGCTTTATTGAGGTCCCTGATAAGCTCTTCAACGCTTAAATCTATGATTTCAACCCCTTTTCTTTTCATTTTATTCCTCCTCATTGGTATATTTAAAAGCCAATTGTGAACGCCGCCACAATATAAATCCCCTACCGGCTGCCAAGCGAAATTACCGGCTCCAGAGCCGTTAGTGATTTTTAAGATTTCCTTTTCTGGCAGTTTTTGCAGATACCGTTTATTTGAACGGTATAGCTAAGCACTTTGTAGTTATCTATGGATTTTTTAGAGAGACCCAAATTGGCAAGTGAATCGTCGTAGAAATCCTCTACCTTCTTACACACAATACACACCAAGTGGTGATGGTGGTCCAGATTGGCATCGTAGCGCGCGGTATCATGGAGAACATTTGCCACAGAGATGATTCCGAGTTTTTCAAAGGTTTCCAGTGTCCTGTAAATTGTCGTAAGAGAGATGTTTGAGTAATAGCTCTTGACCTTCTTATATATTATCTCGGCGCTGGGATGTTCACCTGTGCTCATAAGCTCCCTATATATGGCAACCCTCTGAGGAGTCACCTTGACCCCCAGATCCCGACATCGCCTGATAAAACCATCAATGCGTTCTCCGGCAACGGTTTTATTTATCTTCACAATCTAAAACCTCTATAAATATCCTACATCAAAATAGAGAAATGCACAATTTCAATAAGCACAAGGCACCTTATATACTGCTATTGGTATACTATTATTGGTATACTATTAAGCCAGTGACTGTATATATTATAACAGACAAAAAACACAAAGGAGAAAGGATATGAAGAGAAATATTTTTTCTGTCCTTAATATCTGCCGGGGCGGATATTTCTTAATTGTTTTATTTACATTGGGTTTTATTAATACGCAAGCCTTTGCAGACCAAGCGCTTCCAGCCACAGTGGAGAAGAAGGATTCAAAGATAAGTTCCCGAATAATGTTAACAGTCACCAAAATGAAGTCGCTTGGCATGACCAAGGAAAATGCCTCGGCGCTCCACGCCCTCTCACTCTCAAATCCACTCGTTAAGGTGGATGAAAGCGGCAATATTCAAGCTTATATCTACGTGCAAGACACGAATAAAGAGAGCATATCGGGGATAGAATCAATCGGCGTAAAGATTGAGATTGTGAGTACAAAATACAATATAATTCAGGGATGGATTCCGTTTGATAAAGTGGAAGAAGTAGCAAACCTAAGTTTTGTAAAAAAGATCACGCCTCCAAGCTATGGGAGACCGAGAACAGGTTCTGTTAACTCCGAAGGTGATGCCGTAATACAATCCAACATTGTACGCAGTGACCTCGGATTCGATGGCAGCGGGGTAAAAGTCGGGGTTATTTCAGACGGCGTTGACCACAGGGCAGCCTCACAGAAAACAGGTGACCTCCCTAACAACATAGAGGTTAACTCTAAGCTTCCGGGAAGCGGGGATGAAGGAACGGCTCTACTTGAAATCATATATGACATAGCGCCAGGAGCCGATCTTGCATTTTCAAGTGGTAATACCAGTATGGAATTTATTAGCTCCATAGATTATTTAGTTAATACCGCCCAGGTGAATGTTATTGTTGATGATATTGGATTTTTCGACGAGCCGAATTTTCAAGATGGACCGATAGCTCAAGAGGCAGAAAATGCCGTTAAAAACGGTGTCGTTTTCGTATCGGCTGCCGGAAATGAGGCTGATAAACACTATCAGGCACCCTACGTTGAAGCCCCGCCCGAAATGCAATCCAATGGGAGTCATTTCATGGACTTTGGTGCCGCCATAGGAAAGACCAGCACTACCCTTTTGCCAATTCTTGTAGGGCCAAATCAACAGGCTGTCATTGTTCTCCAGTGGAATGACCCTTTTGGTGGTTCTTCAAACGACTATGATCTCTATCTATTTGATAATAATGGACATCTACTCGATAGCAGTACGAACCTGCAAAACGGCTCTCAAGATCCTTTAGAGAAAGTTTTGTTTCAGAACAATACCTCTGGGGTTGTTACAGTATTCGCGGCGGTAAACCTCTTTAGCGGCACACCTAAGACCCTAGCGATATTCTCTAGCAATGGGACCGAAGTATCACCGGATTTTAATGTTCCTTCCGATACCGTATGGGGACATCCCGCTGCAACGGATGTCATTGCCGTAGGTGCGGTTCCTGCAACAAGCAATCAGTTCTGCTCTAGCGCATCGGGTCCCAATCAGATCGAAACATTTAGTTCTCAGGGACCGGAGGCAATCTTCTTCCCCTCATTTGAACAAAGGTTAAAACCCGATGTTGTTGCGCCTGACGACATTCACATAACCGGCGCGGGAGGTTTTGGCAGCCCCGACGGAATGGGCGGCTTTATTCTCTGCGGAACCTCCGGGTCTGCCCCTCATGTAGCCGGGGTCGCCGCGCTCATATTGAGTAAAAATCCAAGCCTTAAGCCCGACCAGGTCAAGAGCGCTCTTGAAAACACCGCCGTGGACTTGGGTCCGAGCGGGGCGGACAATATATTCGGTTTTGGAAGGATTGACGCACTCTCAGCCGTTAAGTCTGTACCGGGAGGAGCGACAAAACCACCCGCAACGCAGCCTCCATCAAATAGTGGTGGAAGCAGTAATGGCGGAGGAGGATGTGCCATTGGTGGACAAACCGGATTAGGACAAGGGGTATTCTTCAATCTTTTAATTATTCTTATTCCTGCGTCAATGCTTGGATTAAAGAGGCTAGTAAATAAAACCGGACAAAGGCAACGAACAAAATGAAGAGAATCGGAGAGATTCAAAACTGGAAGGAGGGAGATAACGAGGGATGTTATAGATAAAGACCTTATTGACGGACTTAAAGATTGTTTCTAAATTAGTAAATCCTGATTCGAAGGTCATTTACACGCTGGAGTGCTTGGGTACTGAGGAAGATTGAGGATAAAATATTAGGGGTGGGTTTGAAACCCGCCCCTAGCGTCAGCCAAAAAATCTCTCAAGTGGTGTCCCAGACCAAAGGGCATAAGGCTCAGGCAGAGAAGAAGGTTTTGGGAAATTGGGTCGTTCTAATTCGCCCAAGGGATCGGAAATGTTGGGAGGAATCATCCGGTCGGGAAGGCCGGGCATATCGGGGTCGGAAGCGCCTTCTGTAAATGCAACTACACATCCATCGCTGTCTCTTAATAGTCCATTTCTGAACCAGCCGCTATGCTCAAGCCCGGTTGTGTAAATCGCGCCCTCCGGAAGAGAGACCCATCCAACGAGATTGTCCTCTATATCGAGGATGCGTCCGTCATAAATCAACCTCATCCTGGGAATACCGTGTTCATCGTATAGCCACGTGGGCATTTAAACCCTCCTATTTTTATTCATAACAATAATATCCTGTAGACCTTGAAAACAAAAGTGTATGTGAGTATGGTAACTAGGGGTTGGAATGGACTCGATGGATTTTGTGAGAAAAAATAGGGTATTTGCCGTAATCCGCGCTGACAGTTCTGAAAATGCCCTTAGACTCGCGGAGGCCTGTATTGAAGGCGGGCTTAAATTAATTGAGATAACATTCTCATTCCCCAGCGCTGAAAAGACCATTGAGAAACTGGGCAAAATGGATGACATTCTCGTAGGAGCAGGAACCGTATTGAATATTGAGATGGCAAGAAGCGCATCCCGTTCAGGTGCAGGGTTTATAATATCCCCCCACACAGATAGAGAAATTATCTCCCATGCCAAATCCGAGAATCTTTTGGTCGCATCGGGTGCTCTCACTTCCAATGAAATCTTAAAGGCATGGAATTTAGGAGCGGATTTAGTAAAAATCTTTCCTGTGAAATCTGTCGGAGGAGCATCGTATATAAGGGCAATAAAAGGGCTTCTTCCTTTTATTGAGGTTATGACCACAGGTGGAGTAACAATTGAGAATTTCATGGAGTTTCTTCAGGCCGGCGCCACAGCAGTCGGACTCTCAACCAGTTTGATAGGAAGCGGCGGTCTAGCTGATTCTAAAACCGTCTCTCAAAGGGCAAGAAAAGTCGTTCAGATCTTAAGTGAGTTATACGTCGTATGAGCAGATCTCTTTATTTCCATTTCTCAAGGTACTGCGCTCGAAATAATACCTGTATTTGCCCTTTTGCTCTGAGCGTTCCTCTATTTTGGGCATATACAATATGCCCCGACAGTTTTTATATAAAAATTCTCTTACGGCATAATATAAAAGGATATTTGAGTCCACTCATAACTGAGATGAAATGAATAAAAGATACGTATGCATCCATGGACACTTCTATCAGCCTCCCAGAGAAAGTCCCTGGCTTGAAGAGATAGAGGTTGAAGATCCTGCATATCCTTATCATGACTGGAATCAGAGAATAACCGTTGAGTGCTACGGTCCAAACGCAGCTTCGCGCATTCTCAATAGAGAGGAACGCATCTTAGAGATCGTAAACAACTATTCAAAGATAAGCTTCAACTTTGGCCCCACCCTCCTTTCGTGGATGGAGAAGCACGAACCGCAAGTATACCAACAGATAATAGAGGCCGACAAAATCAGCCAAAAAGAAAGGGGCGGCCATGGGAATGCAATCGCCCAGTGCTACAATCACATAATAATGCCTCTTGCATCAAAGAGGGATAAAGCCACTCAAGTTAGCTGGGGAATCAGGGATTTTGAAATGAGATTTGGGAGGAAACCCGAAGGGATGTGGCTTCCCGAAACTGCCGTTGACATTGAGACACTTGGGATTCTATCGGATCAAGGGATTAAATTTACAATTCTCTCTCCGCATCAAGCCTATAGGATTCGCCTAATGGGTGAGAGCAAATGGACCGATGTGAGTGGAGGAAAGGTTGATACGAAATACCCCTACCGCGTTTCTCTGGGCGGAGGGAAATTTATTAACGTCTTTTTCTATCACGATTCCATCGCCCGTGCCGTTGCGTTTGAAGGGCTTCTCGGAGATGGAGAGAAATTTGCAAGCCGTCTTATTGAAGGATTCGACTCTAAGGATGAGAATCCACAGATTTTAAATATTGCAACAGATGGCGAAACATACGGACATCACCACAGATTCGGCGATATGGCTCTTGCCTATGCACTAAAAAGAATTGAAGAAAACGGATTGGTAAAAATCACAAACTACGGAGAGCATATTGAAAAGTTCCCTCCACAATATGAAGCGGAGATCCTTGAGAACACATCATGGAGTTGTGTGCACGGGATAGAGAGGTGGTGTAACAATTGTGGATGCAAAACCGGAGGCGAGCCGTCGTGGAACCAAATGTGGAGAAGACCGCTGAGAGACGCACTCAACTGGCTAAAGGACGAGGTTGATTTAATCTTTGAAAAGGAAGGCGGCAATTTATTCAATGATGTATGGGAATCGAGGGACGGATATATAGATGTTATATTAGATAGGTCGCGCGAGGGCGTGGAGAAATTCTTTAGGAGATTTAAAAAAAGGGAGTTTTCTGATGTCGAAAAGGTCACGGCACTCAAACTCCTTGAGATGGAAAGGCAGGCTCTCCTTAGCTTTACAAGCTGCGGCTGGTTTTTCTCCGACATATCAGGAATCGAAACCGTTCAGATTCTAAAGTACGCCGCTCGGACGATTCAGATTACTATAGAGCTCACCGGGATTGATTTGGAAACGAGATTTCTCGATATGCTCTCTCTTGCCCCTAGTAATATTCCTGACATTGGAAATGGAAGGGCGGTTTATGAAAATTTAGTGAAGCCATACGTCGTTGATTTAAAGAGAGCTATTGCCCACTATGCGATAACGTCCCTTTTTAGAGAACACGGGAAGGAAGTTCAAATATTCTCATTTGATTTTCAAATACTCGACTATCAAAAGGACTCTCTCGGAGCCATAACCCTCCTCGTTGGAAGAACCAGAGTTCAATCAAAAATCGTATTGGAGTTGACTCAAGCGGTATTCGGTGTTCTTTACTTCGGTGGATACGATTTTAGGTGTTCAATAAAAGGCTTTCTCGATCTTCCCAACTACGAGAGATTAAAAGGAGAACTCTTTAGGATGTTTATTAGTCACTCCATTACCGAAGTTATAAGGGCAATGGATGTAAACTTTACGGGGGATTACTATACGCTTAAGGATTTGTTCATCGATGAGAGAAGAAAGATAGCGGAATCTCTACTAGAGAGCACGATCTCCAGATACTCGGACATTTATGAGAGAATCTATGAAGAGAATAGAAAACTCATGCACTTTCTCTGGAGCATAAACACCCCTATTCCCGCTGCCCTCAAGGTAGCAGTTGAGTTTGCCCTAAACTGCCGCATATCGCAGGCCGTAATCAAACTGGTTGCGGGAGAAATCAGCATTGAAGACATAGGAGAATTGGCACTCAGGATTCGTGAAGAAGAAAACTGGCTGGGATGCAAATTAAGCTGGAACGGACTAAAAGAGGCATTAGAGAAGATAGGAGAGAAAAACACGGAGTCCGTACTGGAAGATTATGAACCGAAAAAGATAGAAGATGTCCTGCGATTAATTGAGTTCGGCGAGAGGCTTAAATTAAATTTAGATATATGGAGGGTTCAGAATCTGTTCTGGAGGCTGATTGACAAAAAGGCTCTACCGACGGATGGAGCGGAGACAATTTTTCGGCTGGGAGAAAGACTCAGGTTTAGCAGGAGTGCCATAGAATCTAGGTTAAGTAACAACAGGGGTTCGAATATTTAAAGGGAATGTATTAAAAAAGTTTTTAAGGTGATAATATAAAGGCATTAGCGATTTGTTAAATTACCATCAAGACATTAGGAGGAATAATGAAAGTACTTTTTGTTTCCCCCGAGATGGAACCGATTGCCAAAGTAGGCGGGCTTGCCGACGTTGTAGGCGCTCTGCCAAAAGAGCTTAAAAACTTGGGATGCGATGTAAGAGTGGTTATCCCCCTTTATCGCCACGTAAAAGAGAGTCTAAAAAGGCTCAATATAAATGCCAAGGGTCTGAGGAAAGAGATTGCAGTCTGCCTTGATTGGCTCGTCTTTAAGGGAAAGATAAAAGAGATTGATTTAAACGGTGTTCCCATATACTTAATTGAGAACGACGATTTCTTTGACCGCGAGCATATATATAGTACGCCCCAGGGCGATTACGCTGATAACGATTTGAGATTCGGGTTTCTCTCAATCGGCGCGCTTGAGATTGCAAAGGCAATTAATTTCAAGCCCGACATCATTCACTGCCACGACTGGCAGACGGCTCTTGTTCCAATATCGCTTAAATGGAGAAGGCATATAAAGGATGATCCGTTCTTTGAGAATTTAAAGCTCGTCTTTACAATTCATAATATCGCCTATCAGGGTCTATTGGGCAAAGAGGCTCTGGATAGGTTTGGACTCCCGCCCTATCTGTTTATGCCTCAGGGGCTTGAGTTCTATGGGAAGGTAAATCTCCTCAAGGGCGGCATAATCTATTCAGATATGGTTACTACGGTAAGTCCGACTTATGCTCAAGAGATAAAAACGCATGAATACGGATACGGACTGGACGGCGTTCTGAGGTGGATTTCTCAGGATTCAAATAAGTTGGTAGGGATTTTAAACGGGATTGACTATGAGGCATGGAATCCAGAAACGGATAAAGCCCTCTATATAAACTACGGTATCGGAGACATTTCGGGCAAATTAAAAAATAAGTCCCAACTCCAAAATGACCTCGGGCTCAGCACCGAAGAAGGAAAACCGCTACTTGGTATGGTCTCAAGGCTCGCCGAGCAAAAGGGCATAGACCTCGTGGTTGATGCGCTTCCGCAGATCTTTGATCTAGGATTTCAGCTTGTGATCCTCGGCTCAGGCGATGAAAAATATATGCGCATGCTTGAAAATGCAAGGGCTAGATATAGGGGAGATCTATCTGTAGTCTTCGGATTTAAAGACGAGGTTGCAAGGAGGATCTATGCGGGCTGTGATATGTTTCTTATGCCATCGCGTTTTGAGCCATGCGGGCTTGGTCAGATGATTGCACTAAGATATGGGAGTATTCCCGTTGTAAGGGCAACTGGCGGTCTTATAGATACGGTAAGAGACTACACAAACCATAAAAAGGACGGAAATGGATTTGTATTCCATGAGTTTTCAAAGGTGGGTTTTCTCGATGCCCTAACAAGGGCGCTTTCTGTATATGAAAAACGGGAGGAATGGGGGGAACTCGTCTCAAGAGTGATGAATGAGGATTTCTCCTGGCAGAGGTCAAGCAGAGAGTATATGGAGCTATACAAAGGGCTGATCGGTCGCTAGTGAAACGTAGCAGACCAAAGCCTGAGGTGAGATAGTCAAATTGCAGTGATAAATAATGAGAGAAAAAAGGGTAATAGGCATTGATATAGGCGGCACAAATCTAAGGGGCGCTTTGGTCAGTGGAAGCGGAAACATAATCAAACGCCTCAGCGTTCCCTCCGGGGCGGATCTGGGGATAGATGCAGTCATTGAGAATCTGGGAAAACTCATAGATGAGATTAGAAGGGGACAAACCATAGACGGTGTGGGAATCGGAATTCCGGGGATAATAGATTTGGCAAGGGGATTAATAACCCAGGCCCCTAATATAATGCACGTCCATAACTACCCATTTAGGGACGTTCTTATGGAGAAGATTGAGATGAACATTCCGGTGTTTGTAGAAAATGACGCCAACTGTGCGGCACTCGGAGAGTTGTGGAAGGGTGTGGGAGAAAAGGTAGATTCACTTGTGCTTCTCGCAATAGGAACGGGACTCGGCGGCGGAATAATCCTAAATAGAAAACTCTGGCGCGGGGCGGACGGAATGGCAGGAGAAGTAGGGCACATGACAATTTCCCCAGATGGGGCAAAATGCAACTGCGGAAACACAGGATGCCTTGAGACATTTGCCTCAGCCGTGGGGATAAGAAGGATGGTAAAAGAGGGTTTGGATGACAAAACCGTCAAAACCTCCCTTAGAGAAGAGGTTCAAAATGTTCATAAAGAAAAACTCCCTGAAATTGTGAGGGAGGCGGCGATTGAAGGCGATAAACTCGCCATATTGATCTGGGAGGAGTTTGGAAGGGCCCTGGGCATAGCGGTAGCCGGTCTTGTAAATCTCTTAAACGTCGAGATGGTCGTTATATCAGGCGGACTCTCGGATGCCTGGGAATTGTTCATAGATAAAGCAGTGGATGAGGCAAAAAAAAGAGGCCTGCGCGCCCCGATGGAGAGGGTTTATATTAAGAAATCAACCCTAGGTGGCGACGGGGGACTCTTAGGCGCGGCATACCTGGTAATCAGAGAAGGGAAACAGAATCCTATCCAGCTTTAAACGATACCCCATGATATTATTCGATCAGGAACGATTTTAATTACAGGCAGATTTAATTCAGAAAGATTCATACCTTCGTATTGGGGATATTTTTCGCATAGAAGTCCGAGCGATTTAATATACTCTTCTCCTCTCTCTATTATCTCGGCTCTGCCGTGAATAATCACATAGCCGAGCCTAGACCAGTCCTCATTATATTCGTCAATTATAACCGATACATTTGGATTTTCCGATATATTCTTCACTCTCTTTAGCCCTTCTACGGATACGCGTTTGGGCTTTTTATCAATAGGCGTATATAAACACCCACCGTCATAAGCGTAGCATATAGAAACGACAAGCGGTCTTCCCAATCTATCCACCGTAGCCATTCTCGCAACCCTGTGAGATAAGATGAATGCCATTTCTCTGTCAGCCGGTATATTCACCAAAGCCAATTACCCGGTATCAGCCATCCACAAAACTTGAATTATCCTCTATATATTTTATAATAGGTTTTTTGAATAGAAAAACTAATCAGTGTTTTTACTCTTAACCGATGGGAGTCCCAAAGATATTTAGCGGAACATCGAATGTTTCTCTTACAGAGGCGGTGTGCAGATACCTCGATGCCTCCCCCGGCAAGGTCGAGATTAGAAGGTTCAGTGACGGCGAGGTGTTTGCGGAGATTGCAGAAAGCGTCCGCGGATCGCATGTCTTTGTCATTCAGTCAACCTGCCCCCCTGTAAACGAACACCTAATGGAGCTTCTTATCATTACAGATGCCCTAAAAAGGGCGTCTGCCGGAGCGATCACCGCCGTCATTCCCTATTACGGCTATGCAAGACAGGATAGAAAGGTTCAGCCTAGAGCCCCGATTACGGCAAAACTCGTTGCCGATATTATTGCCAAAGCGGGGGTAAACAGGGTCGTTACTGTAGACCTCCACGCAGGACAGATTCAGGGCTTCTTTGATGTTCCGGTTGATCACCTTTACGCCGCCCCGGTTCTCATAAGTTATTTAAAAAGAAGATACAATAATGGTGAGATAGTGTTTGTATCCCCTGACGCAGGCGGAATGGAGAGGGCAAGGGAATACGCAAAGAGACTCCATGTTGGACTCGCAATGACGGACAAGAGACGCTCAGCTCCAAACGTAGCCGAGATAATGAATGTTATAGGAGATGTATCGGGAAAGACGGCAATCATAGTTGACGACATGGTAGACACCGCCGGAACCGCCGTTCAAGCCGCTGAGGCTCTATCAAGAAAGGGGGCAAATCGCGTATCCCTCTGCTGTACACACGGTGTGCTTTCAGGAGACGCTGTTAAAAGGATTGAAGATTCGGTCCTCGAAGAGGTAATAATAACCGACACGATTCCGCCACGAGAAGAAACAAAGAGATGTAAAAAGATCAGGGTTCTCAGCATCGCAGAACTCCTCGGGGAGGCAATAAGAAGAATAGCCGCCGGAGAGTCAATAAGCACCTTATTCGAATTTTAAAGGAGTTAAAAATGGCACAGAGCACTTTATTTGTAACAAGAAGAAATGAAGTCGGTAAGGGCGCGGCAAGAAAAATCAGAAGGGAGGGTTTTATCCCCGCCGTGCTTTATGGGAGAGAGATGGAACCAATTTCATTAACGGTAAATCCTATTGACCTTAAAAAAGCCCTTTCCACAGAGGCCGGAGAAAATACCCTTCTTGAGCTTCACGTAAAGGGCGACGGAGAAGAGATTACTAAAATAGCCCTTCTTCGAGATGTTCAATATGATAACCTCACAAGCCGACCTATACATTTTGATTTTCAGGAAATCCTTATGAAAGAACTCATAACCGTCAAGGTTCCGGTTGAGATTGTAGGGAAGGCTCCAGGAATCCAGGAAGGTGGAATTCTTGAGGGAATCCTTCGAGAAATTGAGGTCGAATGTCTTCCCGCCTCTATTCCGAACGTTATTGAGATTGATGTGTCTCAACTCGGTATTGGAGACTCAATACACATTAGCGACCTAACACTTCCCGAAGGTGTTACCGTCCTTCACGATCCGGATGAGACCATAG
>PSLL01000001.1:1172-29048 GCA_040289575.1 Candidatus Dadabacteria bacterium | reverse complement strand
GCTCCGACTGAGGGTGCGGTGGCAGAGGCTAAGCCTGAAGCCGAGGAGGAGGGCGGTGAGAAATAGTCTGAATAATGATTCTAGTTGCCGGATTGGGAAATCCAGGAAAAGAATACTCCTCATCAAGGCATAACATCGGGTTTATGGTAGTAGATGAGATTGCAAGGAGACTGGGGATCAGTCTTAAGAAAAGGGGTTTTAGAAGCCTCTTTGCCAAAGCACCCTTAGAAGAAAAAAAACTCTTACTCCTCAAACCCCAGACATATATGAATCTAAGTGGTGAAGCCATCTCGGACGTTGTAGAATTTTTTAAAATTCCCCTGAAAGATGTAATTGTAGTGCACGATGAAATTGACCTGCCCCTCGGAAGTATGAAAATAAAAACCGGAGGCGGAAGCGCAGGACACAAAGGAATTCAATCTATAATAAGTTGCCTCGGGGACAGCGGTTTTGTGAGGGTAAGGGTAGGAATAGGAAAACCCATACAAAAGTCAGGAGTCATTGGTCATGTGCTCTCAGGATTTGAAGGAGGGGAGAAAAAAATAATGGAAGATATGGTAGATAGAGCCGCGGATGCGGTTTCGGAAATCATACTCCGGGGATTAGAGAGCGCGATGAATAAATTCAATAGAAAAGATACGGGATGCACGACACAAGATGTATGATGTACTTTATCCTGTATCATGCATCTTGTATCCTATATTTTTTATCTCTAAAAATCATGGGTCTTAGCTGTGGAATTGTAGGACTTCCAAACGCCGGGAAATCAACTATATTTAATGCTTTAACATCCGCCAAGGCAGTTGTGGCGGATTATCCGTTTACCACAATTGATCCGAATGTCGGAATCGTCAATGTCCCTGATGAGAGATTGCAAAGGCTTGCGGAGATTATAAAGCCCGAAAAGATTGTTCCGGCCACACTCAAATTCATTGATATTGCCGGACTCGTAAAAGGGGCAAGTCAGGGCGAGGGACTTGGAAACAGGTTCCTTGCGCATATTCGAGAGACTGATGCCCTGATCCACGTTGTGAGACTCTTTGATCTGTACTCATCGAATGTCTCTGAGTGTATTGACCCCAAACGGGATGTAGAGATAATAAACCTCGAACTCCTCCTTGCAGACCTCGAGACGGTAGAAAAAAGGATAGGAAAGATAGAAAAAGTGGCTAAATCGGGGAGCAAGAAAGTGCAAGCAGAACTCAACCTTTTAGAGAGATTAAAAAGCCACATCTCTAGTGAGAGAGCAGCGAGGCTCTTTTCACTCAAAGGAGTGGCTGAGGAGAATATCCTCGGCGGGTTAAACCTGCTTACGGCTAAACCCGTTCTTTATGTGGCGAATCTCGAAGAGAAAGACGGAAAAGAAAAACACATTGAAACCCTAAAGAGGATAGCAGAAGAGGAAAAGGCACAATTCGTCACAATCTTTGGCAAGCTCGAATCTGAGCTATCAGAATTTTCAGAAGAAGAAAGCAAGACCCTTTTAAATGATATGAACCTAAGCGAGTCGGGTCTCAGAAGGCTTGTGAAAGCGGCGTATGATTTGCTTGATCTCATAACCTTTTACACGACAAACGGCGTTGAGGTTCGTGCATGGACTATAAAGCGGGGAACCAAGGCTCCAAAAGCGGCGGGGAGAATCCACACCGATTTCGAGAGGGGATTTATTAAGGCTGAGGTGGTGTCTTATGAGGATTATGTAAGGTCTGGCTCGGATGCGGCAGCAAGGGAATCGGGAGTTTTAAGAATAGAGGGTAAGGACTATGAAATTCAGGATGGAGATATGGTATACTTCAGGTTTAAAACTTAAACCCGTTACTCCGGGATTAGTCCACAGTGTCTGAGTCCGGGGTCGGTAAGTCCAAAATGGGAGGTATATTTAATGACCGATATAGGCTATTATGAGACTCTCTATCTCACGCGCCCCGATCTGACTGATGATGAACTAAATAAGGTGCAGGGGAGACTCAAAGAGACAATATCAAACCATGAAGGTGAGATTTTTAAGTCCCAGAAGTGGGCTGACAGAAATCTCGCATACAGGATTGGAAAGTACAATAAAGGAACCTACCACATACTGGTCTATAAATCCCTCAGAAGCGCCGTATCCGAGATAGAGAGGAATCTGAGATTCTTCAGCGGTGATGTGCTGAGATTTATGACTGTAAGAATAAAAGAAGAGTCAGCTCTAAGAGAGAGAGCAACATCGGGAACGGACGCTCAAGAGGGAGGTGTGCAGTAATGGAAAGGGAAAATACAAAGGAAAAAAAATTCTTTATAAGAAAAAAGGTCTGCAGATTCTGTGCCGAGGCGACAGAAATTGATTATAAAAAGGTTGACATTCTCTCGCAGTTCATAAATGAGAGAAAGAAAATAGTGCCCAGAAGAAGCTCCGGGCTTTGTGCATACCACCAGAGGGAGCTTAGCTCGGCGATAAAGCGGGCGCGTGTTATGGCTCTTCTTCCATTTACAGTGCTTCACTAACTCGGTGATGATTTAGCCAACAAAACACTAAGAGGCAAATTTAAACTCTTTTCTTAGTGCATTGTGTCATATTCTTTTTGTCCTTTACAGGAGGTATCAGAAATGAAGGTGATTCTCATATCTGATGTAGAATCTGTTGGAAAAAGGGGAGAAACAAAAGAGGTAAAAGAAGGTTTTGCAAGGAATTATCTATTTCCAAGAAGGCTTGCGGTTGAGGCAACGCCTGCGAATCTAAAAGAATGGGAGCAGAGAAGGCAGGCTCTAAAGAAAAAAGAGGATAAGGCAAGGGCCGAGGCCGAGGGTTTGGCGAGTATCCTTGAGAGGGTTTCCTGTGTCATTCCTGTAAAGGTCGGGGAAGAGGATAAACTCTTCGGTTCGGTAACATCCCAAAACATATCCGATGCTCTCTCCAGATTGGGGTTCGATATCTCCAAAAAGGACATTGAGCTTGACGCACCGATTAAGGCCCTGGGAGTCCACGAGATTCCGGTAAGGCTTCACCATAATGTAACAGTAAACATTAAGGTTGAAGTGGTAAGGGAAGAGGAATAACACTAGGGGCAGGTTTGAAACCCGCCCTGACTTTCTCTATTCCCCTGACATCATCTGCTGAAGCATAACCTTTTTAAACCCTGCCGGAGGCTGAAACTCTTTATCCGATATATCAGCTTTGGTTACACTCACTACCTCTTCGATATAGGCATTACTATCAGAGAAATGATCCACGGACTTCATGGGAAATCCGGTCTCGAAAATCTGGTTGAAAACCCTTGTCTCTTCACTTAAATCGGGGTTTGTATTCTCCTTCCCCGGGTTAAGTTTAGCGGCCATCTGTTGCATCTCTTTCATGTAGTCCGCCATCTTCTTTGGATCGAGTTCGCTACTGGAAATAACATCCTTGCTTGTCCATATCTCCCGGTCAAGCTTGCCGTTTTTATAAATCTCAAATTTCTGAGACTTATATCCCGCAATGTCTTCGGTTGTTCCAGTGGCTTTCAACGTCAGGTTCTCAGGTTTTGAACCCCCCGACTGTTTCATTCCGTGAGATTTCATCATCTCTTCTATCTTGGCTCTCTGCTCAGGTGGGAGCTTGGACATCTGTTCCTCCATCTGGGCTTTTGCCTTAGCCATTGCATCCTGAGCAGACTGAAAAAGCTCCTCCGGCTTTGCGATAACATATGTTTTCTTTTCGTTGTTCGTAAGGATCATCTCACCGGTATTTAAATCGAATATTGTCATCTCATGTCTGTCTTCCGAGAAAGACTTGACTTTATTCTTAGAGACATAGAGCGTCTCCTTATTCTTCTGAGAACTGCCCTTTTCATAACCGACCTGCTCTATTATAATCCCTCCAAAAGCCCCTATTGCCAAGCCACCTGCAACAAACACTGATACAACTAAATAAAAACACACCCTAATGATAGAGTTACCCATTCTTAATTTACCTCCTGGTGTATTTAATTGGCTCCACCGCGCCAGTATTCCTTTTGAACTATAAATCTATAGCCGACTACAGTTTTGTCAACATTTCAATAACTTGACGACTCCCGTAGTTGTGATAGGCTTAAATTTTGGCAACTGAGATTCTATTTAAGGGGAGGTATATCTATCATGGCTGAAAGGCAAGGGCTTTTTGCACCTGTAAGTGAGAAGGAGATTACAAGAGCTATAGTGGATGAGTTTTCAAGGGAATTTTCCGATTATGTGGCAAGTGATGTGATAGTTGTAGGCGGGGGCCCCAGCGGCCTTGTGGCAGCTAAAGACATTGCAAAAAAGAAATATAAGGTTCTCCTGGTAGAAAGAATGAATTACCTGGGCGGCGGATTCTGGATAGGCGGATATCTCATGAATAAAATCACGGTAAGGGATCCAGGACAAAAGGTACTTGATGAAATAGAGGTACCTTATAAAGAGATTTCAGATGGGCTCTATGTCGCAGATGGCCCCTATGCCTGTTCAAAACTCATCGCCGCAATGTGCGAGGCAGGGGTAAAGGTTGCAAACATGACAATGTTCGATGACCTTGTATACAGAGAAAACGGTCGTGTGGCGGGGGTGGTTGTAAACTGGTCTCCTATATCAAACATGCCTAAGGAAATCACATGCCTTGACCCGATTGCTCTTGAGGCAAAGCTGGTAATAGACGCGACAGGACACGACGCCTATCTGGTTTCAAGATTAGCAAAGCAGGGACTCTTTAAGAAGCTTCCCGGGCACGGCTCCATGTGGGTGGAAAGGTCTGAGGATGCGCTCGTTGAATATACGGGCGAAGTCGCTCCGGGTTTGATTGCATGCGGAATGGCGGTAAACAGCACATACGGACTCCCAAGAATGGGGCCCACATTCGGCGGAATGCTTCTTTCAGGAAAGAAGGCCGCCGAGGTTGCCATAAATAGGCTCCAAGAACAGGCCAGGGCTTAAACCTGCTTATAATTATAGGGGCGGGGATTTCCTCCTGCCCCTTATTAAACGAATTTTATAGATAGTCTCCCTCTAATACCATTCATACAAAATATTTAAGTGACGCCAATGTGTTTCCCCAATTTATAAATGGGAGTATAATTAAAGATGTGTTTTCAGATTATCTGACCAGAGTAAAATTAGCCATTAATGAAGTGGCAAAAGCTACGACTGAGCCAGAGGTTTACAGATACCTTGCAGAAACCCTAGTTAACCATCTCAGTTTTAATCGCGCAACAGTTAGAAAGGTAAATTGGGAGGAAAATACGCTTTCTCTCGTGTGTTATGTTGGATTCACAGAAGTGCCCACACTTAAACTCCCTTTATCTGAGGAAATAGGGGCTATGGGAAAAGCCACTCTTAGAGGGGAAGGGATGTTCATATTTGATGAAGAGGAGATTTCGCCTGAACTGAGATCGCTATCTCAGTATGACAGAATACAGAAGGAAGCACACACACTCCTTTGCTGTAATTCCAGTTAAGGTAAAGGGGCTTGTCCGGGTCGTTTTTGAAGTAGACAGAATGACAAGCGGCGGAAGAATAACCCCTCGGGATAAAGAAATTCTAGACCTCTTCTCTGAAACGGTGGGAACAACTCTAGAAAGGGTCTTTGCTCAAGAAGAGTTGAAAGCCGCATTGATCAGGGATGAGCTTACAGGGCTTTTTAACAGGCGTTACTTCATGAATCGTCTAAGTGAAGAGTATGAGAGGGCTAAGCGCTATGGTATCCCTCTATCACTTTGTATCTTTGATATAGATAACTTCAAACTCATTAATGACACATACGGACACATTTTCGGAGACCAGGTGTTAAGACAAATAGGAAGGCTTATATCAGGGGCAGTCAGGCACGTGGATATAGCCGCAAGATACGGCGGAGAGGAATTTACTATACTATTTACACATACAACCCTGGAGGATGCGGCGATAATTGCAGAGCGTATACACCGCAATATTTTAAACCTTATTTTCCCCCATGATGAGAAAGGAATACAGGTGACAGCTACATTTGGCATATCAACCTATTCACCCGTAAACATAAGAGAACCAAAGGAGTTGCTTCACCAGGCGGATATGGCTCTTTACGAAGGTAAAAGACAATACAGTAAGAACTGTTTAGTAATCTATACGGGGAGCGGATATGAGATAATACAAAGGGGGGAAATAAGGCTTGAACCATATCTTCAAACTAAGTCAGTTGAGCCTTGGAAGACCCTCTCATTGCATTTATACAAAAACAACTCCTTTGCGCTACTGATCTTAGGTGTAGTTTTACCTATAATCATTCTCTTTGCCTTTTATTATGGGAAAGGGTATAAAAACACCTTCCCGATTCATGGTATATCAACACCCGATAATGGCTCTAATCAAATTGGATTAGCTTTAATTGAGACCCCACCTCTTGGTGCCAAAAGCAAAGATGACACATTTTTTGAGGAAAATCTGATTTCTTCAAAGCAGAAAATACAAAGAATAAGTAATAAACCGAGAACCGGCCGGAAAGAGAGGCTATTGGCAAAGCGTAAAATCCATTTGCGGCCTTACTCATTACTGACAGCTACTAAGGGGAAAAAAGGGCGAATATTCGGTTCAGAATTTGTTTTAGCCCTCAATGACGAAAGGGGAAAAGAACTGTTGGCGCAACAGCTTAGAATGGCCTTTCTCTTAGCCTATTATTAGTCTAAATCTTTAATCAGGTGTTATTCCTCAGATAGCTCAAGCCTTTTTATAATATCTCTATGCTCCCCGCATAGTTCTCCCCCAATCTGAGCCTTTAAGACCTCCTCCTGCCAGTGTGAGTTATAAAGACAGCAGTCAGGATTATCACAAAAGGGATTCCCGGTAATCTCATAAAAAACAGATTGAAGTACATAAGGACTTAAGGCCTTGGTAATCCTTGAATCGTCATATTCAATAAATCTCCCTCTATAGAGTAGATCAAGCTCTTGAATGTCTTTTCCTGCCCTTATAAATCCGGCTTTTAGCCAGTAGTAGTCCTTCGGCTTTGCAGGAGCCTCAACTATTCCTGAGGTAGAGATTAAAGACGGAAGTCCTGTAAGTATGACCCTCGCATGATACCTTCCTGTCTCATAGGTTCCAAAAAGCCTGCTTGTAAAGATTATATGAATATATCCGCTTTTAAACTCAGGGATTCTCTCAGACATGATTTTATAAAAAATCCTCTGAAGCCAAAGCCCGTCGTAGAGCACTCCGAGAAGGCTTTCGTTGCCTCTGAGCCTCTTTAGCTCAACGTCAATTTCCCCATGAATCGGCTCACGGATTTCATCAATCGGCGCGGATATGTCCAGAATCCTTGCCCCTGCGATTCTACCGCTCAACTCTATTGCTTCCTCCAAATTTGGGCCTAAGAATTCAAAGATATTCCCTCGATATTGGGCAAAGAGCCCGCAACCCCTTAGATAATCAATTATTTTCTCAATTGACAACGCCTTTGACGGATAGTCAGAATAAATGAAAATCCCTTTGATCTTGGGCATAAGTTTAGAATTGATTTGAAATGTGTGGAAATGATAAACCCCACCAGCAAGGACAATTAGATATTTCTAATAAATCTCCGCTATGACCTCTATCTCTACAGGAGCACCAAGGGGAAGCTCATAAACGCCTACTGTAGCGCGGGCATGTCTGCCCATATCTCCAAAAACATCGTAGAAGAATTGGGATGCACTGTTTACGACCTTTGCCTGCATATCAAACCCAGGGGCGCCGCTGACATATCCAGTCAGCTTTACAATTCTCTTAATTCTGTCGAGGTCGCCAAGCTCCCTCTTCATTACAGAGATGGAATTTATTGCGGCAAGCCTTGCCGCCTCCATTCCCTCTTCAATCGATACCTCAGATCCAACCTTACCCCTATATAAAAGCCCTCCTCCCTTTATGGGAAGTTGACCAGAGACAAATATTAAATTCCCTGAAATAACAGCTGGCTGATAAGCCCCCTGTGTTATCGGAGGTAGGGGGATTTCAACCCCGATCTCTCTTAGTCTCTCTTCAACCCTTGGCATTTCCTTCAACCTTGAGGGCAACGTAGAGGGTATTCTTATCCCTCTTTACAAGCAAAAGCACGGTCTGACCCGATTTAATAGAGTCTATCCCCTTTCTGTAATCATCTAGGTTCTTGACCTGCTTTTTGTTTATCTCAAGGATTATATCTCCAGGACGAAGCCCGGCCTCTTCGGCAATACTCCCGGATTCCACACTCGTTATAATGACCCCTTGAGAGTCCTGAATCCCAAGACGCCTCTGCATTTGAGGGTTGATTTCCTGAACGACAAGACCGAGGTCCTGTTCAACCTGCTGTCCCCCTGTGCCGGATTTGGCGATCTCCTCGGGAAGTTCTCCGAGTTTTAATCTCGCAGTTTGCTCTTTTCCATTTCTTAGGAATTTTAACGTCACCTCCGTCCCCGGAGGGGTTGCGGCAACCAATCTCGGGAGCTCCTGCATATCGTTGATCTTCTGTCCGTTAAATTCAGTGATAATATCCTGCCTCTTTATGCCAGCCTTATCCGCAGGGCTACCCGGAGTTACATCCGAAACCAGTGCACCCCTAGGCTCAGTGAGCCCTAAGCCCTCTGCTATATCCGGTGTTATCTGTTGTACCAAAACCCCTAGCCATCCGCGTACCACCCTTCCTGTGCTCTTTAGCTGGGTTATTACACTCTTTGCCAGATTGATTGGTATTGCAAACCCTATCCCTTGCCCTCCCGCGACAATTGCTGTGTTGACGCCGACAACCTGTCCCTGGAGATTAAAAAGAGGCCCTCCGCTATTTCCGGGATTTATAGCCGCATCAGTTTGAATAAAATCATCGTATGTGCCAAGCCCCAGAGACCTACCCTTTGCACTAACTATTCCAGCCGTAACAGTATGACCCAGTCCAAATGGATTCCCTACCGCAATGACCCAATCCCCGATCTCAAGCTTATCCGAGTCCCCAAGCACAGCAGCCGGGAGTCTATGTTTAGGCCCGATCTTAAGGAGCGCCACGTCGGTTTTCGGGTCTTTTCCTATAACCCTGGCTTTGTATCTTTCTCCGTCTTCCAGGACTACTTCTATATCGTTTGCCTTTTCTACAACATGATTATTCGTTACAATATAGCCATCCTCGCTTAGAATGAAACCGGAGCCAAGCCCCCTCTGCCTGAACTCCCTTTGAGGAACATCCCCAAAGAACTTTTTGAAAAACTCTTCAAAGGGGTCCTGCTTGCCACCCCCAAAAGGCGATTCAAATAGGCTTCCACCCCCTTTTACAACGCTCGTAGTGCTGATATTTACCACAGACGGCTTCAATCTCTTAACTAGGTCGGCTAATGATGGAAGCTCAGCCGCATGGGTTTTCCAAGCCGGGAATGTTGAAATAACAAGTGACACAACAACGAAAATTAGCACAACCGCTTCTAACGATTTTCTCATGTTTTGAGAACCTCCAATTATAAAAAAGGATATATTAGAGCCGAATGATGTCAAGGGAAAAACGATGCAGCCTATAGGCTGTCATTGCCACCGTTCGACTCTCACAATTGTAACGGCAATTATCGGCTATACATCTAAATATTAAACTATTAGCCGAAGAAATATGAGGGTAAAATTATATGTAGAGTCTGTATATCCGAATCCACCAGGAGTTTTAATTATGGGTTCCGTCTATATAGATGGAATTGGGATGACTAAATTCGAGAAATCGGATTTGAATTTAAAATCCCTTCTCGTCAAAGCCGGAAGAGAAGCACTTAGCGTATCTAAGTATCCGGAGCCTCAGGCAATATTTATCGGTACTATGAACCCCGAAGAATTCACTGGAACGGGCAATATTGGGGTGCTTACAGCCGATGCGCTTGGCCTTTTAGGGATTCCTTCAATCCGTGTAGAGACCGCATCTTCCTCCGGCGCAGCGGTTTTTTCAGTTGCATATGCAGCCGTAGCTTCGGGCAGGTTTAAAAACGTTCTTGTCATTGCCGGAGAAAAGATGACCCATCTTCCGACCGCAAAAACCACACGAATCCTTGCCGAGGTAATAGAGCAAAGGGAAAGAGAGACGGGAGGTACAATGCCCGCGCTTGCTGCAATGATAACCCAAGTCTATATGGGACGGTTTAAAATCCCCCAAAGAAGAATGGAAAAAATCCTATCATCCGTAGCTATAAAGAACCACTTTAACGGCTCCCTGAACCCTCTTGCGCAGTTCCAGAAAAGAATCACATTTGAAGATTATAAGGAGAGTAGATTTGTCTCTGAGCCTCTAAGGCTCTATGACTGCTCTCCGATTACAGACGGCGCAGCCGCTTTAGTTCTTACAAGTGAAAAAACAGATATTCGTGTTTTAGGAATAGGTCAGGGAACAGATACACTCAGTGTAAGCCATAGAAGCTCACTCTCCTCCTTTATGGCCACACGGATTGCGGCAAAAGAGGCCTATGATATGGCAGGAATTGGACCAAAGGACATATGTTTCGCCGAGGTACATGATGCATTCACGAGCTTTGAGATTATAAACAGCGAGGACCTGGGATTCTTTGAAGAAGGGAATGGATGGGAGGCCGTCGAGGACGGCATTACACAAATTGATGGACAGTTTCCAATAAACCCATCGGGTGGACTTAAATCAAGGGGTCACCCAGTCGGTGCATCGGGACTTGCTCAGGTCGTTGAATCCGTGCGACAGATGAGAGGAGAGGTTGATGCCAAGCGCCAGGTAGGAAAAACAGATATAGCCCTAACGCATTCTATAGGAGGGCTTGGGAATAACAATTCCGTTATAATCTTGGAGAAGAGTAAAGAAAACATAAGACCAACCCAAAGAACCAGTTTCTACACACTTCCAATTCACATTCCACGGACGACGGATGATATAAGGATTGAGAGTGTAGAAGGAATCCTTGAGACATTTACAGTCCTTCATGTCCCACCCGAAGGGTTCCATTCACCTCTCATTCTCGGCTTTGTCCAAGTTGAGGGCGGAAGACGTCTTCTTGCCCGTGCAATGTTTCTAGGAAAACACCATCTGAGTGAAAGGGTAAAGGTCGAAAGAGAAGGAAACATATATCTCTTTAGAAAAATAGGTCTTATGGAGAAATTCAAATACTACCTGCATTTAATTGGAAAAAAGACAAAGGGCCTTAGAAGCTTGCCCTTTCACAGTTGATTCGAACCACGAGGGAAACATATAAGCACATAATCGGCTTCAATTCTGATGCGTCTTTAAAACCTCAACCACCTTTCGAAAGACATCAATTGGACTCAAAACTCCCACTATCCTTCCACTGCCATCGGAAGAAACAACGGGAAGTATTTCAATCTGCTCACGCATAAGCACGAGTATCACATCCACCAGAGATTGACTCTCACCAATTGCAGGCGTATCCTTCCGCATAAAGTCGGATATAGGGGTTCTAATTGAAAGAACTCCACTCAGGGCCTCATACAGCTCAGAGCATCCGCAATAGCCGCGTAGAATCCCATTTTCATCAACCACCGGGTATCCCAGTTTGCCCCCATGGAACCGTTCCACGACTTCCTCAAGAGTACGGCTGATTAGAAGAACCTGAGCGGGCTGAGACATGACCTCTGAAACCCTTGCAATCGAAAACCAGGGTTCGTGCCTTACCATTTCCATAAATCTCTGATAGCCACCTCAGACCAACACAGACCGGTGGAATTCCTTTTGCAGCGCTCCTAAAGATTCCGAGAGTTGAATGAAATCATTACGACCGAGCATAATTAGATTAAGGGCCGTCTCCGCCTTCACAGAAGCCATAGGCACACCCTTCCCACCGGGTGACAGAAGCGCCCCCTCACCGAAATAATCACCGGCTTTGAGAACTGCAATCGGCGGGGAGTTCTCATCGATATAGACACCCGCCTTGCCACTTTCGATCACGAAGAATCGGTCGCCCGGATCACCATTTCGAACAATAAACTCACCCGCGGCGTAGTGTGCCCGTCTTGCCCGTTCAGTGCGTGCCATTTGTAACTGCACGATGTTGGGCAGAAAGAAAATCTGCCAAGCCCAGTCAATTGCGACCTCAACCTTGCACGCTAATGTGGGGAGTTTTGCCAGATAAACCCCACGCCAAAAGAACCAGGCGGGAAATTCAGACAGCTTAAAGCCCAGAATCTCAGCCACTCCATTCTTGTGACCGATAGAAGCCAGCATCCCAAGCAGCTTAAAAGAAAACGCCTTTGTTGGCTGACCATTAAGGATGTATTTAATATTATTAGCCAATTGACATACTACTATATCTATTTTAAACTGATAGTAGTATTTTTTGGAGGTTAATGATGAAAACCAGACTCAGGGGTGTGGAATTCAAAGTAAATCCAGAAGAGGTAAAGAAAGCAACAAAGGATATTTCGGAAGGTTGGGGTAGAAAGTATGCAGTGGACATAGAAGGACGTTACTATCCACCGAAAGAGGTAATCTTTAATCTCTTGAGAATGAAGTTTAAAAATAGCAATGAAACCTTTACTAGAATGGATTTTACTACTATGGATGCTGTAAGAATTCTCAGAAGATTAGGGTTCAAGACAGTAGGCGAGGAGAAAAAAAGGCCCCCGAAGAAAAAGAAATTATCTAGCCTTGCAGGTACTCTATCTCTTGGCGGAGATAGTATAAAGGACTCCGAACCATATTATGAATAAAAAGATTGTTATAGATACGAACATTGTAGTTGCTCTTTTGGACATCAAGGACGTTCATCACAATAACGCCTTAAAACTTATAAAAAGGTTAGAGAATGAAGAAAAAGATTTATCATTAATGGACTGTATCCTGAACGAGGTCTATACAGTCCTTGCAAGAAGAAGTGCAGAAAGAAAAACCAGGTTTGCAAAAATAGTAGGTAAAATTAAAGGCGAGTTAGAGAGCTTTGAGATAATAAGAGCTTATCCTCTTGTTGGTAAGCTCCATAACAGCATAGTCGAACTCATGATAAAAACTGATGGAAGATTAAACTATCACGATGCCTTAGTGAGTATTGCCATGAAAGAAAATACAATAGAAGAAATAGCGACTTTTGATAAGGACTTCAAAGAAATTGATTGGCTACAAATAGAAGACGAATGAATAAGAAGAAAGATATTGAAAGATAAATTGCTTGTGTGTCCACTGTGGTTTAATTCCGGTAAAGCAACCATGAAAAATAAGCTCCCAATGACAATAGGGAAGTCAGAATATCCATTGGAGTTTCTAATAAAAAATATTTCAATCCTAAAGATAGAGTATGTATTGCTCTACTTTGACAATGGAACAATAGGACAAGCTAGAGTAAAAAAGAAAAGTTGGGTTGGTTGTACCCATCTGATTAACATATGCATGCATTGGTAAGTGGACACGTCAAAACAGCCTTTGG
The DNA here is from genome assembly GCA_040289575.1 of Candidatus Dadabacteria bacterium. GTDB lineage: Bacteria > Desulfobacterota_D > UBA1144 > Nemesobacterales > CSP1-2 > PSLL01. The sequence continues at coordinate 15,735 of PSLL01000001.1, read as the reverse complement.
AAGCAAGGCTGAAAAAGTCAAGGATGCCTGTATTCCCGAGAGTAAGGAAGCCATTTGTTTAAGATCTCTAAATAGAATATGAAAAGGTTATAGTTCATAAACGTTGGTGGATATAGTCCTCTCCTGTTTACACACACTGTTTCAACTCTTATAATTATCCTTCTGTGGTTAAGATTAAAATCTGCGGAATTACTAATGAAGAGGATGCCCTTTTGGCCGTGGAATTAGGAGCCGATGCGATTGGGTTTATTTTTTATAAGGAAAGTAAGAGATATATTAGACCTGAAAGGGCACACGAGATTATTTCAAAATTGCCTCCGTTTATTACGACAGTCGGAGTCTTCGTGAATCAGGATCTAGACGAGATTAAAAATATAAAAGAAGAGTCGGGATTTGATTTATTTCAGCTCCACGGAGATGAATCACCGGTTCTCTGTAAGAGACTCGGAAGGGGAGTGATAAAAACAATCCGAGTCAGAGAAGATATAAACCCTGAAGAAATAGAATCCTTTCCCGTCCCGGTGATTCTCCTTGATACATACTCAACAAAGGGCTATGGGGGAACAGGGGAGAGTTTCAGATGGGAGATTCTAAAGGGCTTAAACGCATCAAAGAGGATAATCCTCTCAGGCGGGCTTTCCCCGGAGAATGTGTCTCGGGCAATTCGTATAGTGAATCCCTACGGGGTTGATGTTAGCTCAGGCGTTGAGGATTATCCCGGAAAGAAAAACCCCGAGAGGTTAAAAAAATTCATAGAGGCGGTAAGAAATGAAACCTAAATTGAAACTCCCCGATGAAAGGGGATATTTCGGAATCTACGGCGGCAGATACGTTTCGGAAACCCTTATTCCCGCCTTAATCAATCTAGAAAGGGCTTATCTTGAGATAAAAGATGACCCAAAATTCAAAGAGGAACTAAACTATTATCTCAGAGAATATGTCGGTCGCCCTACACCACTTTACTTTGCAGAGAGAATGACACAGGAGCTCGGCGGAGCAAAGGTTTATCTAAAACGCGAAGACCTGGCACACACAGGCGCCCACAAGATTAATAATACTATGGGTCAGGCACTTCTTGCATTGCGTATGGGAAAGAAGAGGATTATAGCGGAAACCGGAGCAGGACAACATGGGGTGGCTACAGCTACAGTTGCCGCGCTTCTTAAGATGGAATGCGAGATATTTATGGGGCTTGAGGATACAAAGAGACAGACTCTCAACGTAATTCGTATGAAGCTGCTCGGAGCAATGGTAAGAGAGGTGGCCTCTGGAACCCAAACCCTCAAGGATGCGATGAATGAGGCTATGAGAGATTGGATAACAAATGTAAGAACGACATTCTATATAATCGGAAGCGTAGCTGGACCTCATCCATATCCTATGATGGTAAGGGATTTCCAGTCTATAATTGGGGAAGAGGCAAGAAGGCAGATTCTCGAAAAAGAAGAGAGGCTCCCAGACCTTCTCATTGCCTGCGTTGGAGGCGGGTCAAACGCTATGGGGCTTTTTTATCCATTTCTTGAAGACGAAGAGGTAAAAATGACCGGGGTAGAGGCTGCAGGATCGGGACTTAGGACCGAACAACATGCAGCAACCCTTGCCGCCGGAAGGCCTGGGGTTCTCCACGGCAGCAAAACATACCTGCTCCAAGACAGAGACGGCCAGGTGAAGGGAACCCATTCAATAGCCCCGGGGCTTGATTACCCCGGAGTAGGCCCTGAGCACTCGTATCTAAAAGACTCAGGGCGAGTTTCATATACCACCGTGACTGACAAAGAGGCCCTGGAGGGATTTAAATTCCTCTCTCAAACCGAGGGGATAATCCCCGCGCTTGAGTCCGCTCATGCAATAGCTTATGCCATAAAAATAGCTCCTAATATGCCTAAGGATTCGGTAATTATAATCTGCCTCTCAGGACGTGGCGATAAGGATATTCAGGTCGTGGCTAAGGCTCTAGAGGCAGAATTATAGAACTTGAGGTTTACGTACCCTAAAGATAGACTTAATAAGATTGATAGGGCACGGCATACTGTGTCCCTACACTTGGCGAACGGTTGTCCTCACACAAAAATATGATGAGAATCCGGGATAAATTTAAAGAACTCAGGGAAAGGAAAAGAGCGGCTCTAGTTACATATATTACGGCAGGCGACCCATCCCTGGAATTAACGCCGGACATAGCGCTTAATCTTGAAAAAAGCGGTGCCGATATAATCGAATTAGGGATTCCGTTTTCAGACCCGATGGCCGATGGTCCTGCAATACAGCTTGCATCTGAAAGAGCGCTCCGAAGCGGCACAACCCTCCACGGCGTGCTCGATGCTGTAATCAAAATTAGGAAATATTCAGAGATTCCAATTATACTTTTTGGTTATTACAATCCTTTTCTTTCTTATGGACTTCAAAAATTCTCTAAAGACGCGCGCGATGCAGGTGCAGATGGTGTTCTTGTAGTAGACCTTCCTCCCGAAGAGGCAGATGAGTTTAAAATTCACACAGATAAAATGGGACTCGACATGGTGTTTCTTCTCGCCCCTACAAGTACGGCTGAGAGGATGAGACTCGTTGGGGAGCGGGCAACCGGATTTGTCTACTTAGTCTCTACAACCGGGGTTACCGGAGAAAGGCCGAATATGGATTATTCACTCGAAGCACTTGTCGGAGAAATCAAGAAATACACAAAACTCCCTGTGGGAATTGGGCTCGGGGTATCAACACCGGATCAGGCAGGGAAGATTGCTAAATTTGCGGATGCTGTGATTGTAGGAAGTGCCCTTGTCAGGATAATTGAAAAGTACGGCAGTAATGGAAAAGGACTCTTCAGAGAAATTTCAGGATTTGTAAAGGGGCTAAGCCTGGCGTGCTATCGTACCTCTGAGTCTAAAGCCTAGATTTGGATACGAATTGATTATTTATTCATGTTCACTAGTGGCTAAATAGTCACAGTCTAAGTATAAGACATGCAAGAAGAAGCAACAACGAGGTATCTATTTATAGGAAACTTTGACCCCTCTCTCTTCGGACTTTCAGATAGAGGAGAGGTTGTCTGGGTAAATTCATTTGAAGAGGCCCTACACCAAACAGGGGACTTTACAGTCATAGTAGTTGAGAAAGAACACTTCCCAGCCAATGCTTCAAAGGAGCTTTCCACACATTTTCCCCAGACCCCAATAATCGTAACTAATAGCGAAAGACCACAAGACCCACCTTCTTATACTAGGTTTGTCTCCTTTCACAAGATCCTCTCAGAGGAAATCGCACATGAAGAGAGGCTGGCAAGGGTAGAGCTAAGGGTTGAAGAGCTAAGGCGTCTGCACAATGAAGCAAAAAAGATGCTGATTCTCCTCCATGACAATCCCGACCCAGACTCAATTGCAAGTGCCTTGGCCCTTAGAACCCTACTTAAAAGAAACCGCCAGACTGCCATAATCGGACACCTAGGAGAGAAAATATCCCGCCCCGAAAATGTTGCCATGATAGAGCTCCTTGAAATTGACCTTGAGAAGCTCGTTCCGGCGGATATAAAGGAGTTTGATTCAATTGCGCTTGTTGATGTTCAACCGCCTTACTTTGGAAATCTCATTGAGGGGGTTGATACTGTGATTGACCATCACCCTCAGATAGCCTCTTATAAAACCCGTTTCTCTGAGATAAGAGCCCAGGAGGGCGCAACTTCCACAATCCTTACCGAATTTCTCCGCGCGGCACAGATGGAAATATCAGAAAGACTTGCTACCGCTCTTCTTTACGGAATAAAAACCGATACGGTATCACTGAATCGTGATGCGAATCCGGATGATATTGAGGCCTTTACCTTTCTTTATCCAATTGCAAATCTGGGACTTCTCAGGCGCATTGAGCGCGCTGAGATGCCTCCGTCCGAAATAAGGCTATTTGGTCAGGCCCTTGCCAATCACTGGGTATCGCAAGGGATTTTTTTTGGCAATCTAGGAAGGGTAAAAAGAGAATACCTAATCCCCAAGATGGCCGATTTCGGCATCCAAGTAAAGGGGGTCGAGTGGTCTGTAGCCCTTGGTATAGTCGGCAACTCCCATCTGGTTATTTCTGTAAGAAATGTGGGATATGTAAAAGGGGCAGGACGGCTTCTAAGGAGTATCTTTGGGGAAATTGGGAGTGCAGGCGGGCATAGGTCTGCTGCAAAGGCCATTATTCCTCTAAAAAGGGTAAGAAAGATCCTCGGTCGTGCCACACAGGAGCGCATTAACAAGTGGGTTACTGAACTCCTTGTCAAGGCGGTTACAGAAAAGGCAGAAGAGAGTGGATAAGAAGTGAGTTGCGAATTATTCGTAGCTAATTTAAAAAATAGTGGAGGTGGAAAATGGACTTTATTCAAAGGGATAAGATTTCGCTTGTTGTCGTTGATATGCAGGAAAAACTCATGAATGTAATCCCGGAAGATAGGAGAGAATCGGTTACAAGAAATTCCAAGATCTTAATAGAGACTGCAAAGACGCTGGGAATTCCAATTACAGTCACAGAGCAATACCCTAGGGGATTGGGATTAACCATTAGTGAGATTAAAGAGGCCATTGGGGATGGAACAAAGCCCATTGAAAAGCTCGTCTTCAGTTGTGCAAGGTCTTCGGACTTTAAGGCGGCTCTAAAAAACACAAAGAGAAACGAGGTGCTTATGTGCGGCATAGAAACCCACGTATGTGTCCTTCAGACGGTATTGGACTTGATTAAAGACGGATACAAGGTTTATATCCCTGCCGACGCCGTAACATCAAGAAAGGAGATCGATTGGGAGACTGGAATAAAATTTATGGATAGGGCCGGAGCTGTTGTAGGCACGACCGAAACGTTTGTGTTTCAACTGCTTGAGCGCGCAGGAACAGAGGAATTCAAAAAAATCTCAAAGCTGATTAAATAATCTGCTACCTCTGCGGCTCGACAATAACCTTGATAGAATCCCTCGCGTCGGCAACCATCTGAAAGCCCCTTGCCGTTTCGGCTAAAGGGAGCCTATGCGTAACCATATCCTTTACATTCACGCGTCGAGACCGGATAAGCTCTATAGCTACGGCAATATCTGCGGGGCTTGCGGCATAAGAGCTGGTCATAGTAACCCCGGCCCACCAGAGTTCATCAAACGGTATGGAGACTTTAGTTCCCGGATTTACTGGGGCAAAGAATAGGATAGTGCCGCCCCGATCCACAGAACCGAAGGCCTGTTCAATGGCCGATAATGCACCTGTGCAGACAATAACAAGATCGGCAAGTCTTCCATCGTTGATCTCACGCAGACGCTTCGGTACATCCTCATTAGCATGAAAGGCAGCATCGGCTCCAAACCTCAGTGCCGCCTCAAGCCTGTATTCATTTATATCCGTTGCAACGATGCGTCCCGCGCCTTGAGAAATTGCAACCTGAAGATGAAGTAGCCCTGTCATACCGCTTCCAATAATGAGCACACTACTCCCTGTTTGAAACCTTGCCAACCTCTGTCCGCGTATAGCGCAACCGAGGGGCTCTATAAATGACCCCTCCTCAAAAGAAACCCCGTCGGGGAGAAGAAACACCCCCCGATCAACATTTATGGCAGGCACACGGATGTATTCTGCGAATCCCCCCGGATCAAAGTGGGTGGTTCGTAGCGTATCGCATGCGGAGTGATTGCCCCTCAGGCAGTAGTAACACGTATTACAGGGAACATGGTGTGTGGCAAAAACCCGGTCTCCCAATTTGAATTTTTTGACCCCCTCCCCTACCTCTACCACCTCGCCTGCAATCTCATGCCCCAGCACAAGGGGGGCTTTGCGTATACGATACCATTCCATTACATCGCTTCCGCATATCCCACTTGCCCAAACACGTATTAGAATCTCGCCGGGACCAACCCTTGGGGTCGGCATCTCCTCAAGACGCACATCTCGGTTGTTGTAATACATGGCTACGCGCATGTTGTTGGTTAACGATTTGGATTTAGACACAAATGAACACGAGCAGAAGAATACAGGGGAAAAACCTTAAGTCCATGTATCCTGATTTCTTATATTCGTGGCTAATTAAATCTGAAACTACCCACTAGCCGCCTTTTTAACCTCTCCATCCTTAAGGCTCCTAAAGAGGTCATGAGCCTCCCTAGGCGTGTAGTTCTCATGGACAACAGCGCGAATAGCCCTAATCATGGCTACGGGATAATCCGATTGCCATATATTCCTACCCATATCAACCCCTACAGCGCCCTGCTGAATGGCGTTATAAGCCATCTCTAAGGCATCGAGTTCCGTTGCAAGCTTTGGTCCCCCCGCTATGACTATCGGCACCGGACAGCTCTCTGTTACCCTCTCGAAGTCCTCACAGTAATAGGTTTTGACCAGATGTGCCCCTAATTCAGCGGCGATTCGACAGCAGAGAGACAGAAATCGGGCATCCCTTTTTTCAAGCTCCCTGCCCACAGCCGTAATAGCTAAGACGGGAATGCCGTATTCCTCCCCCTGATTGACAAGCTCCGCCAAGCCAAGTAGCGTCTGACGCTCATATTCGGTTCCCACAAAGATTGATAAACCGACCCCGGCGACATTTAGACGGATGGCATCCTTAATAGAAGTAGATATTCCCTCATTGGCAAGCGATGGGCCTATGATGCTTACGCCGCCGGATACGCGCAAAACCACATTTGTTCTGGAATTGGGGTCAACGGATGTCCGCAGAACCCCTCGCGTAAGCATTAGGGAGTCGGCATAAGGAATCAAAGGCTCTATGGTTTTACGCGGAACCTCCAATTTGGTTGTAGGTCCAAGAAAATATCCATGGTCTACCGCAAGCATGACGGCGCGGCCTGTGTCGGGCCTAATAATTCGCGCTATACGGTTTTTCATTCCCCAGTCCATTATGAATTGCACCTCACTTTTGTTTTTAATTTTAGACTCTTAGAGAATTTAAAATAAGCCAATGGAAAAGTCAACAGATTCTTGACAGGATGTAGGAAACTGCTTAAACTAAGTAGGCACTAAAATTTCCTTAGTGCTTTTATGATAGGATAATCTCAAAATATGGGATAACCTCAAGATTCAATATAGCATAGCCTGCTTTTAACTCCAGCGTATCAACAAAATAAAGGAGTGGCGAATCATGGCTGAATGCGGCGGGTTTTGTGCAATGATAGAGGTGAATCTTGGGGAGAAGGAGCAATCAACTCTGAGATGTCCAGGTATTTATCCAATTTAGAAATCATAAAAAGGAGCCTCCTAATTCTTGTTTTTTTGACTTGCTGCCCCCCTGCATACGCCATTACAAGTGCAGCAGATGTAAAAGATATAGGGGTTGACGAAAAACTAGGCAGTTACATTCCGCTCGACCTTACTTTCCGTGATGAGCATGGTAATCCGGTGAAACTCAATGGCTTCTTTCATGATGGAAAGCCCGTAATCCTAACCCTTAATTATTATGAATGCCCTCTGCTATGCACATATGTCTTAAACGGGATACTAGATGTTGTAAATAAACTAGATTCTCTTTCTTTAGGGCGAGATTTCAGGATAGTAACGGTGAGTTTTAATCCCTCGGAGACGCCGGAGCTTGCGAGGAAAAAGGCAGCTAATTACCTCAAGGAGCTAAAGAACACTCAACCCTCTCAAAGAGACTGGCATTTTCTTACGGGGGATGAAGAAGACACAAGTGCCCTTGCACAGGCGGTGGGATTTAGATATAAAAAGGATGGGAATCAATTTGCACATCCTTCGGTTGTAGTCATCCTTACCCCACAAGGAGAGATATCGCGTTATTTTTATGGAATTCAATATCAGCCAAAGGACCTTTGGCTTGCGCTTCTTGAGGCATCAAAGGGCGAGATAGGTTCTTCTAAAATACTCAACCAGATTTTGCTCTATTGCTACCACTTCGATCCAGTTGGGAAAAAGTACGCACTTCAAGCCCTTAATATTGTGAAAGCCGGAGGGGTAGTGACACTTTTGTGCGTCGGGGGTTTATTAACCTATCTCTGGAGAAATGAGAAAAAAAGAACAAATGGAGGTTTAAAACCGTAGAAATGAGTTTGCTTCCTGAGGCAGCATCGGATTTTGCTGGCAAAGTAGACCATATTATCTGGTTTGTTACGGTGATTTCACTGATATTTTTTATTCTTGTCTCGTTTTTTTTAGTCTATTTCGCAATAAAATACAGGAGAAAAAAGGAGAATGAAGAAACCCCTTATATAACGGGCAGTCATATCCTTGAGACACTGTGGACAGTAATACCTTCAATCCTCCTTATCATCATATTCGCTTATGGCTTTTTAGTCTTTAGAGAGATAAAGACGCCTCCGAGCAATACCCTTGAAATAAATGTTACCGGAAGGCAGTGGCTCTGGCAGTTTAAATACGATAATGGCAAAACCACTATAAACGAGCTTCGCGTTCCAGAAGGTAAGCCGATAAGACTCGTTATGAAGTCTGAGGACGTCAACCACGGTTTTTTTGTCCCCGCCTTCCGTGCGAAGCAAGACCTGATGGCCAGCATGTATACCCAGCTATGGTTTAAGGCGACTAAAATCGGGACATATGATCTGTTCTGTACCCAGTACTGTGGAACCGGCCATTCTGCAATGCTTGGCAAGGTTATAGTTATGAGCCCGGAAGATTATGAAAAATGGGAAAAGAGTGAGGAGCAGGTTGCGACGGGCGCGCCTTCGGCTGAACGTGGTAAGGAACTATATGTCCAAAGGGGCTGCAACGCCTGCCATAGCGTAGACGGAACCCGTATAGTGGGACCTACATGGAAAGGGCTATGGGGGAAAGAAGAGGTTATGCAGGACGGTCAGAAGGTCACCGTAGATGAAAACTACGTCCGGGAGTCCATACTTGAGCCTCAGGCAAAGATAGTAAACGGATACCCGCCGGTTATGCCGTCTTTTAAAGGAGTGGTAAGCGACGAGGATATTTCAGCAATTATTGCATATATGAAGACTTTAAAATAAGACTTAAAACGAGAGATACAAGGAGGTATTTCTTATGGCAAACCATACTATTGCCGAGACTATACCAATGCCCTATCTAGAGGAAAAGGGGTTAATCTCTTGGCTCACATCTACGGATCATAAGAGAATAAGCATTCTATATCTTTTGTCCATTTCCACATTTTTTATTGTAGGTGGCATCGCTGCACTTCTTGTGAGACTTGAGCTTCTAACCCCCGGAAAAACCATAGTGGATGCACATACATACAATACGCTCTTTACGTTCCATGGAACTGTAATGGTTTTTCTTTTTATCGTTCCCGGACTTGCCGCAAGCTTTGGAAACTTCCTTATCCCGCTTATGATAGGGGCAAGGGACGTGGCGTTTCCGCGGCTTAATCTAATGAGTTGGTATCTCTATATAGCAGGCGCGATCATTATCATCGCATCGCTCTTGCAGCCTGCGGATACCGGATGGACATTTTACACACCCTATAGTATAAGAACCGGTACCGATGTAATTCTACTTACATTTGGAATTTTTGTGGCGGGTTTTTCCTCGATTCTTACCGGACTCAACTTCATTGTAACCATTCAGAAGCTGAGAGCCCCCGGTATGACATGGCATCGCCTTCCTCTCTTTATCTGGGCATCGTATGCAACAGCTATACTTCAGGTTCTTGCCACCCCCGTTATCGGGATTTCGCTCCTCCTCCTTATCGCCGAGAGGGTTTTTGGAATCGGATTCTTTGACCCCGCAAAGGGGGGAGACCCCGTTTTATTCCAGCACTTCTTCTGGTTCTATTCTCACCCGGCTGTATATATTATGATCATTCCGGCTATGGGTGTTATATCCGAGATAATTCCCGTGTTTTCCAGAAAACCGATATTCGGTTATAAAGCCATTGCATATTCAAGCCTCGCTATAGCGCTTATCAGTTTTCTTGTTTGGGCGCACCATATGTTTACAAATGGCATATCGCAACTGGCGGCGATGATCTTCTCTTTTCTGACCTTTCTGGTCGCAATTCCAACGGCAATCAAGGTCTTCAACTGGACGGCTACGATGTATAGAGGTTCTATAGACCTTAAATCCCCAATGCTTTATGCCCTCTCCTTTATATTCCTTTTCACTATAGGAGGGCTTACCGGTGTCTTCCTCGCCGCACTTGCTGTGGATGTACATATTCACGACACCTATTTTGTGGTTGCGCACATGCATTATGTGATGATAGGCGGAACGGTAATGGGATTTCTGGCAGCGCTCCACTTCTGGTATCCCAAAATAACCGGAAAGATGTTTAATGAAAAGGTCGCAAAGATTGCATGGGCACTTATATTTATAGGCTTCAATGTGACATTCTTTCCTCAGTTTATCTTAGGTACTGAAGGGATGCCCAGGAGGTATTATGACTACATGCCAAAGTACCAACCCCTGCATGAGCTTTCAACGATTGGTTCCTGGATCCTGGCAGCTGGCCTGTTCTTGATGGCAATCAACCTGATAAGGGGTTTATCGAATGGGGAGAAGGCACCACAGAACCCTTATGGCTCACTGTCACTGGAGTGGCAGGTGCCATCGCCTCCGCCACATGAGAACTTTGAAGAAATACCCTATGTAACCGACTGGACATATGGATACGGGAAAAAATAATAGGAGGAATCAGGGATTATGGAAGAAATGGTAGAACGCGCCCATGCCCATCACGTAGACCCGGTAGTTGGGTATGAGTCATCAAAATTCGGGATGTGGCTTTTTATAGCCACCGAGCTTCTGCTCTTTGGGGGTCTTTTTACAGCATATACGATTTACAGAGCAAAGTATCCCGAGATGTTTCATGAACAGCACCTTGAGCTTAATAAACCCATTGGAGCTATAAACACTGTGATTCTAATCTGCAGCAGTCTGACCATGGCACTTGGGGTCACATCAATTAAACGGGGGAAACAGGAGCTCCTTAGGCTATTTTTATCGCTTACGATACTATTTGGTATGATGTTTTTGATTAATAAGTACTTTGAGTGGGGACATGAGTTTAGAGATGGTAACTACCCGGGAACCAGTATCTTTTTCTCTCTCTACTTTATGATGACTGGACTCCACATGATACATGTCATTGCAGGTCTTCTTGTTCTCGCGGTGATGCTTGCCTTGTCCTTTACGGGGAGGTTCTCCGATAAGTACAACACGCCGGTAGAGCTTGGTGGGATTTATTGGCACCTTGTAGACCTTATATGGATATATCTTTTCCCCCTGCTTTACCTAATAGGATAATGGGTATTGGGTGTCAGGCATCAGGAAAATCCAATACCTAAAAAAGATGGAGGCACTTAAACATGGAGACAAAAGCGCATATCGAGAATCACGCTACAGGAAGCGGAACCTATGTTGCGGTATGGATAGCGCTCATAATCTTAACCGTAATTACTGTTGCCGCCTCGTATGTGCATTTTGGGACGTTTAATCTGGTGATCGCGCTTGGAATCGCCTCTTTAAAGGCATCCCTTGTTGCGCTCTACTTTATGCACCTTAAGTTTGAAGAAAAGATCACATGGGTATTCTTCCTTTACCCACTGGCACTCCTCGCTATACTCATAAGTCTAAGTATGAGCGATGTGTTCTTTAGAACCCCGGTGTCGCCTTAGCATTATGATAGGCAAGATTGCCGTTTTTTTTCTCTTTCTCCTCCTTGTATGGGGTAATATTGTCGCCGGACTAAAGGCAGGGCTTGGCTGTCCCGACTGGCCTCTTTGCCACGGCAGGGTTCTTCCCCCTTTCAGGTGGGATATATACACAGAGTTTACGCATCGCATACTCGGGGTTGTAGCATCGGTTTTTCTCATAGTACTTTCATATCAGAGATTTCGCCAATACACGGGCAAATCTAAGCTCATTCCAATTCTTACAGTGGTTCTTCTCCTGGTTCAGATAGCACTCGGAGGAATAGTCGTTCTATTAGAGCTTCCGGTCAATCTCACAACGGTTCATTTTGCGAATGCCATTTTTATCTATTCCCTCACATTCTATATGGCGTTTTTTGATGGTAAGAAAAATGAGCCGATTTTTTCAATCCAGAGATACAGTACTTTATTCCTCCTTTTGGGGCTTATGGTTTTCTCTCAGGCGGTTTTAGGGGCTTATGTAAGGCACTCCGAAGCCGGGCTTGCGTGTCCGGATTTTCCAACGTGTCTGGGATATTGGATTCCTCCTGAGCTTTCGGGGATAGTTCTTATTCACTTCTCACACAGGACACTTGCCTATGTCATTTTTCTTACGGTACTTGCAATCTTTATCGGCACATACCTAAATTCAGCACTCAGGCGAGACCGCTCAAAGGTTCTAATTCTACTCGGCCTTATATTTGTTCAAATTGGGATAGGTGTGGGAGTCATACACTCTAAGCTCTACTTTCTCACAACAGCCCTTCACCTCGCCGTTGCCCTTTTAATACTTTCCATTGTACTTCACACATGGTTTCAGGAAATGACAGAAAACCGTGTATAATTAGTTGTGATAGCAAATAGGGGAAGTTATGCACTTGGATATAATAGCAAGTAGTGGTCATGAAACTAAATTAAAAACAACGGGTAAGACTCTAAAAAACATTCTGGTTTCACTTATTCTCCTTATAAAACCGGGGATTATAGCGAGTGTTACATTTACCGGATTTGCCGGAATGGTGCTTGCCAACAGAGGTATTCCATCCGGAGACATCGTCTTGTTCGATATTCTATCCCTATTCCTGAGCGCATCAGGGTCCGCAATTTTAAACAACATATTTGACAAGCAGATCGACATTATGATGGAGAGGTTGAGCAGGCGTGTTGAAGCGCTCCGAGTGATCGGTGAGAAAGAGGCGATTTTTATCTCAATTCTTTTTATATCAATTTCGCTCTTTATCTCCTTTCTCTTTCTAAACTACATAAATGGAGTGCTCATTATTGCGGCTATTTTAAGCTATACCTTTCTCTACACGCTCTATCTCAAGCGTTTCTCACCTTATGGAACGATTCCAGGAGGAATTCCCGGCGCCCTTCCGGTTCTCATCGGGTATTCCGCAGTAAATCCCAAAATAGGAATTGATGGGATAATCCTCTTCCTTATTATGATGCTCTGGCAGCCCCCACACTTCTGGGCACTTGCTCAGAAATACAAAGAAGAATATAGGAGAGCCGGGATACCCGTAATGCCGGTCATTATGGGAACAAAATACACGAATATACTCATGCTTATATACTCGCTATCGCTCCTCCCACTTTCCCTATCTCTTTGGTTCTTTGGATATTGTTCCGTATACTATGCGATTGCGGCGGTCGTACTCGGCGCCTATTTTGAGTATGTCATGCTCCAGAGTGTGCGTAAAAGCGCAGACTATGGAAAGGCATTTGGCGTGTCCATACTTTACATACTCACTCTTATGGCATCCTTGATAATTGATGTCTCTCTAATGAGTCCGGCGAAATTGATCTTTGTGACCATGTAGCAACCAATTTCGAGTCTACAGCAGATCTTGAAATTACATTGTCCAACAAAAAGCCTATTCCTCTTTTTGCTCATATTTATCCTTTAGTTGCCTTACAACCGTAGGATCGGCAAGGGTTGTCGTGTCCCCCAAAACCCTCCCCTCTGCAATGTCCCTAAGGAGCCTCCGCATTATCTTTCCACTCCTCGTCTTGGGCAACTCCGCAGTAAATATTATGTCATCCGGCCTTGCTATGGCCCCTATCTTATTTGTTACGTGCTTCTTAAGCTCCTCTATTAACTCCGAGGTTGACCGTGCCATAATATCGGGTCTGGTCTCACCCTCAGCCAATGTCCAATCATCCATTACTCCTGATCTCGGCTGTATCCCCTCCTTAAGCGTTACAAATGCCACCACTGCCTGTCCCTTTATGTCATGTGCCTTCCCTATAACCGCCGCCTCCGCCACAGCAGGATGGTCTACCAATGCACTTTCCACCTCCATTGTGCTCACCCTGTGACCAGATACATTCATCACATCATCCACCCTACCCAATAACCAAAAATACCCGTTCTTATCCCTTCGCGCCCCATCCCCCGTGAAATACATCCCCGGAAACCTCCTCCAATACTGGTCAATGTATCGCTCCGGGTCTCCGTATATCGTCCTCAGCATCGCAGGCCATGGATTCTTGAGCACCAGATATCCCGCGCCTACCTTTACGCTCCTACCATTCTCATCCACTACATCCGCCTCTATGCCCGGAAACGGCTTTGTTGCCGACCCGGGTTTCAGAGTCGTCACCCCAGGAAGAGAGGTAATCATTATCATTCCCGTCTCCGTCTGCCACCATGTGTCCACTATAGGGCATCTCTTATTCCCTATGTTTGTGTAATACCACATCCACGCCTCCGGATTTATCGGCTCCCCTACACTCCCTAATAGCCTCAGTGTGCTCAGGTTATGCCTCCTCGGATACTCCTCTCCCCATTTCATGAATGTCCTTATCGCAGTAGGGGCTGTGTAGAGTATTGTCACTCCATACTTCTCAACTATCTCCCAAAACCTGTCTCTGTCGGGAAAGTCGGGTGCCCCCTCATACATAACCGATGTCGCCCCGTTTGAAAGCGGCCCATAGACTATGTAGCTGTGCCCTGTTACCCATCCTATATCGGCGGTG
>PSLL01000001.1:0-1106 GCA_040289575.1 Candidatus Dadabacteria bacterium | reverse complement strand
TTCGTTGTCGCATACACACCCACAAGATACCCCGCCGTTGTGTGGACTATCCCCTTGGGCTTCCCCGTGGTTCCGCTTGTGTAGAGTATATAGAGCATATCCTCGCTATCCATCCTCTCCGGCTCGCAATAAAGGTCAGCACCTTTCATTAGTTCGTGCCACCAAATATCTCTTCCATCCTCCATTTCTGCCTCAGCCTTCTCCCCTACTCTCCTTACCACCACCACTCTCTCTATTGCCGGGGTCTCTTTGAGAGCCTCATCTACATTCTTCTTCAGATTCACTACGGCTCCCCTTCTATAGCCCCCATCTGCTGTAATCAGTATCTTCGCCTGCGAATCGTTTATCCTGTCCCTAAGACTCTCAGAGCTGAACCCACCGAATACCACGCTGTGGGTCGCCCCAATCCTCGTGCATGCAAGCATCGCTATGGGCAACTCAGGTATCATTGGAAGGTATATGGTTACCCTATCTCCTTTTTTCACCCCGAGATTCTTTAGGGCGTTCGCAAACTTGTTCACCTCTCTGTATAAATCCCAATATGTAAGGACTCGGCTATCCCCAGGCTCTCCTTCCCAGATTATAGCGGCTTTGTTCTTTCTTGCAGTGTTTAGATGCCTGTCAAGACAGTTATATGAAACGTTCAGTTTCCCTCCGATAAACCATTTTGCATGTGGCGGCTTCCATTCAAGTACCTTTCTCCATCTCTTATACCAGTGTAGCTCCTTTGCAAAACCCTCCCAGAAAGCCGATATGTTGCGACTGGCCTTTGTATAGATTGAATCGCTCTTTACGTGTGCCTTTTCCCTGAATTTCTTGGGAGGCGGGAATGACCTTTTTTCTTCAAGAAGGGCTTCAATAGTTTTTGGTTCCGTTGCCATTTTGGGTCTCTCCTTTTTAGAAGGCTTATATAAGAACCCAACCTTGTGGTAGGGAACAAATTCAATACTACCAAATAATAAGTGAATTTAAAAGTACATTTCACGAATAGGGCAATAGCAGTCAAGCGGTTTTCCATTTTCTTCGATTCTTATTGACCCGAAGGTGGACTTGCTATAATATGAGTGATGAAACTCCCTGCAGCAAGCTGCAAGGTATCTAAAACA
>PSLL01000068.1:744-5849 GCA_040289575.1 Candidatus Dadabacteria bacterium | reverse complement strand
GAGACCCTCGACCGCTTCCTGGCGGGAGAGGAGATGAGCCAAGAGGCTCTGGACGACCTGGCCGCCATGCTCAAGGCCCGCATCACCCGCGGCGCCTAGCAGGACCCTTTACCTTCCGGGGATGATCCTTTTCCCTGGGAGGTTCTTTTTTGCCAAGGAATGTGGAAAACGTAGGCGCTACGCGGTCACGGGCCAGCGTAGCTTGGTCACGCGTGAGCGTACCTTGAAGCACTAGTTGAGCGGGCCGCGCTCCCTGGTCACGCGTGAGCGTAGCTTGAAGTAGACCGTGTTGCCCTCGAGGACCGGCAGGAGGCGTCCCTCGAGGCAGCCCTCGATGAACTGGAGCATCTGTGGAGCCGCCCGGCAGTCAATGGTGACCTGGTTCTCCGCAACCTCGAGGATGGGCTCCTCCCCAAGGGAGTTCGCCATGAGGCGGAGAAAATAGGCCAGGGCCTCGGGGCGGTCCGGGGGATTAATTCCAACGAAGTGGACGCGGGTTCCTTCGCGAATGACTCCAGGCATAGCTCCATGTTAACGCAAAATGCCCGGGCTTCTCCCGGGCACCTTGCGGTCAAGGAGGGGACGACGCCCCTTCCAGCTCCCATTCTAGATGGGGGGCTTGAAATGGTCAAGAAAGGGGCAATATGACGTTGCTGTCAAGGAGGTGGATGATGGGAAAGGTTAAGTACTTTATGTTTGACAAGGTCGAGGACCAGGAGAAGATGGGCAACCTCCTTAAGGTTGGGTTCTGGGCTGACAAGGCCCAGTGGGAGGTTGTCCGTGGGTGGCCACCGGCCTACAGGGTGGCCATGGAGGATGAGGCCGCCCTTCGCGGCCTTATCCTCTATGTTCGGGCAGTAATGCCCGAGGTAGTTATCCTCGACTAAGCCCTAAACCCTTCCGTCCTTTTTACCTTCCGGGGAAGGTCCTTTTCCCTGGAGGGTTTTTCTTTGCAAGGCATGCCCGCGTGCTCCCCAGGTGTATTGCCTGCATGTGGTATTCTGTTCTTGGGAGGTGAAACTATGATTAGTGTAGCTGTTTGGGCAAGCCGGGTGCAGGCAGCTCTCGGGCGGGAGCCTGAGAGCGTCCAGGAGGCCCTCGAGGGCCTCCGGAAGGTCCTCAGGGAGGACGAGGTGAGCAAGAAGGAATTCTTTAGGGCTGCGCGGGAGGGGTGGCGCTTCGAGCGCTTCTCCCGGAATGACAGGGTTGCCCTGGTGGTTTGGGCGGCCCTGAAGACGGCCTTGGAGAAAACCAGGCGCTACCTCGACCAGAAGAATCCCTCCTCCCTTGTCGTCCGTACGGATGACAAGGTTAGGGAGGAAAGGCGGGTAAAGCCGATCGGGACCTGGAAAGGTCCTGATGGTCGGAGCTACGAGGTGTGGCCCTGGGACCTGCGTCCCAGGAGGGACGACCGTTGGTGCGGGCAGCCGGACTACCGGGTCGCCCAGGCCCGGGAGTGGCTCCTGGGCTTCCTCGCTTCCGGCGAGCAGGTCCGGGGAACATCCCGCCTCGAGCGGGAGCTCGAGGGGGGCCCGCACTTCTCCGAAGGGTTTGTGTCCGCCGAAACGGCGGACAGGCTGGAGAGGTGCGGGTTCCACGTGGACCCCTACAACCTTGAGGACTTGGGATCCCTGGTGGAGCTCCTCCCCGCTAGGGAGGAAAAATTCAAGGAGGAGATCAAGAAGTTGGGGGCGCTCGTCCCTCGTAAGCACTACGAGGGACTGATCGCGGTCCTCGCGAGAGAGGACTGGACGATCCACGAGGTGCTCGAGCACCTCAAGCCACTGGCCAGGGCGCTCCCGACCCCAGCGGCCCGCAGGCTCTCTGACCTCCTCCAGGAGGTCGGAGCGCTCCGCCTTCTGAAGGTGGAGCTGCATCGGGCCGGGGTCGCCCCGGTTCGGGCCGTCGCCTACCGCGACCCGAACACCGGGGAGGTACTATTCGTAGCGCCGGTGTACGGGCAGTAGCCGGCGCAGGTAGGCGTCCATTTTTACCCTCGGGGAATTCCTTATCCTCGGGGGTTTTCTTTTTTGGCTGCTTATCAACGTACGGTGACGCGTGACCATTACACAAGCTAACCCCGAAAGGAGAAAACCGAGACTGACCCCCTAGCGGGGGGGTTGCTTCCCCCCGGAAGGGGAAAGTCAAGGAAAACTGGCGGGCGGCAAAAGCCGCCCGACCAGGAAGGGTGAAACAAAGGAGGTGAAAGAGGATGATGAAGATCGTCAATCTCACTCCACACGTGGTTGTCCTCATCGTGGGGGATCGGAGGATTGAAATTCCTCCCTCGGGTACGGTCTGCCGTGCCCGGGAGGAAGTCACACCGATCGGCACCATGCCGATTGGCGATGGTGTTGAGGTGCCGGTTCTCCGCATTGACTACGGAGAACCGGAGGGCTTGCCAGCGCCTGAGCTTGGTACAAGGTATATCGTTTCGGCGATCGCCGCGCAGGCGATCCGCCGGCATCACCCGGACCGCCGCGACATCCTTACCGTCACCGACTTTGTCCGTGACGAGTCGGGGCGCATTGTCGGTGCCCGGGCGCTGGCGTTGGTGTAAGGAAAACTGGCGGGCGGCAAAGCCGCCCGACCGGGAAGGGGTGAAAGGAGGTGAACATGAAAGTTGTTCTTGGAACCCTCCTCGAGGCCGCCCTGGGCTCCGCCCTGGTGGTGGTCCTCGTCCTCCTCCTTGGGGAGGAGGCTGGGTACCCACTCGAGCTCACGCGGCTCGAGTGGGGGTTGATATTGGGGGCCGGGGCGGCCCCGGCCCTCCTGGACCGGGTTATGGCCCCGGTCCGGCGGAGGATGTGCCAGGAGCTCCTGGCGGAGGTCCGGGGGGTGTCCCTTCGGGAGCACAAGGATGGCAAACTCTGTTAGTTTTACGAAAATTACGATCACCCACCGGGGGGATCTGGACTCGGTGTCCTTTTCGCGGGGCACCGGCCTGGTCCCCCCCGGGGGTTACTGGGCGGTCCGGGCCACCCCGGACGGGTACGAGGCTACCGCCATCCTCCCCAAGGGGAAGATGAGCGTCGCCCGGGCCGAGGACAAGCTCAGGACCCTGGGGAGGATTGCCCTGGTGGCCCGGGAGGCCATCCAGGGCAATGTCCCCGCCCGGTGGGTGGAGAAAGCGGAGTCCCTCGGGCTCCGCTTTCGGGACCCGCTGACCGGTGGGTCCTACACCGCCTTCCGCTACTACCGGGATGTAATTGACGGCTGGAGCGACGAGTGGCGGGTGCGGGGATTTCGCTTCCTGCCCCGCAAGGCCGTCGTTGAGGTCACGGTACCTGGCGCGTGACCCGGGGAAGCAGCTCCAACCTTGCCCGCAGATCGCGCGAAAGCGTACCTTGAATCCCCCTGCCTATCAAGGTACGCCCGGGTCGGGCCCACCGGGCGTACCTTTACACGCTTGGGGCGCTTGGAGGTGATCGTGAAACTGATCGGTTTTGACATCACCAAGGAGCACGGCCGGGTGGCCGTCTATACGGACGGCCGGGAGGTGTGGGTAGCCCCCGTGGACGCCCCGAAGGACATCCGTACGGGGCTCCCGATGGGCCTTCGTTCAGCGCCCTTGGGGACGTACATGGCCGTCAAGTATGGGATCCCGGGCACCTTTGAGCCGCTGGCTCTTGGTGTTCGCTCAGATTGAACCGTGTGGCGCGGCCCGCGGCCCCGTTGGGGCTGACCGGGGAGCACGAAGGGAACACCGAGAGGTGGTGGGGGGTGGGGGTTCCCGCCCCCTACTCCAACCTTGGGGAGGAGCAAAGGAGGAGAGGCATGGAACGAGAAAAGCTGGAAGAGATGGTGGAGTTGGAAGGGTTGGATGGCTTCGAGCGGGAGAGGTTGGCGCAGAGCTCGCAGACCCCCCTGAGGGTTCTCGAGGCACTGGCGAAGGATTGGCGCACGTGGGTGCGCCAGGCGGTTGCCGGGAACCACAACACCCCCCCGGAGCTCTTGGAGCAGCTGGGGCGGGATGAAATGTGGCAGGTGCGGGTGACGGTGGCCCACCGGCCCGAGATCTCCGAGCGCCTGATCGAGGAGTTGGCTCGGGACCCGAAGTATCTAGTGCGTTGTGGGGTGGCTAATAACCCCAGCACACCCCCGGAGCTCCTTATCCAACTGGTGAGGGACCGAAATCGCACGGTGAGGGAGACAGCCGCCCGGGTGATCCTGAGGCGGATGAGGGGGAGTAGCTGAGTTGCACCCCCGCCCGTTGCCGGGCGGGGGGCCGGCGCAACCCGGCTCGCCCGGTACCCCGATGTGGGGTACCACGGCGTGGCCGAGGTGCCCGAGGGGTTGCTGGATTCGGCTAATGCCGAGTCCAAGCTGCATGCCCTCGGGGAGATCTCGCTGATCTGCTCCAGGGCTATCCGTGGCGAACTCAAGGCCCGGGAAATCTGGAAGGGGTCCCGGATGGAGCTCATTTTCCGGGATCCGGACAAACCGGACCGTACATATGTTGCCGAGAGTCGCTGGGGCCGTTGGGGCTGGGGGCCCTGGAGGGTTATCCACGGGTTTGAAGATTGGATGCCCTCCGGGGCCCTGGTGAGAGTTTGGTCGATCTGAGGCCAAGGGGAGGGCCTGTGGGCCCTCCTTTGGAATAGGAGGGAGGGAGAAGTATGGGAATTGTGAACAGGCTGAAAAGAGAAGGTAAATTGGATCTGGCCATGAAGCTCGCCTGGATTAAAGAACTCCAGGCGGAGATCTTTGAGCTCGAGGAGAGGGCCTCTAGCACCAGGCTCGAGGTTCAAAGGCTTGCGGAAGCCGTTTGGGGAGAGGCGGTGCGCATGGCCGAGAAGGAAGCCCGGGGGGAAATTCCCGGATCCGGGGGCCGTATAGCCGTCAGCCTTCTTTCAAGGTATATGGCCCCATCAACTGTCCAGGAAGTCCTCCGGCGTCTGGATAAATTGGCCGCTCTTCAGGAGGGGGCGGCGACGTAGGAAGCAAAGGGGAGGGGGCCATGCAGGCCCCCCCCTTTGGGATAGGAGTTGAGATGGGATACACCCAGTACTGGTCCTCTCGGTGTTCCCCTTCCGGGGAAGCAACCGGGGAAGCAAGGTGGCTCCTGCCCCTGGTGGTGGGCGACCTAAAGAGGCTGCTTCCCC
>PSLL01000068.1:0-673 GCA_040289575.1 Candidatus Dadabacteria bacterium | reverse complement strand
CCGGCGGGGGGGAGCCGGTCCTTGAGGAAGAGATGATAGCCTTCAACGGCTGCTTCCCCAAGGACTGTGAGAGCTTTGTCCTGTCGGTGGATGAGAGGGAGGGCTTTTGCAAGACGGACCGCCTCCCCTACGACCTTGCCGTGCAGGTTGCACTCATCCTCCTCAAATTCCACGGCGAGGAGGCGGGCCATGAGGTCCGTCTTGATTCGGACGGGAACCTGATGGATTGGCAGAAGGCGTGCGCCCTCGTGGAGGCCGAGCTGGGCTACCCGGTCGATCCCTTCTGGGCCCTCGGCCGGGAGATCCGGGTGGTTGAAGCCGCATCCGGGCTCTTCTACCTCGAGTGGCCGAAGGAGAAGGAGCTGAAGCCCGAAAAGATCTCCTGGTGGCTGGCTCAGCTCCACCAGCGGGAGCTTCTTCCCTTTGCCCCCCCGTATCGGTTCCAGGAGGTTGTGCGGGGCATTCCCCCGGCCCGTCCCCTGAGGGAGGGGTGGCGGATCTATGTAGGGTTGTAGGAACACCGAATCTCCCCCCCTCTAAAGAGGGGGGGATCGCTTTTTCGAAAGGAGGCGAGATGTTCGATCTCAAGTCTTACCGGACATTGGTCATAAGCGTGGAGGAGGCCCGGGCGCTCCTCCGTCTCCTCGAGGACCACCTCTGCTGGGGGTGGCTC
>PSLL01000067.1:378-5903 GCA_040289575.1 Candidatus Dadabacteria bacterium | reverse complement strand
GATAACAGACCGTCACCCCATTTATGAGACTGGTTCTTGTTGAGGCTTCTTGCACAGCCTAAGGATGACTGGTCTAATGGATTGGGGAGAAGCACGCATGCTTCAGGATCAAGCTCGAAGTAACCCTATCCGATGAGATTGGCAAGGAATTATTCGACCAGCTTTTGTCAGAAGCTCAATATGCGCTGGGGATCTCCAAAAAACACATGCCCTGAAGCGCCCCGTCGTGCTTTAGCAGATTGTGGAGAAGGCCTCTGCTCAAGGGAAGACAAGCCCAACGCTAAAGAACATCATTGAGAAGATTATCACACTGAAGCCAAAATGATCAGGAGTATCCTGATACCAGTAGGCCTCTAGGTCGATTCATGCGAGCGAGAAGGTTCCGTGAGTCTTTTCAGGCTTGCTCCTCCCCAAACGGCTCCGCCTCGCTCTCCACTCGAGGTTTTAGAATTGAGGAAGTGAATTGAGGTTTTTGACACGATTAGTTTAGTAGGGGATTCATAATATCGCTGAATGAATCTCCACGTTTAACGAGATAGCGATACCTCGTCTCCGATTAGCGAGCAAAGACCTTTCACTCGAACATCTGCACTTCCGATTACAGTATGAGCTTAGCTATCTTAGTCGATAGCGTTCCTTACCTCGATCAGATTAAGCAATTATGGCGGTCCAATGCTCGAACACTCGGCTTCTTTCCTGACGGAGGATTCAGTGAGTGCGCATCTTATAAGCAGATCCTGGTTGCACTTAGCGGCAGCCAAGTCCTTGGCTACTTGCTCTTTCGCATTTCTCGTGATCGAGTAGTTATCGTTCACCTGTGTGTCGAAAAATCACATCGACAGCAGCACATGGCCCGGAGGCTAGTTGAGTATCTCGCCGAGATATCAAAGGGGTACCGCGGTATTGCAGCAGCATGTAGGCGAGACTTCGAAGCGAATAAGATCTGGCCACGTCTTGGCTTTGCTGCAATCGCAGAGAAGCCAGGGAGGGGACGCGGAAGGGCAACACTTACTTACTGGTGGCTGGACCATGGCAACCCAGATCTCTTCTCAGGTCTTGACGTTCTACGGAGTCCCGAAAGACTGAGTGTTGCCCTTGATGCAAACGTCTTCTATGACATCTATAACAAGGATGCTCCTGATACTCTTGAATCCAAATCCCTCGTCGCGGACTGGCTGGCTCCCTATATTGAATTGAAATTGACGAGGGAAACTTTAAATGAAATCGACCGCAACGTCGATCCTATCGAGAGATCACAAAATCGTCGCCTCGCCCGGGCCCATCCTGTCGTAATTTGCGAGAGCCATGGCTTCCGAAACCTGAGGGATGAATTAAGAGTACTCTTTCCTTCTAGATTGTCGAAGAGCGATGAATCCGACATCCGCCAGCTCGCGTGGGCTATTGGCTCAGGGACGCGGTTTTTTGTCACCCGGGACGCGAATTTACTGAATTTGGAGCGCCAGGTATACGAACGATATGGCGTTTCGGTAATCAGACCCTCGGACTTGGTTATTCACCTCGACGAGTTGCGCGAAAGTTCAGAGTATCAGCCGGCAAGGGTGGCTGGAGCCCTTATATGGTCCAGAATGAGGAGAGCACCAGACGGAAGCTTTGCAGAACTTTTTCAATGCTCCTCTAAGGGGGAAACGAAGCGCAAATTCAGGGAGCGGTTGTGCAGGTTTCTGGCTGATCCTGAGAAATTCAAGTGTTTTCAGCTACACAACTCCGAGGGAATTCCTTTGGCTTGCCTCGTATACGACAAGTCAAAGGAGGGAGAACTTCACATCCCGGTCTTCAGAGTTAGGGATATCCAACTTGGCCTGACCATCCAAAGAAACTTATTGCTGAGACTCATGAGCGCTGCCGCAGCAGACCAGCGAGTGGTCGTACGAATAACCGATCCTTACTGTGAACAAGTATGTTCTGCGCTTTCTGAAGAGAACTTCACTAAGATGGATAATGACTGGGTAAAACTTTCTTTGCCAGAGCAGCTTAGCGCTGAAGACTTAGTCCTGCGTCTTAATGCCATTAGCCGAGGGCATCAACTGCAATTCAATCCGTTAGCTGAACTCGTGGAACATTTGAAGGTAGACACCAGAGCAGCCCTTCGCATTGAACGATTACTGTGGCCGCTCAAAATAATTGATGCTTCGATACCAACATTTATCGTGCCTATTAGGCCTCACTGGGCCAAGGAACTTTTCGACGAGAATCTTGCGAGCGAAGATCTATTTGGAGCCTCGACGACGCTCGCTCTTAACCGAGAGGGCGTGTACTACCGAGCTGCCGTGCCCTCGTGTGGTCTATCTGCTCCTGCTCGCATTCTTTGGTATGTCAGTGAGGACAGAAAGTACTACGGCTCTAAAAGCATTCGAGCATGTTCCTACCTTGATGATGTCGTCATCGGTGCGGCCGACGATGTCTTTCGACGCTTCAGGAGGCTTGGTATTTACAGGTGGGAAGATGTTCTGAAAATTGCAAAAGGGAAGGTCAAGGGAACTGTTATGGCTTTGCATTTTATGGACACCGAGTTGCTGACACAGCCGCTCAGGTGGGACAAGCTACAGCAGATTCTAAACGAACACGGACTCAAATCACGGCTGCAATCACCTTGTCGGATCTCTCCTCCTGCATTCCACGCAATCTATTCCAAGGCGACGGGGCAACCGAGGGTAGTCTCGTGAAGACAGTTCTACTTATATCGGCCCGTGAAAGACATGCAGCCAGGATCTTTGCTGGAGAGAAAAGGGTAGAGCTTAGGAGGGTTCGCCCAAGGGTTGTAGAAGGCGATCTGGTTGTGGTTTACGCACCCAAGCCGATTAGCGCATTGGTAGGAGCCTTCCAGGTTGGTGGTGTTGTAGAAGCATGTCCATCTCGACTTTGGGAGTTAATAGGGAAGGAATCTGGAGTAAGCTTGGCGGAGTTTAAAACTTATTACAGAGGAGCTGCACATGCCTTCGGCATCCTGGTGGAAAAGACTTGGCGACTAGAGAAACATCTAAGCCTCCCTGTTATCCGGAAAGTGTGGTGC
The DNA here is from genome assembly GCA_040289575.1 of Candidatus Dadabacteria bacterium. GTDB lineage: Bacteria > Desulfobacterota_D > UBA1144 > Nemesobacterales > CSP1-2 > PSLL01. Next base: position 2,872 of record PSLL01000067.1, on the reverse strand, counting down.
GAGTTTTACCCTCCTCAGGGCTACAAGTACTTAAATAGATCGGAACAGCAGCGTCTATCAACTGTCTTATCAAGGGGCAAGGGATCTAATGGGGCCTACTCACTGCAAATAAAGCTGAATACCACAAAAGGTTCCGGGAGTCTTTTACCCGTTCTGAGTGAAACGTTGAATCCGCCTAAAGTCGTCACCGCGTACCGCACAGGCACGATCACCAAGTACTGGAAGAAGTCATGAAAGTGAAATACGACCAGGAAGTGGATGTGCTGACCATTCGGTTCAGCGACAAGCCGGTTGAGGAAAGCGATCAGGATAGGCCGGGAATCATTTTCGATGATGACAAGGATGGCAAGATCGTGGGTATCAAAATCCTTCACACGTCCAAACAGATTGAGAACCCCAAATCCTTGGAATACGCCGTGGCTTCAGGCGCAATGCTCGCACAATGAATCGCCACGTCAATGCCATTGCATGTAGGTTGAGTCTTCGCCATCCACAGCGCCACTCGCTAAAATTTTTGACCGGGACACAGAGATTGTGCCGCCGAAGAAGGGCACCCATGCAAATGCTGCCTGATCAGCTTATTCGATTCATCTCGCCTCGCAGTTCAACTTCGGCACGCGCTCGAATGGCAAAGAACTTCTTGATAAACAAGTCTCGCTCTTCTAGCTGGTCTTTTGTATACCTGCCATTTCGGGGCGTTAATCTGAGATACTCTCTCAGTACAAGTGCTGTTCTCAGAGCTTTATGAGATTTCAAAAATGGAGCAATCTGTTTGAGCAGTGATAGGGCCTGCCGATTGGACAGCTGATACGTATAACTGGGAGTGTGGTTTTCGCTTGTTATTCTCTTGTTGGTAATCTTTCCAACGCCGGTCGTGCTCTGAACATATTTGAGAATGGCTATCTCTGTATTGCTGATGGCTACGACCAGACCCCTTTGTTTGTTTGTTTCTGTTCCTTCTCGATAAGGTAACTGTTCCTTCTCCGTCCATAAGACCCGCAATATAGGCAGCCTCTACTGGACCAAGTGTTTTGACCATTCGATGCGCCATGCCATCCTCCTTAGGCAGGGCATCTTAGGAGGTTGACACAAAGATGTCCATGTTGTGGACATAAAAAAGCCCCTGGGTCCGCAAACCCAGGGGCTGTCATGGTGGAGGTGAGGGGACGGTTGCTCCGAGCCTTTCGACTCGGTCCGGACTATGCCTTCATCCCATTAGGATGCGGGGCGTCTTAGCATCGTTCGATGCTCCGAGTATCCACCCACCTCATGGCCGGCGGATCTCTGAGTCTCTACAGGGCTGGAGGAGTTGGCCTCTTCCGACCCCTCGGCGTTACCATGGCTCGCTTTCACGAGCTGTAGGCTTCACCGATTGAGCCCCGTGTTCACCCGAGGATTACTCCCCGGGGCGACCGTTTGATCGAACCCCTGTCCGAAGAACTTTGGTGCAACGGATCTACATGCGTAGCCGATTGTTTTGGTTTCGCAGTCGCCCACGCCCATCGGCAGGCTTAGAACGACCGCTAGCCCAGTGTGTTCTCGTCCTCAGCCGCTGAGCACCGGCCTTGGACCAGCCTGCTGCATCGCGCCCCTTCCACCCCCGCAGGCCTCAGGTGGAGGGACGTCGCGGTCAATTAAGCCGCGAGTGCCAGTTCTTGATTGGCAGTTGCTTGTTTCCCGGAGGTTTTACGAGTCCCCGAGAGCTCGACATGCACCGCTGACCTCTAGATCCCCGTCGAAGCCTTTCACCCCCTCTTCAAAAGATGATTCCTCAGTATACCCGATAGCTGAATGCCTAGATAACCCCGCTTTGCACAAGGTCAACCATCGCTTCTCTCTTCAGACTCGTCTCTCAGACCGAGTATGTTGTAACAGGGAATGGGGCGATGAAATCCCTTGAGGGACAGATCGCCCACAGGCTCGGCTTCGACCACATCCTCCAAGCTCGTGACCAGTCGCTTTGGGACCAAGATCTGGCCGGGCCTGGCCTCACCGCATAATCGGGATGCCAGATTGCTGACGGTGCCGATGACGCCATAGTCCCACCGCCCCTCAAACCCGATCGTGCCGATCGTCGCATATCCCGTGGCGATCCCCATGCCGACGTCCAGTTCGTACCCCCGTTTCATCCATTTCGTGTGGAGTGCGGTCAATTGGCTGCGCATTTCGATCGCCATCCGTACCGCCCGCTCATTGAAAAAAATCATCATGCCGTCTCCGGTGAAACGCTCCAAGGTCCCTTCATGTTTCTGAACCAGACGCCCCATCTCGGCGTGGTATTCGCGCAAGACACCCATGACCTCCTCGGGCTCGGCCGTCTCGGCGAATGGGGTGAAGCCTCTCAGGTCGAGGAAGACGACCGTCACCTCACGACGATGGCTCATCAGAGGATCTTCGGCGCCGCCGGATACAATCAACTCTGCCAGTTGAGGAGAAAAGAAACGCTTGAGCCTCGCGAGGCGTTCGAGCTGTTCCACCTGCTCGCGGACCCGCC
>PSLL01000067.1:0-234 GCA_040289575.1 Candidatus Dadabacteria bacterium | reverse complement strand
TGATCGGCTTGGTCAAAAAATCGTCGGCTCCGGCTTCAATACCCTTGACCCGCTCCTGGCCCGGATCGAGGGCCGTGATCATCACGACGGGAAGGAAGGCTGTTTCAGGGTTCTCGCGGATCTTCCGGCAGACCTCATAGCCGTCCATCTCTGGCATCACCACGTCTAGCAGCAGCAATTCAGGTTTTTGCCGCTCGACCTGCTTCAGGGCCTCGGCGCCTGATTCGGCCATGA
>PSLL01000033.1:2299-28583 GCA_040289575.1 Candidatus Dadabacteria bacterium | reverse complement strand
GTAGTTAGGGAACCACTTAGATTACTTACGACCCCTGCATAATCTCAGCAGTTATTAAGATTCTAGGGCATGATGGTATTGAGGTAACTATGACATTTCTCCCTCTGACAATTCCCTTAGGAAAACCGCAGATACACTGGCAGAGTTTGAAAATCCTGCTGCCAATTTTACTACAGATGGGAGTTCACAGAACTCTAACTAATTAAGATGGTTGGTTCAATCAAGAAAATAGAACAAATTGTCGGCTCGGAAAACCTCCTCTATTCACAAGAGGGATTTCCAGATTTTGCGGTTGATGGGAAGGTTCCAAGTTTAGTTGTGCATCCTTCCGGCCCGGATGAAATCTCCGAGATCTTATGGTTTGCCAATGAGGAAGGGTATTCTGTTTGTCCTCGGTCTCAGGGCACAAAAATTGGGATTGGAAACATTCCTAAAAGTGTAGACATTATACTCTCTATGTCCCGGCTCAGACGTATTGTTGACTACGACCATGCGAACCTCACGGTTACGGTTGAATCGGGAGTAAAGCTCTCCGATTTGCAGAAGGTACTCGAAGACAAGAGACAGTTCATTCCGATCGATCCTATGTTTAGTTCCATGTGCTCTGTAGGGGGGATCATTAGCTCAAATTCAAATGGGCCGAGAAGATTGAGATACGGGTCGGTTAGGGATTTGGTAATTGGAATGAAGGCCGTTCTTCCAACAGGGGAGAAGATCAAAGCCGGAGGGAAGGTTGTAAAAAACGTGGCGGGCTACGATATGTGCAAGCTCTTTATCGGCTCTTTTGGGACATTGGGGGTGGTAACAGAGGCTACATTTAAGCTCTATCCCCTGCCTGAATTGGAGAAGACAGTTCTGGTATTTTTCAATGAATCCGCCCAGGCATTTGAAATTGCTTCGTCTATACTTGACTCTGTGGTTTTTCCCTCCTCTCTGAATGTGTTGAATCCGTCTGTGATTGAGGTTCTGTCGGGTAATCTCGGCATTGCGTTTAGAGAAAATTCGTTCTGTCTGGTTGTCAGATTAGAAGGCTTTCGGGAGTCTGTCGAGAGAGAGGTCAGAGAGATTCAGAAAATGAGCGGTCCAAACGTAAGGATTTTAGGGTCTAGTGAACAAAAGAGATTTTGGATGGTGTTGTCGGACTTTTCTCATTTATCCCAATCGAAATTCAGGTTTAAAGCGAGTGTTCCAATATCGACTACACTCGACGCCTTTAAGAATTTTGATGAATACTCGGCGAGTTTAGGGTCTAAAATCAATTTGGTCTCTCACGCGGGAAGCGGGATTATTTACGGCTTCTTACGAACCGGAGATATGGATAAATTAATTGGGTTTATAGACCAATCGAATTCTTACACTGCGGGTTTGGGGGGATACTTTGTAGTGGAGTCGGCCCCTATTGAAATTAAGGAGAAAATCAATGTCTGGGGTTATCTACCGGGCGGTGTGAATATAATGCAAATCCTAAAAGAAAAGTTTGACCCTAAGGGGATTGTGAATCCTGGAAGGTTATTATGATTAGGATTGTAGGGGCATATGGGACTGTGCGCCCCTACAATTGGCTGCTATGCTCGAAGGTCTGTTTCTTTTATTCTCTTTATTCCTTCGTCTATGTCGCTGTCCGAAACGGCATAGGTTACCCTCACGTAGCCCTCTCCTTGGCTTCCAAAGGCGGTTCCTGCTACAACTGCAACACAGGCATTCTCCATCAATCTATTCGTAAATTCTTGTGATGTCAGTCCGGTTCCCGTAATATCCGGAAATGCATAGAACGCCCCCGATGGTATATCGCACTTTATGCCGGGAATTGAATTCAGACCCGCCACCATTTTATCCCGCTTCTTTTGAAGGAGCTGGGTTTTCTTTACTACCCACTCTTGAGGACCGACCATTGCGGCATAAGCGGCTTTCTGAATGAAAGCAGCGACATTCGTAATGGTATCTTGAAGAAATATTGAGAGCTTCTCTATAACCGGCTTTGGAGCAACAGACCAGCCGATTCTCCATCCGGTCATTGCATAGGTCTTCGAGAATGTATCAATTACTATTGTTCTCTCAGCCATGCCGGGGATAGCGGAGATGGTTTTATGTTTTTTCCCGTCATAAACTATATGAGAGAAAATCTCATCGGATATAACCATAAGGTTCTTGTGCTTTAGACAGAGTTCGGCGATCTCCTCTGGGTTCTCTACAAGGTGGCCGTTGGGTCTTTGAGGGGTGTTAATTATCAGGAGCTTTGTCTTTGGTGTGATCATCCTTTCAAGCCTTTCAATATCAAATTGCCAATCGGGTTTCGTAAGCGGAGTATGCTTTATATGCGCTCCTGCATACTTTGCCCAAACCTCATCTGGAGGGTAGCCGGGGTTGGGAAAGATTACTTCGTCTCCGTCTTCAAGAAAAGTCAAAAGCGCCATATTAAGTGACTGCTTTGCTCCAGCCGTAACAATTACCTCGTCTGGGGTTGTAGGTCTTCCTCTTTTGGTCATCTCATGGGCTATAGCCTCTCTGAGTTCAGGGAGACCCGGCCCCGGATCGTATCTTACATATCCATCCTTGAGTGCTTTTACAGTGGCCTCAAGCACATGCTCAGGGGTATCAAAATCCGGTCCCTGGTAATCCCCTTTTTCAAAATGGATCACCTTTTTGCCTGTGGTCTTTTCAAGCTCCTTTGCGATCCTCATACTGGCCCATTGCTTGGGCGGAACAAAATGGTTTATCCTTTTACTAAATGGGTATGTTATCGCCATGTATAATACCTCCTTCCTTTACAGATGTTTTGGCTTTTGCCACATATGTTAATTTCACTTTTATTCTCCGTTTTTATCCCTATAAAACTCCTTTTGCGCGGGCTCTAGAATCCCCCTTTCAATTACGAAAAGTACCTCTTCTGCCATTTCCTCTGGGCTCTTATCAGTCTTATAGAAAAACATTACAGACCTTACAAGACCAAACACTATTAGTGCTACAAGTCTCGTATTTATCGGGCGGAAGAAGCCTTCTTTTACACCCTTTTCGAGAATCTTTTCATAGAGCTTTACCCTTCTTTCTCTCCAGTGCTCCGTAAACTGGTAATGCTCGCGAATGAGGTGGGTCTCGTCTCTGCTCAGGATTCGAAGAACATCTAAGTTTTGGCGGTAAAATCCGAATATAAGTCTTAAAATCTTCCTCAGCTTCTCGGAAGCCGGATCGATCTTTGCCACTTCCTTCTCAATAAGCGACTCTATGGATTCAAAACAGTTCTCTAAAATCTCAAGATATAGTTTCTCTTTGGATTCAAAGTAGAGATATATAGTACCCTTAGCGATACCCGCCTTTGCGGCAACCTCATCTATCGTAACATCGTGATAACTCTTTTCGGAAAACAGCTGAGCGGCTACCTGGATGATCTTCTTTTTGCGCCTGGCGGCTTTTGAACGATTGGCGACCCCAGGGATCTTTTTACTGAGTATCTCTTTTGCTCTCATTTCTACTATGTGAGTGTAGTTACTGAACTGACTAGTCAGTCACAATTATAGGAGATTCTCTCTCACTTGTCAAGTGGTTTTTTGTAGAGGTTAATAATCTGGTAACAGGGTGATTAAAAAGGTAGATTTTACGATGTAAATAGGCACAGAGAAGAATTGAATTTTTAAATTCTAACTACCCGTGGATCTTAGGATTTTGTTAAATACTTGTTCATTATACAACAACGGCAGCATGGAAAAATTAGTTTGACACGCATAGAGCATTTAGTTATTTTTAATCTGCGTGATTAACGAAACCCAGTCGATCAGAAGCTTCCATAGGTCGCTTATATGGCCGAGTTATCTTGCTTTATGAGACCCTAATTGCGGTAGCAAGGGCCGAGTTTATACTAAGGAGAGGTGGCCGAGTGGCCGAAGGCACTCGCCTGCTAAGCGAGTAGGGGACTAAATCCCCTCGTGGGTTCGAATCCCACCCTCTCCGCCAGTATTATTCTTCTGCTCCTCCTAAGTCTGCCTCTGCATCTCTTATTTCCACTTCATCAATCAGCCATCTTCCATTGATGTTCTTGAGTTTATAGGACTCCATTTTATGGAACGAGCCATCTTTAGTTGAAATAGTTTTTCTAAAATCTACAAAAGCATATTCCGACCCCCCAAGGGTGTGTTTTGCCACCTTCCCCTGTATGGTTTTATAACCAATCTCTTTTAGCTTCTCGGACATTTCAGATGCCCACAGGTCTTTTGGTTTTCCCTCGCGGAATTTTTCGGTAGTAAATTCGGCGGCCTTATTCATATCAACCCCATAGACCTTAGCCCATTCTTTAATCACCCTCTCAGGGGAGCCCTTTTCTTTAATAGCGATCTCTTTGTCCTCATGCCTTTTGGCTTTGATGTCCTCTATTGCTTCGGTTTCACTACTTGCGGAACAAATTCTTAAAAACCCGTTTTGAACGCTATACGGTGATCTGAGGTAATTACTATATTCGTTCCAGCAATCGTCAAATTTATTGAACCCCTGCACAACGCTTACTTCATCGCTGTCCTTTGTAATCTTCAAAATAAACCACATTTCTCGGTTCCTCCTTTTTATAATTTGTGATAAAGGTTGGATTTCAAACCTGTTTACGCATCCCTTTAGAGAAGGTAATATAACTATATTATCTTAAAACTCCATAATAGTCGTGAATGTCTTAGTCTATGTATCTTCTATAAATGACTATTCACAATCTAGGAAAAGTGATGTAGATTTTTGTATATGCGCCCGTAGCTCAGTTGGATAGAGCGCCGGACTACGAATCCGAAGGTCGGGGGTTCAAATCCCTCCGGGCGCGCCAATCTTTTCAATGACTTACGAGATATTATCGTTGCTATATTTTTTGCTGGTCAATTGATCAGTAGTTAATTCAAAGTTAGCTAACTTTTCTATTGCATCTCTAAGAGAATCCATCTTTAGATTTGATTAAGGTGTTCTCTATATCACAGATTATATTTTGGATAAGACAATTACACTAGATAAATCAGGGCATATATGTACTTGTCCATCTTGATGATTGCGTCCCCGGCGGGACTTGAACCCACGACCCCAGGATTAGGAATCCTGTGCTCTATCCTACTGAGCTACGGGGACGAGTAGCAACTTCAATAGGTTTCAATTTGGGGAATACCCACTATAGATACTCGAGTTATCTTCTAGTTTGGTAGGATGATTCTACCTAACGCCTTTTAACTGTGCAAGCGGAGCTTGATGAATGAAGGCATAGATTATACTTATTCACGGAATCTTTGGGGGATTTTTTGCTGTAACGTATTGATGAACCTGCTTGTATGACTGGAGGCAGAGTTCTTTTCCCCGCCTCCAGTTTAATCGGTTCACTTGGTTTCAGGTGCTGGTGTGACAACAGCTGCCGGTGCTTTTTTCTTGTGTCTCATATGATGCTTTTTCTTTACCGGGGCTGGAGTTGACATATCCGCAGCCGAAGCAAAACCGACAAGAGAAACAGCAAACAACGCGGCTAGAAGGATACTTAGCACTCTCTTCATTTTTACCTCCTTCAAGATTTATTTGTGTGTTAAGGATTTTATTCTATTTGGATTTTTTGTCAATATGCTCCCTTTTTGCTGATTTATCTGGTGAATTGCCATCTTAACGCTAATGTAGTTTATAAAGTTTTCATTTAGCGGGGCTTTGCTGTTGGTGCGGGTGTTGGTGCCGGAGCTTCCCTCTTTGCAACCGAAGCAAAACCAGCAGGGGAAACAGCAAATAACATAACTAGAAGGATACTTAAAATCCTCTCCATTCTTTCACCTCCATATGATGAGCATTTTATTCTATTTGGGTTTTCTGTCAATATGCCCCCCTTTGCCTTTGGATATAAAGAGCGAATTAATATAATTTTAAAACTCCTCATATTATTCCTCTTTTTCTTTACTTTCTCTGGTTGATAGGATTACAATAGGTGATTCTCTCGGAGCGATAGAACCGGTTTCCAGATCCTCAATTGGGTATCTGGCTTCTCGCCAAGCATCAAGACCACCCTTAAGGGGGCGGACTTTTCGAAATCCCTGATTTATGAGTGTGCGCGCCGCGAGGGCGGCCGAAGCCTCATTGGGGCAATTGCAGTAGGTGATGATCTCCCGGTCATGCGGAAGATCAGTGAGGTTGGACAAATTTTCTAGTGAAACAGGTCGGGCGCCTGGAATGCCAGCGAGGTCGATTGATTTAGCCACCTCAGATCGGACATCTAGTATAAGAGGCTCGTGCCCCTCACTAATTAATTTCTTTAATTCATCTACCGAGATGCGGGGCATATTGAGAGATTGATAAAAGCGCTGGCGTTGAAAATACTTGACAATAATAAATAAAACCAGAACTACAACAACAATTGCTGCTGCCAGCTGACCAAAGCGGAATGATCCCCTTGTAACCCTTTCAATTGTATCTGAAAAGATAAATCCACTAATAAGGGCAATACCTATCCAAAGTCCGCTACCTAGGCTATCAAAAAACCAGAAGAAATAACGCGGTTTTTTCATCGAGCCCACCGTCGGCGGTGCTATCATCGAGAAACCGGGAATGAATTTGGCTATAATCAGGGAAGGAAATCCCCACCGTTCCAAGAACGATTCTGTCTGCCGCACACAGGAGTCGGGATTTAAGGAAATTCTGCAGGCTATGGAAAGAACTTTACTCCCTTTTTTTCTGCCGATTTCGTACCAGAGAGAATCGGCAATGAGATTGGCAATAACTCCCAAAGTAAAAGCCCCAATCAAAGGGATTTCACCTCTTGCAGAGGCGGCACCGGCCAAAAGAAGTACAGGAATTGAAGGAATCGGCAGCCCCAGTTGTTCAACCAGAACATTTCCAAAAATGAAAATGAGGCCATATTGATGAATGAGATCGCCGCTATTACTCATATCCATAATATATTATCCAATTATCTTATCTCTTTAGATGTCATAATGGTTGTGGTCGCTTCATCGAACTAGATAAACCCAACAATCAACCCCTCTGTTCTAACTCTAATTTATCAATCCAAGGTTGAATAGTTTTATTTTCTTTATCTAGATTTTGATTTTTAATTACAGCCCAAAGTCTTATATAACTGTTTAAATTGGACATTTATTATCAAGAATACTGGTCTAAAGTCCAATTGAATCAATATATTACGATCCGTAAAATGTGGGCAAGGTGGCGGAGCCACATGAGAAATCTTATAGGGTGCATACTTGCCCCAGTAATTTAAACCTCGAAGTATGTCACTTAAAGTCTGATCCGACAGTTGAATCGGTGCCTCTTTAGGGTTGACTTGTTAGATAGTGTCACGATAATAGTGCAATGAGTTTTGATGTTAGTCGCATTCAAGATTTTTTTGGAAGGAGAGACTTTGTGTTCTATAATGAGGCTGTTTCTGTTGTCGGTTGGTGTATATAAAAACATCCAAGAAAGGAGTTAAAGATGAGTCCGAATGATCGTTTTAGAATCAATAGCCCTAAGATTTCTCATGAGACTATTGACGGTGAAACCGTCATAATTAACCTGGATAATGGTAATTATTACAGTTTAATTGGAGTTGGGGCCGATGTCTGGCGATTTATCGAAATTGGTGCCACTATAGGCGATATTATTGCGATAATTAAACATCAATATGTAGGTGCTCACGTTGATATAGAAAATGATATAAATAGATTTATATCGGAGCTACAGGAAGAGGGCCTTGTTGTTGATGATAAAGGGAGAAGCTCAGAAGGAATCAATGGTCTTATTGAAACCGGGCTGAGCGAGAAAAAGCCTATATTTGAAGCCCCGGTTTTGAATAAATATACCGATATGCAGGATTTACTTTTATTAGATCCTATACATGAGGTTGATGAAACGGGCTGGCCCACGCCGAAGCTGCCGGAAGAGGAATAGGTATATTCAAAAAAGCGCGTTCAATCTATCTACAATGACATTTACAAGACTCTTTATTAGCGTTATTGTGCCCGTTTACAATGGGGCGAGGTTTCTATGCGAGGCAGTAGAAAGCATCCTCTATCAGAGATATAACCCCTTGGAAGTCATTATCGTTGATGATGGATCAACGGATGATACGGCTAAAGTAGCTGCGAGCATGGGCGAAGACATACGCTATATTTATCAAAGCAATAGCGGCCCGGCCTCAGCCCGAAATACCGGTCTTAAAATGGCGCGTGGGGAAATCATAGGTTTCTTGGATGCCGACGATCTTTGGCCAGATAACAAGTTGAATATTCAACTAAATCGCTTGATTGAAGACCCGGCATTGGATGTTGTTATGGGCCGTATTCAGTATATAAAGATGCCGGGCGCTCCGGATATTAATATCAAATTCCGGGGGCCGGAAAATATATTAGCCAATGTTCATCTAGGAAGCGGCTTGTTTAAAAAATCTGTATTCGATAGGGTTGGAATGTTTGATGAATCGCTTCTACATTGGGAAGATCATGATTGGTTTTTGCGCGCTAGAGAATTAGATGTTTCGATCACGATTTTGAAGGAGATTACGCTTTATTACCGTGTGCACGCACAGAATATGAGCCACAATGAAAATCTAGGCAAGAAATACATGTTTAAGGCTCTTAAGAAATCTTTGGATCGCAGGCGCAAACAAGAAAATATAAGAAAGCTTTCTAACTGGTTTGAATTTGATGAATTGTGGAGAGCGGGTGTGGAATTTACAAAAACCCCACGATAGACCCTCTGATAAAGAGAAATGGGCTGCCCATGAATGAGCCAACAATATCTGTTATTCTCGCTGTTAAAAATGGGGAGCGTTTCATTGCTTCAGCGATAAATAGCGTCTTAGCGTCTGATAAGCGACCCTTGGAGATCATTGTAGTCGATGGTAATTCGGTTGACGGTACCGAACGGATTGCCAAATCATTTCCAATTGTACGGTTTGTCAGACAAGTTAATCGAGGAATTGCGGACGCTTATAATCTTGGTGTAGAATCTTCAAGGGGTGAGTTTATTGCCTTTATTTCTCATGATGATATATGGGAGCCACATAAATTGAGTACCCAAGTAGGTTATATGGTTCGCAATCCGCTGATTCAGTATACAGTTACTAAGGTTAGGCATTTTTTGGAACCCGGACAGTCTATACCACTGGGATTCAGGAAAGAACTATTGGAAAGAGAATGTGTAGGCTACATAATGGAGACTTTGGTCGCACGCAAATCATTATTTGATTTGATTGGAAATTTCGATACTTCATATTTGACAGCCGAGGATGTTGATTGGTTTGCCAGAGCCAAAGATAAAAAAATACCGATGGCGATTATACCTGAAGTATTGGTACATAAGCGGGTTCACGCTTCTAATGCGTCGTTAAATGCAAAAGACAATGATCGTCAACTCCTGCGAGCAATGCGACAGTCAATCAAACGGCAGATAGAAAGTAATACCGAAAGGTAACGATTTTGCAAAAAAGAGAGGCCGTTGATAGATATGAGGCTACAATCTACAATTAAAGCATGATGACGGCTCTACAGATAACAGCGGTAATATAGCCCGATCTTTTAAAGAGGTTCATTATATTTACCAATCTAATCAAGGCGTCGCGGTGGCCAGTAATGTTGGTATCACAGCTGCTCAAGGGGAGGTCATTGCATTTCTTGAGGCGGATGAATATTCCTATTCCCTTTCCGCTGACCGTAAACGCAATCAGAAAACGAAGGTAAACAGTATCAAAAATAAAGATAATGACAAATAAATTTCTGGTGAGTGTGATTATACCTGTATACAACTGTGAGAAGTATCTGGCTGAGGCCATTGAAAGCGTATTGGCCCAAACTTATCGCCCAATCGAGGTGGTTGTGGTAGACGATGGTTCAACGGATGGGAGTGCAGATATAGCCAGGGGGGGGTTGATTCTGTGCGATATTGTTTCCGGTCCCATGGTGGTATTGGTGCCGCTCGAAATCGGGGGATAGATTTATCTCAAGGAAAATTCCTTGCTTTTCTCGATGCGGACGATCTGTGGGTGGAAGATAAACTAGCGCGTCAGATGGCTATTCTTGAAAATTATCCCGATTTGGACATAGTATTCGGACACGTGAGGCAGTTTATTAGTCTGGAGCTGGATGAGGGTATAGCAAAAAAAATAAACTGCCCTGATGAATTGATGCTGGGATATGTTACTGGCGCAATGCTCATTAGACGAAACGCTTTTCTTCGTGTGGGTCCATTTGAAACCAGGTGGCAAGTGGGAGAATTTATTGACTGGTATTTAAAAGCAGTGGAACGGGATTTGAAAAGTCTTATGATGCCTGAGGTCGTCTTGAAAAGACGATTACATAACACGAATACCGTTATCCGTGAGCGTAAATCTCAAACGGACTACATACGCATCTTGAAAGCCTCTCTTGATCGCCGCCGTAGAGTGAGGAACCAATATGAATAGGGATCTGAGTTGAAAAATCACTAAAAGTTTTGGAGAACTGCAAATGGAATGGCGTGAGGGTTTTTTTGCGACAAGAGACCAAGAGTTGCTTCTTCAGGCGGCACTTTTAGAAGGTAGTGATGCAATTGAAGCCTGGGAGAAGTGGAAAAGTATTACTGATTTTGAGGGTCATATGGATAGAGGATCGTTTCGGTTGCTACCGCTACTGTATAAGAACTTACAACATCATGGAGTGAGAGATCCTTTAATGAACAGACTAAAAGGAGTCTACCGATTAGTATGGTATGAGAATCAGAAATTATTTTATGATATGAGCGAAATTCTGCGTTACCTTCACAATGCCGGCATAAAAACCATGGTACTTAAAGGTACCGCATTGACATTACTCTATTACAAGAACTATGGTGTTCGCCCTATGGCAGATATTGACATCCTCGTTCCTACCTCGCAGGCTTCATCAGCCATTGATTTGCTTAGGAAAGCAGGTTGGATGTCAACGACCAAGTCAATAGAGAAAGATCTACGTTATCGGCATTCCACAGAGTTCAAAAACCAATCCGGGAAGGAATTCGATCTCCATTGGCATCTTTTATTCGAGTCCTGCCGGGAGGATTCTGACAGGGATTTTTGGGAAGGTTCCGTACCTACGGCGGTATGCGGCGTTTCTACTTCTGCCCTAAACCCAGTTGATACACTTTTACATATCATTATTCATGGAGTTAGATGGAATCCGGAACCATCCATCCGTTGGATTGCCGATGCTATGACGGTTATAAATTACTCGGATTTAGAGATTGATTGGAGGCGATTAATCGAACAGGCAAAAACGCACCGGGTGGGATTGAGACTAAAAAGAGCGTTGAATTATTTGAAGGATAAATTTCAAGCGCGTATACCAAGTTCGGTTATGGCTGAGGTCAACGATATTCCGGTATCGCCGGTTGAACGTTTTGAATACCGTTATATTATGAATAGCCAAGAAAATGCACTTCTGGGTGGATTTCCTCTCTACCTTATAGAGTATCTACGTTTAACTAATGGTACGGGATTATTACCATCAGTAGTTGAATTTCCAAAATTTTTTCAATATCGATTTAACGCGAGGAACTTACGTCAACTTTTATTTTTGATTTTATCAGCTGGTATTAGAAGGACGAATAAAAAGCTGTTATCGAAGATGATTACTGATGGAACTAAAAGCTGAGTTATGAATAAATCTAACGGTCAGGAATCACACAAGTCTTTTTTTTATTTGCCCGCGTGGCGCTATTTCATTAAGTTTTACCAAGGCCAGTACAGGCTTCTCCTATTAAACGCCGTTGGCTCGGCCGCCCAATCATTGCTAATTCTACCCACCCTTTTCCTTGTTCGTTTTGCATTTGATAAGGTGATACCTCAAAAGGATGTTAATCTCCTTATAATCATTGGGCTAGGCATTTTCGCATTTCGACTTGCAAACTCCGGAATTTCCCTGGGGTTGCGTGCGGTAAATATCAATATCATCCAAACAGCCATCTTTAATTTGCGTGTGGATATTTTAAGAAAGCTCTACGATTTCTCCCGGGCTTTTCATACCGGAGTCGATCAGAAAACACTGCACGCAAGGATCGTTCAGGATACTGAAAGGCTCAGTAACGTGAGTGATGCCCTTGTATCGAAGCTCCTACCATCGCTTTTTACCAGTTTGGGGCTGTGCTTCGTTTTGTTTTATTTTAATTGGACCCTCTTTTTGGTGATGGGTTCAATCTTTCCGGTGGTTTTTCTAACAAATAGGTATATCGGTGTTATGGTCAAGGAAAGGGTACGTGTCTTTCAGCGAGCTTTCGAGGTGTTCAGTAAAGGAATACTTTTTGTGTTACGTCACATGGAATTGACCAAAATTCAGTCGACTGAACGGGCAGAGATTGAACGTCAGACTAAAAATATAGAAAGGCTTCAGAACACTACCAAAAGGATGGCTTATATATATGCCATTAATGGTCAGATTCAACAAATTCTGACTGGAATCTCTGGGATCCTTATTATTATAGTTGGGGGGGCACCATAGCGAGGAGTTCTATGACCATTGGGGAATTACTATCTTTTTATGTGGCGGCTGGTTTCCTCTATAGTCAATTGAACAATATAACTTCTTCAATTACCGATATTGTTGCTGGAAATGAATCTGTGGTTACTTTGTATAATTTGGTGCAAACTGAAGAGACTGAGCCGTATCGTGGCAAAAAAAAGATACAGTTTAAAGGCTCTCTTTCTCTTGAGTCCGTTTCATTTAGTTATGATGATCAATCTATACTCCGGAATCTCAATCTCGTCGTTAATCCAGATTCTACCTTGGCAATCATCGGACCAAATGGTGCAGGCAAGAGCACCATCATTAAGCTTATTTTGGGTTTTTATCGTCCATGTGATGGCCATCTTTACGCTGATAAAGTACCATACGAGGAGTTGGACATTGCGCACTTGCGACGTTCTATTGGAGTTGTAATGCAGAATCCCACGCTGTTTTCTGGAACGATTCTTGAAAATATTGGGTATGGAGCACCGATTCTTGAAAGGCAGCAAATAATTCGTGCTTCCAGGCTTGCTCTAGCCGATGAATTTATCCAACAACTGCCCGAAGGATACGATACACAAGTAGGAGAAGACGGAGTTCTGCTATCGGGCGGTGAGTGTCAGCGCATAGCAATCGCCCGTGCCCTCCTTCGCTGTCCCAAGCTGCTCATCCTTGATGAACCAACAAACCATCTCGATAGAGCCGCAGTAAGACAGTTAATGAATAACCTCACCGACTTGGACGATTGCCCGGCGGTTTTGATAATTAGCCATGATATGTCTATAGTCTCCCATGCTGATGAAGTCTACCAATTAGAAAATGGGGTTCTAACGCCCTATTTACCTGTCACAGTTGTGGCATAGAAGCGCATATGCCTTGCGAATTATAGATGGAGGTAAAAAACCCTATTCTTAGGTGGTAGTTTTAACTGATCAATGCTTTTAAACCGGATCAATTAAATTTTTTTCGAGTTTGTTTGTGTTGATTGATATGAATGGGTTTCATGATCAATGGACAGAATACAAAAAACTGAGTCCGAACAGATAGACTTTTTTGAAAGGTGTTACAAAAGATTTCTGAAGGCAAAGGAATCCGCAGGGGAGTTCCATCATTTCTATAAAATAGGTGGAACAACCGTTCGCCTGATATTCGCAGGAGAAAATCTGGTTTCGCATCTCACTCCGGCTCTGGAACATCTCCGCATACCAGAGGTTAATCTTCCCGACCTCACGCTTTGCATTTGGGATAGTGATTCTACGTCTGTAGATATGGTTCCTCCTCCTTGTAATAGGGAGAGTTTTACGGACAGGGGAGATATATGGGGGTTTAACAGTAGTCACATTAAGACCGCATTTCACTGGATTGAGTGTTCGGTTAATCTTATGGATCATTTAACAAAAACCGGTATTTACTGGGTTCAGAAAGCCGAGACATTACCGTATTGGGTACATGCTTCCCCTCTGCGTACACTATTCCACTGGTGGATGGAGAAGAATGGATGCCAACTTCTCCACGCAGCAGCAATTGGAACGGAAGAAGGGGCGGTGCTGATTACCGGGAAGGGTGGCATTGGTAAATCCACTACCGCTTTATCCTGCCTACAGGCAGGCCTGTATTATCTTGCAGATGACTACCTTATTGTTCGTCTGGAACCGGAGCCACTTGTATACAGCTTATACTGCACCGCAAAATTAAATGTGGATCATATGGTAAATTTTCCTGAATTCTCCAAATTGATAAAAAATCCCCAAAGGTTGGATCGGGAAAAAGCAGTCATGTTTCTCTATCCACAATTCGGAAAACAAATCGCTCCGGCGATGCCATTAAAAGCTATTTTGATACCCCAGGTTGTTAATCTGGATGGGAGTAGGCTTATGCCTGAGCCGAGCTGGAAAATTCAGCGTGTCACTTCGTTCACCACAATGTCTCAACTGCCATATGTCGGCCGTCACACACACGATTTTATCTGTCGGTTGTCTTCAACTTTACCTGGTTATACTCTTGAACTGGGGGGAGATTTGAAAAAGATTCCATTGGCAATTTTGGATTTTCTAAAAGGGTCACCAAATTATCGGTTGACCCATCACACTGATTTTCATGGTCATGATAATACTGTTGACTCCAGTAAAAAGCCACTAGTCAGTGTTATAATTCCTGTTCTTAACGGAGAGCGTTTCATCAATGAAGCTGTGGAAAACGTCCTTTCTCAAAATTATCCCGCTCTTGAACTGATCATTGTGGATGATGGCTCAACAGACAAAACGGAAGAGATAATTCTGCAACTTCCATGTGATATTCGTTATTTTAAACAAGAAAACGGAGGGCCGGCCTCTGCACGAAATCGTGGAATCAAAGATGCTTCGGGCGAGTTTATTGCTTTTTTGGACGTTGACGATCTTTGGCCTGATAATAATTTAAATTTTCTAATTGGTGAGTTATTATGTGATCCCGAAATTGAAGTGATCCATGGTTACGCGCAACTGATGAAAATGAATCCCCAAAATAACAAATACGAATACATCGGAAATCCAAAGGAATCCTTCCGATATTACATAGGAGCGGGTGTTTATCGAAAATCGGTTTTTACAAAAGTAGGGCTTTTCGATAATACACTCATATTTGGTGAAGACCACGACTGGTTTAACCGTGCTAAAGAATTAAACATTAAGATTAAACGAATAGAAGATGTTACATTGTTGGTCAGAAGGCATGGTCAAAATATGACACGGGGAAAGAATATTATCGAATTAAACACGCTTCGCGTCTTCAAGATGGCACTTGACCGGAAGCGTGCGCAATTGTCTCGCTCCAGGGGACATGAATAATTCCATAATTTTAGTTTCTTCTGTTAACTCTCTTCTGCTGCTATTCTTCTCGCTTCAAGCCAATTTTTCAAACTAATCACTTTCTTTACATAGACCGGAAGCCGTTTTCCAAAATTCTCCTGAGTATTTGAGAAACTGTTTGGTCCGGCATTGTAGGCGGCAAGCGCCCATTCAACTGTTTTAAAGCGATTGATTAGAAAAGATATATAGTAGATTCCAAACCTAACATTGATTAATGGATTGTAAAGGGATTTGGCTCCATCAATAGAGACCCCCAATTCTCCCGCTATAAATTCTGCAGTCTCAGGTGTAATCTGCATAAGCCCTATCGCACCTGTAGGAGATATGGCTTTAGGGGAGAATTCGCTTTCAACCTTAATTACAGCTAGTATAAGAAAGGGATCGAGTCCATAGTTTTCGCATTCTTCTTTTATGAGCTTAGAGAGTCTAAGGGCATCAGAGTAGGATAATTGGCTGGAGAACTTGAGTACGTATTTAAGGATATCGGTTTCTTTTATCAAGTCCTCGAGGCTGATTTTGACCTCTTTAGTATCTGGGTAAATGAGTTCTCGATTCTGTGCTCTTATTACGGGACTACTTAGGACGCTCAGTGTTTTGATACTCTCTACGTACAATACATGCTCGGATTTCATAACCAAAAAGATGAAAAGGTAGAGTAGGGAAATAAAAAAGGACGCTTTAAAAAACCCAAATAGAGAAAAGGTAAAGGTGGTGTAAATTCTCCTTAGCATAGTGGGCCTCCTGGGTTTTTATTTGGTGCTGCTGGGCCTATTTGAGGTTCTTTACGAGAAGCCTTGGGTTTTTCGAGGCTTAATAAAGGGGAGTAGATTTTAAGAATTCATCTGCTCTTTCGTTTCCCCCCTAGTAAACCCATATTTATATAAGCAATGTTTATACCAGGGTTTCATGTTTTTTAGTCTCTAATATTTACGGAAGGTTATAATCTAAGAAGTATAGAAATATCTCTAAATGTGTAATAATACACTATTGAGTGTGTACATTTACACAATACCCACACAAGAAATATATAGGTCTAAAAAAAATTAAGTGGGGAACCCTAATTTTAGGGTTCCCCACCTTCTTAAAGGAGGATGGAGGATGACATTAAAATTAAGTTTATTTATTAATTTCTAATATAAAAATAAAGTATTTTACTTTAAATGTCAAGGGGTAATTTTTAAATAATGAAAAATTACCTATTTCCCTAATTAATCACCCTTCTAACTATAATACTTAGATGCTTGAAAAGTTTTTTCGATTCTATTGATTGATAGTATCTTAGGGTGCAGGCAATCCTTAAAATTATTATATGAGTCCGGTCAATATATCACTTCTTCGCCGCTTCTTGTACGGGTGCTGATTCGTCGAATTTAGGGATTTGAATCTCTTTTCTTTGCAATTCGAGCTCTTTTATTCTGTTTTCCTTTTCTTTGATCCGATTTCTCATGGACACGGAATAAAAGGCACCCCAGATAATCGCAAAGATTACGCCGACAAAAAATGCAGTTGCAATAAGCACTATGTTGGATGTTGTATAAGGCCCTATTTGATAAAATTTAACGTCAAGTCCTATATTAAACTTGTGTGTAAAGACCTCTTGATTCTGAAACACAATCGTAAGGACCAGAATAAAGAAGATAGCCAATATAACTATCTTTATGAATCTCATCTCTCATCTCCTTTTAAGCCCTCAATTAATTGGTCACGAATGTAGACGAATTATGTATAAAGCTAAAGCTTTGCTCTTTTATTGTTTCATCCGCATCTCTTTATGTCAATTGCTTTTCTGAATTGCTATTTCTGATACTTGCACCCTCATGTTTGAGAAAGAACTACGCTTTCGATTTCAACTGTTCGATAAGCTTCAAATAGGTTTCGCCCAGATATTCGGGCATAACCTTTATATCTCCAATAACCGGCATAAAGTTTGTATCCCCGCTCCATCTTGGAACGATATGGAAATGGATATGGTCATCAATTCCGGCCCCGGCGGCCCAACCAAGATTCATTCCGATATTGGATCCATCGGGCTTAAGCGCCTCTAGAATCCCCAGGCATTTAATCACAAGATTCATAAGTTCTAATCTCTCTCGGTCATCGAGTTCTTCGAGTTCCTTTATGTGCCTGTATGGCACTGCCATGAGATGGCCATTCGAATAAGGATAGCGGTTCATAATGATAAATCCGGTTTCGCCTCTATAGATTATGAGGTTTTCTCTATCCTTGTTTTCTTTAGGTTTCTTACAGAATATGCACCCCGCCTCTTTTTCCTCCTTTAGATACTCGATTCGCCAAGGAGCCCAGATCGTTTTCATGATGATAAAAATTTTAGCCACGAATGAACACGAATATACAAGATGCAGGATTCATGATGCACGATGCATGATTTACTTGTATTCTGTATCATGCATCCCGATTTATTCTCATTCTTGCTCCTTTAATTAGTGGCTAAATTGGTAAGGTAGAAAAGTCCAAAACGCTCTTTTATCGGAATCCCGTCTATGAGTCCGTGAGATTCAAATTTCGAAAGAAGGAAATCAAGTATATTCACCTTTTTCTTTGGATAATAAACGACATTGGGCTCACCCTTTATTCCGCCCATAGCTCCTGCAAGACGAATTGCATCACTAATTGAGCCTAATTCATCAACAAGCTTGAGGCTCTTTGCCTGCTCTCCAGTAAATACCCTCCCGTCGGCGATTTTATCCACGTCTTTTAGATCAATCCCTCTTCCTTCTGAGACGGCATGTTCGAACTGAGAGTGGACGTTATCAATTAGATTTTGAATGTATTTCCGCTCGGCATCGGTCATTTCCCTAAACGGCGAGCCTACGTCCTTAAATTCCCCGCTCTTTATTACCTGAACGTCTACCTTAGCCCATTTAAGGAGTTGCTCATAGTTTGTAAACTCGGCAACCACACCTATGCTCCCCGTAATCGTTCCGGGGTTTGCAATTATCTTCTCTGCGGCGCATGCGATATAATATCCCCCCGAAGCACCTACTGATCCCATTGAGGCAATTATGGGCTTCTTTTCTCTTATCTTTTTAATCTCACTATAGATTTCCTGAGACGGACCAACCGCCCCACCCGGAGAGTCAATCCTTAAAACAACTGCTTTAATCCTGTCGTCTTTTTTGATTTTAGAAAGGCTTTCAAGGTACGGCTGGGAATCGAGGATTATGCCATCGACTTCGAGCACGGCAACCCTTTCGCCGCCAGTAAAGCTATCCTCGCCGGAGATTACAAGACCAAGCCCTAAGCCGGCTATAAAGGCAAAAACTATAAGTATCACAACGGTCACTGCAAACAGGAAGGTTCGCAATTTAATCATTCCTTTATTAGAGATTTTAATTTATCACCTAAGACATCCCCAAGTTTTATCGATCCTTCCCCCTGAGAGGAAAGGAAATTTGAAACCCTTTGTTTCTCAGTCCACTCATCATACTGCTTTTTGCTTAAATTGACCCGGCGTTTTTCCCTCTCAAAACCGATCACCTGAGCAGTGACCTCATCACCGATTTTAACGAACTTGGATAAGTCCATTATCTTTTCATGGCTAAATTCTGATGCCCTTATAAACCCTTCAATTCCACCCTCAAGCTCTAGAACGATCCCCCTATCTTTAATATCCTTGACTTTCCCACTGAGAATGGTCTCATGCGGTTTGTATCTTTCAAGGATATCCTCCCATGGGTCTTTTGTAAGTTGCTTGATGCCGAGTCCGATTCTCTGGTTCTTTTCATCTACGCTAAGTACAACGACCTCAATTTCATCGCCAGTTCTGAATCCTTCCTTCAGATTTACGTTATTCTTCCAAGAGACATCGCTGGGGCGGATTAGCCCCACCAAATCCCCTTCTACCTCTACGAATATACCCCTATCCGTGATGTTCTTGATCCTTCCCTTTACCCTTGTTCCGGGGGCGTTCTTTTCCTTGAATATTTCCCAGGGACTGCGTTCGATGCGCCTTAGACTAAGAGCCATCCGCCTTTTATCAACATCAACCTCGAGCACCACAGCTTCTACACGACTACCCACATTTACTATCTCCTTTGGATGTCTGAACCGCTTTGTCCAAGTTATCTCAGATATGTGAACCAATCCCTCAACGCCCGGCTCGATTTCTACAAACACGCCGAAATCCGTAGCTGAGACTACCTTACCTCTTACCTTGGCACCCGGCTTGTATCTTTTCTCAACAGAAGTCCATGGGTCGGGTCGGGTCTGTTTGAGACTAAGAGAGATTTTCCCGTTCTCTTCAATCTTTAAGACCTTGACTCTCACTTCTTCATTTACTGAAACAACGTCCCCCGGCTGTTTTATCCTTCCCCACGACAGCTCACTTATGGGAATGAACCCCTCGACTCCGCCCAAATCTACAGAAGCGCCTTGGTTAATAATCTTTACAATCCTACCCGATACGGTCTTTCCCTCCTTCAGTGTGGAAAGAACACTGGCACGAAGAATCTCCCTCTGTTCTTCTAGATAATTTCTCCTTGATAGAACAATTCCCTCATTTGACAGTTTTATAATCTTTACTTCAAGTGTTTTTCCTATGAACTGGTCTAGTTTAGTATGTGGTCTTATATCAATCTGTGAGGCTGGGAGAAAGGCTCTTATTTCAATCTTTTCACCCACATCGGCAATGAGGCCACCTTTTACCTTTTCTATGGGTTTTGCGATGACTAACTTTCCGCTTTCGTAGATTCGCTCCAGTCTTTCGAACTCTTTAATGAGATCGGCTCTCTTTTTAGAGAGTGTAGGAATCCCTTCCTTACCCGTCCATTTCTCCAGTACCACCTCAACCTCGTCCCCTACATTTACCTTAGACTCGCCGGTCTTCACATAGAATTCTCTGATAGGGACAATTCCTTCGGACTTAAAACCGAAGTCGATAAATACGTCCTCCTCATCGACACGCACAACTTTACCTTTAAAAATCTGTCCCCTGTCGGGAACACGCATGGTTTCTTCAAGGAGCTCTGAAAAGTTTTTTTCTTCTTCCGTCATAGTGTGCATCTCTTTTTCAAGATAATAAGTTGTATTTGATTTATTGAACGAGACAGGCAATTGTGAGGACAGCTCGCGAATCATTCCCGTATCATGATTACGGTGATAATATATCTAATAATATACCCTCTCTAAAAGCCCTTTTATCTCCTTTCTTTGCCTTCTCTTAGACCTTGGAGTATCTCCTCTATAATCCACGAAGGGGTTGATGCCCCGGCGGTAACGCCAATAGTTTTTTCATTTAGATCAAATCCTAAGGACCGAACCTCTTCTACGGTTTCTATCTGGTATGTGTTCGGATTTACCTCATGACAGAGTTTTGCAATCTTCGTTGTGTTTGAGCTGTTCTTTCCGCCTATTACAATCATTACGTCTACGGATTTTGCAATCTCTACAGCCTCTCGCTGTTTGTTAAAAATATCATCACAGATAGTATTGAAAACCTTTATTTCCTCTACGCTCATTTCAAGAAACGTATCTACTACCTCACGGAACCTGTCAAATGCAATCGTAGTCTGAGCGACAATGCCCACCTTTTTCTTTGTAAATACCCATTCTTCAAGTTCTGATTTACTCTCTACAACCGTTACGCTTTCCGGGTCTGCATAGCTCATTGCACCTATAATTTCAGGATGTTTTTTGTCTCCGACTATCACTATAAAATACCCCTCTTCGGCCAGCTTTTTTACGGAATGCTGAAGCTTCTTCACAATAGGACACGTAAGATCAACAACACTGAGCCCGCGCTCTTTTAGAGTGCCTAGGGTTCCTACTGGTACGCCATGAGCACGGATCATAACCGTACCGCCGTGGGCGTCTTCTAATCTCCCGATAACCTTTACGCCTTTCTCTTCCAGGTGCTTTACGACCTGTGGATTATGTATTATAGGTCCTAATGAATAGACCTCGCCATCCGATTTATCCGTAACCTCGTATGACTTTTTGAGTGCCCTCTCTACGCCAAAACAAACACCAGCGCTCTCAGCCAGTATGATTTTTTTCATTTATATTTTTGCCTCCTCAATGGTCTTAATTATCTTTTCTACCACTTCATCCGCTTTAAGGTTTGTAGTATCTATTATGACTGCATCTGAGGCGGGATGCAAGGGCGATTCACGCCTCTCCATATCCTGCCTATCCCTCATTTCAATCTCTTTCTTTATGTCCTCTATATCCGCTTTGATTCCGCTCTCTTTTAATTGAAGCCACCTCCTTTTTGCCCGCTCATCAGGAGACGCATCAATGTAGAATTTAAAATCCGCATTGGGAAATACGTATGTTCCCATATCCCTTCCTTCTGCCACTATTTTTCCCTCACGCCCAATTCTCCTCTGCATCGCCTTGAGAAAATCCCTGACGATCTTTTTTGTAGCAATGTCTGAGGAAAGGCGGGATATTTCCGGTGTTCTAATCTTTTCTGTTACATCCTCCTCACCGAGAAATACCCTTAAGTTGTAATTGGAGTTGGTTTTAAAAGAGATATGGACCCCGAGAATCAGTTCCGTAAGCTCTTTTTCGTCATTTAGATTAGTCAGATTTCTGTGCACTAAAAGCGCGACGGCTCTATACATAGCCCCTGTATCCATGTATAAAAACCCAAGCCTTTTTGCAACGGCCTGGGCAACCGTTCCCTTTCCTGCCCCCGAGGGGCCATCAATTGTTATAATAATGCCTTTTTTCATCGTACCTATTTAGCCGCAGATTGACACGAATGAAAAAGGAAGGATACAGTATACAGAACACAGAATACAGGGAAAAACCTCAAGTCCATGTATCCTGTACCCTGTTTTCTGTATTCTTCTATTCATCTAAATTCGTATTCATTCGTGGCTGATAATTATTTTTCGCTCTTGAGCTTTTTCATCACATCAAAAAATCCATGAAAGGATACAGATACACATTCAGTACCTTCAATCTCTGTAACACCCTCGGCTCGGCTCCCCGCAACGGCGATGGCCATTGCGATCCTATGATCCCCCCAGGTTGAGCACATCGCGCCCTTTAGGTTCTCTTTACCGATGATTGTCATTCCGTCATCGAGTTCTTCAATTTGGGCACCGAGTTTTCTTAACTCTGTCGTCATTGCCCGAATCCGGTCGGTCTCTTTTACCCTGAGCTCTTTCGCATCTTTTATCACCGTTTCTCCTTCTGCAAAGCACGCCGCGACGGAGATTACGGGAATCTCGTCAATTGCCTTTGGAATCATATCCCCCTTTATTTGGACTGACCTCAATACGCTTGATCTGACTAATATATCCCCCACAGGCTCGCCCACCGATTCTCTTTTATTGAGTATTTCAATATCGCCTCCCATTTCTCTAAGAATCTCTATAATGCCTGTTCTGTAGGGGTTTATTCCCACGTTCTTAATTAGAATTTCAGAGCCGGGGTTAATGAGGGCGGCAACAATAAAAAACGCCGCCGAAGAAATATCGGCCGGGACCGAGACCTCTACGCCTTTAAACTCCCCTGCGTTTTTAATTCTAACGCCCGTCCCGTTTTTTATAACATCCACACCTAGATATGAAAGCATTCTCTCTGTGTGGTCTCTTGTAGGGACAGGCTCTATAACCTCTGTTTCTCCCTCTGCATAGAGTCCGGCAAGAAGGATGGCGGATTTTACCTGTGCGCTTGATACTGGCGACTGATACTTGATGGCGGATAATTTTGCGCCCTGAATGGCAATGGGAAGCCTTTTGCCTTCGTCTCTTCCCCAGATTTTCCCTCCCATCATCGTCAGGGGCTTTACAACCCTATCCATGGGTCTCACTCTCAAGTATTTATCCCCGGTTATTGCGGAGAAGAATCTCTGCGCGCTCAGGAGTCCAATAAGCAGCCTTGCCGTAGTCCCCGAGTTTCCCGCATCAATGAAATCCCCCGGTTCACTCAGCCCAAAAAGCCCTTTTCCTTTTATCTCGACATTACCATCTTGAATCTCAATCGGAATGCCGAGCATCCCCATGGCATTTGCACTCGACAGCGTATCGTCGCTTAAGAGAAAACCCTTGATATGAGTCGTGCCTTTCGCAAGAGACCCGATAATAATTGCTCTATGTGAGATGGATTTGTCGCCGGGAGGAGTAAATTCTCCTCTTAAAGGAAAGCCGCCTTTAATAACTTCCTTAGACATAGGCTAAAAAGCTACCATTTCCATAAAAGGCGGGCAAGGTAGCTTTTAATGAGATTGATTCTTAGTTGATTCTAATCTAAATTGTTCTGGAATTACCCATGTATGATGACTCTACATGTGCGTGTGTGCGCTCCTACTATTTTCTAAATAGAATCTGCTTATATCACTTCAAGGTACTTTCCTACTGAGTTTCTCGGAAAAGAGGTTTCTCAAATGTTAATAGTTGCAGATAGAGAAATAGGGGATATTGCCGCTCCCTTTGAAATCCATTTTGCGGACAAAGGCACATTTGATGTCTGGTATAAAAAGTTTATAAAGAACGATATTCTAAAGATTTAGGTTTGACGGTACCCGCTTTCTCAATCTAGAGTTAACATTTTCAGAAAGTTTATTCCGAATTAATGTGAAATAGAGAAATTTTCTCGACAATAGCAACCTTTCTTAAGTAATAGAGTTTAAACACAAAAATCCAAAAAACGGAGGAATACCATGAAGAGTCAGAAGAAATCGTTTCTGTTTCGCGGGTTTGGGATTGTAATGGTCTTACCGTTGCTTCTGGGCATAGCGCCTGTTGCATTTGCTCACAGCAATGGGCATGAATCTCGCACAGCCGCTGACTGTGAGAAACTGCCGGGTACTGCAAAAAGCGGCGAGCGTGGGGCATGTCTCAAATGTATTTCACTCCCAAAGCCCCATCACTATCACCCGGACTATCCAGTGGGTAACCGCTGTCGGCCCGATAACGGAAAGCCATAATTGCCTAACGCGAGGATTGTCAGACAGGAATGTCTAACCTACCATGATTAAGATGGAACAGACATTCTTGTCTGTTTTTAAGTCTAAGTTTCATATTATGCATTCCCAAGGGTTTTAATTAGGAATGACACCACTTAAGTGTATGGATGCATAACATGAGTTAAATCAAAGCTTGACAGTTAGTACCGTCTTACATATTCTAAACCTCGAATCTGGCATTAGGATGGAATAAGCCCAAATTAAATCTCTGTCTTACGCCGATCAAATCTCAAGAAGGTTAGTGTGATGATTACAGCCCTTGGCGGAGGGGTTGGAGCCGCTAAGTTTCTAAAGGGCCTCTCCCAAATTCTCCGAAATGAATCACTTACTGTGATAGTTAATACCGGAGATGATATACAAATATCTGGACTAAGAATATCCCCGGATGTTGATACGATTATATACTGGCTCTCAGGGGTTGTGGATAGGGAAAAGGGCTGGGGGATTAGAGGAGATTCATTCCACTGTCTCAAGTCGCTTGAGAGATTTGGCATCGAAACCTGGTTCAATATTGGAGACCGAGATTTTGCGACCCACATATACCGGACTCATTTAAGAAGTATCGGACTCCCTCCCTCTGAGATCGCCTCCAGGATAGCCAAAGCCTTCCGAATCAATAATATAAAAATTCTTCCTATGACCGATGATGATGTAGAGACATGGATAATAGCCGATGAGGGAGAAATGCACTTTCAGGAGTATCTGATTAAGAGGAGAATGAACCCCAAGGTAAAAGAAATATCCATAAAAGGGATAGAAAAGGCAAAACCCGCCCCTGGAGTTGTTCAGGCAGTAGAGGAAGCTAGGGGGATAATAATTTGCCCAAGTAATCCTATTATAAGCATTGGTCCAATACTTGCGGTTCAGGGGATTAGAGAGACGCTTCAGAGAGCAAAAACTAAGGTCGTTGCAATAAGCCCACTTGTAGGCGGTGTGCCATTAAAGGGCCCCGCAGACAGGCTAATGCGCGGATTAGGCTTGGAGGTGTCATCGGCCGCAGTAGCTAGGCTTTATAAGGATTTTTTAGATAAGATTGTGATTGATGAAAAGGATGCCCTTGAGACAGATCGAATAAGGTCAATCGGAATAAAGCCCCTAGTTGCCGATACGGTAATGTCAAATGATGAAAAAGCCCGTAGGCTCGCACAGAGGGTTTTGGAGCTTTTTGATAATTAGGATCTAATTGTGAGAGACAGACCTTTGATTTTGCTAGGAAGCTCTTACTTTTTAAACCCTGGGGTTTCCGAGGAGAAGGATAGGGTATAATAGTGATGTTTAGATAAGACTAGTCGTCTTTAGAACATAAAAATGCCAGATGTTATATCTATCATACCCATTTCAGGAATTCCTGAGATTAAGCCCGGAGATAACTTGGTAAAGATGGTGATCGATGCCGCATTTAATCAAGATATATCAATTCAAGATAAAGACATTATTGTTTTTGCCCAGAAGGTAGTTTCAAAGTCGGAGGGACGGATTGTAAGGGTTAATGATGTTTCCCCTTCTCATTTCTCCATAGCGGTATCAAAACTGCTTGACAAAGACCCTCGATTTGTGGAAATAATACTTAGAGAATCCCAAAGAATAGTGAAAATGGATAGGGGTAGACTTATAGTGGAGAATACAAAGGGGATAGTTTGTGCCAATGCCGGTGTGGATATGTCGAATGTAAGCGGGGGAGAAGAGGTGACCCTTCTTCCCGATAATCCCGACCAATCTGCAAGGGGGCTTGCAGAGGGATTCAGAAATGAACTCGGCCTTGATGTGTCGGTTATAATAACGGATACGGTGGGAAGACCTTGGAGGGAGGGACTTGTCCAGATTGCAATTGGATGCTATGGGATAAATCCCCTCAAGGATTACAGGGGGAAAGAGGATTCAAAGGGTTACGACCTTCACGCAACAGTCATTGCTATAGCAGATGAGATTTCAGCGGCGGCAGGACTCGTTATGGGAAAGACGGAGGGTGTTCCCGTTGTTATTGTAAGAGGATACGATTATGAAAAGAGCCCAGAAGGCGCAAAGAAGCTCTTGAGGAATCCCGATAATGACCTCTTTCG
>PSLL01000033.1:0-2269 GCA_040289575.1 Candidatus Dadabacteria bacterium | reverse complement strand
ACTCTTCGGCATAGGGAAAATAAGGAGCATGTTCAGCCTCTTCGGTATTGAAGAGGCTTCATTGGGGGTTCTGTCTCCAAGATTGGAAGAGATATTACTTAAGGCAGCTTCGGGTGGACTAATAAATAGAGAAGATGCCATCCTTATTATGGATTTAGATAGGGGTGAAATCCCCTTCCTAGTTCTTGCTGCCTCTCGTGTCAGGGAAAGGGGTAAGAAACCAATTACGTTTTCAAAGAACGTATTTGTACCTCTTACAAGGCTCTGTCGAGACCGTTGCGGTTATTGCACGTTTAAGATTGAGCCTGAGGAAGGAAAGCTTTTTGTCTCTCCTGATGAGGTCATAGATGTGGCAAGAAAAGGAGCCTACCTTGGGTGCACAGAACTCCTCTTTGTGACGGGCGATAAGCCGGAACTCAAGTATTCGGTCTATCGTGATGTCCTGGGAAGGCTCGGATACAAGTCTACGGCGGGGTATTTGGCGGCTATGTGTGAGGAAGGACTCAAAGAGAACATCTTTCCGCACACGAATCTGGGTGTTGCAAGCCGTGATGAGCTTTCCCTGCTCAGAGAATCAAATGCGAGTATGGGTCTTATGCTTGAAAATATTAGTCCGAGGCTTCTCCGCAAAGGCGGGCCTCATTACGGTTCGCCTGATAAGGTACCTAGGCTCAGGATAAAGACAATGGAAGATGCCGGAGAACTTAGAATCGCATGGACATCCGGCATTCTCATAGGAATAGGAGAAACCATAGAAGAAAGAATAGATTCGCTTTTCGCGATAAAGAGGCTCTCGGACGATTACAGACACATTCAGGAGATAATAATCCAAAACTTCAGTCCAAAGCCGGGAATCCCTATGGAGAATCATCCGGTTCCAACCTTTCTCGACATGGTTAAAACTGTCGGTGTTGCGAGGCTTATATTTGGAGAAGGGATGAACATTCAAGTCCCCCCGAACCTCAATCCAAATGTATTTCCGCTCCTTGTTCTTGCAGGGGCAAATGACCTCGGCGGGGTTTCTCCAATTACAATTGATTATGTAAACCCTGAGGCTCCCTGGCCCCAGGTGGAGAGGATGGAAAGGGTGTTAAATGGAATTGGATTAAAATTAAGGGAAAGGCTCCCGATATATCCTGAGTTTATAGGGGAGGAGTTTTTGAGCAGAAGGGTTTTAGATTCTGTAATGAGGGTCATTGACAATTCGGGCTACGTATCACAGGAGGCGCAAAATGGAGATAGATGAGATAAAGGAGAGAATAAATGAGAATAGGGTTCTGGGCTTAGACAGGCTTCTCTCAAGGGTAAATGGGAGGACGGCGGAGATAATCAGTAAGGCCCTTATAGGGAATGAGATCTCTGTAGAAGAGGGTGAGCACCTTTTCAATATGCAGGATGCCGATGAGATTTCACTCCTTGCGATTGCCGCAGATGAGATAAGGCGCGAGGATGTGGGGGATGTTGTTACCTACGTGATAAACCGGAATATTAATTTTACAAATATATGTAACACGTGGTGCGGCTTTTGCAATTTCATGGCTCCTGAAGGTGATGAGAGAGCATATTTCCTTACTATGGATGAGATTGCTGATAAAACCAGACAGGCGCGTGAACTTGGTGCGACCGAGGTCTGTATGCAGGGCGGCATGCATCCGGATATTGATGGGAGGTTTTATGTAGAGCTTATAAAGACTGTAAAAAGGGCAGTGCCCGATATGCACACCCATGCCTTTTCCCCATTTGAGATCTATTATGGTGCGAAGACACTCAACATCAGCGAAGAGGATTTTATACAGATGCTAAAGGACGTTGGACACAATACATTCCCCGGTACGGCTGCGGAGATCCTTGACGAAGAGGTAAGGACAATAATTGCGCCGCGAAAGATTCCAACGGAGGTCTGGATTAGAGTTGTTAAGAAGGCGCACAAGGCTGGTATGAGGACAACATCAACCATAATGTATGGTCATGTTGATAAACCATATCACTGGGCTAGGCATCTCGGAGTATTAAGAGATATTCAGAAAGAGACGGGGGGTTTTACTGAGTTTGTCCCCCTGAGGTTTATTCCATGGAAAACGAGGCTCTTTAGAAAATCTAAGGGTAAGGTAAGACCGGGTCCTACAGACCTCGACCAGCTAAAGATGTATGGTGTATCAAGGCTTATGCTTCGCGGTTGGATTAACAACATCCAGGTCTCTTGGGTGAAGCAGGGACCTGAGTTTGCGCAGTTTTCTCTTACGGCGGGGGCAAACGATTTCGGCGGAAC
>PSLL01000066.1:1453-6237 GCA_040289575.1 Candidatus Dadabacteria bacterium | reverse complement strand
CAAATTAAAATTGAGAAATGACAATATTTCGTCAGCCGAGGTTTGAGCCATCACAATCTTACATCATCTCTCTTCTGTTGACAGTAGAGTATGCACAGGTCATCCTTCTCTAAGCTTAGATTCCAGATATGCCTTTAAAGCTACTGCGTTGTTATGTTCTCGATCCCTCGCGCTATAAAGAAGTGTTACTGTACCCTCTCGCGCGGCTTTCAGAAGAGGATGCCAAACTTCGGGCTTGCCATCCAGCTCAGCAAAGTAGTGATGTCGAAACTCCTCCCACTTTTTTGGATCGTGCTTGAACCAGTGGCGAAGGGAATCAGTAGGAGCTACTTCCTTCAGCCATCCGTCCAAATGCAACGACTCCCTCTTTATGCCGCGAGGCCACAGCCGCTCTACTAGGAAGCGGATACCATCGTCTGGCTTAGAAGTATCGTAAACCCGTTTGACATTGATCATGGTTTCGCTCTCCTCTTATGGTGTACCAATAACAGGGCAATTACGCAAGAGGCCATCCAGCTCAAGGAACTGGCCTCTGGGCTGATCGGCACAATTGGCAAACGCGCACTGAGTATGATGCCCGCGGACTGGGCCCCAGCCAGGGACTCGAGTTATTTTATCAGCTTCGTTGCAAAGCATTAATCTCCAAATTCCCTTGGTCCCTCGTAGCGTAAGCGAAGAAAAATATGGTACGGAGTTGAGCAATGAATACTTATAATCCTGAACCATGGTGCAGTCTTCGGCATATAACTCACCTGGCCGTATGCTGTTGGCCGTTCAATATCCGGTTGTGTTGACTCACCAAGAACTTGAGTAACAATGGTTCTAAAATCTTCATCAATAAGCTTAAGGTCAAGAAGCTGACCATACAAATTGGATCCACCTTCACAGAGAAGGGTCCTTATTCCGTATTCTTTTTGAAGCGACGACATCATTTTCTTAAGATCAATAGGATTATTTTCGCCCATAGAGATAACCTTAGGAGGTGTGTCTTTCCAACGCCCTTTTATCTGGGGCTCGAGAATCTTTGCTCCGGCATCTGTAGTAACAATCCAAGGTTCAACCTTGGAAGAGTTAAAAACCCTTAGTCGGAGATTGAGATTCCTTGATCCTGACACAATAATAACCTTTGTCCGCCCAAGCTTAAGCTTTTTATCTCTATACTCAAGCAATTCCTGATCCTCAATACTATAATCCCATCCTAATCCATCTGGTCCCATCTCTTCACGGAGTGTATTACCGCCGATGATCTGTGCGTCATGATGTGCCCTAAGGAAATCCATTAGCCAGCGATCTTCTTTACTCCTCGAAACTTCTCTCCCTCCAGTACAACCTTGAAGTTCCCGAAATGAAGCACGACCATCTAGACTCATGACAAAGTTGGATGTCGTATAGAGACGATCGTCAGGCGGGGCTGGAAAACCGAACGGACCATACATTTTCTTAATTTGTGTTGGCAGTGGAAACAAATCTTCACTTGCTGTCCAGCACATTCGTATATTTACATTTTTAGGATAGACCAACTTCTCACTACATATTTGTAAAAAAGGAGTTAGTTTATGGAGACGAGCTCTTTTACTCTGAATATAAGAGACCTGCCATTTTTGTTTTGTGAGGGCATCAGCAATAAGGGAGCAATGGTATCTCCACGGAACTGTTTCAGCACACATCATCACTGTTTTCTTACCCATTGCGATCTTCTTAAGACAGCTGAGCACCTTTTTGAAATCGAGAGTCGCCATGTAGTCAGCAAATCCACGAAATGAAAGATTTTCCCACCCAGTGTTGAGTGAGTCTTTTACTACATGACGTAGTCCCCCTAATTCTTTAAGGTATTCATAGAGAATATGGACCTTTTTGAGAAACTCACGTAGCGACTCTTGATTAAACTGTGGGTCGCGGCGAGATTTAGGGATCGTTCTTATGTCAACTACTTTTTGAATACCATGTGTCTTGAGTATATCTAAAAACTGTTCAACTGTTCTATTGGAATGACCTACTGAGTAAGAGTTGGAATGCATCCTGGAAGGCATATTTTTATTTTATCATAACTTAACTCGATAATTTCCTATTGCTTCCTCGCTCGTTCGAGAATCGCGTTAATAACTATATCCAGTCTCCTACTTTGCACAAAATACCCTACTCCAGATAGAATGCGCCGTGTGTAAGCGTGTGTGAAATGACGCTTTTACTTGCTGATGATTCTGGCAAATTTGCTCCATCGTTCGTACCATGGAGCACTCTCTTTAGCCACATGTTAAGTTAACAAAACAGATGTATTGAATAATTTCATAACTGAACAGCAACTATTTGTCGCTATCAAGACACTTGACGGATTTGATGAAAGGGTTGCGTCCATTCATGTGAGATTCCATCCGAGGCACGTCTCTGACTTCGAGCCACAAGTATGGCACTTGAACGTGGTCCTACGCGATAGGTCTGTTGATTGCCCAAGAGCGGCTCCTCGCCTTCGATAGAAAGGTCTTCTGGTGTCTCACGATAGGTATCCACTGCCAGATGCCAACGCCCCTCGGACGGCGCCGATGGCAAAACAAAGTCAACCGCATCGGTGTTGGCATTGAACATCAAGTAGAGGGCCCCATGTTCGCCCTCATAGATCATGCAGGCGAGTTGATTTGCTTTCGGATCAAACCAATTCGGTAACGCACCATCCACGTTAAACCAATTGATTTCAGCATCGGTGTAGAACTGCTCCTTGCTCAGGACCGGATGCGCACGACGGAAGGCAATCATGCCACGGGTGAATCGGTAAATCTCCTGGTGCTTTCTCAGATAGCTCCAGTCATACCAACTTGTTTCATTGTCTTGGCAGTAGGCATTGTTATTGCCACGTTGGGTGCGGCGGAATTCATCCCCGCCAAGTAACATCGGCACGCCGCGCGAGATCATCAGGGTCAGCAGAAAATTCTTGATCTGACGTTTCCGAACAGACTCGACCTGTGCATCCTCCGTCTCCCCCTCAATCCCGTAATTCTCGCTCAGGTTCTCATTCATTCCATCATGATTGTTTCTCCCATTCGCTTCATTGTGCTTGTACCTATAGCTCACCAGATCATTCAATGTGAAGCCATCGTGGGAGGTGATGAAATTGATATTGCACTCTGGGCCTTTGCCGGATTTCGCAAAGATGTCGGCGCTTCCGCAGATGCGGCTGGCAAAGGAGCCAACCATCCTGTTGTCGCCCCGCCAGAAACGTCGGACATCATCACGATACCGATCATTCCACTCTGCCCAGCGACGCTCTGAAAAACTCCCCACCTTGTATGCCCCGGCGGCATCCCATGCCTCAGCGATGATCTTTACATCCCGCAAGATTACATCCTCGGCAATTCGCTCGAGCAGCGGGGAATTGGGTAGCAAGTTACCAGCCTTGTCCCGACCGAGGACTGCTGCCAGGTCAAACCTGAACCCGTCCACATGCATCTCCGCCACCCAGTAGCGCAGCGCGGTCAATATGTAGTCCTGCACAATGGGATGGTTGGCATTGACGGTGTTGCCGGTACCCGTGTAGTCCTTATAATAACGTTTGTCCTCTGCCAGCATGTAGAGAATCGCGTTATCAATCCCGCGGAAACAGAGCGTGGGACCGAGCTCGTTTCCCTCAGCCGTGTGATTGAACACCACGTCGATCAGCACCTTGATGCCCTGGTCGTGGAAGGCCTTGACCATTTCCTTGAACTCCAATCTCTGCTGACCCAACCCTCCAGAACTGCAGTATGAAGCTTTGGGCGCAAAGAATGCCACCGGATCATATCCCCAATAATTCCCGAGTGGATTGCCTGTTTGCGGATTGATTCCTGTCATCTGGTTCTCATTGAATTCCTGCACTGGCATCAGTTCTACCGCCGTCACACCCAGTCCCTTGAAATAGGGAATCTTCTCTATGAGGCCCCGGTATGTGCCCGGATGCTCCACACCGGAGTTGGGATTTATGGTGAGACCACGAACATGGGTTTCGTATATGACTATCTTCGACCAGGGATGTCTGGGTGAACGATCGTCATGCCAATGGAAATGCTCTTGAGTGAACACACATTTGAGCATTGCCCCAGTATTATCTACTTCTGAATAAACGAGGTCTGGCTCTGGCGCAGATGGGTCGTATCCCCGCGCTGGGCCAAAATCCCATTTGGGCAATTGGGAGATAGCCGTGGCGAATGGGTCCAAAAGGAGTTTATTAAAATTGAAACGGTGTCCCTCCCTCGGTTGGTAAGGACCGTCCATCCGGTAGGCATAGAGTTGGCCCGGGCGAATCCCCTCAACCCAGACGTGCCACACGTCACCAGTGCGGTTGCATACAGGATCCAGATCAATAACCCTGGTGGGTGTTGAGTCTCCCGGATGATCAAACAGCTCAAGCCGAACGCGGCTGGCGTGGCGGCTGAATAAGGCAAAGTTAACCCCTCCTCTACTTTCATGAGTCCCCAATGGCAGAGGATCACCCACCCGAACCTCGGTGCGTTCGCATACATCTGTCATGTAATCACGCAGTATGCGTTCCGGTGTCTTAATCATCGCTATAAGTACCTCCACATCCTGCCTCCCGAGTGTCATATTTTTTTCAGTTTTATTTCCATTTGCACTGTACTCTCTTACTATACTTTTGAGTGCCCAATGACTACAAAAGCGAGCAATATTCCATTCAAAATCGAATTACCGCTGCCACAGGATTTGAGCAGCCTCTAGGGGAACCGTAACGCCGGGGTAGTAGGATATTACTCGTGCCGTATAGTGTGTCGCCGGGCGTGCCGCGGGCACTCGCGCAC
>PSLL01000066.1:0-1443 GCA_040289575.1 Candidatus Dadabacteria bacterium | reverse complement strand
ATAGATGTGACTACCAGCCGCACCTGCTAATTCCCGAACATAAGTCATCTCCTGACGCACCGGACTACCTCCGTTGACCCCGTCTGCATAAAGCTCAACCCTCACCGCATTTGGGCTAATGCCATTGAGATAGACCTCGACCTCAAATACGTGTCGCCCACCAACAGTCTCAACCTTCACTTCGCCGAAGTGCAATGCCGACCATTTCTGTTCGAGATCATGATGCCAATTTACTATCTGCCTGCCCACTGCACCTCTATTAGCAGCCCGTTTACGATAGGCTTTAGCAGCAGGAATATAGTGTTGCTCTGTGTATTCACGCACCACGCGGTTGGCGTTAAAGCGCGGTGTCAACCGTGCCATGCTTTCCCGAATCCGTGCAATCCAGGCGATGGGGATGCCGTTCTTATCACGGTTATAAAACTCGGGGATCACCCTGTGCTCGAGCAGGTCATAGAGCATCTCGGCTTCGGCAGCATCCCATGCCGGATCATCGCCATGTTCCTTGCCGTCACCTAATGCCCATCCCACTTCAGGTGTGTAGGCTTCTGCCCACCAGCCGTCCAATTCCGATAGATTGATGCCTCCATTGACAAGCACCTTCATGCCGCTCGTTCCACTGGCTTCCCATGGCCGCCGTGGGGTATTGATCCAGACATCTGTCCCATGCACTAGGTGTTCTGTCAGAAGCATGTCGTAATCGCTGAGGAAGATGGCCTGGGGACGCACCTCAGGCCGCCAAATGAAATGAACCCATTCCTGAATCATGGACTGCCCCGCTCGATCCGCTGGATGGGCCTTGCCGGCAATAATAAGTTGCACAGGACATTGGGGATTGGTCAACAGTCGCAGCAGCCTCTCTGGGTCATGCAGCAATAGGTTCGGCCTCTTATATGTCGCGAATCGGCGCGCAAATCCCAATGTCAACGCGTTGGGATCAAAAATACGCTTCACACCATTAACCTCATCAGGTGATGCGCCCGATGCGGCCAGTTGCCAGGATAATCTCTCTCGTGCATATTCAATAAGAGACTTGCGGGCGGTGTTGCGCATCTGCCAGAGCCTGGCATCGGGGATACAGCGTATGTCTTGCTCCAGAGCTTCCGTCGTCCCCAGCCAGCGTTCCTTTCTACAGGCCTCTGTCCATAGATCATCGGCCTCCGCCGAGTCCCAACTCGGCATATGGACTCCATTGGTAATATGTCTGACTGGTACCTCGTCTTCAGGCCAGCGCTGAAAAAGGAGCTGAAAGATGCGCC
Source organism: Candidatus Dadabacteria bacterium (assembly GCA_040289575.1). GTDB lineage: Bacteria > Desulfobacterota_D > UBA1144 > Nemesobacterales > CSP1-2 > PSLL01. The sequence goes on along the minus strand of PSLL01000066.1, from coordinate 184 downwards.
GGCTTACTTTCCCGTGCAATCGACTCACTCCATTGACAGCCCCGCTCCCCCGCATCGCCAGATAAGCCATATTGAAATCCTCTGATGAGTCATTTGAGTTCTGACGACCAAGGGCGAGTAGATCGCGTATGGTAATGCCGAGCTTCTTCTGAGCATACTCACCAAGGTACTGTTCGATGAGAGC
>PSLL01000065.1:0-6500 GCA_040289575.1 Candidatus Dadabacteria bacterium | reverse complement strand
TGATGCCGCCGTGACTAAGGCGTCCAGTTGCTGTCTGTTCATCGCAACGGTTTGCGCCTCACAAAACAGCTTTGCATCTCGCGTTACTATTTAAATTGTTTTTAATTCAGTAGCGACAAGTCCTACAAATGTCTTTTTCCTTCTCATCCTTCTCGACTAGAGGAGCCGAGCAAATACAGCACCTCTTCACCCTTCAGGGCCGCGAGCCTAAGTCCGATTTCACACCCCTCTTTCTCCAGCCTCTCTATCTCTGCACAAATCCAGTCAAACTCAAACTCTAGCTTCTCTATCTCTGTCATTTTCTCAATCTGATTTTCAATCAGACTTCTTCTTTCTAATAAGCCTTTGAACCTAGTCATTGAATACCCCTCCAAAATCAATAATCGCACATTGGACAAAGGTGCGTTGGCATTCCATTTACATCCAAAGTCAAAATGCAATGAGAGCCGCATCTGAGGCAGTAATGGGGTTTCGCTCCGTCACTGCGATAAAGAACGCGACTCATAACCTTCCTATATGCTCTGCGTAGAGCCTTATGATAATCCTTAAATCCCTCTTCATCCAAACCCTTATTTATCCTTGCTATGTCCATTTTACTCATCCTTAACGGTTTCATTGAAACTAATGAATTATACTTTTATTGTATTCAATGAAGTTGTTAAAGTCAAGAGGGATTTTATAATTTCTGAAAAAAAATTAATCGAGTTTTAGCAATGGGTTACGAATAACCTACAGGGGAAAAACCATCTAATGATAGTTCCTACCTGTATTAAGGGAGAACGTGCGAGAATGACACTCGTTTTCATTGCTATACCCAAATTCTCTCCCCGATCAAGTCGGGGATTAATACATTCTGCCGTATGGCTGCGTTTGCCTGCAGTTCGTGAGGACTAGTAGTGTTATTGGCAATTTCCAGCTTTGGAATCAGTATCTTCAAGACCCACGCCTGGCGAGGCGGTCCATTGACGTTCGGTGGGCTGGCTGTGACGGGTACATAGTTACTATGAGAGAGCGGCCGGCAAGCAAGGGTGGACATCACAGCTACTCAACGCACTTCAGTGAGCCCACGTAAGAAGGGGCTCTGATAAGGCGCGCCGCTGAGCACCAACGCTAGGTCGTCTCTTACACACACCGTAGGGATTGGAAACCGTTGGTCTATAACCCATTTCACAAATATAACAAAAGGAGGAGAACAAAATGAGAATGCTTTTGAACGTTCGAATACCACATGAACCGTTCAATAGTCTTGTTAGAGCGGGAAAAGCAGGGAAGATTATAAGTAAGATTATCAAGGAGATCAAGCCTGAGGCAGTGTACTTTACAGAGCAGAATGGGATGCGCACGGCCGTAATAATCATTGATGTTGCTGAGCCTTCCCGCGTGCCATCGTTTGCTGAACCCTTCTTTTTGAACTTCAATGCAGATTGTGAATTTCGTATCGTAATGTCGCCGGAGGATTTGGGTAAGGCCGGGCTTGAAGAGCTTGGGAAGAAGTGGGTCTAGAATTGAGAGACTTTATCGCTTTGGGATTGCTTCGTCACTTCGCTCGTCATTATGCACAATCAATCCAAGTGATAGAAGAGGGGTTTATGTCCCGAATTGTGCACAGCGCGTTAACTACTCGGCAAAGCCTATGTCCTTTAGAATCTTTTGATGGTCGAAGGCGAGTTTTATAGATTCTATTTCCTCTTTTGAGAATATCCTTACCTCCTTTGTTTCTACACTGGTCGCTAGTTCACTACCTACAGGAACACATAAAAAGCAGACCGAGACAAAATGTCCCCTCGGATCCCGATTAGGGTCTGAATATACTCCTACGAGTTTTTCTATTTTTATATCGAGTCCGGTTTCTTCCTTTGCCTCTCTTACCACCGCAGCCTCAATGGTTTCTCCATATTCAACCATCCCACCGGGAAGCGCCCAGTGGTCTTTATAAGGGTCGAAACTCCTTTTTACCAGAACCACTCCATTGTTCGTCAATATTATAGGGTCTACAGTAAGCGTGATTGTCTTTTTCATTTAGTTTCAGTATGACTTCTAAACCTTAGTGAATAAAGTTAGCCGCAATCCTTTATCTTTTCAAATTGCCTTGAACCTCATTGATGGCTAATCTAAACTGATATGTAGGATTGATAATATAGAGGTGATTAATATGAAGATAGCAGTTGGTAGCGATGAGCGTACACACTTAACGGATTTTGTTATTGAGGAATTGAAAAAAAGGAAGATTGATATTGAGCTTCATGGCCCGCTGGCAGGAGAACCGATTCAATGGGCGGATGTTGCCCAAAGGGTAGCAGAAAGGGTAGCAGACGGAGCGTGTGATCAGGGGATACTCTTTTGCTGGACGGGAACGGGGGTTAGCATGGCGGCAAACAAGGTACCCGGAATTAGAGCGGCACTCTGTACCGACGCTGAGACAGCGCGAGGCGCCAGAAAGTGGAATGATGCAAACATACTTGCTATGAGCCTGAGATTGACATCCCCAATCGTAGCTAAAGAAATACTCGAAGGCTGGTTCAGCGAAAGCCTAGAAAAAGAGGAAGCGCCAAACGTCGAGAAGGTAAAGGCTATTGAAAAAAAATACAGTCGCTAAGATTGGGACAGTTATTCCCGATGACAAAGGCAAATAAATTCGCAGACAATAAATCTACATGATTCCGAATCACAACCCCTGCAGTCGGTGTGAGTCATTCGCATACGCAGTTTCATTGTTGTAATCAACCCATAATAACAACACCTATAAACTTGGCTATAAGCATTTTATAAATTAAAATAGCCTATACTTTAATACACTGGAGGAAAGATGAGAGGGAAAAACTACAATGTAGCTATAGTCGGAGCCACGGGCGCCGTCGGACAGGAGATAGTTCAAATATTAGAAGAGAGAAGTTTCCCCATAGGAGAATTGAGACTCATCGCATCTGAAAAATCCGAGGGAAAGGAATTGGAATTTAAAGGCAAAAAGGTAAGGGTTCAAAAACTCAAAGAGGGGTCGTTCAGAGGTATTCATATCGCCCTTTTTTCAGCCGGCGCATCAAGAAGCCGGGAATTCGCTCCAAAGGCGGTCGAGGCAGGAGCCGTTGTCGTTGATAATAGCTCTGCGTTTCGCATGGAGCCTGACATCCCTCTGGTCATTCCGGAGATCAATGGTCATGCAATTTCGGATTATAAAAAGCGCGGCATAATCGCAAATCCAAACTGCACAACAGCCGTAACACTAATGGCGTTAAAGCCGCTCCATGACATATCAAGAATAAAAAGGGTTGTCGCTTCGAGTTATCAAGCCGTCTCGGGTGCAGGGGCAAAAGCCATTGAGGAACTCCGTCTCCAGATACTCTCATGGGCAAATGGAGAACCGATGAAAACCGATGTCTTTCCATATCAGATAGCATTCAATCTTCTCCCCCATATAGACACATTCCTCGAAAATGGATACACAAAGGAAGAGATGAAGCTTCACAATGAAACCAGAAAAATCCTGGGAGACAATTCGATTCAGGTAACCGCAACAACAGTAAGGGTTCCGGTCTTTCGCGCCCATTCCGTTTCGGTAAATATTGAAACCGAGAGAAAAATTACAGTCCAGGAGGCACGAAAAGCCCTTAACAATTTCCCCGGTGTCAGGGTTGTAGATGAGCCTCAAAACTCAAAATATCCGATGCCAATAGATGCGGCGGGAATGGATGACTGCCTCGTAGGAAGAATAAGAGAGGACTATACAGTTTCTGCGGGACTCAGCTTTTGGGTCGTTGGCGATCAGCTTAGAAAAGGGGCGGCATTAAACGCCGTTCAAATTGCCGAGGTCTTGATAAGACAATATGTTTAGTCGAATCTTACAGAGATTAAAAGGGGCTTTAGATAGGAGAAAAAAAAAGAACTTTACGGAACTGCCATCAGGCATAAAAACCGGGTTGGCAAAACATTTAGTACCCGGTGAAGAGATACTGATCACACTCCGGAATTTCAGGGCGATATACAAGGCACCGACATTGATGGATAGCAACGCGTTTTTTAACTCCTGGTTTATACTTACAAGCCGAAGGATAATCATCGCAAAGAATTCGTCCTCATTTAAAAAATTTAGGGAGATTCCTCATAATACTATAGACCAGATTTATTATGAAACGGGGGCATCGGATTCCAAACTGACAATCCGCTCAGCGGATACGGTAGACACAATAGAGTTCCTGAGAGAGTCAAAAACATACCGTGAAGGTCTGGATATGAAGGTAAATAAGGCGGTAGAAGAGTTTAAAAAATCGGAAGTATACCTAGAGATCCCAGATATGATACCCTGTCCTCAATGCAGAACCAAAATCCCCAAATGGAGTAAATTCTGTTTGGAGTGCGGCAAGAGCATCCAAAGTCTAACTTGATTTCCTTTTCGACTCTAATATAATTGAGGAAAGTGATCGCATAAGGAGGCTCCGTTTATGATACACGGCTCAATCGTCGCTATTGTAACACCATTCAAGAATGGGAGAGTAGATGAAAAATCGCTCAAAGACCTGATCGAGTTTCAGATAGAAAACGGCACGCACGGAATAGTTCCATGTGGCACAACGGGCGAATCCCCTACCCTTTCACATGAAGAGCACGAGTACGTGGTTGAATTGACCGTAAAAACCGTAAAGAAAAGGGTTCCCGTAGTAGCGGGAACAGGTTCAAACAGCACTCAGGAAGCTATAAGGCTTACAAAATTCGCAGAAAAGATAGGAGCCGACGCAGCACTTGTCGTTGTTCCATATTACAATAAACCCACTCAGGAAGGGCTATATATGCATTTCAAACAAATAGCATCTGAGGTAAAGATTCCGATTATTCTCTACAATATTCCCGGAAGGTCCGGAGTTAATTTAAATCCAGAAACTATATCGAGACTGGCAAGGGATTGCAAAAACATAATCGGCGTAAAAGAGGCATCCGGCTCGATTCAGCAGGCAAGCAAGATTCTATATCTATGCGGAACGGACTTCATACTCCTTTCGGGAGAGGACGCACTCAATTTCCCTCTTCTTGCAATAGGGGGAAAGGGGTTCATAACCGTCACTGCAAATATTGTCCCACGAGATGTTGCCGAGCTTTATAACTCATATGTAAGGGGAGAATTCAATCGGGCAAGAGAACTGCACTATAAGCTCTTTCCTCTAAATGAAGTCCTGTTTCTTGAGACAAACCCAATCCCTGTGAAGGTGGCATTAAGCATTATGGGAAAGGTAAGCGATGAGTTTAGATTGCCCCTCTGCCAAATGTCGCACGGAAACTTAGAGAAACTTAAAACTGCCTTAAAAGAATACGGACTTATATAAATTACTCTATACTTACTTCATGGTAATGGAGGTAAGTGTCAAAATATAACAAATATAATATGTGTAGGTCTGTGTTCTCTGTACCAGGGTGTGATAAATGACTGCTGTCCGATGTCCTGGTCACCCCAGATACTCTGACGTATAAGCCTATTAGCCGGGCTATCAAGCTTATGCAAAACAGAATAATCCAAATCCTTTCTTTGTCTCCATATTCTAAGTATACCCCTATTATTCCTTTTATTCCTTAATGCATGAACCTTTATTTTTCTATTTTCCCACCAAAGAGAATCCCGTATCAACAAAATCTCTCCAATTTATCTTTTAGCCTAAAGCTATTTTAACATTTACGGCTCTAAATCTATACCTATAAAGTTCCCCTTTCACATCAAACTCCACTGTGTCTCCCTCTTTTAGGCTTTTAAAATTAGCCTCTTTAATACGAGACATACGAAAGGGTTCATAAATTTGATGGTGAACACTACTGGGAAATAGGAAAGGCCGAATACCCATTAAGTAGGATTATGAGAGACATACAGGAGGCAGGATTCAAAATAAAAAAGACATATAGGGTATTTGAAAATCCCTACCATAGGTTCTTTATATTACAAAAGATGTAGGACCTCAATAGAACTACTAATGCTTTGGAAACCAAGTTTTGACGCCAGCGTACGCCATGCAACCAATTGAAATTTTAGGAAATTTTAAGTTAAAAGTGTACAGAATTAAGTTTCCAGAGCACTAGCCAGTGGACACAACATTTTTAAAATGCTTCTCAAGAGTAAGCCGTCACAGGCAAAACGCCCTTCAGCAATATAGCCCATATGGTCAATCGTCCTGACAGGGCAGGAGCTGATAGTTTAGCGCGATTTAATTGCTTTTATCAGCCGGATATTGACCTTGAAACACTCGAGGTTCGACCAAATATTATTCTGAGTACGCCACAGGCCATGCGACTCCCATTAAGATTGAAGCTCTTTACCAATTGCCATTATTTGGAGAAAAGAGACAAACTCACGTTGTACTGAAATTTGCACTAAAATTGTCTGTTGATTTCACTTGAGAATCATAAGGAGTCTAGTTTTGGATAATAGATTTAGCATATCTGATGGCAGCTCTTTTTAAAAGTCAGATAAAAAACATCTAAGGAGGCGTTTTTGAAAGATGAAGATAGAAATGATATAGACAGGC
>PSLL01000032.1:24098-30251 GCA_040289575.1 Candidatus Dadabacteria bacterium | reverse complement strand
AGGTGGGTAGTTTGACTGGGGCGGTCGCCTCCTAAAAGGTAACGGAGGCGTACAAAGGTTCCCTCAGCCTGATTGGAAACCAGGCGCAGAGTGTAAAGGCATAAGGGAGCTTGACTGCGAGACCGACAGGTCGAGCAGGTGCGAAAGCAGGTCTTAGTGACCCGGTGGCTCCATGTGGGAGGGCCATCGATCATCGGATAAAAGGTACGCCGGGGATAACAGACTGATCCCGCCCAAGAGTCCACATCGACGGCGGGGATTGGTACCTCGATGTCGGCTCATCGCATCCTGGGGCTGAAGAAGGTTCCAAGGGTTGGGCTGTTCGCCCATTAAAGCGGTACGTGAGCTGGGTTTAGAACGTCGTGAGACAGTTCGGTCCCTATCTACAGCGGGCGCAGGAGATTTGAGGGGGTCTGCTCATAGTACGAGAGGACCTGAGTGGACGAGCCTCTAGTGTACCAGTTGTCGTGCCAGCGGCAGCGCTGGGTAGTTATGCTCGGAAGGGATAACCGCTGAAAGCATCTAAGCGGGAAGCCTGCCCCAAGATTAAATCTCCCGAACCGTAAGGTTCCTAAAGGTCCCTCGAAGACTACGAGGTTGATAGGCTCAAGGTGTAAGCCTTGCAAGGGGTTGAGCTGATGAGTACTAACCGACCGTGTGCCTTAACTGCGGGGTTTGAGAATTCTCAAATGTATTTTAAGAGATTAGCGCGTTAAGATAAGCTCAGTACAATATGTAATTGTCAAATTTCAGGAAATCTTAGAGTTACCACTTCATCACTAGTAAAACTTTAATTCCCTATCTAGAATAAGATGGCTCAGGTATCCAATCACAACTGGAATGTAGTATTCGAGTCCGCCTGCATCTAGTCCTGGCCTAATTACGGGTAAAATCAGCAGGGGTGATGGAACGACAAACGCGGCCCAGATTGTGTGAGTCCAGCCTCGGTGCTTTCCGACAATTGGGAGTAGGGCGAAAAAGCCAAGAAGTGCGGCATCCTTGTAATGCTTTGTAAGGAGAAAAAAAACATCTAGGATTAGAAATATCCCGTAAAAAAGCCTTTGTCCCAAGCTGTTTGTATCAATATCTGGCCAGAGCGCCCCAAGCGTGCAGAGACCGAACCATGTAAGCACCTTAAGATTGGGTTCGAATGAAAAGAACACCATAAGCGCAAGTATATAGAGTGTAAAAGCAACAGCGCCGCCTACCAGGTGTCCTTTATATAGGCTCATTCGGGGTTAAGTAATGATTACCAGGGAATAAAATCAAGCCAGTTAAGAAACTTTTTATCCTTGCCCCTTACCACATCGAAGAATCTCGATTGAAGTCTTTTTGTTATTGCCCCCGGCTTCCCGTCCCCGATTGGTCTGTCATCAATCTCACGAACGGGGGTGATTTCTGCCGCCGTTCCAGTAAAGAACACTTCGTCTGCGATGTAGAGTTCATCTCTTGTAAAACGCTCTTTTGCCACTTCGATCCCTTCATCAATGGCAATCTCTATTGTGCTATTTCTTGTAATCCCTTCGAGAATTGATGTAAGTGGAGGGGTCTTGAGAACTCCATTTCTTACAATAAATATGTTCTCTCCGCTTCCTTCGGACACATACCCTTCGGTATCGAGCATAATTGCTTCATCAAACCCGAGCGATGTGACCTCGAGCTTTGCCATCACAGAGTTCACATAATTACCACAGATCTTTGCTTTAGTCATAAATGTATTAACATGCATTCTTGTATAAGAGGCAACCTTTGCTCTTATTCCCTTTGTTACAGCCTCATCCCCGAGATATGCACCCCAGGGGTATGCGGCGATTGCTACGCGGATGGGATTTTCCCTCGGATGAACTCCCATTGCACCATCGCCTATGAAAGCGATTGGTCTTATATAGGCCTCTTTGAGCCTGTTTACAATGAGAAGATCAAATATGGCTTTTTGAATCTCCTCTTTTGAGAATGGCATCTTTATCTGGGCAATCCTGGCCGAGGAATAGAGCCTATTTATGTGATCCGTTAGCCTAAATATGGCCGGTCGGCCATCATCGCATTCATAAGCCCTGATGCCTTCGAAGACGCCCAATCCGTAGTGAAGCGTATGCGTAAGCACATGAACCTTCGCCTCATTCCACGGAACGAGCTTCCCATCAAACCAGATTTTATAGGATTTAGCCGACATGTATATCTCCTGAAAGGGAAAACCAAGTCTTTAACTGCCCTAGAATTTTCCTCATTTTATTGTATGTTGTCAAGTTTTCTTTATAATCATAGTATGGACAAATGGTTATTTGCTATTGCGATTAGAACCTAAATGAGGGGATATTGAAATGTTTGGACCCTATCCATTAACATCGGCTTCAATAAGAAAACACGTACTTACAAGACCCGGTGCTTATGTGCTATTTACCGATAAGAATGAGGCGATTTACTGCGGCAGATCGGATACGGATTTAAACGCACAGATTCAAAGGCATTTTAGCGCCGTTGAAACAAATGAATGTATTAAAATAAAGATTGCGTCTAAATTCTCATATCAGAACACCCCGGGTCCGAAAGAAGCGTATGAGCTTGAGTGCACCAATTTTCATAAATATAACCCGATATGTAATGATAAACACCCTGAAAAGAACGATGAGACATAGATTTGTCCAGTTTGTAAGTCATAGGGAAATTGTGTTTTGGTAATCAAGGAATAGATTCTTGGGCTTGCCATATGGTGTGATAAAGAGGTTTAATTAATATGCCTAAGCCCGGTTTTATCAAGGTAGCAAAGGTCAATGAACTCCCACCAGGACACGGGAAACTGGTTATGGGACACTTTGAGAAACCGATTGCGCTTTTTAATGTAGAGGGCCGGTTTTATGCGATTAACTATATCTGCCCGCACATGGGAGGACCTCTTGGAGAGGGGAAATTGACAGGATACGTCGTATCGTGCCCCTGGCATGGATGGACGTTTGATGTGAGAACCGGACTTCCCGATCACCCCGGCGGTCACTCAGTTTCGGTCTATGAGGTTAAGGTTGAGGGGAATGATATTCTTGTAGGGTGGTTGAAGAAAAAGGATTAATATTGAGTCAAATACCGCGGGGATTTCATATAGTTATTTGCTACTTTTATTCATCGCCCTTTCTAAGATCACATCAACGATCTTGGGATGTATTCCAAGAGGTTCAGTGATGCGGTAAGAGATGTGGGGATGTTTTTTTGCGGCTTCTTTTACCATGTTTGGAATGTCTTGCGTAGAATGCCTTCCTGGGGCGAGAAAATAGGGGTGAACTATAATCTCTTTGGCTCCTTCCGCAACGCATGCATCAAAAGCCTGAGAAATCCTGGGCTCGGCGAGTTCCATGTGCGCGTAGAGAACTATATCGAACTCTCGGCTGTTTTGCCTTATCATATTGGCGATTTCTGCAAGCATATCATTTGCTTCTTTAACTACGCTTCCGTGATCTACTAAGATTAAAGCCCTTTTTTTCATTTCACTCGGACATGACAAAATCATTGGGTCATGGCGTTTAGTTTTATCACTTCTAAGAGAATGTCGGCTGCGCGATAGAATTCTTCAAGAACGAGGTATTCTTTTACAGTGTGGATTTCTTTCATTCCGGTACCCAGGTTTGCGCACTCGATCCCGTTTTTGTTAAAGTAATTCGCATCACATCCGCCTCCGCTTGCAGTGTTATCAATGCTCAAGCCCAGGTTCTTTACAGACTGACTTACAAGACTCACAATCTTTGATCTCTCTGAAACCTCCATTCTGTCGTAGCTCCTCTCTATCTTCTCTTCAACCCTTCCACTGTAGGTTTTATCTTCTAAAGAGAGTTTGTATCGAGAGGCGGCGTCATAGAAGCATCTCCTCATGTGTTCTACCTGTTGCCGGAGCTTCTCTTCACTGTGACTTCGTGCCTCTCCCTCGATCTGAACGTATTTGGGGATAATATTGGTTGCAAGCCCGCCCTTTATACTGCCGATGTTTGCCGTTGTCTCAAAATCTATCCTTCCGAGATTCATGTTGTAAATGGCCTCACTTGCAATCTTGATCGCGCTTATTCCCCTTTCGGGGCAGACGCCAGCATGGGCTTCGAGTCCGTAGACCTTAAAGTTTAATTGTTCCGCCGACGGGCATTTTATAATCAAATGATGGGGTGAACTGCTGTCCAGAACAAGACCGTATTTCGATCTAAACTTTGATATGTCAATGTGTTTTGCTCCAAGAAGGCCAATCTCTTCGCATATTGTAAATGCAATTTCTATGTCGCCGTGAGGTATGTTCCTTTCTTTAAGTGTTCTCATTGTTTCAACTATCACAGCCAGACCGCTTTTATCGTCGCTTCCAAGGATTGTAGAGCCGTCGCTTTTTATCACACCGTCCTCAATTCTCGGTCTAATTCCCTCGCCGGGTCCGACTGTATCCATGTGCGAAGAGAGGAAAAAGGGGTGTGCACCCGATCTGTTGCCACTTATCCTTACAATGAGATTTCCTATGTTACCGCCGACCTTTTCTCCTGCATCATCAAAGAAGCACTCTCCCCCGATCTCTTCCATGTCTTTCTTGAGCTTTAGTCCGACTTCCCTTTCCTTTCTAGATAGGCTGTCTATCCTGATTAAATCCATCACATATTCGGTCATTCTTTCATTTTCAACCATATTAGATCTCCATTAAAGGCTGTAACCCTAAATCATTATAACCAATCAAGGCGTTATTAGGAAAAAGAAAACCGTCATTTTCATAATGACCGCACATTTAGTCGAAGCCGTTTGTTCTATATAAAGATTTTTATTTAAACCGTGTATATCCAAACTACTTAGTGTATACTCCAAGCATAGGAATATATATTAGATGTTACAAAACAGGAGGTTAGTAGAATGAATATATATGTGGGTAATTTATCGCGTGATGTCACGGAAGATGACCTGCGACAGGCCTTTGGAGGCTTCGGGCAGATTACATCTGTAAACATTATTAAAGATAAATTCAGCGGCCAATCCAGAGGGTTCGGGTTTGTAGAGATGCCCGGAAGGGCCGAAGCTCAAGCCGCCATAGCCGGTTTGAACGGAAAGGAATTAAAGGGACGAACCCTGAATGTTAACGAAGCCCGTCCTCAAACCGAACGTCGTGAGGGCGGAGGCAGTTGGGGTAGAGGAAGGAGAGGTGGAAGAGGTCAAGGCGGAGGAAAGCGAAGCGGCGGTCATCGCGGCTGGTAGGTGGCTGATATTTAATTCATAAAAGGGCTTTGTCTGATATATAAGCCTGTTGTAAAACTCTTTAAGAACCCCCGGTATTATTCCTTCTTAAAGTCATGAAGGGGTCTTTACACTTAGGTTGAATGGCAGTCCTGGAATTTTCATAAAGGTTTTATTTGCGGTTATTCACATGAAGGGGCGTGATAACGAATCCTCTATTATGCCCCTTTTTCGAGGTGTTGAATGAGTTCTTTCAAAAATCTTCTTTCTTTTTAAGGTCTTCGCGAAAACTCATATTCTCTGTATCTACAATTTCCATTCGAAGATCGGAGAGAAGTGTAAGAAAAGCCCCATTATGCAAATACTCTGTTGTTTGTAGGCGTATTGACAATGAGTTGTTCTTTTGAGATAATAGTAATATCCAGTCGTGATAAAACAGTTAAAAATTGAAATACGCTTAGAAAGGAGGAAGACAATGATGACACGATTTTTATCTAAGAGGATACTCCATCTTTTTCTAGCCTTGGTTGTGGTCATGCTATTGGGAGCAACGTCCAATGTGGCGCAGGAGAAGAAGCCAGAGAAATCGCTCTATGAGCGGCTTGGAGGATATGATGCTATTGCTGCGGTTGTTGATGATTTCTTTAAAAGGATGATTGCGGATCCAAAGTTAGGACGGTTTTTTATAGGTCTCAGCACGGATTCAAAAAGACGTGCCCAGCAGCTAACTGTAGATTTTATATGTAGTGCTACGGGTGGTCCCAGCCTCTACACAGGACGTGATATGAAGACCGCGCATACAGGACTGGGTATTACCGAGGACGACTGGCAGATTGCCTCAAAACATCTCGTAGAGACTCTCGATAAATTCAAGGTTCCCCAAAGGGAAAAGACCGAGGTGATTAATTTTGTCTCGGGCCTCAAAGGAACCATCGTTGAGGAGAAGTAGATTTTTGGTGCTATTGTGGGGGG
>PSLL01000032.1:10856-24088 GCA_040289575.1 Candidatus Dadabacteria bacterium | reverse complement strand
TTGCATTCGCCCCCGATTAGGGCTATGTTCAGGTAGCGGGTCGCTCAATTAACTCGATTCTGTAGGAATCCGGGTCCTCTATGAAGGCAATTACCGTTTTTCCATGTTTCATTGGTCCCGGTGCTCTGACGACTTTACCGCCGAGTTCTTCAATCTTCTTGCATGTTTCATAAATATCCTTTACGCCAAAGGCTATGTGTCCGTAGGCATTCCCGTTGTTGTAATCTTTAATATCCCAGTTGTATGTCAATTCCAGAAACGGCTCTGTGTCATCTCCATGACCAATAAAAGCCAATGTAAAACGTCCTTCTGGATAATCTGTTTTTCTATGCAGTTTAAGTCCCAGAACCTCTGTATAAAACCAAATGGATTTTTCAAGGTCTCTAACCCTGAGCATCGTGTGTAAGTACCGCATCTATTGACCTCCAAACCGTATATTGGAAAGTATCACATAAGCATAGAGAGAATTCAATTGAGATTTGGATTCTGAAACGATGAATGATATTATGAACTTATAATTCAGAAATCTGGAGTTGAACGACAAACGAGAAGAGGTTTTTGGGTTTGGAAAGGTTTTTGTTACAATAGAGAATGTAAGGTAAGCGCATGAAACTACTTAGCTGTGGAATCTTACTTAGAAAAGAACCTGAGGAGGGTATACAGTAGTAGTGCCTTCTCTTCCTGGTTGTATTACATATGGGGGCACCATAGAGGAAGGAATAAGAATGGCAAAGGAGGCTATTGAGATGTACATAGAGAGTTTAAAAGAACATGGGGAGGAAATACCAACGGAAGAAGAAACTTTAGAATATACCTTGACAATAGAAGCCCATGCCTAAACTCCCCCCTTACACCTCGGAAAATTATCAAGGTACTTGAAAAGAGGGGCTTTGTATTAGATAGGGTTAAAAGAAGCCATAATATTTATTACCATCCAGAAACGAAAAGAAGGGTTGTCGTTCCTCTTTATAAAAAGGATTTACCAAAGGGAACGTTATTTGAAATCTTAGAGCAGGCAGGTATAAGCAGAGAGGAGTTAAAGGATCTGCTATGAGCGAAAAGGTTCTTAGGCCCCAAAACACTAATTAGCTTTTTCTTTATGAAATTGCCACCTTATCTCTTTTAATGTAGTTTTCTACCGAATCCAATATTCAAGGACACAACCTAGGTGGAAAGCACCGAATTTGATATTATCGCCGAGGGTGTAACGAAGTCATTCGGGAACATTCAGGCTCTATATGGAATAGATTTAGGTGTAAGGAAGGGGGAATTTCTCACCGTTTTTGGCCCAAACGGGGCGGGGAAAACTACTCTAATAAAGCTCCTTGCCACTCTTGCTAAGCCTACATCTGGAAGATTAATAGTAGCCAATCATGATATAAAAAAAGAGCCGAATAGAGTGAGAGGTCTCATTGGCGTAATCTCACACGAGCCTTATTTATATGGAAACTTGAGCGCATTGGAAAATATTAGATTCTTTGCCTCATTGTATGGAGTTTCTCAAGCCGAAGAGAAAGCTGTAGATCTGATTAAACGAGTAGGGCTTGAGAGCAGAATGCACGATCTGGTAAGGACGTTTTCTCGTGGGATGCAGCAGCGCCTTGCCGTTGCAAGGGCGATTATACATGAGCCGAAGATTCTTCTCCTTGACGAACCATATACGGGTTTAGACCAGCATGGAGGGAGGATTTTTGGGGATTTACTCAGATGGCTTAAGTCACAGAATCGAACGATAATTATGACAACTCATAGCCTTACTGAAGGGCTTGGGATAAGCGATAAGGTTGCAATTTTGGATAATGGGAAGATCATTTATGAAAGCGATGCCGATGGAGTTGAGATTGCGAGATTTAAGGAGATTTACTTTGAAATAATAAAGGCTTAGCCACGGAGATGGCAAGGTACTAAATACTTCTTTGTGTCTCAGTGGCTAATTTTCTAATTAAATCAGTATCATGAAAAAAATCTGGGCGATTGTTTGGAAGGACATAATAATCGAGCTTAGAACAAAGGAACTCTTCTCATCTATGTTTGTGTTTGCCCTTCTAATCATACTCATATTTAGTTTTACATTTGGGTTCTCGGTAGAATTTATTCCAGTTGCCGCGCCGGGAATACTCTGGGTAGCTTTTACATTTGCCGGGGTACTTGGGCTTAGCCGTTCATTTGCAATTGAGAAGGAGTGGAACTCAATTCTGGGGTTGCTTATTTCTCCGATAGATAGAAGCTACATTTTCCTTGGAAAGATGATTGGAAACATGATTTTTGTATTTATCGTTGAGGCGATTATTCTCCAGATATTCGTCCTATTTTTTAATTACAACTTGTTTGTCAATCTCCCCTCACTCCTACTTGTGATTCTACTCGGCACTGTTGGGTTTGTCTCTGTTGGAACCCTTTTTTCGGCTATGGCGGTAAACACGAAGCTCCGTGAGGTACTCCTTCCCGTTTTGCTCTTTCCTATAATCGTTCCTGTGATTGTTAGCTCGGTTAAATTAATCGGTGTCATACTCAGTGGAAAACCAATTGCCAAGGCAGGCTCTTCTTTGCAAATCCTTATTTTGTTTGATATAATCTTTCTTGTTATCTGTACGGTCATTTTTGAATATGTAATAGAAGAATAATAAGCGGCTATTCTATCAAAAATGATGAAAACTCTTGCAGGTCTGACTTTCATTGGAATGATGGCGTCTCTATATATGGCTTTTATATATGCCCCGACTGAAGCGGTGATGGGACATATTCAGAGAATTTTTTATTTCCATATGGGTGCGGTCTGGGTTGCCACGATTGCATTTACGGTTGTATTTATTGCGAGTATACAGTATCTGCGCAGGGAAAGCCGCTTTTGGGACATTCTTGCCCTGTCTTCTGCTGAGATAGGGGTTTTATTTACCACTTTAACGATTATAACGGGGAGTATATGGGCAAAACCCGTGTGGGGGACGTGGTGGACATGGGACCCTCAGCTTACAACTACTTTTATTCTGTGGATTCTCTATATTGCATACCTGATGCTCCGCTCTGCGGTTAGCAGTGATGTAAAAAAGGCTAAATTCGCCGCCGTCTTTGGGATAATTGCTTTTATAGATCTACCTCTTGTCTATCTCTCTGTAAGGCTCATGCGTGGAATATCACCTGTGGTTTTTGGAGGTCGAGGAGGCGGGATCGCACCTCAGATGATGTTTACGCTTGTAGTGTGCCTTATTACATTTACGCTTCTGTATGTGGTGCTTCTTAGAGAGAGAATGAGTGTTGAAAAGATGAAAGAGGAATTGGCGAGGCTCAAACTTGAGGAGACAACGTAATAGTGGATAATTTTTCATACCTATTTTGGGCTTATGCTATTTTCTGGATTGCGCTTTTTATATATGTCTACAGCCTTCTTAAGAAGAGCAAGGAGCTAAGGAGAAGAATAAAGGCACTTAATTCTCCTTTGGCAAGATTGGTAAGGCAACAGAGCAGTAGATGATTCGAGGAAAGATTAAATTTATTTTAGCAATTGGGATAATTGCCACCACACTTACATACCTGGTCTATGGTGGTGTAAGGGATACAATGGTTTACTATCTCACAGTAGGAGAGCTTAAGAGTAGGGTGCCGTCCATATACAAGGACAAGGTGAGGGTTTCAGGCACGGTTGTTCCAGGGTCAATAAGGAGGGGCATTGACGGGAGTCTTGAGTTTAAGATTACGGATGGGAAACAGGCAATAGATGTGCAATATAGAGGTATAGTTCCAGATATATTTAGGGATAATGTGGAGGCAGTGGTAGAGGGGCTATACACTCCCGAGAACGTGTTCCAAGCAAGGGTTCTTCTTGCAAAATGCCCCACGAAATACGATCCCGCAAATCAATCAAATAAGGGGAAAAATACATAAATGGCTGATACTGGCAGTATTTGTGTTTTTCTTGCCTTTGTTATTTCTGTCTATACTCTGATTGCTTCTATATTTGGTGGGAAAACGAGGAGATCGGAATTTATAAAGAGTGCGGAGAATGGGGCAATTGCCGTGTGCTTTCTTCTTACTATTGCCTCAGCCTCATTGATATATGCGCTTCTCACCCGTGATTTTAGCCTCAAGTATGTAGCCTTAAATACAAGTCGTGACCTATCGACCATATACACCATTACTGCCTTTTGGGCGGGACAGGCGGGGTCTCTGCTCCTATGGTCATGGATACTTTCGATTTATATGACTCTGGTTGTGGTTCAGAACAGAAGAAAGAGCAGAGAGCTTATGCCCTATGTGATTGGTACACTTGCCGCCATATCATCATTTTTTATATACATAGTAGGATTTGTAGAGAGTCCATTTGAGAGGCTTACAAATGTAGTAGATGATGGAAGGGGTCTTAACCCTCTACTTCAGAATCCATACATGGCAATACATCCGCTTTGCCTGTATATGGGCTATGTAGGTGTTTCAGTTCCATTTGCATTTGGAATGGGTGCTCTCATTAGCGGACGGTTAGGGGATGAGTGGATAAGGAATTCTAGGAAATGGACAATACTTGCGTGGACATTTCTTGGAGCGGGGCTGCTTCTGGGGGCACGTTGGGCATACCTTGAGCTTGGGTGGGGGGGATACTGGGCATGGGACCCCGTTGAGAACGCCGCACTCATGCCCTGGCTTACAGGGACTGCATTCCTTCATTCTGTTATGGTTCAAGAAAAAAAGGGGATGCTAAAGAAGTGGAATATGTCTCTAATCATAATAACGTTTTTCCTTGCAGTACTCGGGACATTTATTACAAGGAGCGGAATCATATCATCGGTTCATTCATTTTCACAGTCTGACATAGGTTCATATTTTCTATCGTTTATTGGTCTTATACTGGTATTCTCATTTGGGATGTTTATACTGAGGCTCGATGGGTTAAAGAGTGAAAACCGATTTGACTCAATTCTATCGAGGGAGAGCGCCTTCTTATTTAATAACCTGGTTTTTCTTGGTGCGGCATTCTCTGTATTTCTGGGGACGATTTTCCCAATAGTTTCTGAGGCTGTAAGGGGAGAGAAGATACTTGTGGGGCCGCCGTACTTTAACCGTGTAAACGTACCGATGGGTCTGATATTGATTCTGCTCATGGGTGTAGGGCCTCTAATATCATGGAGAAGGGCATCGAAAGAGAATTTAATGAAGAATTTTCTGTATCCCGGTATTTTAGGGGTCTTAACTGCAGTTGTTCTTTTATTTTTGGGTATTAGAGAGGTTGCCGCGCTTATTTCATTTGGTCTATGTGCATTTGTAGGGGCTACTATATTTACAGAGTTTTATAGAGGGGCAAGGGTGAGGGCAAAAAGGGGAGAGTATTATCTGGTGGCGCTTTTGCATCTTATCTCGAGAAATCGCAGGAGGTATGGAGGGTATATAGTGCACATAGGTGTGATTCTAATTGTGATAGGGATAACGGCGTCCTCTGCATTTGTCGTGCAGAAAGAAGCAACGCTCAATAGAGGAGAGGTTATGAGAATCGGCGGTTACAGTTTGAGATTTGATGGTATAAGGCAATACACGGATAATGCAAAGGACATAACCGCTGCGACATTGACCCTGTACAATTCAGAAAATAAGCCGATAGGTGTTTTAACCTCAGAGAAGGTTCTATATAAGTATGAGGGGAATCGAGAGATAGACAATCAAACTGAAGTGGCGCTGCGCTCTACATTTAGAGATGACATTTATGTGATATTCACGAACTTTTATGGAAAGGGAAGGGCAAGCTTCAGGGTGCTGATAAACCCGATGGTGAGCTGGATATGGGCAGGAGGGTTGGTTTTGGTACTCGGAGCATTGGTGATAATGTGGCCAAGTGCAAGCGAAAGAAAAGAGGAATCCGCAGTGCGTTATAATGTAAAAATCCCCGAACAGAGTGGTGCTAAGGTTTAGGTTCGATTCGGTTTCAGAGAAAATGGATTGTCCACGGGAATTGTGTAAACACGGAGAAAAATTTGTTTCAAAATTAGCGTTTGTATGATCCCTTTTTACTCTGTGCCTAGTTTTTCTTAAAAGGAATAAAATTGGAAAAGGTGTTGGTTTTTCTAATAGCCATCGGAGCAGCAATCTTCATGGTGTTGCCGTTTTTTAAAAAGAGATTTGAGAGAGTCTGTAAGGAGACGGATTCCCAAAATGATAAGGAATTGACTCGGCTTAATTTGGAAAAGGAATCCGTCTATAGAGCGCTTAAGGAAATTGATTTTGACTACAGTACTGGAAAGCTCTCTAAAGAGGACTACGATGAACTTGAGAACAGATATAGGGCGCAGGCTTTAGCCTTGCTTAAAGAGATTGATGTTATTCAAAGAAAATCCTATCATCTGGATTTAGATGAAGAGATAGAAAGAGAGATTCGAGCCATTCGAAAAACAGAATTGACCGAAGACGAAGAGATTGAAAAGGAGATTATTAGTGCCCGTCAATCCCGGATCTTAGAAGACTCGGGGTTAATCTGCTCTGTGTGTGGAAATAGATATAAGTCCGAGGATCATTTTTGTTCTAAATGTGGAGCAAGGCTGAATGCGTAGAATACCTCTAATAATTATACCTCTGCTTTTCTTACGGATTAATTTATGTCTTGTTCAAGCCCAGGAGGAAAAAGAGATTCCACTCAGTGGAAAAGAGCTTTTTATAAAGGACAGGTGTGTGAGATGCCATACAATCGGGAGAGGGAGGTTTGTTGGTCCCGACTTGTCAGGGGTTGGCGATAGGTATACCAGAGATGAAATTAAAAAATGGATGGAAGACTCGCGGGAGGTTTATCAATCTAGAGGGAAGCAGCCTATAAACGAGGGGTATCCGCCCATGCCTCCACTGGGCGTTTCTCCTGAGGAGGCCGAGCTTATTGCCGACTATATTCTGACGTTTAAAGCCTCCGCCGCCCAAAAAGAGGGTGGGACGATAATTGGAAAGGTGATGAACAAGAGCACCGAAGAGGTGGCACGGGGTATTGATGTGACCCTTACAGCTTATCTAGGCGATAGAGAAACTGAGAGCATAAAGGCAAGAACAAATGATGACGGAATCTTTGAGTTTAAAAATCTCCCCTGGAATCGTGCCTACACCGTATTGCTAAACTACAAACGAACACAATACGAAACCGACAAACTGGTTTTTTATCCCGATGAAGATACCAAAACACTCGATCTGCCCATCTATGAGCCTACGGACAAGGATGGTGATATAAGCGTGAGTATAAACCATATGATTGTTCAGATCTCTGAGAGTGCAATTACGGTTGCAGAGTTGGTAGTTTTTCATAATGTGGGTAAGAGAGTTTACATAGGCGCAAAAGAGATGCAAGATGGCAGGAGAGAAACCCTCAGGTTTAATCTTCCATCTGGGGCGGAAGATATTCAGTTCCTTGAGGGACTCAGGAGCGAAGTCGTAGTGAAAACTGATGATGGTTTTGCAGATACATCAAGCGTTGAGCCGGGGATAAAAAGGGTAGTTTACGTATATACACTTCCCTACAAGTCCGGCAAGAACATCATTGAGAGAACAATAGATTACCCGACTCGGAGCTTTATCCTCCTGGTTTCTGATTCGGGAGTTAAAGTAAAGGTGGACGGGCTAAGTGCCGGTGGAACCATCCAGGTAGCCGATGGCCGTTTCCTTCAGTGGACTGGTTCCGGAATCCCGCCTCAAGCCAAAATCAGGATAGAGATTAGTAAGCCCTTCTTAAGTGTGGATCTGACAAAATGGGTGATACTCGGGGCTGTGGTTGTGTTGATATTAGGAAGCGTCTTATATTCATTTGTGATAAAACCCAAAGAGAAGGTGAAAGGGGTTCCTTCTCCAACTCAACCCGACTCCGAGTATTTAGAGGAGGAGAGAAGGAGACTCATACAGGAGATCGCAGAGCTTGATGACAGATTTGCGGCTAAAGAAATCGGCGAAGGGGAATATAAAGAAATACGTTCCAAAAAGAAAGAGAGGTTGGTCGAGATTATTCGGCGATCAAAAATGTTGAACCAAAGCCCGGATTGATGTAGGGATAAAAACGACTCAAATCTCATTCCTATAAGAGAGGACGAGGTTCTTTATGTTTTTCTCCCCAAGTGCATTCTCGGCGGCATCGCTTGTTCTTTTTATTATCTCATCAACCTCCGGTATAGAGAGAAATCTCTCTTCGATTGAGTAAACCTCCTCTTCATCTATCCCGACGGAATGGATGAGTTCTTTGAGTTTTATGGTTTCAATATCCCTTGCTGGTATGTATTTGGGGGGGTCATCGGCTGTCTCAATGATGAATCCTTTCTTTTTCAATAATGCGAAGATGCGTTCAATAGGCTCTACTGACAATGAGACTCCAAGGCGCTCTACGAGAGAATTGAGTGTCCAGAGGGGCTTATTGTGGTAATAGTTATAGCTAATGAGGAACATAATTAAAAGGGCAAGCCTTTCCTTGAGCCTGTTGCTCAAAAGAATCGGCTCTTTTTTTATGCTAAGGAATTGAGGATGCTGATAGTAGAATGAAACCTCGGCCCCTATAAGGATTATAAGCCAGCTATAGTACAGCCATATCATAAAGAGTATTACTATGGCAAATCCCGAATATATGGCGGAGTACTGTTTTGATGAAGCAATAAAAGAAGCGAATCCCCATCCAATTGTCTGCCATAACACCCCCGCAAATATGCCTCCTACAAGCGCGGACGTGAATTTTACATTCGTATTTGGTATGAATATGTAGATAAATACAAAAGCCGCACAGACAAGGATATATGGGATTAGCTTTCCTGCAAAAGAGACGGCTGTCCCAAATGGCTGTATGGATATTAATTTTTGTACAACAGCGGTATTCATCGCATAGGCAGTGAGACTAACCGCAGTAAGTATCAATACAGGAGCTATGAGGATTACACTCATATAGTCGCTGAATCTCCTCGCAAAGCTCCTGGGTGCATTTACCTTCCAGATGTAGTTAAAAGAGTCTTCAATCTTCTGAATAAGCGATATGACCATATAGATTAACATTGCAAGTCCGACGGTGCCGAGGACCCCGACCTTTGTATTGTCTACGAAATGTATTATCTTCTCTATTATTTCCTCTTTTGCAGGTCCAAATGGAGCGAGGAGGTTGGATAGAAAAGGCGCTATCTGATTATGCACGCTAAAGGCTTTAAGTACAGAGAAACTGATCGCTAGAAGCGGAATGAGTGAAAGGAGAGTTGTGTAGACAAGGCTCCTAGCCCACAATGTAAGCTGTCCTTTAGAGGATTCTCTTATAGTTACATAGAGCAGTCTTAGGGATTTGATTACAAAAGCCCTAAACCTCCCGAGAGAGTTAATGTCTACGCTCCACAGTTCTCTTATGAAGAATTCATTTAATCTGTTAACGAGGTCCTGCATGATTTTAATGATACCTTGGATGTTGTGTTTTTGTCATTTAAGATTTTAAAAACCATTCTACTGTGTATGGGGCTTACTGGCTTTGCCATTGGATTTGCACTAAAGGACATATTGTCTAATTTCGTTGCCGGCATACTTATGCTCATCTATCATCCTTACAGGTGTAGTGATTATATCTCGGTATCGGGGCTTGGGGGGACTGTGATTGAAATTGATCTTAGATACACTACCCTCCAATTCTAGGGCAAAAAGATTCTTATCCCGAATTCTACTCTAGTTACCAATGTGATTACCGTTCTAGATGACTGAAGATGATCTTACATTCTGGTTCTGAGAAATAGGGATTTATAGGTTCGGCTATACTTACACAAATCTTTATTTGCGCTAAGATGACTTTAAAGGAATTTCAAGATCAGTTCTCCAATGAAATAACCTACTGCCGCTACTCCTATGCCTACTACAAACATATCAAGACCACTGCGGAACAGCCCTCTCCCTGTAAAGATACTGCGCGCCGCTCCAACACCAAAGTGGGCAAGCATAGAGATTATAAAAGAGGTCCAGATTGCCTTTGGTCCTTGGAGGAAAAAGAAAGGGAATATAGGTATCAATGCCCCAATGGCGGTAGCGGCTCCTGTGATCCAGGATTCCTTTAACGGGCTGAGCCGTCTATCCACAATACCTAATTCTTCATGAACCTTTTGTCCAAGTGCCCGTTCAGGGTCTTTCATGACCTCTGCGGCTAACCTTTCAGCCTCCTCCTTATTCATCCCTTTAGATTCGTAGCTCAGGGCTAATTCTTCGGTTTCAAGCTCCGGCATTAATCGGATTTCCTCCGCCTCCATCCTCTTTTCGTGCTCGTATACCTCCTGCTCACTGACTGCTGCGAGGTAGCCCGAAGATGCCATTGAAAGCGCATCTGCAATCATCCCTGCCATGCCTGAAATTAAAATAATGTGAGAAGAGGCTTTTGCACCTATGACCCCGGCAATCAGGCCGAAATTTGCGGTAAGCCCATCGTTAAACCCGTATACAACGTTCCGTATTAAGCCGCCCGATTCAGTCCTGTGCCAAGGCTCATCCTCAATTCCCAACGAGTCCATCAATTTTCCGGCATGCTGGGCTGAGTCGCGGGCGAGCTTAATAGCTATTTTTCTAGTAGGTCCTGTAGGGCTTGAGTGGTAAAGCCCAAGGTAGGATTTCACTTCATTGCTTTCTTCACGAAGCAGAATCTGCCTGAGCAGCCCAGGTCCGAATTTTTTTGATACCCAAGCGATTAGCCTTGCACGAGCGGATGGAGTGTGATTCTTCACCTTTATGCCGTGCTCTAAGATCAGGTCTTTCCAAGCTTTAATATGTCTGTCTTCTACATCTGCAAGCTGCAGATAAATATCCCTGCGCTTTTCATTTGTTTCGATTGATGCAAGGATGCGGTATAAATATGCGGCGTCGGTTTCATCCTGTAAGTGATAAAGCCAGGTTGATTCCGTTCTTTTATCGGTCATAATCCTTTGCCCTCCGCCTCTACTTAGGATGTGCTTTTCTCCAAAGGAGAGGAAGTAGTATCCATATCTACCTTTACGTTAGTATAACTTATTCAATCTATGTTATATTCTTTAAAGGAGATATAATACCAAGCGTGTGTCATTTCTTAAATAAGACCGCAAGAGGAAAGTCAACATAGGAGGTAGAGCAAAGATGACAAGAAGAAACAATTCCAAAACCGATGTGAAAAATGCATCCGAATTTGAGGATATTCTATATGAAAAGAAAGACCGTATAGCGCGCATTACTATTAATCGTCCAAACTTACGTAATGCCCTGAGCTCAAAAACCCGCGAGGAGCTGGCAGTTGCATTTGAGAATGCCTGGCTTGATGATGAGGTGGGTGTTATTGTTCTTACAGGTGCCGGGGACAAGGCGTTTTGCGCGGGCGGCGATCTGTCTTTGGTCACAGACTCCAAGAAAAAGGTTGACGCCTATTTTATGCTCGTGCACTACCGTCTTGCTACTGCCATGCGGTGCAATGGGAAACCGATTATTGCCCGTGTAAATGGGTTCTGCATAGGGGGAGGGAATGAACTCAATATGCTCTGCGATCTCACGATTGCTTCGGACGACTCTATATTCGGACAGGCGGGACCCCTCGTTGGCAGCGTTCCAATCTGGTACGGCACACAGATGCTTCCGCGCTCTGTGGGTGAAAAAAAGGCACGCGAGATTGTATATCTATGCAATCGCTATACGGCAGAGGAGGCAGAGCGCATGGGCTGGGTGAATAAAGTAGTGCCAAAGGACAAGCTCGATGAGGAGGTCAATGCCTGGTGTCAGAGGCTTCTTGAGATGAGCCCACAGTCACTGAGAATCGCCAAGTTTTCACTCAATTTTGCTTCTGATACGGCATTTCCTCAGATTACCCACTGGCTTGAGCTTGCCCGGTTCTTCATCAAATCTCCGGAGATGGTCGAGGGCGCTACTGCTTTTATAGAAAAACGCAAGCCGGATTTCTATAAAGTCCGGTAGGGTGGATAGATACCAAACCTTTATCCACCTCTTCCTCTTATTCCCTCTTCTCAATACATAATAAAATGAAGCTGCATCTTCTTTGAACCCTCATGTAGATTTTTAAAAGTACACATGAGATTAGTTGAAGAAGTCTATAGATATGTGGACTTCTCTTATGTGAGTACTTAGGAAGTGTTTGTCTTGTCACACAAAGTGCCACTCTTAAAAACCTCTTGTATCTATACTTCCTTTTTATTTCGTCTCTTTGTCTTGAGTGTAGTACAAACTAGAGCGACTCAGCCCTATCAACTCACACTGACGACGCACGCTAATTTGTGTGTTTGACGGCTCTGCCATAGCTCTTTTCTCCTCAACCGAGGCCAACAGTTTTTTCAATCACTCCAACTCCACCTTGAGCCTTCCTATCTGTTGATAAAGTTCTGATTCTTGACTCTGCTGCTCTCGCCCATTAGTGGCCGTGTTCTGACTGAATACTGTTGCCCCTTGTTCAAGCAGTTGCCGCTTCCAGTGGCTCACAAGGGTCGGATGTACTCCTTGTCGCTGTCTATCTGGTTTATTGTCTTCAGTCCTTTAGCCGCTTCTGGAGCTACTTGGAATTTGAACTGCGTGCTATGGTTTTTTCGCCTCTTGCCCATCACTTTGACCTCCTGTGGCTTAGTAGATTATATCTCGTTTCCCACCTTAGCCACTAATCCAACATTTAGGGTCAATTACACTTTATAAAGACCACAATACCAGAATAATAAGGAAGAATCCCGCAACTTCAGTCCTGTGGAGACCAACGACGAGCCAGGAAAATTCAGTAAGGACACTTCGCATTTTGCATAGTCTTGAGAGGTTTGTATACAATCTTTTCACTCATGGAGTTTATGACTTTGATTATTTCTAGTGAATTCTAGTTGTTACAACTTTATATATACCTGGCATATAACTTGAAATTAAAATGAATAGGAAACGCAGTATATATGACTTATGAAGAAGGGTGCTTCGTAAAAGTTAAGAAGGCAAATTACTACTGGGCTACATAGCTCATATGTCCTATGGGTCAAGGAGGAATTATACTGCCGCTAAATCCCGCAATTGCCGGCTTCTTGTGTGAAGGTCTGTACAGCAAGAGCTAGAGCAAATTTTTGTCGCGGTTGGACTTCTTTACTATTTCGGTATAGGAGCTTGCAGTTTATTAAATAGCAAAAGGCACCGACAGTATGAAAATTCTATAAAACGATTTATGCGAGAAGGGGTGACTTTGACAGTTAAAGATGCTATCTCAAATGTCTTAATCAAGGAAAGGAGGATATACGTTTTCTGACCGTTAAAACCGTCGGTTCCCTTGCGTAGAATTTCTATGG
>PSLL01000032.1:10582-10846 GCA_040289575.1 Candidatus Dadabacteria bacterium | reverse complement strand
AAGACATGAAAACAAAAGAGATAGAAAAGAATACGGCCGACCAAGCCGCACAAGAATCACGGTTGCAAACATATACAGTTGAAAAATCTTTGTACCTAAGGTTCTTATTTCGCCCTATAATTGTAACGACGTCAGCTGTGATACTTATAAGTATAGTAATAGCCTCTATATATAGATCCATCGACCCATCGAGTCGTATAGAGAGTATAGACAGTGCATTTACTAATAGCAATAAGAAATCCCTAGAGACTACATCCACCTTAG
>PSLL01000032.1:5089-10535 GCA_040289575.1 Candidatus Dadabacteria bacterium | reverse complement strand
AGTAGAAATTGATCGGCGACAGATACAGAACATCAGGCTTGAAACGGTCAAGATGCAGACGTTCTACATTGAGAAGAATGTCACGGGTAAGATCACCTTCAATGAAGATTTCATGACCCCGGTGTTTTCGCCCTATACAGGCCGTGTTATTCATCTAGCTGCCAAGCTGGGTGATGAGGTCGAGCGGGGTTCTCTACTTCTTGAAATTGATACGCCTGACCTTGTTCAGGCAGAATCCGATTTAATTACCGCCCGTTCATCAGTCGCAAAGGCTGAGGCTACGCTCTATCTTGCCCGCCGTAACGAGAACCGCCTGCATAGGCTTTATCTCAACAAGGCCGCCGCACTGAAAGATTGGGAGCAGGCTCAATCAGACTCTAAGCAGGCCGAGAGCGATCTGCGTTCGGCAAAGGCAGTGCTTTTAGCTGCACGTAGTCGATTGCATTTATTTGGCAAGAGCGATGAGGAAATAAAAAAGATAGAAAAGGAAGGTAAACTGGACCGGATCACAAAAGTATTATCGCCGATCTCAGGCACGATCACAAGTCGCAAGGTTGGTCCGGGACAATACGTGAGGGTTGATAATGCTGATCCGATTTTCACCATAGCTGATCTTTCGACGATGTGGGTGATAGCCGATGTCTATGAGTCGGATATACCGTTTATAGAATTAGGACAACCGGTTGAAGTTCACGTCGCAGCTTATCCGAACCAGGTATTTAAAGCTCGTATATCCTACATCGGGGCATCTGCTGATCCAAATACGCACAGAGTTCCTATGCGTTGCGTGGTCAAAAATGATGGGCAGAAACTCAAGGCGGAGATGTTTGCTCAACTGCATGTTCTCACCAAATCCGGTGTTAAATCTCCAGCTGTTCCTATAGATGCAATTATTTATGATGGGGGTAGAACAAGCGTCTGGGTAGAGCGAAAACCGAATCAGTTTATTCGCCGGGATGTAATTATAGGACAGGTACAGAATGGTAATGTACAGATCATTTCCGGACTCCAGCCGGGCAGTAAGGTGGTATCTAAAGGAAGCCTTTTTTTGAGTAATGCTCTAAACCCTTGATATGCTGAAGAGGATTATAGAGTTTTCACTAACACAGCGCTCTATGGTGATAGTAATTATGCTGTTGATGTTGGGCGCAGGTATTGTAGCATTTCATCGCCTCAATATTGAGGCCTATCCTGATCCATCACCTCCGATGATGGAGATTATCACTCAGAGTCCGGGGCAGTCAGCAGAGGAGGTAGAGCGGTATGTAACCATACCTATTGAGATCGCCATGGCCGGGATGCCAGGACTTCAGTACCTACGCTCAATTTCTCTCTATGGGCTTTCGAGTGTCAAGGTTCAGTTCTCCTACGGCACCGATTACTACTTCGATCTTCAGCAGGTGCTTAACCGACTCGGTACGCTATCACTACCGAATAATGCACAGCCCTTCATTTCCCCTGAGAGTGCGGTTGGTGAGGTCTACCGCTACCAGCTGATTGGGCCTTCTGACTATAGCCTAATGGACCTCAAGACGATTCAGGACTGGGTGCTAGAGCGGCGGTTCAGAACTATACCTGGGGTCATTGATGTTGTCGGTTGGGGTGGACTTACGAAGGAGTACCATATTGAGGTAGATCTAAATAAGTTGGTTGCATATAAGATCACTTTACCCCAGGTGCTTACTGCAACTTCAAATAGCAATATCAACGTTGGTGCACGCACACTCAATATTGGACAGCAGTCGGCTGATGTTCGTGGTATTGGACTGCTCCGCTCTATCGACGACATCAATAATATCGTACTTACGCAATCGGGTGGAACACCGGTATTGCTCAAAGATGTAGCTCTGGTGGAAATTGGGCATGCGCAGAGGCTTGGCATTGCAGGACGCGATGACAACAGCGATATAGTAGAGGGTATAGTGCTGATGCGCCGTGGTGAGAAAACACTAGAGGTTATGAAACGTATCGAGGCTGAAGTGGACAAGATAAATAAATCCGGTTTACTCCCTGTGGGGGTTAAGATTAGGCCATTCTATAATCGCCGTGACTTAATTAATGTGACAACTCATACTGTTTTGCACAACCTTGTATTCGGAATCTTTCTGGTTTTTCTCATTCAATATGTTTTTCTCGGCAACCTACGTAGTGCCCTAATCGTCTCGGCCTCAATTCCCGTAGCACTCCTATTCAGCGTGATCATCATGGTTTTCCGCGGAGATTCGGCAAATCTTCTTTCGGTCGGTGCCATTGACTTCGGCATTATTATAGATTCAACCGTAATAATGGTCGAGAGTATATTTCGCCACCTCAGAGATGAAGATGAGAGTCAGACGCCGTATATCTCCACTAGCAGTTACAATCCTAAACTGCGTAGGATTCTAGCAGGTGCAGTACAGGTGAATAAACCGATTTTTTTCTCTACAGCAATAATCATTGCAGCATTCATTCCGCTCTTCACCATGCAGGGGGTTGAAGGTCAGATATTTGCACCTATGGCAAGAACTTATGGCTATGCACTTATCGGCGCGCTCCTTGCAACCTTCACTGTATCACCGGCCCTTTCTGCTATTTTGCTGCCGGACACAGTTACGGAAAAAGAGACATTTGTAGTGCGCAAGCTCAGATCTGTTTATAACTTTCTTCTACCCTGTGTGCTCGGTCACAGATTCGTGGCAGTTGGTGTAGCTATTGTACTTCTTGTACTAGTATTCGCCGTGTTGCCTATATTGGGTAAAGAATTTTTACCTAAGCTGGAAGAGGGTAACCTCTGGATTCGTGCTACATTGCCGCCAACTATCTCCCTTGAATCTGGTGAGCCTTATGTTGCACGCATACGCGACATTCTACGCAGCTTTCCCGAAGTAGTGACTGTGATCTCTCAACATGGCCGTCCTGATGACGGTACTGATCCGACAGGTCCTTTCAACATCGAGTTTTTCGTCCCGCTTAAGCCCTTTAATCAATGGCCGAAGGGATTGACAAAAGAGAAACTGATCGAGCAAATAAAGGACAGATTTCAGAAGGAATTCATCGGTATTGATTTCAATTTCTCTCAGAATATAGAAGATAATGTAGAAGAAGCAGTATCAGGTGTGAAAGGAGAAAACTCTGTTAAGTTATTTGGTACGGATCTTAAGACACTTGAAGCTAAAGCCGATGAGATAAGCAGGCAACTCTTATCTGTTCGAGGCATCGAGGATGTTGGGATATTTAGGGAACTAGGTCAGCCAAACGTGCTGATAGAGATAGACCGTGGGCGATGTGCTCGATTTGGACTTGCTGCTGGTGATGTGAACGCTATCGTGCAAGCAGCGATAGGTGGCCAGATAGTGACTCAAGTTTTTGAAGGTGAGCGCCACTTTCCACTAGTGGTGCGCCTGATGCCACAATACAGGCAGAATATTGAAGCTATCAAATCTATTCTCGTACCCACTCCGAGTAACGCAGAGGTACCGCTTGGCGATTTGTGCAATATTAACATTCGCTCAGGCGCATCGTATATATACCGTGAGAATAACGAGAGATATATTCCTATAAAGTTCAGCGTACGCGGACGTGATCTCGGTGGTGCAGTGGCTGAAGCGCAGTCGAAGGTTGAACAAAACGTCAAACTCCCGCTCGGCTATCATGCTGAGTGGAGCGGTGAGTTTGGAGAGCTTAAAGAGGCCGAGGCGCGATTGGCTTATATTGTTCCTATAAGTATACTGCTCATCGTCATTTTGCTTTATAGTACATTCAAATCACTGCTCGATAGCCTACTCGTGATAGTGAGTATCCCATTTGCTCTTATCGGTGGAATTCTAGCTTTGATTGTAACCGGAACTAACTTCAGTATATCAGCCGCGGTTGGTTTTATATCCCTTTTTGGTGTTGCAGTAATGGCGGGGGTCATCTTGATCTCTTACTACAACCGTCTACAAGGTGAGGGGTATTCAAAGGAGGAGGCCTTAATACGAGCAACTGAGGTGTGTATGCCGCCGGTACTTATGATGTGTATGTCAGCTTGTATAGGGCTACTGCCGCCAGCCATATCAACCGGCATTGGCTCGGAGACACAGCGTCCACTGGCAACGGTTATTGTAGGTGGGATGTTTTTAGCTCCAATCCTCATTTTACTAATAGTACCAGTTCTGATCACTTTTTTACCCGTCGGGCGAAGGTCTGATGAAAAAAGTATAGGTGTCTAAATTGAGGTGCGAAATCTAAATGTTCTATATATCTATACTGATCATTCTGTTACCTTTGATTACCTCTCAATCATGGGGGCAGGACATACCTCCTGACCCGCCTGGGTTAAAGGCTGCTTCACAGAGGGTTGCTACCATACCTAAGCAACTGACCTTAGATAAAGCCGAAGAGATTTTATTACAGAACAACCTGGCGATCATTGCCGCACGCTACGGCGTCGATATTGCGCGTGCCCAGAGGCTTGCTGCCTCTTTAAGACCTAACCCAACGATTACATTAGGGGCAGAGCAACTTAACCTAAAAAGCGTATCTGAACGTCCTCTCTCTGATACGGGCATGGCTGCAAATCCAACTTATACGTTGCGCTTTGATCAGGTGCTTGAGCGCGGCAATAAGCGTAAGTTACGTACAAGAGCCGCTGAGTCTAAGTTGCAGGCTGCCGAGGCTCAGGTGCTCGACACCATACGGCAGCAGATATTTCAACTTAAGCAGTCCTTTTATACGGCTGTGCTTGCACGTGAAAACCTTCGTGTGGTTGAGGAAAACCTGGATACAATCGATAAAACCGAGCGACTAATCAGGCTGCAGGTTGATATGGGCTCTACAGCCGAAGGGGATCTGATTAAATTCCAGGCTAACAAGGTTCAATACCAGCACGACATAGCCTCATTCAAACTTTCCTACCAGCAATCAGTCCGAGACTTGCTTAATCTCATTGGTGTGAAGCCTTCAAATGTAGTAGAGAATACCTCCGCCAGTGAATCTAATCAGATCTCATCTTACATTGCCGATCTAGATGTGGTAGGGGATTTGAATGTTGAACCGCAGACACTGACTATATCACTTGATGAGCTTCGACGGGAAGCCATCGAAAATCGTCCGGATATAATCGTCGCTCAGTACAATTTAGACGCAGCGCAGTACGCACTCGACCTAGCCTATGCGATGCGCCACCGTGATGTAGACCTGGGACTGGAGTATCAACGCATTGGTAGTGATAATACGTTTGGAGTAGTGGTCTCTGTACCTCTCTTTCTGTTCAACAATTTTCAGGGTGACATTGGTCAAGCGCTGGCGCAGCTAGAGCAGGCCAAAGCACAATTAACTCAGGCAAGGCTACAAGTCATAACAGATGTTGACAAGGCATACCAGGCTTATCAATTAAATCAGCAGACACTTAAGGTCTATACATCGGAGGCACTGGCTAAAGCTAAGGAATCATTTCACATAGCCGAGGTTTCCTATAAAGAGGGAG
>PSLL01000032.1:0-5066 GCA_040289575.1 Candidatus Dadabacteria bacterium | reverse complement strand
TGGAACTCTTGGATACCCAGCGCACTTATAATCAGACCCGCATTGCTTACAATCAAGCCCACTTTGACTACCGTTTGAGCCTTTACCAGCTTGAGCTAGCTACAGGAAAGGAGTTGTTGAAATAACCACTGTATAGGTTACAACCCCCAACCACTGCGTTTATTTGACCAGATATAACTCGCCGCAGCACTTAAGTACGTGCGGTTAGGTTGGTTTCTCTCGCCGGCTTTAGCCGAAACCTTGCGTGTGGTATACTGTTAGCACAATAATCAATAAACGCGAGGATCGGCTATGGAGTACCGGCGCGACGAACATCGTGTCAACCTGATTGTTTATCACCTTGTCTGGACACCCAGCGGCGGAAGCCAGTCCTGGTTGGCGCTGTTGCCACCGACTGCCAGAAGTTGATTGAGGCCAAATGCGCCGAACGGAGGTGAGAGGTTCTTGAGTTGGTTATCAGCCCGATCGCATCCATCTGTTTGTGTGCGTGTGGCCGAGCGTATTGGCTGCTGATGTGGTAAGGGAAGTGAGGGATGTCACGTTGTATGAGTTGCGCGACAAGTACCCTATTCTTCGGAAGCTGCCATTGCTGTGGACAAGTGTCTTAGCCTCCTAATTGGTTGTACGGCGATTAGTATAGAAAATACTAAAAGCGGTCTCATAAATACCGATAGAACGCAAAAAAGCTATAAAAAACAGAGAGTTAGTACCATTTATGAGACTACCCCTAATAATAGGGGGTTAAGAGATGAAGCGAAAGAAATGGACGGCATGGGAGAAAATGACTTTTATTCAGGAAGGAGAGAGTAGTAGTCACCTGCAGGAAGTAGGGATATATGCATCGCTATATTATTAGTGGAAGAGGAGATACGATGCATTGGGAGTAGAGGGGCTAAACACTAGGAGGAACAGGGATTCTGAGTTTGGGATTTTAGAACATCTAAGGTATATACTAGAGCGGTATTTTCGGTTCTACAATCAAGAGAGGATTCACTCCAGGATAGGGTCACCGGAGAGATTTCTCAGGAAATATCAAAATGAAGAGGAAAGGTTAGTCAATACGCTTAATATATTGTCCAGTTTTTAGGAGCTTAAACCAGATTAAAAAATGATAAAACAGAGTTTACGACTTGTCTTATACCTTGTTGTTTCATTAGCATTCGGAATAATAATCACGCTTATGTTAGACCAAATCGAGAATATATCTGTGGAGGAAAATCTGCGAAAGACATTAGAGTCGGAAATAAGAGGTGCAGCTGCTTCGTTCAAAGAAGCCACTAAAGATGTAAGTGATGAAAAAGTAACAAGTTTCATAAAGCAGTACTCATCAGTAGTGATGAAGGATAAAATAATCGCCGTGGATCGGGCTCAAAACAGTTGGACAAATAATAATAAATCCAGATTCCTATTTACTTTTTCAGAAGGAGGAAGGTTTATAGACTTCTACATAAAAGATTCTTTTCGAGAAAATGAACTTGTCGTACTAGATACCCCGGAATTAATATTTGGTGTTTTTGCAACTATTGTCGCATTTACTTCTATCGCATTCTATACCGAAAAAAGGAGACAAACAAAAATAATACAGCAACAATTCGAATTCGAGCACACAAAACTTAGGAAGGCACTACAGGAGCATGAAGCCCTTGCCCTGCTTGGAAGGATGTCTGCTACTCTGGCCCATGAACTGAAGACGCCTTTGGCTACAATATCTAATTTAATACAGATACTACCTTCGCGCATCTCTGATGAAAAATTCTTAAAACGATTCAGAACCATTCTAAGAGAGGAGCTAATGCGAATGCAACAACTGATGGATAACCTTTTGGTTTACGGTAAGGAGATTGAGGTAAAACATGAGGAATGGATAGAATTGGAGCCATTTATAAAAACGCTGGTTGCTAAAAACAATCTGACTATATCTTGTGGCTCTCGGTGTAAAATCTTTGGTGATAGGTTCTACATGACGCTACTTTTTGAAAATCTTTTAAGAAACAGCCAGAGTGCTAGTGCTAGTGAGATCACTATAAGAGTTAATATGCCATCTATGGACAGTTCCTCTCTATATATACTTTTTGAAGATAACGGAAGGGGATTTCCCAGAGATGCCGAACTCGAAAGGCTGACAGATCCTTTCGTTACATGGCAATCGTATGGAGCCGGTCTCGGGTTATATCTTGTCAGGAAGATTGCCTCTGCACACGGCGGTAATGTATCTTTATACCGATTAGACAATGGAGCCGGAGTCAGAATTTCCTTTCCGAGGAGTAGAATTAAACTTTATGCATAGTAATAACTCTAAACCGCATGTCATTATCATTGATGATGAACCACATTTCAGCGAGTCACTCCGGATGGCTCTTGAAGATGCTTTTGAGATTTCAGTAGTAGACACGCTTAAAGATGCCAGGGAATCATTGAAAGATAATATACCGGATGCAATCCTCCTTGATATCCGCATGCCAGATGGTAATGGGATCGATTTTATTCAAGAGACTAAGGATCTTAAGCCGATGCCGGTGATTATAGTGATGACGGCATATGCGACAGTCGAAAACGCTGTTATGGCCCTGAAAGAGGGGGCTGCTGATTATTTTATAAAGCCTTTAGATATTGAGAAGCTGAAAAGGGGGCTTAACGTCTATCTTGAAAATAGACTTCTCCACAAGAAGATAGTTGCTCTGGATAGAGAAATAAAGAAAATCGCTCTTCCATTTGAAACCACAGGCACAGGAATGATGAAAGAAATCGTTGATAAGATACCACTGATAGCCCCCCTCGACCTACCTGTATTAATAAAGGGAGAAACTGGAACTGGTAAGGAAAGGCTCGCGAAATGGATACATACCTTATCGGGTCTCCAAGGGCAAATGGTCGCTATAAACTGTGCTGCTCTACCAAAAGAGCTAATTGAGAGCGAGCTTTTTGGCTACACAAAAGGTGCATTCTCAGGCGCGGGTATCTATAAAGAAGGGTTAATTGAGAAAGCCAATAGCGGAACATTATTTCTCGATGAAATCGGAGAACTTCCAGAAGAGGTTCAGGCAAAATTTCTGAGAGTTCTTGAAGACGGAGTCTACTATAAGCTCGGTGATACAAGGGAGTACAGAGCCAAATTCAGGCTTATAGCCGCAACAAGCAAGGATCTTACCTCTAATAATTTTCGCCGGGATCTTTTTTACAGAGTCAATGGCGTTATACTTGAACTCCCACCATTGAGAGAGCGTAAAGATGATATACCTCTTCTTGTCTCTTCATTTCTTAATGAGGCAAATTATTCATACAAAAAGAATGTAAGTGCCTTGTCACCCAGGGCGATGGAATATCTTATGAAATACTCATGGCCTGGTAATATACGCGAACTAAAATGGTATATTAAAAGAGCAGTTGCAATTTCCTCTAGTGATATTCTTGATGTGGATGATATTGCTTTTAGTTCTGATAGTGTTAGGAGCCTATCAGAAAATGGAAATATCGATTATTCTGTGCCGCTTAGAGATGCTTTATCAGAAATTGAGAAGAAATATATCAAGAAGGCTCTTTCAGTATCGAATAACAATAAGACTGAAGCTGCAAGAATCCTGGGATTATCAGTAAGGGTTTTACATTACAAGATAAAGAAGTATAATCTGTAAACCTTCGTTGATATACCATTTCGCTCATTCACGAAAGTGTATATATTTTTTTCTATTCTGATGGTAACGTCTTTTTGAATCCTTAAAAATCAAAAGCTTTTGTATTGTTAAGGAACTATGTGCGATTTTGATATTTCCTTACCTAAATTTATCTCTTAAAATGCTTGCTCACTACCAGCTAAACTGAAATGTAATAGTTCTGCTTAGGACAGTCGACCATGAGAGTTGGCCATCTCGAATAACGATCTTTGCTGGATTAACAACATAGCTAAGCCCCCTCATAAACTGGCTATCACTCTTTTCTAACAGATTTGAAGTTTCTTCAAGGGCTATACCTAAAGGAACCCCCAGACCCGGCGTAACAATTAAATCGGTGATTGATGGTGACTGCATCCAGCCCTCAACCGTGTACTCAAAAAGCACGCTAAGCTCAAAAGAAGCGAGGCTTGAAGCGGCTCTATCATACCCCATTTGTCTATAGTAAAGATAAGTCCCTTGCCATATAAACGGGGTCTACCAGAGTCAGAACATTATATGCTGCGTGTAATCTATATATATTACCTATTCTTAATGCGAAGACGGTAGAGAAACACCGCGGTGTTTCTCTACCGCAGAGTCAGCAGCGATAGATATCATCAACAGCCCAGCTCTGAGCCTTTACATATCCAGACACACTAGAAGCAGTCTCATAAAAGGACTTAAGCAAAATCAATATACATCCAAGATGCACAGAACTAACAAAGTTCTCTATTTTATAGTCATAGCGCACAATCAATCGCCGATAGTTCTGCAGCCAAGCAAATAGACGTTCTATCTTCCAACATCTATAGCGCCTCAAACTCCTATCATCTTGTATCTATCCAGTGGGTCACGGCCGTAGGCTTTATCTCCTATCAAATGCTCCGGCCACTGATTGGTAAAACTTTGATTGAGGGTTTCTCATACAAGTGTGGCTTCACGTGGGCCAGCAGAGGCTGCATGGATAGAGACAGGAAGACCAGAGCCCAGAGGCCACCGCCATGAGCTTCGTACCTTTGCCCCGCTTGGTCTTTCCCACCCCAAGTTCTCCTTTTTTGCTACCACAAGTGTGCCATCTATAAAGCATTCACTCAAATCTAGCTCCCCTCTGGTGCGTAAATCCTCAGCTAAAGTCTCTAGTATCCTCTTTAGAGTTCCATCCCTGACCCACTGCTGGAACCTTCTATGGCAGGTCTGGTATGGAGGAAATCGCTCTGGCAAATCCTTCCAACGAGCACCGCTACGCAATATTCACAGTATCCCCGGCAAGAACCTCACGGTTATCTCTCCAGGGTCTACCACGTCCATCTTGGCGTCGAGCTACATGTGGAATAAGGGGTTTGATAATTGCCCATTGCTCATCTGTTAATTCTTCTCTTCTTCCCATACCGGCCTGCGCTTCAGCGGCGCGAGCGG
>PSLL01000064.1:0-6708 GCA_040289575.1 Candidatus Dadabacteria bacterium | reverse complement strand
TACCCCCCCTGAGAATCTACTTACAGGTGACATTTTCTCTTTGTATTGACATTTATTGAAAAAACCTCTTGACAATAGTACTTTTTCCTCTATCATCATACTTAACAAAATGTTTAGCGCCACTAAACTCAAAAAAGAGGAGGAAAAAATAGAAGATGAATGGCTTCTCCGATTCGGAGGAACCTCCATCCCGTCGCTTTTGGAGAGATGTAAGCGAAGAGGAGTGGAGGGATTGGAAATGGCAGTTAAGAAATAGAATAAGGACATTTGATCAACTAGAGCGACTACTTCCCTTCACCGAGGACGAAAAAGAGAGAATAAAAAGAACGATCGCTACATATCATGTATCAATCCCCCCGTATTATTTTTCCCTGATAAATCCCGATGACCCCACTGACCCCGTAAGGCTGCAGGCCGTTCCTATGCCTGAAGAGATAGAGATTAAAAGCGGCGAGGATGACCCGCTGGATGAAAGAGACGATTCCCCGGTCGAGGGTCTTACACACCGCTACCCCGATAGGGTCCTTATGTATATTGCAAGCTTCTGTCCCGTCTACTGCCGTCACTGCACGAGAAAAAGGGAGTGGCTCGAGGGTGAGTATCAGAGACCAAAAGAGGAGATTGACCGGATGATCGCCTACATAAGGGAGCACGAAGAAATAAGGGATGTAATTATCTCAGGTGGTGATCCACTTGCTGCTCCGCTTCACCGGATCGAATATATACTCCAGAACCTCCGTGCTATTCCTCATTTGGATATTATTAGAATAGGTTCAAGGGTGCCTGTGTTTTTACCAATGAGGATAAACGATGAGCTTACATCGGTTTTGGAAAAATACGGTCCCATATGGATAAACACCCATTTCAACCATCCAAACGAAATCACATCCTATTCCGAAGAAGCCGTTTTGAAACTCCTCAAAGCCGGATGTCCTGTAAACAACCAGGCTGTTCTTCTTAAAGGTATAAACGACGACCTTGAGACGATGAAAAGACTCCTGAGGGGGCTTCTTAGGATTCGAGTAAGGCCCTACTATATATTTCATTGTGACCCCGTAAATGGCGCGGCGCACTTTAGAACATCGGTCTGGAAGGGCATAGAGATAATGGAGGGGCTAAGGGGTCATATATCGGGGCTTGCCATTCCAACCTATGTTGTTGATGCGCCCGGAGGCGGAGGAAAGATTCCTCTTATGCCAAACTACTTGCTCTCTGCCTCAGACGATGCGGTGGTTTTAAGAAACTACGAGGGCGTGATTGTTAAATACGACCCCGATGGGCGCATGGGAAGGAGCAAAAACGGTAAATACCGGAGTGACAGATATAGTGAGGCCACCCCTGTAGGGATTTCTGGATTGCTTGAGTCCAATGAGACATCTATTATACCGCGTAATCTTCCAAGGGCTCAGAGAAGGAGAACAGCATTATGAGGGTTGGAATAGCATTCGACCTGAGGTTCACAGAGAATTCTTATTCTGGATCACCATCCCACATTCTGGAAGGAAATCTCGACCCACTTCTTCCTGAAGATGCATTTGAAGAGATGGATTCAATTGAAACTGTAGAGGCAATTGAATCCATCTTACATAGGGCAGGCCATGAGACGCTGAGACTCGGTAGTGGAAAGGGCTTTGTGGTTTCAGTTCTCGAAAATCCCGTAGATATAGTCTTCAACATTGCCGAGGGTTGGGGTACAAGGTCAAGAGAGGCGCATGTGCCTTCTGTGCTTGAGATGCTTGGGATTCCGTATACTGGTTCCGACCCACTTACGCTTGCTCTTACTCTCGATAAAGGGATGGCTAAAAGGGTGGTCATGAGTGCAGGTGTACTTACGCCTAGATTCATGATCCTCAAAAGCCTTGAGGACTTTAATAGTGATTTATCCTTTCCTCTGATTCTTAAACCCGCATGGGAGGGGTCAAGCATAGGGATAAGAAGAAATTCTAAGGTGGAGAATATAAAAGAGTTCGTAGAAAAATTTGAATGGCTGATTGATTCATATAGGGAGCCTTGTCTGGTAGAGGAGTTTATTCAAGGGGAAGAGGTAACTGTGGGCGTTATGGGAAATGAGAGTCCCCGTGTAATCGGGATGATGATGATTCAGCCCCGCAATGGAAGTTTTAGGGATTTCATATATTCTCTTGAGGTTAAGAGGAATTGGAGGGAGGAAGTGAACTATATATGCCCGCCTCCTATTTCTGGGCCGACACTCAATGAGCTTAGGCGCTCGGCGCTTGCCGCTTATGAAGCGCTTACGTGTAGAGATGTGGCGAGGCTGGATTTCAGGATTGGAAAGGATGGAATGCCGTACTTTCTCGAAGCAAACCCACTTCCCGGACTCAATCCTGAAACCGGCGACCTCCCTATAATGGTGCAAAAGGAGGGAATGCCTTATGAAGAACTTATCCTTTCGATCCTCAACCATGCCATTAGGCGACACGGATTCGGGGCTAAAGGTCGGGCTTGTATTTAATGATCCGTTCTTTTCAGGGATGGGGATATATAAGGGTGCCGAAGACGACGTGTTAAGAGAGGTCGAAGCCGTCTCCAGAGCCATGGAGAATCTGGGGTACAAGATAGAGAGACTCTCTGTTACAGACGATGTTCCAAGATTCTTTAATGAGATCTCCTCGAAGCATGTAGATGTTGTTTTTAACCTATGCGAAAGACTGAGAGATGACTCATGGGGAGAGGTTCTCATGGCTCATATACTTGAGAGAATGGAAATCTCCTTCACGGGCTCGGACTCAAAGGCGCTCTGGCTCGGACTCCATAAGGACAAATCAAAAGCCGTGCTCTCCCTCTTTGGAATCCGTACTCCTTCTTTTAAGGTGTTTACAAATGAAAATGAGAGTCCTGATAGCCTTAACTTCCCTCTAATTGTGAAGCCGAATCTTGAAGACGGAAGCCTTGGGATTGATTCAAAGAGTGTTGTATGGGACATTGAATCCCTCCGAAGGAGGGTAAGAACAATAATTAAGGAATTTAAAAGACCGGTGATTGTGGAAGAATACATTGATGGAAGAGAATTTAACGTTTCTATTTTGGGGAATAGGGTTATTGGAATAGGTGAGGTGGAATTCTCTGGGCTTCCCGAGGGAGAACCGAGAGTGGTGAGCTACAAAGCAAAGTGGGATAGAGAGAGTGATGAGTACAAGGGTACTACCACGGTCTGTCCAGCTAATTTGGATAGAAAAACTGAAAATAAGATAAGAGATATAGCACTCAAGGCGTTTAGAGCCATAGGGTGCAGAGACTATGCTAGGGTGGATATGAGAATGGATAGCCTCAAGAGGATTTATGTCATTGAGGTAAATCCGAACCCCGACATATCCCCCGATTCGGGGTTTTCTAAGGCGCTAAAATCTGCTGGACTGAGTTACGAGGCATTTGTTGACAAGGTCTTGGGGTTTGCACTTCAGAGAAAGAGATTGATGTATGATGATAAAAATACGAGGTATGGAAATACGGGATAGAGGGGGGATTGAACAGATTCTTGCCAAAGTAAGGGTATTTCCCCCTCAAGAAATAGATATTGCCCTTGAGGTAATAGATTCTTATCTGTCAGGAAGCCCAGACTATATAATAAAAGTAGCGGTAGACGAAACCGATAGGGTCTTAGGCTACATCTGTTATGGGAAAATCCCTCTTACAGATGCCCTCTGGGATGTTTACTGGATTGTGGTAGGACGGGAATTTCAGGGAAAGGGAATCGCATCGTGTCTTATGGAGTTTATGGAGGGCGATTTAATGGCAAAGAGGGCAAGGGCTATAATGGTCGAGACATCTTCAATCTCAGACTACAGCCCTGCAAGGGATTTTTATGTAAGAAAGGGATTCAATGAGGTTTGTAGGATAGAGGACTTCTATGCCGAAGGTAATGATAAGGTAATCTACAGGAAGAATTTGGGTAGGTCTATAAACGAATAATTACTCCAGCCTTCTTTAGCCAAAGCCGTGTGCAGTTTATCCATATGATGTCGGGGCTAAAAAGCCAAGGGGGACGGTGAATTGCTCCTATTGGTCTTTGTGCTATCCTAATTGCACTCAATAGAAATGCTAAATGACTGATAAAACCCTCTACGCCACCCTGATATTTATCTTAACCTACGTTCTTATAAGTGTCCCAAAGATTCCGAGAGTAAAGCTTGATCGTACTTCGGGAGTCGCGATCGGGGCGATTCTTATGATTCTCGCCAAGGTCATCACGCTTGACGATGCATACAGGTTTGTTGACCTAAACACGATTGCATTTCTCCTTGGCATGATGGTTCTTATTGCATATCTGAGCATATCCGGATTTTTTGAGATTACCGCCTCTTGGATTATAAGGGTCTCAGGAAATACGCAGAGGATGCTCTTTCTGGTGATACTCTTGAGCGGGATTCTTTCAGCCCTATTTGTCAATGATACAATCTGTCTCCTTTTTACGCCGATTATACTTTCGGCAACTAGATCAATCAGGGTTAATCCAACCCCATTTCTTATAGCCGTTGCAACGGCGTCAAACATAGGAAGCGTCGCCACTGTAACCGGGAATCCGCAAAATATGTTTATAGGAGTTCGCTCACATATTCCATTTGTCATGTTTCTTGTAAAGATGCTTCCAATAAGTTTCATAGGACTTTTTTTTAAACTACGCGTTTATAAGGCTGTTCTATGGCAAGGAGATTAGCCGTAGGGTTATATTCAATCCTGAGGTTCGGAAGTTTAATGTAAATGAACCCCTTCTTATAAAATCCCTCTTTATACTCTTAGCGGTGTTTGGGCTTTTTATATACGGGGTGTCATATCCCTTCGCTGCGCTTCTAGGCGGGGCGTTGATATTGCTAATAGGTATGATTGAACCGAGGTTTGCATTTCACGAGATAAACTGGACGCTTCTACTATTCTTTGCGGGGCTTTTTGTCGTTATGGGAGGGGTAGAAAGGTCCGGACTAAGCGAGATCATGTTTCAGAAGACCGCTCCGCTCTTTGGGCTTCCTTCTTGGAAAGGGATGCTGAGTGTTAGCGCGGCGGTGTTAGTACTCTCAAACCTCGTGAGCAACGTTCCTGCGGTAATGCTTTTTGCCTCTCATGTAAAATCCTTTTTCCCCAACCCTCAAAACGGCTGGCTCGTCCTTGCGATGGCGAGCACACTTGCCGGAAATTTCACTCTCATTGGATCTGTGGCAAATCTAATTGTTGCCGAGATTGCAAAAGAAGGAGGCGTTACAATAGGCTTCTGGGAATACTTTAAGGTCGGGGCACCGCTTACGTTTATAACAATTCTGATCGGAGCCTTTTGGCTGCTCTACGCCTAGAGGACATGTGTATCTGTCCAGCGATAAAGAGGGCAAGCACAGTTCGACTGACTCAACACGGGGATATATTCGCCCCTATATCTTTCTCGGCTGATGGGGATTACTTTCCCTCTTGCTCTGCCACTCGCGCCGACTTTATAACGACCGGCTCTATGGGGACGTCATGAAACGGTCCACGATTGCCAGTTTTAACCCCTGCGATTCTGCGCACCACATCTATACCCCCGATGACCCTGCCGAATACGGCATAGCCGAAATCCCGAGCGCCGTGATCTAAGAAGTTGTTATCCACAAGATTTATGAAGAACTGAGATGTCGCGCTGTCTACTGCGCTCGTGCGCGCCATGGCGATTGTGCCTGCATCGTTCTTGAGACCGTTGTCCGCCTCATTCTTTATAGGCGCCTTGGTTGGCTTTTGTTTCATGTCGGGAGTGAAACCACCTCCTTGAATCATAAAGCCAGGAATCACACGATGGAAGATGGTACCGTCGTAGAAGCCGTCATTGACATATGAGAGAAAATTTTTAATCGTCACCGGTGCCTTGTCCAGATACAGCTCTATCTCAATGTCGCCCATCGATGTGGATATTATGACCACGGGATTTCCTCCTTTTGATTTGTCTCTGGCCAATGTTAAAAGGCCTGGGATAAGAATGATTATGAAAACTAAAA
This sequence comes from Candidatus Dadabacteria bacterium, assembly GCA_040289575.1. Taxonomy (GTDB): domain Bacteria; phylum Desulfobacterota_D; class UBA1144; order Nemesobacterales; family CSP1-2; genus PSLL01. Next base: position 733 of record PSLL01000064.1, on the reverse strand, counting down.
ATATTATGGGTTTATTCATGGATTTAATTTATACCATAATATTTGGGCATAAGGTTAAGATTTAAGTAATGTATATCTAAAAATGTCTATTAGAAATGGATGGAGTTGGATTTTCATTTTCAGTAAATATATAATCTAGTTGTGATGAAAGCCCTCAATTTTCATGATGAATTGAAACAGAAAAATGAGAGTTTAAATATATTAACCGCTCTTATTCGAGCAGTATATGAGTCCTCTAATTTGGAAGAGGTTTATGGAATTGTACTGGACTCGGTTATTGAACTGGAAAGTGTGGATATAGCCTGTATTTATCTGGTTGATGAGATAAAGAATGAGGCGGTGATTCAGGACCACAGGAATGTCCCCGAAGAGTTCATACGAAGGGCAGGAAGGATTCCATATCCAAAGGGAGCAACATGGAAGGTAATAAATAGGGGAAAGATACTAAATGTTATGAATGCTGAGAAAGACCCTGATGTTGGACCTGTGGGAAGAGAACTCGGATTTAGGAGTATGCTGGGGATACCAATAAATCTAGAGGGTAGAACTATAGGAGTAATATGGCTCCTTAGCTACAAGGAGCGACTTTTTACCGGGTATGAGGAGGAGCTACTCAGCTCTATCGGTACTCAGATTGCGACGGTTATATCAAGGGTAAAGCAGACCAAGGAATTAGAGGAGATAAACAGGAATTTATCCTTCTTAAGTGAGATTTCCCAGGCGATCCATCAGT
>PSLL01000031.1:25885-31095 GCA_040289575.1 Candidatus Dadabacteria bacterium | reverse complement strand
CATAGAATTAATATTGAGCAAGCAACCCCTAAGAGACGATGTTTGCAACAAAGCAAAACCTTTTTATAAAAGAGTTGTAAAACAAAAAGGAGGGGGTGCAGGTAAAATGCTCAAGAAAATGTACATAGAGGCTGGACTTGTAACAGTCTTGAGTTTAAGTGTCTCCTCTTTGGCAAATGCCTCCGCGCCAAAGGGAGATCCGGCTAAGGGCAAAGCCTTATTTGCGGAGAAATGCACGCCTTGTCATGGCCATGAAGGAAAGGGAAACGGTCCCGCGGCGGGGGCGCTTAATCCGAAGCCGAGAAACCTAACCGATGCAAATTATGTATCCACGCTTACCGATGAACACATATTTAAAGTCATAAAAGAAGATGGCGTATCGGTTGGGAAATCCCCTGCAATGCCAGCATGGGGAGGTGTTTTATCAGATGATGATATTTGAAACGTGGTTATGTATATAAGAAAGGATATTTGTAAATGCGAGTATAAAAAGTAGGGATCAATCCCAATTGCAGAGGACTGTTCTTTCGATTGCGCCTCTCTATATTGAGTCTTACGTGAACTTGTCCTCTCTATATTCAACCCTATAGATCTCTATAAAGCTGACAAAGACGGCAAGAAGTATGGGGCCGAGAATTATTCCAGAGAATCCAAAGGCCCCTATTCCTCCGATTATGCTCAGGAAAAGAAAAAGCGTATTGAGTTTCGCCCTCTCTCCTATGACAATGGTTCTTAGTATATTGTCAACCGAACTTATAAATACCCCTCCGAGAACAAGAAGGGCTACCCCTTTAAATACCTCTCCTGTAAAAAGAAGATAGACCCCAACCGGAAGCCACACGGCTATGGCACCGAGCATTGGAATAAAGGAAAACACGAACGTAAGCACCCCCGCAAGAACCGGAAAGGCAATCCCAAGCACCTGAAAAATAACTCCTGCTATAAGCCCCTGCAATACGGAAGTAGCTATAATCCCCAGAATCACAGCATAGATCATATCATAGAACCGACCGAATATTCGATTCTTTTGCTCACTGGTCATCGGGATAAGATACTTCAGCTCTTCACAGAGCCTCTTTCCGTCTCTAAAGAAGAAGAACAAGGCAAAAACCATTATGGTGAAATTAAAAATCAGCATACTCACATTCTTCGCCACATTTTGAACCTGATTAAAAAGGTAGCCGCTTACAACCCCTATGGCGTTTAGCACCGCCTCTTCAGGTCGTATGTTGCCGATGCCGAATCTCTTCTCCAATTTTTGGAGTAGAGTTATAGGAATAATCTCCTTCAGCCGCTCAATTATTGAGGTTATCTTTGCGATTTCAATTTGATTCTTTGTTCCCTGATAAACGTCGAGCATTTCAACTACAAGCGTAGTAATAATTATGCCAAGCGGTAGCATAATCACTAATACCGTAAGTAGTGTCATAATAATGGATGAGATCCCCGCCCTATTTCCAAGGACCTTCGTAAGATATTCATAGAGAGGATAGAGAAGAAGGGCTAAAACCCCTGCCCAGAAAAGTGGAAGGATAAAAGGCTCGATAATTTTATAAAACAGATAGATTAGGAGAATAAATATTCCGAAAAAAAACCAGGAAAAAATCTGCCTTCTTGTCATTCGGCCGTCTCCCCTCGCAGAGGTAAATAAACCAGTAAATTCCAACTGTTTCAAATTTATATAACTCAATACGGGCAATATTTGGTACTGAGGCATTAAGTTCGAGACCCCGATTTTATTATATTATAAACCCATACACGGCACTTGGCTTTAGTCAATAGAACTAAGTGCGTTCAATTATTAGTAGATCGAAGGATATCAAGGAGAATCATTTATAATCTTTTTATAATTTCCTTATGAACTTTTTATGTCTTCTTTACGGCTCCTTTATAACAGCCTTGCTATAATAACATTTACTTAATACATCATAAGCTCGTATGACAATGCGTTTAGCTGTACTAATGCGGTTAGATTGAGAACTATATGGAGGTACTCCAATGCCCGATGTCATATTTACAGTCTTAACAATCCTCTTCTTTGTTCTATCCCTTTTGTATGTGCGGTTCTGTGACCGAGTTTAGAAAGAAAATTACCACTACGTGTAATTGAAGGAGGAGAACCATGAACTGGGAATATATAATAAGCGGAATCATTGCATTCGGATTGCTAGTCTATCTCATTTTCGCTTTGTTACGTCCAGAAAAGTTCTAAAAGAAATTGCAGTATAGGAGGGAATTAATTACATGACACTCAATGGATTCTTGCAAATAGCCGTATTTTTCCTGATTGTCCTTGCCATAACCAAACCCCTTGGGGTCTATATGGCCAATGTATTCCATGGAAAACCAATGCGAATCAGTAAGATAGTGAGTCCGGTTGAACAGCTTATCTATCGAATATGCCAGATAGATAGGCACGAGGAGCAACATTGGACGACTTATACCGCAGCTATGCTGGTTTTCAGTATGGTCGGTATGCTCCTCCTCTATGCCATGGAGCGATTGCAATACTACATGCCCCTAAATCCACAAAAATTTCCTGGCGTAGCCCCGGACCTGGCTTGGATGCAAGCTGCAAGTTTCACAACCAACACCAACTGGCAGGCATATTCGGGTGAGACAACAATGAGTTATCTGGTGCAGATGGCGGGCTTGGCAGTGCAAAACTTTGTGTCGGCAGCCACTGGCATTGCCCTGGCGATCGCATTTATCCGGGGTATTGCGCGATGCGAATCTCATACTATCGGTAACTTCTGGGTTGACCTCACGCGTGCGACTCTATATGTGTTACTCCCGATCTGTATCGTAGGAGCCCTCTTACTGGTATCTCAGGGCGTAATCCAAAATTTCAGTCCATATACCAATGCAAAACTCTTAGAGCCGCAGACCATTGAGAAGACTACCGATAATGGCAAAAAGACAACCGAGATTGTAAAAGAGCAAATTATTCCTCAAGGACCAGTTGCCTCACAGGAGATTATCTTGGAATTCGGCACAAACGGGGGCGGATTCTTTAATGCCAATTCATCGCACCCATTTGAGAATCCAACCCCATTGTCGAACCTCATAGAAGTGGTTGCAATCTTTGCGATCCCTGCTGGCCTTACATACACACTCGGTCGCATGACTGGCAATCAAAAACACGGCTGGGCAGTCTTTACCGCAATATCTATCCTCTTTTTCGCCGCAGTCTTTACAGCCTACTATTTTGAAGTAAAGGGTAATCCAATATTCGATCGGTATGGTGTAACACAGACTGCCGTTGAGTCCGGCGCCCTCGCGCAGTCGGGCGGCAATATGGAAGGGAAGGAGGTACGCTTTGGCATAGCCAATTCTGCCCTCTGGGCCACAGTTACAACCGACGCATCATGCGGGGCCGTCAATTCTATGCACGACTCTTATACGCCACTCGGCGGAATGGTTCCACTGCTAAATATGATGTTTGGTGAAAGGGTCTTTGGCGGTGTGGGAGTCGGACTCATTGGCATATTGATCGCAATTGTACTTGCAGTCTTTATTGCCGGCCTTATGGTCGGGCGCACACCTGAGTACCTAGGTAAAAAGATCCAATCGAAAGAAATAAAAATGGCCATGCTTTATGAGCTTACCTTTGGCTTTGGCATTCTCTTCTTCTCTGCATGGGCCAGTGTTGCACCCTATGGCATATCAAGTATCAACAATCCAGGACCCCACGGCCTCTCAGAAATTGTCTACGCCTATACCGAAGCCGTAGGCAACAACGGCTCTGCTTTTGCGGGTCTTAGTGCCAATACGCACTGGTATAACATAAGCCTCGGCTTTGCCATGTTAATCGGTCGATTCTTGATGTTCATCCCAGCAATGGCGATTGCAGGAAGCTTGGCTACCAAGAAATCTGTGCCTATGTCGGCGGGCACCTTTCCAGTAGATACAACCCTATTTGTAGGGTTGCTCGTCGGTGTGATCTTGATCCTCGTAGCACTGACGTTCTTTCCTGTGCTATCTCTTGGACCGGTCGTTGAACATTTTCTGATGGAAGCCGGGACTTTGTTCTAATGCGATTAAGCCAAAAAAAACAGGAGGCCTAAAATATGGCTGAGAAATTACAGAAACGCCCTTTGTTTGACCCACCGATTGTGAAACGGGCGGTCATAGATGCATTTAAGAAACTCGATCCGCGCATTCAGGTACGTAACCCAGTGATGTTTGTTGTCGAGGTGGGCAGCGCTCTGACAACACTGCTTATAGTGCGTGATATCATTAGCGCTGAGCATGGAAACCTGCTCTTTACCGTCCAAGTGACACTATGGCTCTGGTTTACCGTTGTATTTGCTAATTTCGCAGAAGCCATGGCTGAGGGAAGGGGTAAGGCTCAAGCCGATACACTTCGTAAGGCCAAGACAGAAACAATAGCACACAGAATTATAGGTGAGATTACTCAAGGTATTGAAATGATCAAAACGGAGGCTGTGCCAGCACTCCTCTTACGTAAAGGAGATGTAGTGCTGGTTTGGGCAGGCGAGTTTATTCCCGGAGACGGCGAGGTAATCGAGGGCATCGCTACGGTGGATGAGTCGGCAATCACAGGAGAGAGTGCACCGGTTATTCGAGAGGCCGGGGGTGACCGCTCGGCTGTTACCGGGGGAACCAAGGTAATATCGGATTGGATCAAGGTACGCATCACATCAAACCCCGGAGATACATTCCTCGATCGCATGATTGCCCTAGTTGAGGGAGCCAGGAGGCAGAAAACACCCAATGAGATTGCCCTCAACATATTACTTGCCGGGCTTACAATCATCTTTCTATTTGCCGTGGCGACACTGCTTCCATACTCCATATATAGCGTGCGTTCCGCGACGACAACCAGTGGCTTCGCCCAAGCGATACCTCCTTCAATTACCGTCCTTGTGGCGCTGTTGGTGTGTTTGATCCCCACCACGATCGGTGGTTTGTTGTCTGCAATCGGTATTGCCGGGATGGATCGTTTGATCCAGAAGAATGTGATTGCCATGAGTGGGCGTGCTGTAGAGGCCGCAGGTGATGTGGAAACGCTCTTACTAGATAAAACGGGCACAATCACCTTGGGCAACCGTCAGGCAGTTGAATTTATCCCTTTGCCCGGTGTGAAAGAGGAACATTTGGCAGATGCAGCTCAACTCTCTAGCCTTGCCGATGAAACACCTGAAGGACGTTCTATTGTAGTGCTAGCCAAAACCAAATACGGTCTG
>PSLL01000031.1:25041-25853 GCA_040289575.1 Candidatus Dadabacteria bacterium | reverse complement strand
CATCCCGTTTTCGGCTCAGACGCGTATGTCCGGAGTGGACATCGATGGACGCTCGATTCGGAAAGGCGCACCTGATGCGATGGTGGCTCTAATCGAGTCGCAAGGGGGCACAGTTCGTCCAGAATTAAAACAATTGGTTGAGAGGATTGCAAGCACAGGGGGAACCCCACTAGTAGTGTCGGATTGTAACCGGGCACTAGGGGTTATCCATTTGAAGGATATTGTAAAGGGAGAAATGCGCATGCGCTTTGACCAACTGAGGAGAATGGGGATCAAGACGGTGATGATCACCGGGGATAACCCATTAACTGCCGCCGCCATTGCCGCTGAAGCTGGAGTAGACGATTTTCTCGCACAAGCAAGGCCCGAAGATAAGATGAACCTTATACGCCGAGAGCAATCCCAGGGGAAACTCGTTGCTATGTGCGGTGACGGAACCAATGATGCCCCCGCTCTGGCTCAGGCGGATGTGGGCGTGGCGATGAATACCGGTACGGTGGCCGCTAAAGAGGCCGGTAACATGGTGGATCTGGATTCAAACCCTACAAAGCTCATTGAGATTGTCGAGATTGGAAAGCAGTTGCTCATGACGCGTGGGGCTCTCACAACCTTCTCCATTGCCAATGATGTGGCGAAATACTTTGCTATCATACCCGCCATGTTCCCCACACTATACAGCTTGTCCGGACAAAAGGGTCCGCTTGCCGCCCTAAATATTATGCATTTGGCAACACCGGAGTCTGCTATTCTTTCAGCCGTGATTTTCAATGCACTCATCATTGTGGCACTTATTCCGCTGGCACTCCGGGGCA
>PSLL01000031.1:2948-25027 GCA_040289575.1 Candidatus Dadabacteria bacterium | reverse complement strand
TCCGCCCGCCATGTTGCGGCGTAATCTGTTCATCTATGGAGTGGGGGGTATCATCGTACCCTTTTTGGGAATTAAGATAATTGATGTGATTATTAGTCTGATCGGTTTAGCCTGATCTTAACAGAGGAGATACACAATGAATTTACCCAAACAAATCTATCCCGCGGTAATGATAATGTTGATTTTCACATTGATAACCGGCGTCATTTATCCACTTCTAGTCACCGGTCTGTCACAGGTGCTATTTAAGAGCAAAGCCCAAGGGAGTCTCATATATAAAAACGGGGAAATTGCCGGTTCAAGGCTAATCGGGCAGACCTTTAATGGGCCGGGGTATTTTCATTCACGGCCATCTGCCGCCGGAAATGGCTATGACCCGATGGCCTCAGGTGGAACTAACTATGGCCCAACAAACAAAAAGCTTATTGATAATGTGAAAGGCGCGGCTGAAACCCTTAGAAAAGAAAACCCCCAAACTCCTATCCCCGTTGATCTAGTTACATCCTCCGGATCGGGACTCGACCCACATATCACCCCGGCGGCGGCGGAGTTCCAGATCGCGCGTGTGGCACGCGAGCGGAGGATGAGTCCTGAAGAGGTACGGCGACTTGTGAAGGAACATACGGAAGGAAGGCAATTTGGCTTCCTAGGTGAGCCGCGCGTTAATGTGCTTGAACTGAACCTCGCCCTTGATGCAGTTCACCCAATGCCTAGGTGAGTGTACAGATGGGTTCAAAAAGGGCTTTTTTCCGATACTTAATGAAGTAGATTGCGTGTGCTGTGCTCAACATCCGCTTTCGGTCGGGCTTTATTTAACGCAGACAGCTCAAACACTGGAATGACAGAGCTTGAAATCATGAAAGCCATAAGAGAGTCCACTGGAAGCCCGACTAACACTGAGGTCGAAAAGCTGATAACGGAAACAATTAAATTAAAAGAAACCGAAAAATTTCGGGAAAAGATTATAGAAATAAACTCTATACCAAGTTTAAATAAAAGGGATAAGAAATTTTATACAACAATGCTTGAGCGGCAGTACTTGGAAGAAATCATAGATTATCTGAGAAATGAGCTTACAAAGACACTAGGAAACCTGAAGTTAAAACACAGAGAAGAAACAATTAGAGAAGGGCTGTGTAGATTAATTCGGAGATCAAAGGAATTGGAACAAAAAATCAGAAGCCTCATATATTACTAATACCTAGAGATGATGATTCACAGCCCACCTTAATGGGTTTTCATATGAAAAAAAATAGAAGCAATAATAAAGCTATTTAAACCCGACTAGGTTAAAAAACCCTTAATAGAAAAATGGCTGAAGGATCAATTTTAAAATTTGTTTCTTAGTCAGTGGCCATTAGGTTGATAAGTATGCAAGAAGCCCGGTATATAATATAGGAATCATTATGTGATGAAATCAGATAGATCATGATTGGGACAATACGTCAAACCTGGATTGGTTATACATTAGCTATTGGCGGTGTGGCCTTTGTGGTGGTCCTTTATAAGTCACTGATCACGAGTGTTAATGCAACTACAGCGGCCCTCAGCCTCTTATTAGTCGTGTTACTCGTAGCCTCCATTTATGGACTCATCCCAGCTATTGTGGCATCAGTGTCTGGTATGCTATGCTTCAACTTTTTCTTTTTACCCCCGATCGGAAAGCTCACAATATATGATCTACAAAACTGGGTGGCACTTTTTGTCTTCTTAGTGACAGCCATCGTTGCAAGTCAGTTATCATCCATGGCGCACGCACGCGCACGGGATGCAGAAAGGAGGCGCGTGGAGGTATGGAAATTATATCGGCTCAGCCAGGCCTTTATTGTCACACCCGATTCGGAAACCGCTTCCTCGTCACTGGCCCGACAGGTGGTAGAGATATTTACAGTTTCATACTGTGCGGTGTGGGTACCAAAAGAAAAAGGTTGGCAGCAGATAGCTATGGCTACGGAGCTCAAAGATACATTCAATCCGGACCTGGATCTAATTAAGACTGTATTTGATACTGGAGAGCTAAGATTAACTCATGCCAGCGGCTTAGACCCATATGGAGAGTCTATCTTGGATAGAACCAAGGTCCTACCGAATGCGATTTACGCCCCGTTAAAAGTAGGCGTTCGCGTGATCGGGGTTGTTATTTTAATATCGGCATCAACTGAAGAAAGCACGGCGGAAGCGGTGGCAGGACTTATAGCTCTAGCCCTCGAACGAGCCCGTTTTTTGCAAGTAATGAGCCATACAGAAGCCCTTCGTCAGAGCGATGAACTTAAATCGGCTCTACTGGCTTCGGTATCACACAACCTTCGCACCCCGCTGACGGCCATCCGTGCTGCGGTAGATAGCCTCCTGAATGAAGACCTTTTTTGGAGTCAAGAGACCATACGCGAATTCCATTTGATTATTAGTGAGGAGACATATCGATTGATCAGGCTTGTTGAAAATCTACTTGAGATGGCACGCATTGAATCCGGCGAACTGCATCTTACGAAACAGTGGATTTCTATATCAGAGCTCTTTAGTAATGTACTCGACCGATGTGCAGCGGTAACTCACGACCATCAGGTTACGGTAGAACTTAATGACGAATCGCTAAATGTATGGATCGATACCCGACTTGTGGCTGAGGTCCTTACAAATTTGATTGAAAATGCGGCTAAGTATTCACCTACAGGCAGTAAAATCACCCTCTCCGGAATCATAGGAGATGATGGGTTGATCATTAGCGTCAAGGATCAGGGACCGGGAATTGCCCCTGAAGAACTCGATTATATCTTTAATAAATTCTATCGAGGAAAACAACTACCCAAACGGGGTAGCGAGGGTACCGGCATGGGATTAGCTATAGCACGCGGAATTGTAGAGGCCCATGGGGGTCGAATCTGGGTCGAAAGTACACCTGGACAGGGGTCTATTTTCCGATTCTCAATTCCTATTGAATATAAGAATACACAACTTGTATCGGCAGGGGGGAATCATGATTAGAAAACCTCTCATACTTGTTGTAGATGATGAACCACAAATCCTACGTGTCATGCGTGCGAGTTTACCACCTCGCGGCTATGAAGTGGTAACCGTCCGTAGCGGTCAGGAGGCTCTGGATCAAATTCAGAAAGAGATGCCTGACCTCATTATCCTTGATTTGGTAATGCCGGAGATGTCCGGGCTTGAGGTCTGCCGTCATGTGCGCGAGTTTGCTTCTGTCCCTATACTGGTGTTGTCGGCCAAGGGATCGGAGCATGACAAGGTTATAGCTCTGGATTTGGGAGCCGATGATTATGTAACAAAGCCCTTTAGCATGGATGAGTTGCTCGCTCGCGTGCGGGCAGTTCTAAGGCGCATCCCGGCCGCGGAAGACAACCCAATGCTGACAGCAGGCGAATTAATCATAGAACTGAATACCCGACGTGTCACTGTGTCAGGTCAAGAGGTGAAGCTTACCCCCAAGGAATTTGATGTGCTAAAGTACCTAGTCCAGAATGCTGGTAAGGTGGTAACACACCGAGCCCTCCTTCGAGCCGTCTGGGGTTGGTCATCATCGGAACAAACGGAGTATCTACGGGTCGTTATCAATCAACTACGCCGAAAGATTGAACCGGATCCACAGAATCCTCATTATATCTTGACCGAACCGTGGATAGGTTATCGGTTTGTTCTTAGGGGAGAATAAATATTCGACAACCCCTTCTCAGTGAAAATTTAGAGGGAAATTAGATTGATGTAAGTTACTGTAAAGATTGGTTGCGGGGGGAGGATTTGAACCTCCGACCTCCGGGTTATGAGCCCGACGAGCTACCAGACTGCTCCACCCCGCGTCATGGTTAAATGATTATAATATTTTACTTTGAGGCTTATGTCAAATAGGATTTGATCTATAGTATAACACTAAAGCGGTTAGTTATTATAGAAACTCAGAATGAGACATTTGTGACAAAAATAAATTGAGAATTTCGATCTGTAGTTTTTATAATCTTTGTACCTACCTGCTTCTGCCTTCATTCAGCGCTTTTCTAAGTTCCTTACTGGGCCTAAAGTGGGGAAGCCTTTTAGGTAAAACCTGCACCGTTTCTCCGGTTCTGGGATTCCTGCCACTATATGGCTTATAGCTCTTTGTAAAGAAACTACCGAAACCCCTTATCTCAATCCTGCCGCCGCCCTGAAGTACATCAGTCATGTGGCTAATAATAGTATCAATAATCTGCTCGGATTGCTCAGGCTGAAGATTGAATTTGTCGGCCAACTCCTTTTCCAGTTCTGATCTTTTCATCTGAAGACCCCTGTTATGAGTTTGAAATCCAATTTATTTGATTCGTCACCTGTTGTCAAGTCTTGAGAAATTTATCAAATAGCCAATACCTTAGACAGTTGACAAGGGCTGACTCAACAAATATGCTTTAATCCAAACTGCAACCCTCCTAATGGAGTAAACCACAATGAGAAGACTCGAAAGACTGCTGAATAAAGCTGACAATTTTAAGGAAGCCGGAAGATTTGAAGAAGCGCTCAATGAACTCACAAAGGCCCTGAAAATTGCCCCATACGACCCAGATGTCTATTTATTATTCGCACTCACTTATGACGCAATGGAAGAGTTTGAAAGGTCCATTGAGTATTTCAAAAAGGCAATTGAACTCGGTCCCAAAGATGCCTACATCTGGACGCAGTTTGGAATTACTCTTGGAAGGGTGGGGCGATACAGCGATGCGCTTGCCGTTTTTGAAGAGGCTCTGGCAATTGAGCCCGACTACATTGTAGCCAGATGGAATCTAGCCCTGACATATAGGGCGTTTGGATGCTATGAGAACGCGCTGTCCGAATTTACAGAATGTATAAAGACAGATCCGAATTCGGACTACATAAAGGGTGAGGTTCACTACCAGCTGGGTTTATGCTACTTTGATATGGGATGGACTCTCGAGGCACTGAGAGAATTTAAGCGGCAGGTTGAGCTTTTTCCAGGAGACATTTGGGCTCATCTCTCAATTGGAAACTGCTATTCTGACTGCGGATGGATAGATGAATCAGTAAACAAGTATAGAGAAATCATAAGCACCTGTCCGAATTTTATTCCGGCTTACAACTCCCTTGCCATGTCATTAGTTGAAAAGGGCTGGTACGATGAGGCGTTAGACATTTTGAGAACCGCTCTTAAACTCTCTCCAGAAGACAAGTTAATAAAGGAAAATATAGAGTATGTTCAATCATTAAAGGACAACGAAGATGGATCCAAGGGTGTAATGATGCTCAGCTTTATCATCCAGATTTTAAAGAAAAAGCAGTCTTTGAAAAAAAATCGTTAACCCTCCAATAAAACCCTTCTCTATTTTACAATGATTTCCCCTTTCATCTTAGCCTCATAGTGTCCGGGCAAAAAACAAGCCATCTGCCACCTACCTTTACGGTCGGTTGGCACTGTGAAAGCAATTGTGGCTCTGCTTTCCGGCTTTAATCTTACCATCGTCCCGTGACCCGGAACACTCATAAATTTAGCTCCGCCTTCAGTCCGAGCAACAACCTCAACTCCTTCAAAAAAATCCTTTTCAAACCTCTTTGATACATCTGAATGCAGATTGTCCGCCTTCTCAAGATGACTATGTTCTCTCTCATGCTCAGTGGACATTTCCATATGAGATTTGCCCCCTTCCACCCCGCGGCCTATCATGAACTCGTGTTCGATTTTCCCTTCATTAATGAGGTTAATCCTCACCTCCTGACCCCCCCTGATTTGAATTGTTTGCGGTCGGAAGTAGAAGTCGCCCACTGTGATTTGTATGGTGTTTGATTCGGCTCGGCTCAATACGGTGATAAAGGTAAGTAGAACAAACACGATCAATAAAGTGGAAAGGGAATTTTGCTTCATTTCTATTTCCTCCTGCATTTCTTATTGTAAACCATATTTTCTCCCACGCCAGGCTTCAACCTTGTTATATAACGTAGGAATAATCAACAAGTTCAAGAAGGTTGATGTAAGTAGGCCTCCAAGAAGCACAATTGCAAGCGGTCTTTCAATCTCCTTACCAGTTGGTTCGCCAATGAGGAGGGGAATAAGAGCAAGCGCGGCAACAGAAGCCGTCATTAGAATCGGATTCAATCGGTCAAGTGAACCCTGGATAACAGTGTCATGCAAAGATAACCCTTTTTCCTTTCGTAACTGGTTGTAATGGGTTATGAGAATAACTCCATTTCGTACTGCGATTCCAAACAGAGTTATAAAACCAATTAGCGAGGGTACACTTAGTTCTCCTCCTGTGAGAAAAACAGCATAAACACCGCCTATGAGGGCAAGGGGAAGATTAACCATTACCATTGTGGCTTCACGCGCGTTTCCAAAAGCCTGATATAGCATCATAAAGATTCCAAGTACCGCAACAATCCCAAAGATTGTAAGAATCCTTGTTGCCCTCTGCTGACTCTCAAACTGACCGCCGTATTCAATAAAATAATCCGAAGAAGGTAGCTTTACCCCAGATTCAATCTTCTGCTTAGCTTCATTAATGACACTATTTAAGTCACGACCGGAAACGTCGCTGAGCCTGCTCACGATTTATTACGTATGGGCGATTTTCAATATGTATGTCGGCAACCTCGTGAAGAGGAATCTTTGCCCCCGTTGGAGTGTCAATAAGGATATTCTTAACAGACTCAATATTATTTCTTGATTCTTCACTCAGCTGAATAAAGAGATCAAACGTCTTCTGACCTTCCAACACCTGTGAGACTGTGGTGCCGTTGAGCGAGGTTTCGGTAATTTCAGCTAAGTTACCTACGTTAAGTCCATATCGAGCGGCTCTCTCACGATTGAATTTGACGACAATCTGAGGAACGTCAATTTGCTGTTCTAATTGCAAATCCTCAATCCCCTTTACCGTTCCTATTATGTCCCTTGCCTGTTTTCCGAGTATTCGTAATTTGGTCAGATCGGGACCATAAATCTTAATAGCCACCTGTGCACGTATACCCGAGAGCACTTCGTCCATTCTGTGGGAGATAAATTGGCCAACATTCACCGCAACTCCGGGGATTTGTTTTAAATCATCTCGTATTGCCTCGATTAACCTATCGGCCGGTCTCTTTCCATACCTGATTGTCAGGTCAAACTCGCTGAAGTTGGGCGGCTGTGCATCTTCATCTAGTTCCGCACGCCCGGCACGTTGGGCAATTGAGACAATCTCCGGATATTTCGATTTGTCTGTAAGGTTCTTTCGAATCAGCGAACCGAGCCGCATTGACTCTCGTAGAGATGTACCGGGAAGCGTTGATAGAGCAATTATGAAGTTACCTTCACGAAACTCAGGCAAAAAAGAGCGGCCAAAAAAATGGAAGCATTGCAATTGCACTAATAAGTAGAATGAGAGAAACACCCATCACCAAATAGAAACGATTTAGCAAATGATGGAGAACACGTTTATACTCCCCCTTTAGAAACCGCACCAATGCACCTTCTTTTTCTACTTCCACATGGCTAGATTCTTTACTGTTGTCTGAACCAGCATCACCCGGATTACTAAAAGCAGTCTCTGGCTCTAGTAAGTGTACTCCTGATTGAACCAGTTCCCTATCATGTTCTCTCTCCTCTTTACGTGTAAGAAGCAAATAACAAAGCACAGGGGTTGTCGTCACAGCCACAAATAGTGAGGAAAGGACACTCGCTATGAATGCAATCCCAAGTGGAGTAAAAATCCTCCCTTCAAGACCTGAGAGTAAAAACACAGGGAAAAAAGCAATGATGATAATAAATGTGGCATAGACTATAGAGTTTCTAATCTCGGTTGAACCCTTAAAGACAACCCCAAGCACAGGCTCAGGATGAGGTAACGCTCGGTTAAGGCGTAGTCTTCTAAAGACGTTTTCCACATCTATTATCGCATCATCAACCACAATACCTATGGCAATGGCAAGTCCCCCTAGAGTCATCGAGTTAATTTCAATACCGAAGGCTCTTAAAACCATTAACCCTGCAAGTAGTGATAGCGGCATAGCAATAAGGCTGATAAATGAGGCACGGAAGTTATAGAGAAATAAAAAGAGAACCACCATTACTATGACTCCACCCTGCCAGAGGGCGTCTTTGAGGTTTTTGATAGCGGATTCGATGAAGTCGGCTTGCCTAAAAACGTGATAATTCATCTGGACACCAGCAGGAAGCTTTGCCTTAATCTCTTCAAGGACCTTTTCAACCTTACGTGTTGTAGTTAAAGTATCGGCACCATAAGCCTTTGAGATCGTACCAATAACAGCAGGGCTGTTCATAAAAGCGCCGTCTCCACGCTTTATCTCAGGGCCTAGCTTAACTTCTGCCAACTGACCAAGTGTAATTGGAGTTCCATCATTACGAACAACTACTACAGTCCTCCTTAAGTCATCCAATGTGGTAATTCGCCCAACCCCTGTGACAACAAATTCCTCACCACCACGATATAAAAAAGCTCCCGGAACATTTATGTTTGATTTCTCTACCGCCTCCTTTACCTGAGCCAGAGTCACATCAAATGCCCTTAGCTTTAATGGATCAACAAGGACTTGGTATTGCTTGACCTCCCCTCCAATGGAAACAACAGAGGCTATACCACCAATTGAAAGAATCCTAGGACGGATTTGCCAATCCGAGATTGTTCGGAGTTCCATAGGTGAAAGCTTGTCACTCGTTAAACTGTATTTGACCAGCCAACCTACGGCAGATGTAACAGGGAGCATCACAGGCGGTTTTGTGCCCGCAGTGAACCGTCCTGTAACTGACTGGATACGCTCATTTATAAGCTGGCGTGCGGTATAGATATTTGTGCCCCATTTAAATACGACAATTACAGCTGAAATACCCACAGAAGAGGATGAGCGAACCGTATCAACGCCGGGAGTCCCATTTACTGCACTCTCTATTGGAAATGTGATTAGCGCCTCTACATCCTCAGATGAGAGTCCAGGAGCCTCAGTCTGAACTACGACCTGTGGTGGTGCAAACTCAGGAAAAACATCCACAGGCATCTGTCCCACAAGATAAATAGAAGCGCCAAGGAAGATAGCAGTAGCCAATACGACGAGGAGTTTGTTATTTAGAGACCAACCAATTATTGCATTGAACATTTCTTATTTCACCACCCTTAAGAATCTCGCATTGATTGCCACAATTACAGTGCTCAAGGACATAAACACCGCACCGAGTGCAGGACTGAGAAGCATTCCCGACTTATAGAACACTCCTGCTGCAAGGGGAATAGCAAAGGCGTTATAACCCGTTGCCCAGACAAGGTTCTGTACCATCTTTTTATACGTCGCGCGTGCAAGACCTATAATTGACACCACATCAAGTAGATTGCTTCTTACAAGTATGATGTCCGCCGTCTCTACGGCAACATCGGTGCCAGCACCGATGGCAATTCCCACATCGGCCTGTGCGATAGAAGGAGCATCGTTTACACCGTCACCGGTCATGGCAACAATCAGCCCTCTGGATTGAACCTCCTTCACCCTTGCTGACTTTTCCTGGGGCAATACCTCTGCAAAATATTCATCGAGGCCTACTTCCTTAGATACCCATTTAGCAACATTTTTATTGTCCCCTGTTATCATCATACATCTGATACCCATTTCCTTGAGCCTCGAAATGGCTTTTTTAGACCCAGGCCTTATGATGTCCGCAAGGGCGATCGCACCTTTTAGCTTTCCATCCATTATTACAAATACGACGGTCTTTCCTTGAGAAGAGAACCTATTAATCCGCTCGTCATTTACAGGTATATTTTGCTCCCTCAGGTATCCGGGGCTTACAACCCTTACATCCCTCCCGTTTACCCTTCCCTCTGTTCCCTTACCAGGGATTGCCCTGAATCCTTCAACGGGGAAGGTTTCGGTGGATGACAAAGCAATTCCCTTTGCAATGGGATGTTCGGAGTACGCCTCCACTGATGCGGCGTATTTTAAGAGTTCCTTTTCATTAATGTCGTCTGAAAGGATAATTGTATCGGTAATACCGAATTTACCCTCTGTAATGGTTCCTGTCTTATCGAATATTATTGCCTGAATATTCCTTGCCCCTTCGAATGCGGCACGGTTTCTTATAAGCAGACCGTTTTTTGCGGAGATTGCAGTTGAGACAGCAACTACCAGAGGAACTGCAAGCCCCAGTGCATGGGGACAGGTAATAACCATTACAGTTACAGCCCGCTCTATGGAAAAGGCAAAGTCCTTATTTATTACGACCAACCATATAAAGAGTGTGATCGCTCCGCTGGCAATGGCTATGATCGTGAGCCAGAGTGCAGCCACATTTGCTAAATCCTGAGTCTTTGATTTACTTTCCTGGGCTTCTTTGACGAGTTTTATCACCTGAGAGAGAAAGGAGTCTTTGCCTATTTTCTCTATCTTCACGATAATCGAACCTTCGCCATTTATAGAGCCTCCGATAACCTTTGCTCCTTTATTTTTGGGCAGGGGTTTTGATTCACCTGTGAGCATGGCCTCATTAACAGAGGTCTCTCCCTCAATTACCTCTCCATCAGCGGGTATCTTCTCTCCGGGTTTTACAATCACCCTGTCATCTAAACTAAGCTCATCCAATGGAACATCCTTTACATCTCCATCCGGCATGAGTTTATGCGCTTCTGACAGCATAAGCCTTGCTAGCTCTTCAAGCGCCTTTGAAGCACTCATAACGGATTTCATCTCTATCCAGTGGCCAAGAAGCATAATATCAATTAGGGTGGCGAGTTCCCAGAAGAAAACCATGCCGCTAAGACCGAAAGCCACAGCGCTGCTGTACAGGTAAGCCGTTGTAATGGCTATGGCAATGAGTGTCATCATCCCCGGGTCTTGATGATTCTAGATCGTCAAATAACCCTCTGAGAAAAGGATAGCCGCCGTAGAAAAAGACGACGGAAGAAAGCGCAAAAAGGACATATAAGTCGCCTGAAAATCGAATGGCATTATCAATACCAATCCATTCCTGAATGACGGGAGAAAGGATAAGGATCGGTACTGTGATTATGAGAGATACCCAGAATCTCCTTTTTAATTCGGCTACCAAGTGAGCATGGTGGTCTATATGACTACGCTCTTTGTGTTTTACATCTCCGTGTTTCGCAGTATCCATTTCATGCCCTTTATGCACATCGTGTTTCATATCGTCGCCCATATTTTCAATCCTATCTATTTTTCTGTTTACTTAAGTTATTTATTCCTTCTCTTCTAAACTGCCGCTGCCGAATAACCACTTTGTATAAACTTCCCGATTGCCGTCCGTGACCACCTTATCGCCAGGATAAAGGCCACCTGTAATTTCAACGTAGCGGTCATCACTTGCACCTGTGCCAACATCCTGACGAATGAACCGATTCCCGTTCTTTACGAACACAAATTTTTCCGCCCCATCATAAATGATTGCATCTACTGGAACAGTTAAGACCTCTCTAGCGGACTTAACTACAAGAGCAACCCTGGCAAAAAGCTCAGGCTTGAGTAATTCTTCCTTGTTATCTACAGAAATCCAAAGGTGTAGCGTGCGTTTCTGGGGGTCGAGTTGACTGGCAACAAATGTTACTTTTCCTGTAAAAATCCTGTTTGGATAAGCATCTAGCCTTATACGTGCATCCTGACCAAGTTTCACCTTAGATACATCTCTTTCAAATACATCACCCTCTACAATCACCTTTGATAAGTCCACAATCCGAAAAAGGGTTTTATTGGGCTCTACTGCGCCGCCAAGCGATATATTTCTCTCAATAACAATTCCTGAGAGCGGTGCCGTAATTGATACCAGAGGTGGGGGATTGCCTATTTGGCGGGGAAGTATTGTGGCGAGCTTTTGTCCTTTTTTTACTCGATCTCCAAGGTTTACATAGATCTCCTGAATGAGACCTTCGGCTCTTGTGGTCACATCGGCAACTCTATTGGGTTCGGGTTTTACTATGCCACTGACTATTAGAACGTCTTCAACCCGCCTTATCTCAGCTTGAACTACCTTAAGACCTATGCTCTTTTGAGCAATATCCGAAAGCTCTACACCGATATTATTAGAAGGTACCTTCTTTTCATTTTCGTCCCCACCCAATCGCCCCTCACCATGTCCGTAGACAATGTGCGGGGGCATTATTGTTAAAAACAACGCGAAAACAGATATAAAAGGCAAGAGAAAAGCCCTTCTGACTATCATTTATCTTTGTCCCTCCCTTGTTTCATTAAAATTGATTGTGCTCGGGTAATTCCCCGTTGCTATTTGAAGGTCGTTTAGCGCAATCTGATAATCTCGAACTATATTAATATAAGATGACCTCAGATTGGCAAACTGCTGACGGGACTGTATGACCTCCGTAATCCCTAACAACCCCTGCTTATATCCACCCTCGACCAGCCTTACATTATCCTCTGCCGTCTTTAGTATCCCCGACCGATAGGTTTTTAGAAGGGCAGAAAGCGTATTTACCCTATTTAGAGCATCGTTTACCTCCCGAGCTATCTCCAGCTTTAAGGCCTCAACGCTCTCTTCAGCCCTCATCTCGCGGGCACGCACCTCAGCAATAAGCCCCTGTTTACGATCAAAGAAGGGCAGAGGGATTGTCAGTCTAAAACCGATAAGCTGGCCTGTGTTTGGAATCTTACCCTGCGGAATATCGAGAATCATACGATCGCGTTCATAGAAAACCCCTGCTGTTATATCCTCAAATCGCAGGGCTTTAGCCAAACCTAAATCTGCCCTTGCAAGCTCAGTACTAAGTTTTGCAGACCTCAAATCTGGTCTTTGTGCATAGGCTGCCTCAATACTATATTTGGTTAAATCCACTAAGGCTTCGTATTCGAGCTTTCCCTGTGGTAAAAAGGAAAATGTTGACGGTTTACCCAAAAGCTTATTTAATTCGAGAATCTTACTTTTTCTCTGAGCTATAAGAACCTCCTGTTCCTGCGTCGCTTGTTGAAGAGCGATAGCTACAGCGTTAAGGTCCTTTTGTGAAGCGAGTCCCTCTTTAATACCGGCCTTGATTCCTTTAATTAGATCGCTATTTAGATTAATCAGCGTATCTTGCAGTTTAATCTGCTCATCTATCGCTAGAATCTCAACAAAAGCGCGACGGACATCCCTTACTAATCCACGCTCTAAGTTGGCAAGGTCGGCAAATGTTCTTTTAATGTCAACGTGGGCTACTTTCTTCTGTGCGCCTATTCGACCGGATAAAGGAATCGGTTGAGAAATACCTGCAGAAAAAATTCGCTCTCCCTCATTAGCAAAGAGAGAGTCGAAGCTAAAATTAGATTCCAAAGCCGGATTGGGGAAAAGCCCTACCTGAGTTAACCTCCCTCTGGCCTCTTCTACCTGTATCCGCGCCGCCCTCAGATCAAGATTCTCTCTCAGAGCAATATTTACTACCTGATCAATAGTTAATTGAATCGACTCTTCCGCATCTGGAATAGAAGTAAAAAAGACTGTCAAAGATCCCGTAACAAATACAATGAATACAGTAAGTAATGTTTTTCTCATTCGGGTTTTACCTCTGGAAATACAAACTATTTATTCATGCCTGAGCAATGATTTTCTCATTCTTAACTCCGCAAGAAAAAAGATAATAGTGATTAAAGACAAAGCGATACGACTTAGCAGAGCTGAGCTATACCGCTTAATGGATAAACGATTAGGGGGAAATTATAGTAAGAGAGAGGAATTTAACAGGAATACATCGGGCGGCGTGTATTCCACATTTATTTGAGGACTGAAGGAGAAACCGAAAGCCTTACCGATCTCCAGTGTAGCTATATCAACCGCCGCTGAGTGTAAGACATTCTTTATATTGAAATAATGACTATTAGAGGCGTTAAGAAGCATCAGATCACATATACACATCTCATTTTCATGATCCACTGCCTCTGTGTTCTTACGGGAATTTGATATAGACTTGATACCGGAATTTTCGTGCTCATGGTTTTTATAATTGATTATGTCTGAGAGGTCGTAAGAATAATCCGCTTCGTCATCAAACCCCCTAGAACAGAGGATTAAAGCAAGAATCAACAAAAGTGTTACGTATCTCATAAGTTCCACAAAGTATAACCTTGTTAAATTTCAAAGTCAACATTTTAGAACTCTAGACCCTTCGGCGTTTTTCTTGACAACCAAATGGGATTTGGTAAAATGGTTAGCTAACCTAAGAATCAGGAAATAGGTTATATAATGAAGACATATATGGCAAGAAATGAGGATATTGAAAAGAAGTGGTATCTCATAGACGCAAGCGGAAAGACTGTTGGTAGACTTGCGACAAAGATTGCCAATATCTTAAGAGGCAAAGGAAAACCCGAGTTTACTCCGCATGCCGATATGGGAGATTTTGTTATTGTAATCAACGCCGATAAGGTCAAATTTACGGGCAAAAAATGGAGTCAAAAAACCTATTACTGGCATACACCGTATCCGGGGGGGCTTAAATCAATCACGGCTGAGAAACTGCTCAATGAAAAGCCCGAAGAAATCCTGCAGAAAGCCGTGTGGGGAATGCTTCCTAAGACCAAGTGGCAGAAGAGATTAATCGGCAGGTTGAAAATCTACAAAGAGGGCACGCACTCCCACGAAGCTCAAAACCCCGAGGTATTGGAGGTATAAAAAGGAAGAGATGGCTGAAGTTACGTATCACGGAACCGGAAGAAGAAAAACCTCAATTGCCCGCGTATGGCTCCATACAGGCGAGGGAAAGATTTCAATAAACAATAGGCCGATTGACTATTATTTCCCGCGTGAGGTTTGGAGGATACATGCGCTTGAGCCGCTTCAGGTAACCCAGACAATGGGAAAATTCGACGTGTTTGTGGATGTAAGCGGAGGGGGGCTTACGGGCCAGGCCGGCGCCATAAGGCACGGACTTGCAAGGGCACTTCTTCATGTAAGTGAAGCATTCAAGAAGACACTGAAGGGCGCGGGGCTTCTTACAAGAGACCCCAGAATGGTTGAGAGCAAGAAATACGGTAGGAGAAAAGCCAGACGCGGTCAGCAGTACTCAAAGAGGTAGCATTTCCACTTGTCAAATAAAAAACCCACCAATAAGAGAAAAACCAACATCAGACCGCCTATAGGAAGGCTCGGGGTTCTGCTTCCCGGAATAAGCGGTGCTGTAAGCACAACGTTTATTGCAGGTATTGAGGCAATAAAAAGAGGGCTCGGAAAACCCATAGGCTCTCTTACCCAAATGGGGACAATTAGGCTCGGCAAAAGAACTGAGAAGAGATCTCCCCTTATAAAAGACTTCGTTCCAATTGCAAGCCCCGGGGATCTGGTATTCGGCGGATGGGATATTTTCCCCGACAACTGCTATGAGTCCGCTCTAAAAGCAGGTGTGCTTGAAAAAAATCTTCTCGACGAACTAAGGGACGTGCTTGAAAAGACAAAACCCCTGCCCGCGGTTTTTGACAGGGCTTATGTGCGGAATCTAAAAGGTAGGCACCTCAAGGCCGGAAAAACGAAGATGCACCTTGCAGAGCAGATTATGGCCGACATCATGAATTTCAAAAAAGAAAACGCACTTGACCGACTCGTTACAGTCTGGTGTGGAAGCACAGAGATTTATATCAAACCCTCCGAGGTTCATTCAACAATTGAGGATTTTGAAGAGGGCTTAAAGGACAATCATCCAGAGATTGCCCCCAGCATGATATACGCATATGCGGCAATCCAGTGCGGTGTGCCATATGCAAATGGAGCACCCAACCTCTCGGTTGACATACCGGCACTTGTTGAGCTTGCTAGAAAGAAAAAGGTACCCACAGCCGGAAAGGATTTTAAAACCGGTCAGACACTTATGAAAACAATACTTGCCCCCGGACTAAAGGCAAGAATGATAGGACTTAGAGGCTGGTTCTCATCAAATATTCTGGGCAACAGAGACGGTGAGGTCTTAGACGACCCCGACTCGTTTAAGACCAAAGAGGAAAGTAAGTTGAGTGTCCTTGAATACATACTTCAGCCCGACCTTTATCCTGAGCTTTATTCGGACTACTATCATAAAGTGAGGATCAACTACTATCCACCAAGGGGCGACGCAAAAGAGGCATGGGACAATATTGATATATTTGGATGGCTGGGCTATCCAATGCAGATTAAGATCAACTTCCTCTGCCGCGACAGCATCCTTGCCGCTCCGATTGTTCTTGATCTGGTTCTCTTCCTCGACCTTGCCCAGAGGGCCGGTCTCTATGGAATTCAGGAATGGCTCTCATTCTATTTCAAAAGTCCTATGGTCGAAAAAGGGCTATATCCAGAGCATGACCTTTTCATACAGCTTATGAAATTAAAAAACACACTCCGTTACCTAAAGGGCGAAGAGCTTATCACTCACCTCGGTTTAGATTATTACGACTACTACGAGCTTGGGTGATTCTACTGGCACCAATTCTTAGCACCGACTCTATGCTAACAAACTCACCGATAATTGAGATGAAGTCTTCAGTATAATATGACTGCTAGTTTAATTATATGAAACTAGCCCTCTTAAGACCCCTCGGAACCGCTTTTGGCTTTAGGTTCGGGAAGAAATACCTGCACCCCGATGCGTTCGCTGAAGAAGCTCGGATTCTCCTTTGGGGGGACTTTTTCCTCCGGTATGGATTCGCCGTTTTTAATCAATCCATCTAAAAAGTCACGAATGGCGTAACGGGCTATCTCCCTTACCTCCTCCAGATCGTCGGTTTCAACCGAAAACTCGGCAAGCGCAGGAACGGTAATGATATATCCGCCTTCCGGGGCACGATTGAAAAACACCGTATAAAAGTACTCTTTTACTGATACAGGACTCATCGTTTTTATCATGAGGCGGAAGGCGTTAGGTGATTTACTCCGATTACAACTTACACATAGCACTTACATCCCCGCTCTAACCTGAGCGAGTTTAAGCCTCCGGTTTAGCTCTTTGAACTCTTTGTCGTTTCCGCTGAAATCCTTAAGTTGATCCATAATCGCCTCCACTTCCCGCTTTGCGGCTTCAGTGTTTATAGCCGTCGGATCCTCTACATTATCTGTAAGAATACTAACCCTATCGTCTCTAACCTCCGCAACCCCGCCCCAGATAATTATCCTCTTCTCAACCCCGCCTTTTATAAATTTAACCTCCCCCGGCATAAGAAGAGAGATAAAAGGGACATGGCCCGGAAGAACACCGAATTCCCCTAGTTCCCCGGGTGCTACAACCTCATCTACCTCCTCGCTCACAACGAGCCTAGACGGTGTTACGACTTTGAGTTGAATTCTCTCCGGCAATCTCTAATTCTCCTATAAATATTTAGCCACGAATGAGCACAGAATATAGGGAAAAACCTCAAGTCCATGTATCCTGTATTCTGTCTACTGCTTTCTGTATTCTTCTATTCATGTAAATTCGCGTTCATTCGTGGCTAATTAGATTTTTACCTTTACCCCGATATAAGCTGTTTGGCCTTGATGTAAACCTCTTCCAGATTCCCAACCATATAGAACGCCTGCTCTGGAACCTCGTCCATGTTTCCTCTCAGGATTTCCTTAAAAGCCTCTATTGTCTCTTTAATCGGCACGTATTTACCAGGGGTTCCCGTAAACTGTTCCGCGACGCTAAAGGGCTGTGAGAGGAGCCTCTGAATCTTCCTCGCCCTTGCTACAGTAAGCTTGTCATCCTCTGAAAGCTCATCCATTCCGAGGATTGCGATGATCTCCTGGAGCTGTTTGTATCGCTGAAGTATCCTCTGAATCTCGCGCGCAACCCCGTAGTGCTCCTCCCCGACGATTCTTGGGTCTAGAATTCGAGATGTTGAATCCAATGGGTCGACCGCGGGGTATATTCCCAATTCCGTAAGCTGACGGGAGAGAACAATAGTACCGTCTAGGTGCGCAAATGTCGTTGCCGGCGCGGGGTCGGTAAGGTCATCCGCCGGAACGTATATTGCCTGAACCGACGTGATTGAGCCCTTAACAGTTGATGTGATTCTCTCTTGAAGCTCTCCTAAGTCCGTTGCAAGGGTGGGCTGATAACCTACAGCCGATGGAATTCTCCCAAGGAGTGCCGACACCTCAGAACCTGCCTGTGTAAAACGGAATATGTTATCAATAAACAAGAGCACATCCTTTCCTTCGACATCTCTAAAATATTCTGCGAGGGTAAGGGCCGTGAGTCCTACCCGTGCTCTCGCCCCCGGTGGCTCATTCATCTGTCCGAAAACCATTCCCGTGCTCTTAATAACCCCGGATTCCCTCATCTCGAGCCAGAGGTCGTTTCCCTCGCGTGTTCTCTCACCGACGCCGCCAAAGACCGAAACACCGCCGTGCTCCTTTGCCACGTTATGAATGAGTTCCTGAAGAAGAACGGTTTTGCCTACACCGGCACCGCCGAAGAGTCCGATTTTTCCACCCTTGAGAAACGGCGCGAGAAGGTCAATTACTTTAATTCCTGTCTCAAAAACCTCCAGCTTTGTGCTCTGCTCCACAAATTCAGGTGCGGGACGGTGGATGGGCCAGCGCTCCTTTGTGTTTATCGGACCGAACTCATCAATAGGCTCTCCCACAACGTTTATTAATCTCCCTAAAGCCTCCTTCCCAACAGGCACCGTTATTCCCTCACCGGTATTTAAGGCATCTTCTCCTCTTCTGATCCCGTCTGTCGAATCCATGGCAATACAGCGCAGGCGCCTTCCGCCAAGCTGCTGTGCAACCTCAAGCACGAGGTTCCATTTCTCGTCACTTATAAGGGGATTTGTGAGTCTAATGGCCGTAAACACGGGTGGAAGTTCTCCATCTTCAAACTCGACGTCTACGACGGGTCCCATGACTTGGACGACCTTTCCAATCTTACTATTAGCCGTTTCCATTCTAATCTATACCTCCTTTTCTTAAAGCCTCGGTTCCGTTTACTATATCCATAAGCTCTTTTGTAATAAGAGCCTGCCTCGTCTTATTAAATAAAAGGGTGAGCCTTCTGATTACCGCATCCGCATTCCTCGTGGCATTTTCCATCGCCGCCATACGCGCGGCGTGCTCGCTTGTAATTGACTCAAGAATCGCCCTTTCTATGCGGACCTCAACGTACTTGGGAAGGATGTATTTTAAAACCTCTTTTCTTCCCGGTTCATATAGATAGTCTACAGTATTGGAGTCAATATCTGTATTTGCAGGCTCTATGGGGAGAAGCCTCTCAAATGTGATAATTTGAGAGAGCGCAGATTTAAAATAGTTGTATATTAATATAATCTCGTCGCACTCGCCTTTTATGAATTCATGAATTAAAGCGCTCATAATCTCTCTTGATGTCTCACCAAAATTCCTCTCATTGACGCCTATGTAGCTCTTCTCCGCCCTAGTTTTACGCCTCGCAAAGTAATCCCTCCCCCTCCTCCCAATGAACCTGAATGTTACCTGTTCATATACCTTGGCATCCGTCACGAGATAGGTCTCGATTCTCCTAATAAGGTTGCTGTTAAAGCTCCCACAAAGCCCCCTATCCGAGGTCATGAAAACCAAATGGAGTTTCTTCCTTTCCTCCGGGCGTCTGAGAAGGGGGTGCTGCTCTGGATCACACCTGAGCGCCAGATTCCTTGCAATCTCCTCAAATGCGTCTGAATAGGGACGATACGCCTGAAGGAGCCCTTGCGCGCGCTGAAGTTTTACAGCAGAAATCAGCTTCATCGCCTTCATTATCCTCTGAGTACCTTTTACACTGCCAATTTTTCTTCTTATCTGTCTTAGACTAGGCATTGGTTTACCTTAACACGACACCATTATTGTAAGGGCACGTTGCAACGCGCCCTACCGTTCTATTTCATCTCCCCCAATTTCTCTCTAAGCTCATCGAGAGCCTTTCTTACCCTCTGCGCCAAATCGTCCGAGATATCCTTTTTTGTCCTTATCTCTTCAAGTATATTCTGGTACTTTGCATCAAAGAATATGTAAAGCTCCCTTTCGTATTTCCTTACTGCTTCTACTGGGTACCCATCTACATACCCATTAGTAACGGCAAAGATGAGAAGTATCTGCTTCTCTACTGGAAGCGGCTGATACTGGTCCTGCTTTAGGGCCTCAACAAGCCTGCTCCCACGGGCAAGCTGAGCCTGAGTAACCTTGTCCAAATCCGATGCAAATTGCGAAAATGCCTCAACCTCCCTGTACTGAGCAAGCTCAAGCCTGAGCCTTCCGGCAACCCGCTTCATTGCGCGGATCTGAGCAGAACCGCCCACACGCGAAACCGAAAGACCGACATTAATGGCCGGTCTTACACCAGCATAGAAAAGGTCGCTTTCAAGGTAAATCTGCCCGTCCGTAATTGAGATGACGTTTGTCGGAATATATGCGGAGACATCTCCCGCCTGGGTTTCGATTATAGGAAGCGCGGTAAGTGATCCGGCACCGTCCTCATCCCTCATCTTTGCCGCGCGCTCAAGGAGCCTGGAATGGAGATAGAAAACGTCTCCCGGATAAGCCTCCCGTCCGGGCGGGCGCCTCAACAGCAATGAAAGCTGACGGTAGGCCCATGCGTGCTTAGTGAGGTCATCATATATCACAAGGGCGTGTCTCCCTGTATCACGGAAATATTCACCCAGTGTGCATCCCGAGTAAGGAGCGATGAATTGAAATGGCGCAGGATCGCTCGCGGTAGCGGCAACAATGGTTGTATACTCCATAGCCCCAAACTCTTTTAATTTATCCACAACCTGAGCGACGGTTGACTGTTTCTGACCCACCGCAACATATATGCAGTATACATCCTGCCCCTTCTGATTGATTATCGTGTCAACCACAATTGCGGTTTTTCCCGTCTGACGATCCCCGAGTATCAATTCCCTCTGTCCCCTTCCTATTGGAATCATGGCGTCAATTGCCTTAATTCCCGTCTGAAGCGGCTCGCGGACGGGCTGGCGATAGACAACGCCGGGTGCCTTTATCTCAATCCGCCTGTACTCCTTGGCCTGAATCGGCCCCCCTCCGTCTATGGGTTGGCCGAGGGCATTTACGACCCTTCCCTTCATATCGTCGCCGACAGGAACCTCGGCGATTCTCCCCGTGCGCTTTACCACTTGGCCCTCCTCGACCTCTCTATCTTCCCCGAATATAGCGATACCCACGTTATCCTCTTCGAGGTTCAGGACAAGCCCCATAACTCCGCTCTCAAATTCAACAAGCTCTCCTGCCATCGCTCCGCTAAGTCCGTAGGCATGCGCTATCCCGTCGCCAACAGAGATCACCGATCCCACCTCGGTTGTTACAACCTCACGCTCAAATCCCTTGATCCTCCTCTTTAGAATCTCGCCTATTTCCTCTATTCTGGTCTCTTCCATAACTCCTGCAACTCCTTTAAAGTTCTATTTATTAGACATGAATAAAGAATGATACAGAATGTGGGATAAATCATGAATAATGCATTGTGCATCCTGTATCCCGATTATTCCCATTCGTGGCCAAAAAGCCCTCAGTCCGTAGAGAGGGTCCTTCGGATTCTCTCAAGCTGGGTTCTGATGCTCCCATCAAACACCCTATCCTCAACCTTTGCTATCACCCCGCCCAATATCCCGGGGTCAACCTTGAGAGTTAATTCAACATCCTTTTCTACAAGCCTATTTAATGCCTCCTTAATCTTCTGTAAATCCGCATCCGACGGGGTTACAGACGTAATTACCTCCGCCTTCACACGCCCGGAGGCCCTTTTAATCCTCTGCATAAAAGGCCCTTGGGATTTTACCAGGGCTTTAAACCTGCCAACCTCAATGACAAGATTTAAGAAATTAACCGTTATCTCATCAAATCCCAACTCATTTCCGATATCAACCACTATTGATTTCTTCTCTTCCGTTTTATAGACTGGACTCCCCAGGGCATTTTTAATCTCTTCCTGAGAAGAGATGATCTTGAAGAACTTCTCCAGATCGGATGTGACCTTTTCAAGTATTGCGCCTTCTTTTGCAACCTCTATAAGCGCCTCTGTTAAATCCCTCAGTGTTATGACCGAAGCCATTTCTCCTCATCTACCTTTTTTATAAAATCGTCAATAAACCGACTTTCATCAGAGCCTCTGATGTTTTCCCTAATTATCCTCTCGGCGATCTTTATCGCAGATGAGATCGTCTCAGACTGAATCTCCTTTCTTATTTTTGCAGTC
>PSLL01000031.1:0-2939 GCA_040289575.1 Candidatus Dadabacteria bacterium | reverse complement strand
AAGCCGTATTGTTTCTCTGACCTCAGCCTTAATCTTTTGGGAAGTAGACTCAGCCTGACTGAGAATTTCCGCCCTCTCAACCTCTCCTTCTTTCCTAAGAGTCTCTTTGAGAGCATCGATTTCCTTATCTATTTCTCTCATTTTCTTTACATACTCTTCGTATCTACTCCTGGCCTCGACTATTACCTTTTCAGCCTCATCTATTGCATTTCCCATAGTACCGCGTCTTTCAATGAGAAAGTTCCTTAACGCATCCCTTAGAAAATAGGCAAGTATGGCAAGGAGCACAACGAAGTTTACCGTATACTCGGCAACATACCCCCAGTTAAACCCGTGTCCTCCCCCGGCGGCGGTTGTAATTATTAAATTTATCAAATTAGAGCCGATCAAATCTTATACCTTCCTTCCTAGAATCCGCAGAGCCATCTCTTTCGCAAGAACCTCAATCTCCGGCCTGATTCTCTCCCGAATCCCCTTAGCCTCCAATTCCAGTTTTGATCGAGCCTCCTCTAAAAGAGACTGAGCCTCTCTGTGAGCCTTTTCGATCAAACCTTCGGCCGCGGCCTGAGCCTCGCGCCTTATCTTATTCCTCTCCTCCATAGCTTCAGCCCTTATTTCATCCAATTTTGCCCTGTATTCCCTCGCTATCTGATCAACCTTTTCTCTAAGCTCCTTGGCCTCCTTAATTCTTCCCGTCGTGAGTTTCTCCCTCTTTTCCACAAGCTCAAGGAGAGGCTTAAAAAGGAGCGAGTTGAGTATAAAAATCGTGGCTATGAATATTATTAGTTGAATTATTAATGTATTATCAATCTTAAGGAGTTCCTCGGCAGCCCGCGCGTCGGATACCAAAATAAGGAGAATATTTAATACAAAAAGTAAAATCCATATAATCTTCATCGCCTGTCATGATCTCCCACAGATTTTACCCTATTTTGCCGGGCTTTCATAGCATTTTTCCCCGGCGAATATGATCTTAAGAAGAGGCGGACATATAAACGTTGTAAGCATTACCATCATGGTTACTGCAGAAAAAAGGCTTGAGTCAAAAATGCCCGATGTAAGTCCCACTTGAGCGAAAATGAGTCCGACTTCTCCCCTTGGAATCATCCCGACTCCAATAACGCTCCTTTTTATACCCTTTTTAAATACCACCCAGCCGCTCCCCAGCTTTCCGACTACCGCAACAAGCGTTGAGGTAACCCCTACCCTGATTAAATCCCTCAGATCCGTCTCAAGCCCGATTTCAAAAAGGAGTATGACAACCCCAACCTCACCAAGGAGGTGAAATGTCTCGTAACCTGGCTTCCCCGGAGTAGATGGAACAACGGTGAGAACGCTTCCGCCGAGGAAGACCCCGGCAAGAAGCTCTCCCAAAACCGCAGGCTGTTTTATGCGCTCTGATAGCTCTCCAAGGATTTTAGAGGCTATAAGAGCTAGGGCAAGGGCGAAGAAAAACCTTTCAACAGAGAATCCTTCTATTATCATTCGGGATTTTATATATCCTTAAAAGGAAACTAAAATAAGCCAAGAATTTTTAACATGAAATTTAAGACCTGTCAAACAATAAACAAATTTGACTCTCCTAAGATAATCCATATAATCTCTCTAATGCTCTCTCAGAGATTGGGGCCTGTTGAAAGATTCAGAGAAGGTTTAAACGGAACGCTTAAATTTCTATATATCAATGCTACGGGACGCCCCAAGCTTCTTAACTTGGAGATAACAAAACTCTGTAATGCCCGTTGCGACTTCTGCGATTATTGGGAAACAAAACACGAGGTTCGACTCTCAGACTACCGCCCAATAATAAAGAGGATTAACCCGCTTGTCGTCTCAATCACGGGTGGAGAGCCGATGCTGAGGCGCGACCTCCCCAACATAATAAAACAGATAAAAGAGTGTTCTATATTCATATTCACTACTATGGTTACAAAGGGAGACCTTCTTACGGTAGAAAAAGCCGAGGAACTCTTTAAGGCCGGACTTAATCAGATCTCTATTTCGCTCGATTTCCTGGGAAAAAAACACGACTCCTATAGGGGAATTCCCGGTCTCTGGGAGCATCTATCAAACCTCATTCCCCGGCTTGGGAAAATATCAAGCAACATTGTCCTTAACACGATTATAATGGAAGATAACCTCGACCAGATTGTTGACATTGCCCATCAGGCAAAAGAATGGGGTGTAAAGGTCTCATACAGCTCTTATTCTGTGATGAAAACCAACAACACCTCCCATTTCATAAATGAGAATATCGAAAAGGTTAGAAGAGTGGTTGATGAACTCATAGAGCTTAGAAGACGGTGGAGGGGAATCGTTGTATCTACTGAGTATTATCTAAAAGAGATCCCGGGATATTTTGAAAACGGTGGTGTTCCCGAATGCCTTGCAGGGCTCAATATGATTACGGTTACCCCAAGCGGGCACATGAAGCGTTGCTCCGAGATGCCCATTGTTGCCCACGGGAGTGAATATCACCCTGGGATTTTTGATAAGACCAAGTGCACGGCATGCTGGTATAGCTGCCGGGGTGAAACCCAAGCCCCTCTTACGTTTAAGAGGGCTCTTGAGTACCTTGGAATCTGGGTCTAAGCAGGACGCACGTGCATGATACAAGATGGATGATGTATTTATATCGGGGCGGTTAGCCCGCACGTTCGCACGACCACGTGTCATTCCCACGCCACCACGGTGTCATACAGCCCGTAGTGCGTCAGCCCCGGGTGGCCGTCGACGCCGGTGTAGCGGAGCGATGCGTCTTCGTAACGGCGGAAAGCGAAGACGGCCTGATTCATCTGCTCGGTGTTGAACACCTTAAGCCGCACAAGTAGGTGGAAGTCCTCGACCGTCAGGCCAGTGACGGTAAGGAACAGCTCCGGTTCGAGCTTTGTGATGACATCCTGCAGGGTGTTCTCGCGGAAGTCGGTCAGGTACATGAA
>PSLL01000030.1:29828-31166 GCA_040289575.1 Candidatus Dadabacteria bacterium | reverse complement strand
ATTTTAAAAAGGTTTCGCCTCCCACTTAATACCCAACTATTTTAGGGATATTTCCCTATATGAATTATATCCGAAAAAAAATCCAGTTATAGCTACTTACGACATCCACCAAGAAATGCAGATTGTGCTCACAAAACCCATACGGATTGATGATGTAGTGATTGTGGAAGGAGAAGGGGAATGGGTTGAGAAAATCAACACAACCTACGTTGTTATACGTGTTTGGGACCTGCGACGCCTAGTAGTACCGCTATCATACTTTATCAAGAAATCCCTTTCGAAGATGTTCCAGAGAAGTGAGACGGATCGAAGATTCTCTCTTTCTTGGGCAGCGTTGCTACCCATGAGGTTCTTCGATTCTCTATTTCGGCCTCCACGGAATATATGCTTGCAATATTTTCAGTTAAAATTATTGATATTATGGCTTTCAAATTTACTTTAATTCGCTGTATGTGTTAGAGAGTTTTCAGAATTAGTTATGCGGTTAAAGATGGGAATCCCTAAAACAACAAGAATGAATTGGTTTCCTAAAGATCTAGTCTTGTGTCCACAATGTGAGACCGGACATCTCTTCCCGCCCTCCGATACCGCTACCAGGGTTCATTGCTCCGTCTGTGCCAAGTGGTATCCGGTAAGCGATGGCGTGATTGACCTCCTCTCCGGACCCTCACGGACGCGAAGCTGGATCCAATCTTTGATGGAATCGAACTTAGTTGTTCCCATTTACGAAAGCAGATTGTGGCGACGGAGTTTTACAGTTACAGTCCTTACGCGAATTTCTTTCGACCAGGAATATAAGATGATTACTCAAGCGATGAAGCTCCACGGTGATGAGGTTATATTGGACCTCGCCTGCGGGACGGGGATTTATGCACGTCCTCTGGCACGAAAATGTACCCATGGTGTGGTCGTCGGACTAGACCTGTCAATACCGATGCTGAAATATGCGAGCCGTCTGGCAGAGGAGGAACACTTAAAAAATCTCATATTCATTCGCGGAGACGCAATGGGTTTGCCCTTTTCTGATGGCCGTGTTGACGCCGTCAACTGTTGTGGGGCTTTACACCTGTTTACTGATTTGCCTCGGGTTCTTCGTGAGGTAAGCCGTGTCCTCAGATCTGGAGGTCGGTTTACCATAGCTGCACTACGCAGGCGTAGGGGACATCTCGCGGAAGGTATTGATTATATTCGGCGGCATATGTTTGGTGTGGCTGCATTCCAACCTGATGAGCTGGAGTCGCAATTTCATCAGGTTGGGCTTTACGATGTTCAATGCCACCATGCCAAGGGTATATGGTTAATTATGAGTGCAAAGAAACTATCATGAGTGATTCTACG
>PSLL01000030.1:24889-29818 GCA_040289575.1 Candidatus Dadabacteria bacterium | reverse complement strand
CCACCAAAATGTAGAATCTTTCCTCCCGCCTCTTTTACAAACAATATACCGGCAGCAATATCCCAGAGAGAGATCTGGGTGGTTGCATAACCATCTGATCTACTCATCCCTACCCAGGCAAGTTCAAGGGCTGCTGAGCCGAGTTTGCGCATCTTTTTCACCTGAATATATAGAGCTTACTGAGGAACGGCACAAGTCGGTTCTTATCCTTTTCACCTCACCTCCTTCACAGTATACAAGATATGTCTGACTTACCTGATCAACATGTGATATATGGACCTGGTTCTTTTGCTTTCTCAGAAGATCATAATGGTATGCTCCTTATGTTACTCACAGCTATAAACCTTTCGTTCAACATGGGAGCTTCAATGACCCTTAAAAGAGGTTCTTCCCTATGCCAAAGAGCTATGGATACTGCAAACATCGGATTGTGGTTTGCAAAATTGCTTGTCCCATCTAAGAGGGATCAATGATCCAGAGATATTCTTTTTCTTTCTCTACTAAACCTGTTTCTTCGGTAAGATACGAATGATCCGGGAAATGCTGTTCGATTACACTTTTAATGATTTTGTCGGCAATTTCATCATATACGCTCTTTATCTCTTCACTGTTCCTCTTGCAGTAGGCTCATCTTTTCTGAAATGGCGAGAGAGCCTTTTGCCGGTTCTCTCGATTATGCTGGTTGCCAGACGCAGAAATGAACGTATTTCAGGGATTATATTTGTATTTTCTTTGATATGTGATTTCATATCCTTCTTGTTTTAGAATACACATACTGGGATTTTACTTCTTCCCAGTAGGAAAAGAAAAGCAAATCCTAACATCGGCAACAGAACCAAGCGATTTATAGTCCTAAACTTAAGTACACGAATGTGCAGTCAAGTCTGCTTGCCCACAGGACGTACCCGTGTCCACACGTTGTATACGAAAAGAAGTCCGGCTAACACCTGGGAAATACCGCCTAAGACAATTAACCACTTAATTGCCACCCAGTTCAGATAAGGGCTGATAACCTCGCTAATGAATCGAATCGCAGTTCCAAGGGTCAGGAGCCAATAAATTATCTCTGCGAGCCTTGAACTGTAGTGCTTTTCTGATTGCGGGCGTGGAAACATCCAGATGGCTACGCCCATAATAATGGATATTACAAAGCCAAAGAGGAGAACATGGACATGGGCAGTAATAAGCTGCGGACTCGGCCACTTGCCCAAAATATATTTACCTACAATCATATATAGACCAAGGAATAGGCCAACTATAAAGAAAATGAACCCAGTCTTTATGTATCGTCTCGAGAGTTCAAACATTTGATTATGTACTCGATCTTTAAGAAGTCATTATACGAACCATTAAAGCCCTGGTCTATTTCTCTGTTAGACTAGGGCTTTTCTTTTCAATGTATACTCGTTTTAAAGACTACTATCTGAATATAAACCCAAAGTTTAAACCAAAGGAAGGGCCATAGTAAAATGGAGCAGGCTCATAATAGTAGGGATACCCATACTATTATTATGGGTAAGAATACCCGTAATATCCGTAATAGTATGGACGCCAATAGTGACGCTCGTGGCGCTCGTAATATCAGTCGTCCCAATCACGGTGTCCATAGTAACGAGAGGAATAGGTATCAAAATGCTCTGAATCAACAAACCGTTCTGCAAAGCTAATATTCGGAGTTGCAAGAATAAGAGTCAAAACAATTACTAAGAAAATACCCAGTTTCTTCATATCTGTTCCCCTCCTTATAATAGTTAATTAGTCATATATCAATTTAGTTTCAAGTTAATGTTGTATACCTTAACTAACCCAAGTAGATTACTAAGTAGTAAATGATGAATATGAGAATAAGATCATGGACAAAAATAGCCCAAAAGAGGCTGGTTTATATAAGAGGAGATAAAATTGAATACCCGAGATTTCAAATTGAATATATCAGGAAACTCTATGGGCATAGAAACACATATCAGACGTTCGAGAGCCAAATCCTGTTTAATAAAAATATTGATAACCCTAGCACTGGTGGCTTTGCTGGTCTCGGCGCCGCACGCCCGATCCGACAGCAATGAAGCCGCTCAGGATGAAAATATTCTGCGTGCCAGTCTGGAGAACGGACTCAGAGTAGTTATTATACGTAATCCTCTAGCTCCCGTAGTTACAACGATTGTCAATTATCTGGTGGGATCAGATGAGGCACCCGAGGGATTTCCCGGTACAGCACACGCCCAAGAGCATATGATGTTCCGTGGAAGCCCGGGCCTCTCTGCGAGCCAACTGGCAGATATAGCCGCCGCTATGGGGGGTAATTTCAATGCCGATACTCAACAGACGGTAACCCAGTACTCATTTACAGTCCCCGCTGAAAACCTGGATGTAGCTTTGCACATCGAGGCTATTCGTATGCGAGGTATCCTTGATACCGAAGAGTTATGGAATGAAGAGAGGGGAGCAATCGAGCAAGAAGTGGCTCAGGACCTCTCTAATCCTGAATACGTCCTATACACCGAGATTCTGGCGGTGTTATTCAAGGGCACCCCTTACGCCCACGATGTCCTGGGTACTAAATCTTCTTTTGATAAAACTACAGGGGCTATGCTCAAGGGGTTCTATGACACCTGGTATATACCCAACAATGCCATCCTTGTGATTGTGGGTGATGTGCAGCCCCATGAGGCATTTGGATAAGGTCAAGAAGCTTTTCAGTGATATTCCCGCAAAGGAGACCTCCAATCGCCCCGTCATACACACACAACCAGTGATACGGGGGAGAATCAATCTCAAGACAGACCGTCTCTACGGTCTGGTTTCCATATCCTTCTGCATGCCCGGATTTGACAACCCGGACTATGCTGCAGTCAAAGTGCTCTCCGATGTGCTGAGCAGCAAGCGATGTAACCTCTACTCCCTAGTACCTGAGGGAAAGGCCCTGGATACCGATTTCAACATAAGTACCCTACCCAAGTTGGGGCTGGGTTACGCCGTAGCCCTATTTTCCAATGGAGCAGATGCAATGGCATTAGTCAAAGAGGTTCAAGAGATATTGTCTAGAGATGCAAAAAATGGGTTTTCAGCCGACTTGGTAGAAGCCGCCAAACGACATGAGCTGACCGAGGCGGAATTCCGGAAGAATTCGGTATCGGATCTGGCTATGGAATGGTCTCAGGCGCTGGCGGTAGAAGGACGACGGTCCCCCGAAGAAGACACGAAGGCTATAGAGCGAGTTTCTGTGTCGGATGTAAATCGTGTGGCAAGGAAATACCTGGATCTAAATCACTCCATTGTGGCTATCCTTACACCTGTGGCATCGGGTCAACCCGCTTCCTCTCAGGGCCTCAGTGTTAAGGATTCATTCACATCCCAAAATACCAAGCCTGTTAAACTGCCGCAATGGGCGGAAAATGCACTGAAGCGACTCTCCGTTCCCAGCTCCGCCATACATCCTGTGGTAACTACTCTTTTCAATGGACTTAGGCTCATCGTGCAAACCGAGTCCATAAGCAACACGGTGAGTGTTTACGGCCATATCATGAACAGGCCGGAGATGGAGATCCCCAAAGGACAGGATGGAGTAGACCAGGTACTAGACAGGTTCTTTTCCTTCGGTACAACCTCCCAAGACCGTTTGAGTTTCCAGAAGGCACTGGATAACATAGGGGCATATGAGTCTGCGGGCACGGACTTCTCTCTTCAAGTATTGACCGGCTACTTCGATAAAGGGTTGCAACTCCTGGCCGATAATGAGATTCACCCTGCCCTGCCTGAGGCCGCTTTTAAGACTGTGCGTCAGCAGGTGGCTGCAACAACATCGGGCGTACTCCAAAGCCCCAATTACCTGGGGGAGAGGGCTCTGAAGGTCGCCCTGTTCTCTAAGGGCGACCCAACGCTACGCCAAGCCACTCCGACAACCATCTCATCTTTAACGCCCCAGGACGTAAGGGATTACTATAAGAAGGCCTTCCGACCCGACCTGACCACAATAGTAGTCATTGGCAGGATAACGCCAGAGGAAGCCAAATCAGAGATAGAGAAGTACTTTGGAGAATGGAAGGCTGTAGGACCAAAGCCCGATATTCTCCTACCTCCCGTGCCGCTCAATGATCCATCTATCACTGTGGTACCTGATACTAGTCGTGTCCAAGATAATGTAATCCTGGCTGAAACACTTGGGCTCAATCGGTCAAATCCAGAATACTATGCCTTGGAACTTGGCAACCACGTCCTCGGTGGAGGCTTCTATGCCACCTGGTTTTACCAAGACCTACGTATGAAGTCAGGACTGGTGTATTATGTGTCTTCGTCATTTGATGGGGGGGGGCAGGACACGCATGCTCTATGTGGTGAGATATGCCTGTGGTCCAATCAATGTATCCAAGGCACGCGCCATTATAGAACATGATCTAAGAACCATGCAGACAACTCCAGTGCCTTCCGACGAACTCCAACAGGCAAAGGCTCTCCTTCTCCGGGAGATTCCATTGTCTGAATCGAGTGTGGATAGTATTGCCCATGGGCTGATCTCGCGAATCACCCTTGGTCTGCCGCTTAATGAGCCGACGCTGGCTGCGCAAAGGTACATGAATCTAAATGTGGAGCAGGTCAAAGCGGCCTTTATCAAGTGGATTCGCCCAAGTGATCTAGTTCAAGTAACCCAAGGGCCGAGTCCACAGTAAAGATCAACACCGCGCGTTTAACATATATCATTCGGCCATGAAGATATGTTAAGGAGTCTTAAAAATTTCAGATCGAGTTAAGGTCTGAAGATAATAAGTTGAGGGATAAATCCCGATATAACTCTCAGCAACCGAAGCCTTCCGGAATATGTATTTCAACGGTATCAGTCAACCACCATATTATATGTGTGTTTTGCAATCATCAACTCCTCATTAGTCGGGATTACCCAGACTGATACGGCACTATCGTCTTGGCTGATCC
>PSLL01000030.1:7063-24777 GCA_040289575.1 Candidatus Dadabacteria bacterium | reverse complement strand
CTAACGGCGGCGGCGTTCTCACCAATGCCCCCAGTAAAAACCAACACATCGAGTCCACCTAAGGCAGCAGTAAGAGAGCCCAATTCACGGCCAATCCGGTAAACAAATAGGTCAACCGCTTCAGAGGCGTGTGGGGAGTTGCTTTCCAACAGTTCACGCATGTCGCTACTAATGCCCGACACACCGAAAAGACCAGACTTATGGTAGAGCAGATCCGTTAATTCAGAGACATCCATGCCTCGTTCACCCATTAGGTAGAGAACAACTCCAGGATCAACGGCTCCGCAACGCGTCCCCATTGGCAGGCCATCGAGTGCTGTAAAGCCCATAGTTGTGGCGATGCTCTTTCGACCTTTCATGGCGCACATACTGGCTCCATTGCCCAGATGAGCCACTACGACACGACCATTTGCCACAGTACCCACAAAGTTTGGAAGAACATAAGCGATGTATTCATATGAGAGTCCATGAAAGCCGTAGCGCTTCACACCTGCATCCAATAGGTTCCTTGGCAAAGCAAATAACTGAGCGATGGGTGGCTGAGTGTGATGGAATGCGGTATCGAAACAGGCGATTTGTGGTAGATTGGGTTTAATCTTAGCCAAGGCTTTAATTGCGGTAAGATTATGAGGTTGGTGTAATGGCGCCAGCGCAATCAGCTCCTCCAATTGGCTAATTACTACGGAATCAGCCATCACAGGTTTAGAAAAGGTCGCGCCACCATGAACAACCCTGTGGCCAGCCGCAATGGCTCTTAATCCAGCGGCATGAGTTTCAATCCAATCCAGTAAGACGGCAAGTGCATCTTCATGGTTGAGGCTATTGGCGATTTTGGTTGTCAGATGTTTGTCTAATAAGCGCTTGCCAGTATTATCACTCACAAAAAAGCGTGGTTGAGTGCCGATTCCCTCTATCTCCCCTCGATATACTAAGGCAAGGGATTTCTCGCTGTTCTCGATTGCGAAGATCGAAAATTTAATACTCGATGAGCCGGCATTTATCACGAGTATAACCTCATTCATAGCTTTGACCTCCTCTTGCGTGCCAACAACAGGGCGATTGCACAAGAGGCCATTCGACTCAATGTATTGTCTGCTCGACTGGTCAGCGCAATCGGCACACGCGCCCCAAGCACAATCCCCGCAGACTGCGCCTCAGCCAAGTACTCCAACTGTTTTGCCAGCATATTGCCGGACTCAAGATCAGGCACCACCAGGATGTCGGCTTTACCAGCAACCGGTGAAACGATGCCCTTTATCCTCGCCGCCTCCTCAGAAATTGCATTATCAAATGCAAGCGGACCGTCAACTATTCCCCCTGTAATTTGCTTGCGATCCGCCATCTTACACAAAGCCGCCGCCTCTAGAGTGGATTGAATCTTAGGGGTTACCGTTTCAACGGCTGAGAGTATCGCAACCCTTGGGTTTTCGATTCCCAAGGCAATAGCCAGATCAATAGCGTTCTGTACAATGTCACGTTTATCTTCCAGATCGGGATAGATGTTAATAGCTGCATCCGTAATAAGCAGAGGACGTGGATATGTGGGAACATCCATTACAAAGACATGGCTTATCCGGCGTTCGGTGCGGAGCCCGGTGTCCTTATCAACCACTTCTTGCATTAATTCATCTGTATGCAAGCTGCCCTTCATCAGGGCTTCAACCTCACTGGCGCGGGCCATAGCTACGGCTCTTGCGGCCGCTTCGTGGCTGTGCTTTGTCGTGACTAATTCGTAAGACGACAAATCTATACCTTCGATTTCAGCAACGGCACGAATCTTAGAGTCAGGCCCAACAAGGACAGGAATAATTAATTTAGCCTCCGCCGCATCAATCGCTCCAAGAAGCGAATTTCTGTCAACCGGATGGACAACTGCCGTACGAATCGGTTCTAAGCCTTTGGTAAGATCAATTAATTGCCTATAACGCGCACCATGGTTGTGCATATGTACCTCTGGAAGTATTACACGTGGGAGTTTTATCTTTTCTGTTGGGGCAATAACCTCGGCGCTGCCGCTAATGACTATATCACCGTTTTGATTTACACATTGACAGTCTAACTTGACGAGGTGCGTTTTCTCGTCCTTCACCGTGACGGTTACCGTTACGGTGAGTGTATCCCCTGGTATGACCGGCTTTTTAAAACCCAATGTATGACTGAGATAGATAGTGCCGGGGCCTGGCAGTTTCGTTCCAATCAGCACAGAGATCAACGACACAGAGATCAACGACCCATCCCACATACCATGGGCAATGATTCTATGGAACCATTGCGCTCTAACACGGGCGGGGTTGATGTCGCCCGACATCAATGCAAAAAGGTCAATGTCATTCATTGTCAGGGTGCGGACAAGGCTTGCCGAATCGCCCACCTTTATCTCATCAAATGTTTTGTTCTCAATATATTCCATAATAAATATTGTTCCCTCCCAGACTATTCCGAATATCTTTTTATCCATTTGGCAATCTTTGGCCAATTCTCCCTAAGAGGCTTTGATCCCATAAAAAGACCTATATGTCCACCGGCCGCTGTATCCTTTACAACTTTGCTTTTGGCAGTTCCGAGGCGCCTTTCGGCATTAAAAACCTGCTCCTTGGGTGTTATATCATCCTTCTCCCCTGCCAACAGATATACAGGGTGCTTTATGTCTCTTAGGTCTAGCCTCTTTCCAAGCCCTACAAACTTTCCTTTGAATAGCCTATTCTCTTTAAACAGCTCCCTAATTACCTGAAGATACCACCTCCCGGGAAGATCAATCGTATATTCGTACCACCTCTCGAATGCCTCGAACCTCTTAACGTATTTGGGATCATTAATGTGCTCATACAGTTCTACGAACTTCTCGAAATACTGCTTCTCCGGATGCATGCTTTTAAACCCCTCAAGCATGAATTTCCCCTTTAAAATACCCCCTCCCAGTACAACGAGTTCTTCATAGAATTCCATTGGGAAGGTATGTGCGTAATCCTTAATCTTACTTTTCCCAGCCCCTGTATCTATCGGCGCTCCTGCAAGAACGAGTGTATTCACCTTCTTGGGAAACCTCGCAGCATACATTGTAGAGAGCCACCCACCCTGACACAGACCAACTAGATTCACGACCCCACCCAAATCATCAACGCATGTGTTTAATTCACCTAGATATATATCAATATCATAATCCTTCATTGCCCCAGTCGCGCTTTTCCACTCCGTAACGCACACCCTCTTAATCCCGTTCTCAATCAAAGCCTCAACAAGGCTCTGCCCTTTATGAAAATCGGCTATGATTGATGTATGACCAGCAAAAGGGGCAACAATAAGTGTGTATATACCCTTGCTCTCAATAGAAAAGTCCCTCAGATTCATTGTATGTAGATTGAGTATTATCTTATTCTTCGTTGCCCACTTAGGCTCCGGTCTTTCGACCTGTGTTTTATCAACCTCCCTTAAAAACTTGATATTATCTCTGAGCACCTCTAGTCCCGCCTTTTCCAATCCGAGAAAGAACGCAAACGGCCAAAGGAACGGAACACCGACCTCAGGGAACTTGAAAAGCTCGTGTTTTTCTTCTTTCATCATTCTTGCCCTCTCTATATTATTTGCCCTCTATGGTTTACTGAATCTTATGTCGGTAGAATTCGGGGGCTTGCAGAAATGTGCCTTCATAAAGTCTGTTATCACTAAATCACCGTCTTGCCTATCCGGGAAAGAACTCGCCTTGATAAATTGAGCCGAATCCCCATATGGTGGATTGTAAGAGTGGATGAGTCCTACAAATCGCCACCTTCTCAGCGCATCGGTCTTGGCCACGCCAAGCGCTATGCTGAGCTTTTATCATTCGTATCTCACCAACAAGACCGGGCAGGGTGATGAAAAAATCACCTTATGACTTGTGGTTCCTATAACAACCTGACCGGTTTCAGTTTTAAGCCCATGAGAACCCATTATGATTAGATCAATATTCTTCTCTTTTGCGAATGTATTGATGACACGCCAGCGCGACCCTATAACTATATTTGTCTCGGTTCGAAGCCCTTTTTTCTCAAAGATTTTTTTCTCTTCCTTTAGCTTGTCTTCCATCTGGGCTTCGAGTCCTTTATAGAATCGCTTGATCTCCTCATCTACATCGGGGTAGTCTAAAGGCTCTATAGCATGGAGTATGTATATGCTCGCATTGAGTCTTTCTCCTAAATAGAGCGTGTATTCCCTCGCCTTTTTCGAATATAGGGAAAAATCAGTAGGGAAAAGTATCTTTCGTATATCCATTATTTATCTCCTTGGCTTTTTATTTATCTTAACACACATATATTTTTGTTCACGGGTTATTGTTATCCTTTTTATCTCCTTTTGAATCAAGAGAATAAACCCAATTGACTATGGTTCTTACAGTTTCGTCAAAGTTTTCCATACAATCATGGCCGGCTTTTGGTATGTATCTCACCGTTACGTCAGAATTCCTCGATTCACAAACCAGACGGGATAATTCTTTAGCCTCCCATGGATCGAGTATGTCGTCATCTTCGCCTTAAATAGAGAATCAGAACCTTCACCCTTAATATTAGTTTGTATGTCATAGCATTATAAGCCTCCGGTCCTCTCATGAACCACCAAGTCTTGTACGTAAAGATTTCTACATAAAAAGGATTAAATGTATGTCCCCAAGCCCTATAAACAATAAAAATCCGGTCGTTTTGGCTTTTATACGGATCAGGACCCAGTGTCTCCTTGGCTTTAATATATACCTCATTGTAGGATGGGACGCTATTCCACTTCTCCCAGCGCTTTCTTTGGGAGTCTGGAACAGAAAAAAGCACACTCTATCTATCATAGGACTCTTAAACCTAAAACACAATCCCATTAGGGATATTTTATAATTAGTCTTAGTTGCTGAGATTCTGTTTCAGATATTTGCCGAATTACCCATGGTTTCAGGGCTAAAATCGCACGCTGTAGTACTTTTCTCAGCATTTTTTCATCCTAAGAGATCCAGATACTTTACAAAGAGAGAGATAAATTTTTCTAAGTCATTTTGGTTAAGACCTATCACGTTTTTGAAGGTTCTATTAAATGTATTTCTCATCTCATTTATATAATCCCTCTGAATGACAAACATGCGCTCGATCTGGGTAGTTATTCCTTTTGAATCTTGGCCGTATAGGTGTTGCGGAGTTAACCTATTATATAAATCTTTAATTACTTGGGTATAATCCTCTTGGGCACTAACCAACAGATCAACCTGCTTATTAAACAGGTTTAAGTTATCCCCCCAAACGGACATTAAGAACTCAAGTCCCTTCATGTAATTCTCGATGCCTATCCGACCGAGTTCTTCAATCAGCCGTGATATACTAACTTCTGGAGTTTTTCTCTTTACCTCTGTCATCTGTTTCTCTCCTATTTTAATGTTAACTTTTTAGGGCTTTATTGCTAAAACCGAACACGGAGACTCACTTATAACCTTTTCAGTCACACTTCCCAAAATAAACCTTGAAAAACCCTTTCTTCCATGTGTAGTCATAACAATAAGATCAATCCCTTTTTTCTCCGCAAAATCCACTACACCAAACCAGGCTCTCAAGAACAGGGTTACCTTTTCATACACGTTAATCCCTTTTATCTTTTCTTCAGGGATTCTAGTCTGTTGAAGCTTCAATTCTTTTATCGCCAGAGTCCATAGCTCCTCTATCACTCTACCAGCCGAGTTTTCATAGCTATGGTGAAGCTCTATAACGTGGAGGAGATAGACTGCAGAATGAAACCTCTCGGCTAAATCCACGGCAATGTCTAATGATATAGATGTAGATTCCGATAAGTCCGTAGGAACCAGTACCTTCTTTATATCAGTCTTATATCTATTCCCCTTTTTATGTCTTACGGCTAAAACAGGCACCTTTGCCGCCCTTAAAACCTTGTTCGTATTGCTCCCGATGAGAATTCTATCCTTAAGTCCCAATCCC
Source organism: Candidatus Dadabacteria bacterium (assembly GCA_040289575.1). GTDB lineage: Bacteria > Desulfobacterota_D > UBA1144 > Nemesobacterales > CSP1-2 > PSLL01. The sequence goes on along the minus strand of PSLL01000030.1, from coordinate 18,838 downwards.
CGCTTTCCCATCACAATCAAATCAACCTTTTCTTCCTCGGCAACCTTAAGAATCTCCTCATGCGGCACACCTGTCCTAATATTTATATCCCATTTTATCTCCATTGGTTCGAGTTGTTCCAGGGCTTTTTTGATCCTCTCATACTCCCTTCTCTCTAGGGTTGCCTGGATTGAGACCAACTCTTTTTTTATCTCGGAAGTAACCTTTAGGCCACTTAAATCGACGGGCTGAATCACACTCAGACCAACAACTTCAGAACCGTACTTGTTTGCAAATAACTCTACGTACCTTAAGGCCTCCTCAGATTCATTTGAGCCATCGGATGCCCAGAGAATTTTTTTTATCTCCATAAAGACCCCCGTGAGGCACCATGATGCGTGCCTAATCTTCGATTAAGGCTTCATTGTTATAACAGGGCATGATGCTTCCTGAATGACCTTCTCCGCAATACTACTGAGGTCTTTCCTATATTCTCCTCAATCTCCCTGAAGGAAAATCCCTTCATCCTTTCGACTATCTCAATCGGAAGATCATACTCTCCAACCTCAACTATATTAAGCAGGTAGATGTTCGCACTAAATTCTTTTAATAACTCAACCGTGTACTTAAGTGATTTTGATGCCCTGGGAGATGTATCCGTGGGTACTAATATTTTCTTTATATCTGGGCTCTTGTTACCCTCTCTAGCAGTTAAAACCGGGACCGGGGATTGCCTTAGAACCTTAAGCGCCGTCCCCCCCAGAATAGACTCACCGACTAGCCTTCCCTTCCCCATAGCAATAAGGTCTGCTTTATTCCTATCGGCGACTCTAAGAATCCCTTTGTAAGGAATACCGCTTGTGACCTCGATTCCGAACCTAATTCCTTTTTCCTTAAAATCTCTCGCAATGTCCTCAAGTGTTTTCCTTTCTCTTGATCTGGTCTCCTCAACCCACTTAATAAATTTATCCTTCTCATCTGAAGGAATCTTTTCCGCCACATTGTAGTAATCGGGTATGACAAAAAGACCCAATATCTCTGACTTAAACCTCGTTGCTAAAATCTCCGCATACCCCAATGTCTGGATTGAGTCTTTAGATCCGTCACAAGCCCATAATATCCTATTAATCATCATTACTCCTCATAACACCCCTTAATCTTCTCTGCTCTCCAACTTATGATTATACTGATTTCTTTCCACTAATCTCTATAGTCTTTTAGCAAACTATATACCGCTAAATTCAATATATATAATTTGTTGAAATATTTAAGATTTGTTTGAGGAATTCCATTTTTAGAAAAGTCATATATGTCAGAATTTAAGACATCTGACACCCGGATTTGTTTATCCACGAACTAATAATCAGAAAGGGATTTGGGAGGAAATGATACACGCAACGCGTTTATAACCGCAAAGACATCAATAATTTCTTGAGCAATAGCTCCGGCAACTGAGGGCAGATAACCCCCAGCGGCTAAGATCATACCGAACATACTCAAAGTCATACCTCCTACAGCGCTTTGAAGTGCAATAGATCGCATACGTCTGCTGACATGCAGAAACTCGTCAACCTTCTTGAGAGAGTTTTCCATGACTACTGCTCCTGCCGCTTCAGCTGTGATGTCACTTTGCTGACCAAACGCAATCCCCACTGTAGCCGTGGTAAAGGGCTAGCGCATCATTAATGCCGTCTCCCACAAAAACGGTTTTTGCCCATCTAGTTTCCTCGCGAACCAGTTCTAGTTTTTGCTTCGGGCTTTGACCGGAATATATTTCCTTAATTCCAACCTGATCAGCCGGATAACATACTTCAGACTCCCGATCTCTGGAAACAACCATAACCCTTTCAAAACCGTGTTTTGGTTTCAGGTGATGTATAAAAGAAGCCCCATCGGTACACAGTTGGTCTCTAAAACGGAACGTTCCGGCATAGGAACCATCAATCATAATTACACATTCGAGGCCTCCCGATGAAGGCGGTATCTTATCTGCCATCTCAGGATATTGAGCTACGAGTTTACCGCGGCTGGTAATCCAGATTTTGCACCTGTCTATAGTTCCACTCAGCCCCTCTCCAGGACGCTCACTAATCTCACTTGCCTCCAGTAGATTCAAGTCGGCATTCTTCGCCGCACTGAGCATTGCACCGGATAGAGGATGCTTGGAATAACATTCCAGACTGGCAACAAGATGAAGAACCTCTTTCTCTTTAAAACTTGGAGATGGAATAATCTCGGTTAATTTGGACTGGCAATAAGGGGCATTTCGCTCGGAGACAAACCATAAATCTCGGTATCTGTTTTTAAACCAAATCGCAGTATAAGGTGCGGCAGAATTGCGGCAATAGTAAAAACTGTAAAGGCACCCTGTCTATGCCTTAATATTGACTTCCCGGGATCCGGTTGTCTTAGATTTTTCATCTATCTTATTTACTATGAATGATATATATAATTATGATTAGTCAAAAAACATTTTAAGAGTGTGCAAATGGGCAAATTTTATTCCATTGAGTAATTTAAGGATAATTAGATTTAGAATTATAGATAAACCAAACACCGTGTCAGTTGTCCAATAATAGGACGATTTTTTTACATCAATTTATTCATTTTTTCACTCCACTAAAATCCTTGAAAGATCATTGGCTTATGATTTACAAAATTGTTCATCTCATTTTTAGCCTTGGATTTCCTAATAATTAATGCACCTTGCCGAGGTCTTACACCCTAGCACCTTTTCATCGGATTTGGATATATAGCTTTAGTAAGACACGGAAACCACTTATGGCATAAACCTTGCGTAAATTTGAAGTTGTGTATCCCAAAGAATTAGTACTTAAGAATGCAACAAAAATAATACTCAGACCCCTTGAGGAAGGAAACCTAGAGAATTTATCCAAATTCTTCTCCAAGATACCGGAATCGGATCTCCTAATTTACAAGGATGATGTGAGAAATTTAGAGACCATAGAAAGCTGGTTTACAAACTCCATGTATAAAAAGATCCTCCAACTGGTTGCCATAAAGAGCGGTGAGATTATAGCAAACGGGACACTCCATAAAGAGGGGCTTTACTGGCAACATGCGGTAGAGATCAAGCTAATTGTAGACCCGGATCATAGAGGAAAGGGACTGGGTTCCCAAATGTTTAAGGCTCTTTTAGCAGAGGGATTAAAGCACGGCTTTGAAAAGATTATTGTACGATTTACACCTGACAGTAAGAGTTTTATCAGAATACTAGATAACTTGAGCTTCAGACCAGAAGCGGTGTTTAATTGCTATGTTAAATGTGAGGAGAGTGGAGAGCATAAAGACCTTGTAATTGCATCTTACAACCTTGAGGATTGGGAAAGAAGGTTTGAATTCTATAGCCTCTATTTATGATAAGATAAATAATCGCTTTTTGGCCTAACTTGTAAGCTAGTTAATGGGATGCTACACTCATGAAAAGGACACTAAGGATATATCTAGATAACGGTCAGTACTGGGTTCTCTAAGCCCTATTCAATTTGTGTCCATTATTTAAGTTTGTAAAAAATCTCACCAGTAGCCCAAAGAAGCCCATCTGTGGGTATAAGATGCAAGACGAGTTTAAGACAAAAAGACAACTAATAGATGAACTGGTAGAGGCGCGCCGACGAATTGCTGAGTTGGAAGCACTAGAGATCAAGCGCAATCAGGCAGAGGAGAGATTTCATCTCGTCGTAGAGTCGTCTCCCAATGCCATATTAATGGTCAATCAGAAGGGTAAAATCGTTCTCGTCAACTCCCAGGCAGAGAGGATGTTTGGCTACAGTAGAGAGGAGCTAATCGGACAGTCAATAGAGATTCTGGTGCCGGAAAGATTCCGTATAAAACATTCTGAATACCGTTTAGATTTTTATGCCAACCCCCAGGCCAGGCCGATGGGAAAGGGCCGAGACCTATCCGCTCTGCGCAAGGACGGGAGCGAATTTCCCGTTGAAATCGGTCTTAACCCCATCCATACAAATGAAGGGGTTCTAGTTCTAAGTGCCGTTGTTGATATAACAGAGCGTAAGCGAGCAGAACAAGCACTTCGAGAAAACGAGGAAAAGCTAGAGGCTATTATTAATAGCACCGCTGACGCAATTTTAGTCTATGATGAGCAAGGCAAAGTGATTACCATAAATAGAGAAGCAAAAAGGTTATTTTGTGATGACGGTAAAAAAGAGCTTAAAAATATCTGGGATATCATACCACAGGACAGTAAGACTAGTTTTTACGAAAAACTCAGGAGTGTGAAACAAGGGAGTAAACTAGTAGATTACGAGACGGAGAAAATAAAGGGAAATGGGGAAAGGATTTTTGTGAGTGTTTCACTCGTCTATGCGAATGAGGGAGGGGGCAGCTTTATTGAAATCATAAGGGATATAAGTGAAAGGATCACCTTCAGGAGTAAAATAATAGAGCTCGAAAAGGCCCAGCTAATAGGAAAGATGGCAGAAGGAATCGCCCATCACTTGGGAACCCCGCTTGCATCCATACTCCTCAGGGTTCAAATGCTTAAAGAGGATATACCCAGAGTCCCAGAGTATGCAGATTTTACCGAGAAGCTTGACTCCATTGAAAGGCAGATTTTCTATGGTCAGAAAGTAATCCAAAGGCTTCTAAGATTTGTAAATAAGCCACAGAGTGAAAGGGTTTCTGAGAGAGTCTCCGTACTTATTGAAGAAGCCGTAGATATGATAAATCCTATTTCTAAAAGACAGGTAATTGACCTTGACTTACGCGTGGATAGGGATTTGAAGGTATTAGCCGATGCTAATCTGCTTGAGCTTGTATTTTTAGATATAATAACAAACGCAGTAGATGCGATGCCCAAAGGGGGAAAGCTTTCGGTAACCGTCTCTAAGGGAAATCCGGCGGAGTGGGTGGATATAAAAATATCCGATACCGGGATGGGAATTCCAAAGGACATTCTTCCGCTTGTTTTTGAGCCTTTTTTTACAACTAAGTCAGCAGGTAAAGGAACTGGCCTAGGGCTTTCCGTGGCTAAAAGGATTATCCATGACCATGATGGAGAAATCAGTATAGACAGCGTGGAAGGTAAAGGAACAAGCGTCTGGATAAGACTTCCGATTTATACGGAGGAAAAAGCATTTGCATAAGTGTAGTGTGCTTGTCGTTGATGACGACGAAGAGTTAGTGAGTGCCGTAAAGGAGCTTCTTGAAAGAAGAAGATATGAGGTAATCACGGCCTTCTCCGGGAAAGAGGCTATTGATAAAGTATCGGCTCTTGCTCACATCTGTGTAGCCCTTTTAGATTTGGTTATGCCGATGATGGACGGTTTTACACTACTTGAGAAGATTAAGGAGATTTACCCCGATATAAATACAATTATGATTACTGGACACGGCACCGTACCCACTGCCGTAGAGGCGATAAAGCGTGGAGCCACAGATTTCATTACTAAGCCGTTTGACAAGGACATACTCCTGCGGAAGCTGGAAGTAATCCAAAGGACACACGAGCTTGAGAGCAGAATAAGTGAACTCAAGGAGATACTTTCAGAGAAGTTCGGTTTTGAGCAGATTATAAGCAGTTCTCGTTCAATGAAGAGTGTGTTTGAGAAAGCCACTGCCGCAGCACGCACTGATGCCTCCATCTTTATTGTCGGTGAGACGGGAACGGGAAAAGAGCTCCTCGCAAAAACTATACATCTAAAGAGTGAGAGAAGTGGCCAGCCTTTTATTGCAGTAAACTGCGGTGCAATCCCTAAAGAACTAATTGAATCGGAGCTCTTCGGATATAAGAAAGGGGCATTCACTGGGGCAATGAAGGACCACGACGGACTCTTTGTAGCAGCAAATAGGGGAACGATTTTTCTTGACGAGATAGGAGAGATGCCGAAAGAGCTTCAGGTAAAGCTACTTAGGGTTCTTGAGGAACATAAAATAAGACCGATAGGGCATACAAGCGAGATACCGGTTGACATAAGAGTAATAGCCACGAGCAATCGCTCTATAGAAGAGCTTAAAAACACATATTTAAGAGAAGACCTATTCTTCAGGCTTGCAGTTGTGGTAATGGAGCTTCCCCCACTTAGAGAGAGGAAAGAGGATATTCCGTTGCTTACGGAGCATTTTATAAAGAAGTTCAATCAGAAATATTCAAGGAGCATAGAAGGGGTATCCGAAGGTGTATTCACATCTCTTTATCAGTACCACTTCCCCGGAAACATTAGAGAGCTAGAGAATCTAATAGAAGGAATAATAGCCGTATCTCCTACTGATAAAGAGATGATAACCGAGAGGGATTTAAAAGCACACCTTGTGTGGAAAGAGAATAAGGTCTCGGAGCATACACTCCTTTCATTGGGGAAGCTTGAGAGGTTCGCCCTGGAGCAGGCTCTTCGTGGGGCTCAGGGGAATAAATCAAAGGCGGCTGAGATTCTCGGCATTTCAAGAGATACTCTCTACAGAAAGCTAAAACAATTTCGAATCGAATAGTTACTCGCCGTTATTTCCTTCTTTAACTCTTTTAACTTTATAACTCTCTATCATCTGTGTATCTATCCTAGTTATTGGGATATTACCAAAGAATTCTTTTTGTGGCTTCATAACTACTGCTTCTCTCCTATAGGTGGAGGTGGCTTTATTAGCCAAACAATACTCTAGATATCTCTCTATGTAATCAAAGAGAGTGATATATTTGATTTCTCGGATATTTAATCTATCCTTCTCAAACTCTAGGGATAGTTGTTTCAGGATTCTCTTAGCTTCTCTCTTATCTACTCTACCTATTTTCTTCCAAATCTTTCTACCTGATACAGCAAAAATTGCATAATAGCTCTTCCCCTTGAAAGTTAAGTATCCCATGCTACAATCTCCTTTTGTTGCTTATTTGGATAGGGAAGGGTAGAAAATGGGTAGAATTCTTGTAGTAGTATCTAGTAGGGATTCCTAAGTTACTGTAATCATTACGCCTGGCGGCGTAGCTCAGAGGTAGAGCAGGGCTCTCATAAGGCCTTTGTCGCAGGTTCGATTCCTGCCGCCGCCACCACCACTAAATTTCTCTTTTATTTAGGATGGTTACATTTGATATGCTTGTGTTATGAGACAGCATCTGCGAGAGACAAACAACTCGGAGGCAGGCGTAGTGAAACAAGATCTTGCAAAGAAATCCCAGTAACTCGCAGCTTTAGCCGACGTGAAGCGCTCGGCCTGATAGGCACAATAGCAGCCATACCATTTGCAAGGAGGGCACGTGGACAGTTCGCCTCAAGAGAGTCAATAGGGAAATCAACTCAGATACTGACGCAAATGACTACGGCAGCAACCCCTTCATGCGTGGTGAGACCTCAACAGACTGAGGGACCTTAGAAGAAGTTCCTGCGCGGATATCAGGTGACGGACGCAAGTGAAAAAGTTGAGTTCATGACGATCTATCCTGGTTGGTATCTGGTCAGAACCATATATGAGGAGATGGATAGTTGAGCGTACATTTACAGGGTTTTGAAATGACCTCTAGCATCTACTAGCACAGAATCGGTTTACTCATGATTAAGCTCGAAATCGGCAGCTTACCACCTCACGACGCCCGAAGCCCATGTAAAGCCTGCACCAAAGACAGAGAAGAGAACCAGGTCGCCTCTTTTAATTCTGCCGCCTCTTACGGCCTCATCAAGCGCAATTGGCACAGATGCCGACGATGTATTTCCGTACTTATCCACATTGACAAAGACCTTCTCAGGCGGAATGTCGAGACGCCTTCTTACGGCTTCCATGATTCTCAGATTTGCCTGATGGGGAATGAAGAGGTCAATCTCATCCGGAGTTATATCAGCCTTTCTGATTGCCTCGATTGCAGCCGACTCCATCGCCTTTACGGCCTCTTTAAAAATATCGTTTCCTTTCATCTTTATGTAATGTAGCCTGTTTCTCACGCTTTCCTCGCTGGGCGGTATGCGAGAGCCACCAGCGGGCATATGGAGAAGCTCCCAGTCGTCGCCGTTTGCACCGAGATGGAGGGATAATATTCCCGGCGAATCGGATCTTGATATTATTGCCGCCCCCGCTCCGTCTCCAAAAAGAACGCATGTTGCTCTGTCCTTAAAATCCATAATCCTCGTCATGGTTTCGGCTCCCACTACGAGGATAATCTGCGCATCTCCCGATTCAATCATCCCCTTTCCTAATTGGAGGCCGTAGACAAAGCCGGAGCATCCGGCGGAGAGGTCAAATCCAAAGGCCTTCCTTGCACCGAGACGGCTTTGGAGAATGCAGGCTGTAGAGGGAAAGAAATAATCTGGCGTAACGGTACCAAGGATTATTCCATCAATATCGGCGGGATCAATTGAGGCTGCTTCAATGGCTCTCAGCGACGCTTCGTAGGCCATGTCGGATGTGGCAACATCGGAGTCGGCAATTCTCCTTTCGACTATTCCGGTTCTTGTGCGTATCCACTCGTCTGATGTATCTACGATTTTTTCGAGATCAAAATTTGAAAGTACCTTTTCAGGGGCTGATGAGCCAGTGCCGAGGATTCTTACAGGACTCAAATTATGGATCTCCTATTCCTTTTGAAAGGATATTATTCGGGAAAGCACTGATTTTGTCAATAATTCTAGTCTGTCGTATAGTGGGGAACAGTCTCATTCCGTAGAGCAAACAAGGGGTTCGCTCCTACAATAGGCGCATCGCTAACCTAACGCTTCATCCATCACTGATTTAATTATCTCCTTTCCTTCTTGAGTTATATTAACCCTTTTTGAATACCTGATTTCAGAGTCGATAAGGATTATATTGAATGAATCCTGATCTTTTAATCTGACAAGAAGCTCCATTTCTTCATCAGACTCGATACCAAAGAGATAATCAAATTGGTATGGCTTATTTTCTCTATCTCTTGACTCAAAATACATTCTCACAGAAGGAAATTCCGGTCTTCTTATGTACTCAAACCCGAATATTATTTGCTTAGCATCCCTAAGCAATTCAATCTCAGTTTGAGTCCCCTTGAAGACAAAAGTCACCTTGCCATCTATAAGCGTGACTAGGCATCCCGTCTCTATAAATGACAAACTCAAATTGATTTCGGGAGGGAGTTCTATTTGAGTTTTATCTCTCCTTTGAAGAGATCTTAAGGTTGTGGGCACCAAGTGGATTCCTATTAAAAGTATCTACACTCTGTAATCTCTCAATATTCTGAAAACTAAAAAGGACTACTGCTTACTCCCATCCTCTCCAAAACGTCTCTCATTTTTTTCAAAGCCGCATTTTCAATCTGTCTTACCCTCTCTCTTGAGAGGTTAAGTTTTGTCCCAAGTTCTTCGAGCGTCAGGGGTTTATCCGTAAGGATTCTATTCTCCACTACAAACCGCTCTCTCTCCTTCAGGGACTTAAGAGCCACTTGCAGTCCTTTTTTAACCTCTTCCTCCTCTTCAACCTTTGTGAGTACTTCTTCCTGATTCGACGATTCACTCTCGAGGAGGTCGGCATGAGTTGTCCTTGAATCTTCCCTTACTTGAGCGTCTAGCGATAGGTCTTTGCTTCCTATCCTTTGTTCCATCTCAATTACGGCTTCGTCTGTAACTCCAAATTCATCAGCAAGGTTTTTGTAATCTTTAGGACTCAGTTTCTCATTCTCTATATCCATCTTATGCTTTGCCGAGCGGAGCCTATAGAAGAGCTTTCTCTGGGCCTGAGTGGTTCCGAGTTTCACAAGGCTCCAGGTTTTGATTATATAGTTATGAATATAAGCCCTTATCCACCAGACGGCATAGGAGATAAGGCGATACCCCTTCGTTGGATCGAACCTCTTTACAGCGTGCATAAGCCCGATGTTTCCTTCCTGAATTAAATCCATTGGGTTTAATCCATAGCCTCTGTACTCATTTGCAATCTTTATTACGAATCTCAGGTTGGAGGTGATGAGCTTTCTTGCCGCATCTAAGTCCCCGTATTTTTTGTATCTCATCGCGAGCTTATACTCTTCCTCTCGGCTGAGTATAGGGTAATTGCTTATCTCAGCCAGGTATTTTTCCATAGATGTTGTTGGGGCAGGAAGTGACTTGTTAAGATGCTCCTCTTCCTTTTCTAATATGTCTACTTTTTCTTCAGCCATGATTGATACATCCTAAACATTCATAAATATGCTCCCATATATTATACTTTGGGAGATTGAGTCATTCAATTAGGTAGTGGGGTTTTTGATAAAAGGGTTTTATTTGGGCTAGTCGCGTTTGATCAATTTCTTTTCATATGAAAAAAAGGGGTAGAATAGAGATTAAAATCCGCAATGCCTTAAGCGGGATTCTTATTCTTTCGCTTAAATTTAGCGAAGAGTCTGTGCTCCTTTACTTGATCCTCCGATTCTGCTGGTTGATAAAGGAAAAGGGTAGGATAAGGCTCACAGATTTATTAGAACTTCAAGGGAATATAATAGGTTGGGTGCGACTCGGTTGTGGAGAAATTTTAGAGAAATTAAACTCCCTGCATATCTTTGAGATAGATTCAGAGGGTTACATTCAGATTGAGGGGCAATTTAGGGATTATCTTTCCGATATGTGTATTAGGGTCGGAAGGTATTGGAAGTTCATTTCAGACCTATATTCCAAAGGGGAGAAATTCAAAGACGGAATCGAGGGTGATATAAAAAAGGGCATTCTTCTATTCAATGAGGGTTTTTACTTTGAGTGCCATGAATTCCTTGAGGAGGTGTGGAGAAAAAAGAAGGGGAGAGAAAAGGCCTTTCTCCGGGGGCTGATTCACTCCGCTGTTGCTTTCTATCATCTGGAGTATGGGAACTACGGAGGAGCGGCTAGTTATCTAAATAGGGTCTACCTCGGACTCAAGGGGTTTAAACCTGTGTTTCTGAGAGTGGATGTTGGGGCATTCTTATGTGATATAGGGAATTATTTAGGATTGATTGAAAAATCGGGCTTTGATGATCTTGAAATTCTAAAGAGTGCAATTCCAAAGATCGGGTTGATTGAATAGACGCTGAATTGCACTTGACTCAATTAAAGGTTCAGTTTAAATTTGTAATATTTCGAGCGCGATACCGGCGAAAAGAGATAGAAGAACGGCTCCGTTTGATAAATTGGTATAAGATAAAATCCGGCGTAGCTCAGTCGGCAGAGCGAGTGGCTGTTAACCACTGGGTCGGGGGTTCGAATCCCTCCGCCGGAGCCAATTATTTGAGATAGTTAAGACTTAATCTGACATTACCTCGAAAATGTGAGATAAACTATATCAACATAAAAGGAGGAATGTCAGACATGACAACCCAACAAAAAGTGAAGCTCCCCCACCACAGGTGGGGACTTCTTTAAAAAATCCTTATGAGCAGCGTAGTAGCCTCTAAAAAAGACTTAACTGTCTACAAGAAATCTCCTCATACTTATGATACTCTATGTACTTGCGTATCTGCTCTGCTGTAACCTCATCTCCCACTGTCTTTACAAAATACCCTCTCTCCCAGAAATTGATTCGCCATAGCTTTAGCTCCTTCCTATCTATCCACCCCCTGTATTTAGGAGTCCAAACAATGTGATATTTGGTATCATGTGGGGTACGTTTCAGTGTCATACAAAACTGTATCACACTGAGTGTGCCTTTCATCCCCCACTACAAATGGGGGCCTTCAGGCACAATTCAGTAATAGAGCTTAGGGTAGATGGCAAGAAGGAGATACTTGGGTTTTGGATAAGTCAGAAGGAAAGCAGCAGTTTTTGGGTAGGAGTACCCAATGATTTAAAGAGCAGAGGAGTTAGGGATGTTCTGATATTTAGCGTAGATGGACTTAATGGGTTTGAGGAAGCAATAAGGTCAGTT
>PSLL01000030.1:0-6911 GCA_040289575.1 Candidatus Dadabacteria bacterium | reverse complement strand
ATGAGCAAGTAAATATCCTCACGTTATAAGGTCATGGAAGGCAAACTGTGAGAGGCTTATGAGGTATTTCAGGTATGCGGTGGAGATAAGGAAGCTAAAGATTGGTCTTTAATTTACTCTCAGCTTATTATATTATTTGGAGATAGATTGGAGGGGAAATAATTCTAAACAGTCCCTGAAACAGTCCTGCTATTTACAGAAAACCCTAAAAAATACTGGCGAGCAACTCTCCAAACTCAAGTTCTCTCCCTCCGGTATGAACATCCTCTATCCCTTTGTATTCAAGCCGCACCTTTAGGGCAAAGTCCCTCATGTTACATCTTTTTACCCATAATTATTTCTCTTCCTGTCTGTTTATATTGATTCTAATCTTACATACGCTTGCCTCCCTAAATCTTTCTTTTCCCCAGCTTATTATGGTCACTTAATCTGATTGATTTACCAGTTTTTGAATAGGAAAAATTCCAATCGAAAGTCTCTAGAGTATAACACATTTGCCTCTTAATAATCCCAATGCTATTCTAAACCTCGTGGTCATTGGCATTCCAAAAGAGAGAAAGGTACGCGAGTGTCGTGTTGCTGCTACCCCGCAAACGGCAAGGGTTCTAGTCGAAAAGGGCCATAGCGTTCTTGTAGAAAAAGGTGCCGGAATTGGAAGCGGGATAGACGATGGAGAGTTTAAAAAATCAGGAGCCGATATAGTTGAAAATGAGGAAGAGATCTTCAGAAGGTCTAAACTCATCGTAAAGGTAAAAGAACTCCTTCCCGAAGAGTTCCCTCTCATACGGGAGGACCAAATCCTTTTTTCTTATCTTCATCTCGCCGCGAATATGGAGCTTGCCAGTGCTCTTCAAAAAAGCGGGGCAATGGCTATAGCATTTGAGACGGTCGAGCTTTCAGACGGCTCGCTTCCCCTTTTGGTTCCCATGAGCAGGATCGCAGGAAGGCTTTCGGTACAAATTGGAATCCACCTTCTTGAAAAACTAAGCGGCGGAAAAGGGGTCTTAATTAGCGGTGCCCCAGGAGTAAAGCCGGGGAAGGTTACAGTGGTAGGGGGTGGAACTGTCGGATACAACGCCGTAATTTCGGCTTTTGGGCTCGGCGCCGAGGTTACAGTTATAGATAAGAACCAGAAAAGACTAGAATTCTTCTACGAAGAGTTTAACGGAAAGGTAAGGACTCTTCCATCTTATCCCGAATTAATAGAAGAAGAGATTTCAAATTCAGACCTGGTTGTTGGCTCTGTTCTTGTAACTGGAGCCAAGACACCCAAGGTTATTACAAAAGAGATGATCTCAAAAATGGAGCCCGGAAGCGTCTTTGTGGACGTGGCAATTGATCAGGGAGGATGTTCAGAAACGAGCCATCCCACGAATCTGGACTCTCCCACATTTATCGTTGATGGAATAGTGCATTACTGCGTAACGAATATTCCTTCTCTTGTTTCAAAGACGGCTACTCACTCGTTGGCGAATGCCATAGTGCCTTATATTCTCAAAATAGCCGATGGTGAAATTGAAAAAGACAGCGCTCTTATAAGAGGCATAAATATAGACAGAGGAAAACTGTTATTAAATTTGAATTAATATTAGGGAATCAATCTGACAATAGGGTATGTTAAAAAGTCCTTGACATCATATCCTTATCCAAATAATATAATGCCGATGAGAAAGACCGGATCCGTAGCTTTAGTACTGACTATACTTCTCCTATTTGGCTGCGGCGCAAAGCGGATTGAAAGAAATGATAGTGCCGAGGCCCTGTATCAAAGGGCTATGGATGAGCTTCAAAAAAAGCGCGGGTTCCCTTGGATCTTTACCGGTACAGATTATGATACAGTTCTTAAATTGCTCAAAGAGATTCAGCTCAAATATACCTTTAGCCCCTACGCTACTCTTGCTGAGCTGAGAACCGCCGACACTTATTTCAAGAAGGGAGAATTTGAGCAGGCTTCAATCGAATACGAGGATTTTATCAAGCGTCATCCCGGTCATGAAGAAACCCCTTATGCGGCTTTCCGCCTGGGACTTTCGCACTACAAGCAGATACGAAGCTACGATAGAGACCCAACAAATACTAGAGAGGCTATTAAATGGTTTAATTCTTTCCTTGAGCAATACCCTGAGTCTCCACTTAGGAGCGAAGCCGAAAAGATGATAGGGGAGTGTCGTGAGAGACTCGCCAAGCGCGAGATTTACATAGGGAACTTTTATGAAAGTCGCAAGAACTATAAAGCCGCCGTCGAAAGGTATAAGGTGGTTATTGATCGGTATGCAAATACAAAAGAGCATGAAGAAGCGCTCTTTCTCCTTGGGATGTCCTATTCCAAAATGGGGCAGAATGAGCTTGCAAAAGAGGCTCTAAAGCGCTTTATAGAAGAATACCCAACGGCAAAATATCATAAGAGGGCTGCTGAGCTACTCTCCAAAATCGAATAGAAAGAGAGGAAAGAAGCAAAAAGGGAATGAGGAAAAAGCCATATCTTCTTTTCTCGGTCTTCATCCTTTTATCTGTTTTTATTTCCTGTCGAAACTCCGATAGAGAAAAAATAGAGGATGTGCTCTCAAAAAGAGAGAGGGCATTCGAAACAAAAAACCTAGAACTCTATCTCTCCTGCATATCACCAAACTACAGAGAAGAAAAGAACGGACGATCTATTGGTATTGAAGAGGTAAAAAAGAACTTTCTCTCAAATACATCTGTTTTTGATCAAATAAAAATATCCCATTCCAATAGGACCATCTATCTTAATGGCGAAAAGGCAGAAGTAGCTCAAAGAACAGCAGTTGAAGTGAAATTGGATAAAGAAGAAGGCCACTTTACATTCAAGGAGAATATCGGCTTTGAGAGAATAGGCGGTAAATGGCTGATAGTGAAGGAATCGGATACCGATTTCCTCAAAGGATTTGTGTTTGGGGAATTAAAGTAGATTGAGAAAAATCTATAATCCAAACTGCTTTTCAAGCTTCTCCTGCTCTTCTTTACACCTAATGCAGAGCGTCGCTTCTGGTCTCACCTTGAGTCTCTCTTCGGAGATTTCATCGCCGCACTCTTCACACATACCATAAGTGTTGTCTTCCACCTTTTGTATGGCTTTTAGAATCTTTTGTATGAGCTTTCTCTCACGGTCTCGTTTTCTAAGCTCAATTGTTCTACTGGATTCAGACATAGCACGGTCAACAGGATCAGGAAAGGCATCATCTTCTTGGCTCATCTCACTCATGGTCTTCCCCGCCGTACCAAGGAGTTGATTCATTTTCTCAAGCAGAATCCCTTTGAAATATTCGAGTTTTTCAGGATTCATACAGACTAAATATATCATGTAAATGGCGTTGTGTAAATGATAAAAGAAGAGTAAAGGCGGCATATTAGATTTACTCACAACTGTATATTCCTTCCTCTGGTGTCTATGAGAACGTCGAATTCGATCACGCCTTGCAAAAGCGTAGAGAAATAGATAAGAGAGGTAGTTTTGTTTTGCAATTGCGAATAACAACCTTGACAACTTTCTCTATTTACATTAAAATTTTATTAACGGAGGATGAAAATTATTAGGCCCCATGAGAGCGTATAGCTTTGATTATCCATTAAAAATTGGGCTACTTACTTCCCTAGGCGATTGCCTTTTTGGAACTAATCAGCCGATAGGACAGTCTAAATCAATATGTAAGCAACTGCGAAGCCCAAAACACTATTTAAAATTAGTAAAATCGTTTTCAAAATACACAGAAGAGATCGGATTTATTACAAAATCTCAAAAAAGGGAGGAAAAGTACTATGGGGCTTAACAGGGAGTATATAGGTCTAGAGTCTTTACCTGTTGTCTATGAGGTTACTAAGGAGGCGGTTGAGAAATACGCCTGGGCAATCGGTGCACGCAATCTGAGCTATTATAGCTTTAATGGAGCCAAACCCAGCTTTGCCAATATAAATCCTATGGCCCCTCCGAGTTTTGCAGTTGTTCATGAATTACTGTTGGCTGAGAAAATATGGTCTGACGAGGGTCTTCATGGAAGTCCTGAGCAGCTTGCCTATAACCTGCTTATGCTCGTTCACGGAGAGCAGGATATGCGGTTTTATAAGCCTATCAAGCCCGGAGATAAAATCACCTCCAGAGCAAAGATAAAAAATATAGAGGACAAGGGAAGCGGAGAGTTTCTTACCATTAACGTTGCTTCCGATGATGAGAAAGGAGAAAGGGTCGTAGAGTCCGATTGGGGAATTTTTATAAGAGGAGCCGGAAGTGGACAGCAGAAAAAAAAGGAAGGGAAAAAAGAGGAACAGCCTCGGATAGGCGTCGAGACTCAACCAATATTTAGAAAAGTTATAAGGGTTCCCAAGGATATTACGTACCGCTATGCGGAAGCCTCAGGGGATACAAACCCGATCCACATAGATGAGAAAGTGGCGAAGTCCGCGGGTCTCAAAGGAATAATAGTACATGGACTCTGTACACTCTCTATGACAATGAGAGCAATCATAGAGTGTTATCTCGACGGTGACCCCGGAAAACTAAAGAGGCTTGGCTGCCGATTTGCAAGTCCTGTTTATCCGGGAGATACACTTATTGCAGACGGCTGGGAGGTAGACGAACAGGATGGAAGAATCGTGCTCGGTTTTGAAGTTACGCGGCGTGAAGACAATGTTAAGGTCCTAAAAGGTGGAATAAGCGAGGTGGAGATTTAATATAATTTCGCCAAGAATAGCAATTAAGCAGCAATTATTATAAAATTGATACCACAGAAGGCCTAAAAAACTCATTTTAGGCCTTTATTTTTTCTAGTGATTCAGACTCCGTTTCTTTTCGTTCTTGAGAAATAAGCTGGTCAAATTCAGAATTCAATCTTTCTAAGAAACCTTCAAATGTTTCTTTATTGAGCGCCGAGATAAAGGGAGCATTATATTTTCTCTTTAATCTCTCAACTACCTCGATAGAAGCCGCATCTGTTTTGTTGAATGTAATAAATCGGGGAATAGAACCGTAACCCACTGAATCGAGTATCTTTTCTACAGATTCTATTCTCTCTTCTACGAGTGGGTCGCTTGAATCAGCGATATGGATAAGAAGAGAAGACTCGCCCAGTTCTTCGAGTGTCGCACGGAAGGCATCTACAAGTTCCTTAGGCAGGTCCCTAATAAAACCTACAGTATCTGTAAGGAGTATAACCTTTCCACTGGGCAAGATAAGCCTCCTTGTGGTCGGGTTTAGGGTAGAAAAGAGTTTATTTTCAACTACTACCCCACTCCTTGTGAGCGCATTAAATAGGGTTGATTTCCCGACGTTTGTATAGCCGATAAGGGTGGCCGTAGGTATTCCTATCTCTCTTCTGTGCTTTCTTGTATGCTCACGCCTTTTACTGAGTTCCTTGATTTGGTTCTCAAGCTGACCTATTCTTTCTCTGAGTCTTCTTCTTTTCTCTTCGAGTTTTTGCTCGCCGGGACCCCTTGTTCCTATACCACCTCCGAGCTGAGATAGTTCAACCCCTCGGCCCGTGAGCCGGGGAAGCATATATCGCAGCTCCGCGAGTTGGACCTGGATTTTCCCCTCACTTGTTTTAGCACGTTCAGCAAATATTTGAAGTATTAGTTGAGTCCTGTCCATTACACGGAGGTTTGTCTCTTCGGAAATCATCCTTACTTGAGCCGGGGTCAATTCTACATCAAAAATGAGCGTATCGGCTCCGAGTTGTTTGGCTCTAAGAATTATCTCCTCCAGTTTTCCTTTTCCTACTAGATACTTAGGGTCAACCTGACTTCTAATCTGAACAGTTTTATCAAGCACCACTTTGCCTGCAGAACGGGCAAGCTCTTTTAGCTCCTCTACCGACTCCTCAGCCTCAGCCCTAGATTTCGTAGAAAACCCTATGAGAAAAACCCCCTCTTTTTCCCTTCTTCCCCCAAAATCAAAGTAGGTCCTTTCAGATTCACTCTCAATATCTCTTATGAGTTCTTCAAAATTTATATCCACCCTGCCCAAGTCACTGTAGTTTAGTATCTTCCACATTTCTCCCTTAGGATTGGGAGGAAGAATATGGGCTACTTGAAACCTACCCGGAATTCCCCCGTCTTTTATCTCAAGCACGCCTATTAAATCCAGTCTTTCGTTAAGGAGCGTTACAAGATCGGGATGTGTGAGATTTGGATTTTTAACGTGTGTATGGATAAGTCGATAGCCTCTTAGCCTGTATTTTGCTTCTCTTGATCTTTCGAGAATTTCATCGAACGGCACTTCATGTGAGTCTCCTACGAATACCACCTCGACCTTTCCCCTTCTATCTATAAGGAGGGTTATGTTTTTTTTAAGATCGTATGATAATTGTGAGAGCGTCCTTCCAAGCTCCAGGGTTATTATCTCTCTTGCCGGAATTCTTCTTCTATAAAGCCTTGAGAGGTTATGAATTTCGCTAGGTTTAAGTCCTGAAACCTGTCCGTGAACTTTCTCTATATATCTTTACCTCCATTACATGTTTATTCGGCCTCAAGGCCGCGAATGTGAATTAAGTTTTTTTGCTCTTTTTTCAGGATAACAGATAGCAATTACACTGAGCGTCGGAAGGCAGATAGACTCTATCTTCTTAGGATTCTCTTCCCTCTTAAACAGATCCTCAATACCGCTTTTTTTACGTGGAGAAGTTCAATATAGCCGGCTATGTTGCTCCCTCTAACCGATTCGCACTCTGTAAACACTATCTTTTGATTTACGCGGTGAACAACTCTTACCAACTCTTCACCCTTACACATTTATCTCTCAATAGTGTTTCTCTAGTATCTTGCTTAGCCAACTTCGACAGAAACTATCGGGAACGCCCACCGAGCCCCACATTCAAGCTAGATTAT
Organism: Candidatus Dadabacteria bacterium; assembly: GCA_040289575.1. Taxonomy (GTDB): domain Bacteria; phylum Desulfobacterota_D; class UBA1144; order Nemesobacterales; family CSP1-2; genus PSLL01. The sequence goes on along the minus strand of PSLL01000030.1, from coordinate 74 downwards.
AACCTTCTTTTTTTCTAAGCTCAAGGAAAATTAAATATGGACTTTACCCAGAATTAGCAAAGACCTTAGCAATA
>PSLL01000063.1:0-6991 GCA_040289575.1 Candidatus Dadabacteria bacterium | reverse complement strand
GTTATGGCGATTCGACCGGTGATATTTTACTTCTAATCATTTCTAAGAGCGTATTTCCGAGAGCGTAATTGCTCTTATTTATTTAGGCCAATATCTTATCCTTAGAAAATCGGTATAATTTATGTGATATTTTCATATGAATATATAAATGGAAAACCTAAATCAGCTTAATTTTTCATTCTTAAAAGAATCTGGGGAAATAGGAGCTCTAGAGTCGAAAAAGTTAAAGTGGAATATTTCACTTATAGAATCCTGCTCAATCCTCAGCAGGACGGGGATACCTGGGTTTGATTATGTAATAAACTGCTATAGGGGATGTAGTTTCGGATGCCTTCACTGCTATGCCTCTTTTATGAAGAAATTTACAAGACATAAAGAGAACTGGGGCGATTTTGTAGATGTAAAGGTCAATGCCGTAGATTTGATCAAAAAAGAGATAAAAAGGGTAAATAAGGGTAGTGTCTTTCTAAGCTCTGTAACCGACCCCTATGTGCCGATTGAAGCAAAATTCAAACTCACAAGGGGCGTGATTGAATGCCTCATTAATACGGATTTTGAAGTGACCATACTTACCAGGTCTCCTCTTGTGACGAGGGACATAGATGTTTTTAAAAAGCTCAAAAGCATTGAGATTGGACTGAGCATTCCGACCGATAGAGAGGACATAAGAAAGATATTTGAGCCAAATGCAACGCCCATTTCAGCCAGGATTCAAGCACTAAGGAGATTAAAGGAGGCGAAAATAAAGACATACGCTTTTATTGCTCCACTCCTTCCATTGAATCCGGAAAATCTAGGAAAACTGCTCGACCCTGTGACCGACTACGTGATGCTCGATGGCCTCAACTATTCGTGGAAGGTTTCAGGCATTATTCAAAGGCACGGGTTTGAATACATACTTAATCCGGAGTGGATTAGAGAGGTTGCGAAAAAACTCCAGACACAACTCGGCGAAAAATTCTCCGCTTTTATTTAAGGATATTGATTCTTCAGGAATTACCGAGAATAATACGAATACGCTTCTAAGAAGAGTTTGATTGGCAATCCTAAATCTAATAATAGAATCAGTATGAATCGGAAGAGGGGCAATATAATAGTAATTGGAAGAAAAGACAGGGTTGATTTTCCACACCTGGGTCTATATGATATTGACGCTAAAATTGATACAGGCGCCTATACATCTGCTATTCATTGTCATAGCATAGAGGTTATTGAGAAGGACGGAGAAAAAAGGGTTAGATTCAGTCTTCTTGATCCATCTCACCCCTCTTATAACAATAAGAATTTTACACTGCCGGTTTATAGAAGGGGAAGGATTAAAAACTCATTTGGACAGGTTGAGAGGAGGTATGTAATTAAGACCAAAATCCTATTATTCGGCGAGTTATTCGATATAGAGCTTTCCTTGACCGACAGGTCTAAAATGGAATATCCGGTTCTTTTGGGAAGAAAGGTATTGCATAATCGTTTCTTAGTGAATGTGGCACAGACCGATTTATCATATAAACAAAAATTAAGGAGGATGAAGGGATGAAAATAGCCGTTTTGTCTCGGAATGAGAGGCTTTACTCTACCAAAAGGTTAATTGAGGCTGCGCGTAAGAGGGATCATGAGGCAGAAGTTATTGATTTTTTGAAGTGTTATTTTTTGATTGAGAGGGGCAATCCTGAGATATTCTATCACGGTGCGAAATTGACCGGGATTGATGCTACAATCCCTAGGATTGGCGCTTCAAGGACGTTCTACGGCACCGCCGTTGTTCGGCAATTTGAGATGATGGGCATATTCTGTGCCAATGAATCTCAGGCCATTACCCGGTCGCGGGACAAACTGAGAACGACGCAGATTCTTTCAAGAGAAAACATAGGTATTCCTGCAACGGCCTTTGCCTCATGCCCTTCTGATATAGAACATCTTATATCTGAGGTGGGCGGCGCACCTTTGGTCATTAAATTACTCCAGGGAACACAGGGAATCGGCGTTGTTCTTGCAGAAACACAAAAAGCCGCCGAGTCGGTCATTGAGGCATTTTACGGGCTGGACGCGAATATGCTTATTCAGGAGTATATAAAAGAGGCGAAAGCGGCGGATATTCGGGCCTTTGTTGTGGGCGGTGAGGTAGTAGGCGCAATGAAGAGGCAGGGCGCAAAAGGCGAGTTCCGCTCTAACATACACAGGGGTGGCACTGCGACTCCGATTCAACTGAGCAAGGAAGAGGAAGCAACCGCAATCAATTCTGCAAAGGTTTTAGGGCTTAACATTGCAGGCGTTGATATGCTTCAGTCAAACAGGGGGCCGCTCATAATGGAGGTGAATTCGTCTCCAGGCCTTGAGGGGATTGAAAGGGCCACAGGCATTGATATTGCCGGCAAAATCATTGAGTTTATTGAAAAGAACGTCGGCAATCGGGAGATGATAAAGGATAATATAAAGGTGTGAGTTGATTCTTCCCAAGCTACAGAGGATAATATAGTTCTATCTGACAGAGGGCAGGTGGCGGAACAGGCAGACGCGGCGGCCTCAAAAGCCGCTGGGCATTGCGCCCGTAAGGGTTCGACTCCCTTCCTGCCCATTCTTTTTGAGATTATAATGGGCATTTCTCTTCATCTGGCAAGTAAGCGAATATAGTTGAGGTCGAGTTCTCCCCTTGTTCCTCCGCCTCTTTGCTCTTGATTTTCTCCCCTCTTTCAGTCCTTTTTGCTCCTCAAATATGCCGAGTTGTCCCTTTGATTGGGCATTTAAGCCAGCGACTGCTTTACCAAGAGTTAGTGCTGACTCATGGTCATAGCCCATTCGCTTGACAAACACTGTAGCCCATAGTGTCAGGACAGGAGCACGGTTAATCTTTATCTTCTTTATTCTCATCGGTGAATGCAATGGTTACACTAGCCTGAGTCTCTATCCTTTATTATCCAGGTTACCAGTACACCCAAAAGGAGTCCCGCTCCAGCAGCCACAATCAGGCTCATAAGGCCTCTATCTTCAATCTGTCCCTGTATGGTTTCGCCCATCTTCTTCCTCATTTTGTGTGTATCCTTGAGTATTTTACGCAGCCTCTTCTTTAGCTCCTTGGCTTGCCTTTCAAGCCCTTCCTTTGCTGCCCAAGCCCCGTCCTTGCCTATATCTGTTAGTTTCTCAGTTATGTCGAGCAGGTCTGAGCGCAGCTTATCTACATCTGCCTTCAAAGCTTCTAGCTCCTTAAACTCGAATTCAACCATTAGTTATCACCTCCAATTATCATAAAAACCCTCATAGCTCATTTGTGAATAAAGCTCTCCTTTAAAATTGTCCCTCCAAGAATAGCCGTTTTCAAGCAAAAATTTCTCCCCACGTACCCATTGTGATAGGGAGATGTTCCCTATCTCTTTAACTACATAATTTAATGGGCAAAACCAGTTTCTTCTTTCTGGAATAGTCGGTTACAGAAAGATTGCTCTTAAAATGCTTTGTTGCAAACATCGATAGGATAAAAGAAATATAACAAAGGTACCTTCATTTCTTACAAACACATGGATGTAATAAGCTATAGCCATAAGTGATACAATTTTCTCCTTTAGAAATCATATAGACCATATGTGCTAAGATTCTACTCAAACTCTTAATACTGCCTCCACGCCTTATGGGTGGACGAATCCTGATTGGAAGTCCAAAAATGAAGCACTATATAAATCTTAAGAAGCACACATGAAATTAGCTGTGGAACACAATATATGTGTGGACTCTTTGGATGTGTGTACATAGGTGGGGTTTGTCTTGTCACAAACTTAGCCACTTTTAAGGAGGGTATTTTATTTATCCTTGTAACTGAGCAAAATCAAAGCCATACCTGTGTTGAGACCAGTCAAGAGAGATATTATAATTTTTTCGGTGAAGCTATCATGATAACAAAGATATCTAGAAAACAACCCCCGAATTTATCAGACCCTAGATGGGTTATTTCCCGTAGGGATTTTGTGCCGGCATATATCCGCACCTACGAAACCGATAAACATATAATAAAGAAGAAGGTAGAAGAGGCCCTTCAAGTACTTGAGAGGTGCAAGGTCTGTCCGCGCAACTGTCACATCAACCGACTTGAAAATAAAACAGCGGTATGCAGAACCGGTCGTTATGCCTATGTTGCCAGTGCATTTCCACACTTCGGCGAGGAAGACTGTCTAAGAGGTTGGCGCGGCTCCGGAACAATCTTCTTCTCTTTTTGCAACCTAAAATGCGTTTTCTGTCAAAACTTTGATATATCTTGGGAGGGCAACGGAGAGATACTAACTCCGATAGAACTCGCAAGGGTTATGATCTCTCTTCAAGAAGAGGGTTGCCACAACATAAATTTTGTCACCCCGGAGCACGTTGTTCCACAGATTATGGAGGCAATTCCACTGGCCATTGAAATGGGATTAAGATTGCCGATTGTATATAACACAAGTGCATACGACTCCTTTCATTCACTCAGGATAATGGATGGCATAGTCGACATATATATGCCCGATTTTAAGTTCTGGGATAGAAAACTCTCCTTTCTCTATATGGCGGCGGAAGACTATCCGGATGTTGCACGCGCCGCAATAAAGGAGATGCACCGTCAGGTAGGTCCGCTTAAATTTGATGAAAACGGCCTGGCCCTACACGGGCTTCTTGTTCGCCACCTAGTTATGCCAAACCGAGTTGCCGGTATACGCGAGATCTGCCGCTTCATTGCAAATGAGGTATCTAAAGACACATATATAAACATCATGAATCAATACAGGCCAGAGGGCAGGGTTTTAAAGATTCCCCAAAAGTATGAGGGTATTAGTCGCCCCACCACCCATGCCGAATACGAGGAAGTACTAAAGATAGCACGTGATGAGGGTCTGTATCGTTTTGATGTCCGATGGATGCACTAATTCTAACTTTGGAAATCTGTCCCTGCACAGGGTTTAGATCAGTTCTAAATTTGATTGAATTGGTAAAACCAGTAAACTAAGTGACAAAAAATCCCTAGAGCGTGGTGATGAGAGTATGGGTATAAATATGACCCCTGAAGAAATCAAGGTATTCTTAGCCGAGCAGAAGGTATGCCGAATGGCTACAGTTGGCAAGGATGGGATGCCCCATGTTATCCCTATGTGGTATGTGATTTTAGATGGGGAGATATATATCGAAACCACAGGAAATACAAAGAAGGTAAAGAATGTAGAGTCAAATAAAAAGACGGCCCTTATAATAGATGCCGGAGATTCTCTATATGACTATAGGGGTGTAATGATGCAGGGCAGTATGGAGATAGTCAAAGACAAGGCCCTTTTTGAGAGATTTAGGGAGGCATACGCCCAGAGATATTTTGGATCAAATGAGCACCCAGGCTATAAATTTCTGACCAGCATCCCAAACCGCGCTCTTCTTAAATTCATCCCCGAGAAGTTTGTATCCTGGGATTATAGAAGGTTAAAATTCTAAAATAGATGATAAAAAATTGGAATCTTATTAAATCTGAAAAGATAAACTCATTCAGAGTTTTTTCAACAAGAAAGGACACAAGCCTCTCTCCTATAACCGGGGAAGAGCACGATTTTTATGTTGTTGAGGCGCCCGACTGGGTAAACGTGATTGCCGTTACGCCAGACAATCAGGTGGTCTTAATTAAACAGTACAGGCATGGAATCAAGTCAGTAACGCTTGAGATACCGGGCGGCACGGTTGAGCCGGGCGAATCTCCTATTGAGGCCGGGAAGCGGGAGTTGCTTGAGGAAACAGGTTATGCTTCCGACAACTGGGTTTGCATAGGAAAGGTTCATCCGAATCCGGCGATGCAGAATAATAACTGTTATACATTCCTTGCAAGAGATGCAAGAAGGGTTCAAGCCCAGGGTTTTGAGGGCACAGAGGATATAGCCGTTTTTTAACACCTGCCATTAATATCCCGAATCTGGTTTCTAAAGGAGAGATCACCCATGCCCTCGTTATTGCGGCGTTTTACTGGTACTACATACACACCCACACTATATAGCAATTCTAAAGAACTAAACAGAGAAGCGATAGAGCCTCTCAGCTTATACAATCCGTTCCCTGATTTTAACCCACCCCAGCCTATTTTAGAATTTTAATTTGACTCGGGGATATTTCGGGAAGTGGTAGCTACTTATTATTGTTGTTTAGTCTAATTACCTTGCTTGCCTGAGGGCCCTTGGGGCCTTCCGTGACCTCGAACTCAACGGCCTCACCCTCGGTAAGGGCTTTATAACCCTTGCCCTGAATGGCGCTGTAGTGAACAAACACGTCCTTGCCTCCACCCTCCTGCTCAATAAACCCATAGCCCTTTGAGCTATTGAACCATTTTACTTTACCCTTTAACAAATCAAATTACCTCCTAAAACTTAGAACTATTCCTAATATCTCACAGTTTAAAACCTTTGTCAACTACTTACTTTTTTGCCTAAATCCCTTATAAAAAGCCAAAAAAACTAAATGTGTCTGTATGATAATACGCGAGAGGACTTGACAAAGCCTCTCGGATGGTTATCTTTATGTTCTAAATTAGCACTTACATAGTCCAAGTGCTAATTTTTCCTGTAAAACCCATAAACAAAAAGGAGGGAGCGAGAATGAAGGTAAGGCCGCTCTACGACAGGGTTCTGGTAAAAAGACTCAATACCGAAGAAAAGACAAAGGGCGGGATTATAATCCCTGATACTGCAAAAGAGAAACCCCAAGAGGGAAAAATCGTATCTATGGGAAAGGGCAAGCTCCTTGAGGACGGCTCTATAAGACCACTTGATATAAAGGTCGGAGATAGGGTTCTTTTTGGAAAGTATGGAGGAACAGAGATAAACATCGAAGGTGATGAGTATCTTATACTTCGAGAAGAAGAGATCTTAGCCATAATTGAAGATAAATAAAAATAAGGAGGTAGTTGGTATGGCTGCAAAAGATATTAGATTTAGTAGGGAAGCCCAGTCTTCAGTTTTAAGGGGTGTAAACGTACTGGCGAATGCAGTAAAAGCTACATTGGGTC
>PSLL01000062.1:5236-7046 GCA_040289575.1 Candidatus Dadabacteria bacterium | reverse complement strand
CTGCCAGAGCTGCGCTTCGTAGCCGACGGTGGCTGAAGATGTGTTGTGCAGTTTTGTCTTTATAGCCATATTAATCCTTTCTTTTATTCTCTTGTTCAGAATAATTCAAATCTATTTATTACATAAATCTCCTCTGTCCCTATTTTCTCATAAAGAATAATCCCTTGTCAATTCTCAGAAAAGACCTCTGTTAGAAACAGGAAAGGAAACGAGCTACTGACAAAACACCGATTAAGGAAAAGAGTAAAACATGAGAAAGCGCTGTAAGCTATGGGAATAAATTGGTGGAGCCGAGGAGATTTGAACTCCCGACCTCTTGAATGCCATTCAAGCGCTCTCCCAACTGAGCTACGGCCCCACTTTGTTGATATTAATTTAGCCTAGTCTAATTTATTGTCAAATCCTAAAATAATGTATAATTCTTGCCAGGTTGTTGTGTCCCATAAAAAAAATCCCAATACCATAGCCATAGGAGCGGTTCATAAGCCGCCTCTGCAATTGGAGGAGATTCCCTAAATGAACGCGATAAACATTGGATTAATCGGAGCAGGGACAGTGGGCTGCGGGGTTATTAAGGTTCTCAGCGAAAATAGAGACATTATTGAGAAGAGAGTAGGCATAAGGCTCGAAATAAAGAGGATTGCAGACATTAATCCAGAAAGGATTAGACCCGTCGAAATTCCCCGGAATTTATTCACAACCAACGCATGGGAGATAATAGAAGATAAATCAATCCACATAGTAATTGAGCTTGTAGGCGGAACCACCGTAGCAAAAGACTTTATTCTCGGAGCGATAAGAAACCGAAAGCATGTGGTTACGGCAAATAAGGCTCTTCTAGGCCACTATGGGAGAGAAATATTCTCAACCGCTTCAGAAAATGGAGTAGACATTGGATTTGAGGCAAGCGTGGGCGGCGGAATCCCCATAATAAGAGCAATTAGGGATGGATACGTGGCAAATAGAATCCTCTCCATATACGGAATCATAAATGGGACATCCAACTACATACTCTCAAAAATGACAGAAGAGGGAAAGGAATTCAACGAGGTCCTAAAGCAGGCCCAAGACAGGGGCTATGCCGAAGCCGATCCTTCGCTTGACATTGATGGGATTGATGCTGCACATAAGCTATCAATACTCATAATGCTCTCATTCGGGACCTTTCTCGACTTTGAAAAGATATATGTAGAGGGAATCCGTGGGATCACCCCGCTTGATATTTCATTCGCAGATGAGTTCGGATATAAGATAAAGCTCCTTGCAGTAGCAAAATCCCAAAAGGACGGGATAGAGGCAAGGGTTCATCCGACACTGATTGAAAAAGGCACTCCCATTGCCGATGTCTCAGGGGCATTTAACGCCATATATATAGTAGGAGACGCGGTAGGACCAAATATGCTCTACGGAATGGGAGCGGGTATGATGCCCACAGCAAGCGCGGTTATAAGCGACGTTGTCCAGATTGCAAAGGATATTACACTCGGTAACTCCCATTCATCTTTACCTAGATTCTATGGAGAAAACATAGGAGCGGTTCACGAACCATCTCCCCCTTCTTTAATCCCCATAACCGAGATAACGGCAAAATATTATTTGAGGTTCCAGGCCGAAGATAGACCCGGAGTTTTGGGCCAGATTGCGGGAAGCCTGGGTAAAAACAACATAAGCATAGAATCTGTAATCCAAAAGGGAAGACAGATTGATGGAGGGGATGTACCTGTAGTGATTATGACACACGAGGCAAAGGAAAGGGACTTAATATCCGCCCTTCAGGAGATAGATAGATTTCCCGCAATTAAAGAGAAGA
>PSLL01000062.1:0-5205 GCA_040289575.1 Candidatus Dadabacteria bacterium | reverse complement strand
TTCGCAGATGTTATTGCCGACTCAGTTACCTTGCCTTTGCTGGGCCTTGTCAACAATCTCTTCCATAAGTTCTACCTGGATCTGCTGGATTTGAAGTAACCTGCTCCACTGGTGCGTAAGGAGCTGGTCCATCTTCGCATGGAGATGTCTAATCTCGAGTTCGGCTTTTAGATTCACCCTGTAGTCATGTTCAGAACGCAGGCGGTCCTTTGCCTCTTGCCGATTCTGACTCATCATAATAACGGGAGCTTGGATGGCAGCAAGACAAGAAAGAATTAAGTTGAGAAGAATAAAAGGATACGGGTCAAATGGCCGCCGGAGCAGCACGATGGAGTTTATAATCATCCACAGCACAAGAAAGACGCCGAAGCTAATGATAAATCGCCAACTCCCACCAAATTTGGCAACATTGTCCGCTATACGGTCTCCGAGTGTTAACTTACTTTCAAACTCCGTATTTAGATTCTCGGACAGCAATTCCTGATCTCTTAGGCTCTTAATTACCTCCTCTTCGAGTGCCGAAAGCTCGCCCTTTTCTGTTTCGAGAACATCCTGGACATAATCGGCCCTGAGATGGTTGAGGCATAGAAGGCATATAAAGCCTTGTGGAGACCAGTCCGGCTACTTCTTTTTTATTGTCTCAACTACAGATGGGCGAATTAATTGTCCGAACATAACCTCGCCCGGTATCTTTTGCCCCTTGCAAATCTGACATTGAACAATCTCCTCTTGTTTTGTTGCCATATTACCCCACTCCTTGATTAAATAGCCGATTAAAAGATGTCAGATATTTTACCAATCGGTATAAAAAATTAAAAGTCAAGCCATTTGCGCCGTTTGAATCCCTACGATTTTCTAAGTAAGATTTACTTCTGTACATTAATAAAGATGAAAGGAATCACAAAGAATAAAGAGGATTTCTTCCAGAATCTATTTGATGCCCTTCCTGACGGAATCGTTGTCCTCGATGGATCCTTTTCCATTCTAAGCATGAACTATACGGCAGAGATGGTTTTTAAAATCTCGAGAGAGAAGGCCCGTGGCAGACCATCTTCCAAAATACTGCCCGAAGAGGTGGAAGGTATTGCGGAGAAAGCACTCCGAGAAGAGCGTACTATATTCGGGGATGAAATTAATCCGGTTTTAAAAGGAGGAGAAAGAATCTCGATTCAGACAGTAGCCTCTCCTCTATTTTCCGATGAAGGTGCTATATCGGGCGTCATTGTTCAGATAAAAGACCTCGCAGGGACAAAATTCCTGAGTGGGAAAAACCTTCAGAAGAATTCAGCCTCTACACTAGAGGAACTGATCCTCGGGCTTGCACATGAACTGAAAAATCCCCTGAGCGGAATAAAAGGGGCAGCTCAGATACTCTCTGAGGAGAAAAGAAACAAAGCGACTGTAAGATGCGCAGAGATAATTATAAAGGAGGTAGATAGACTCTGCGCGCTTCTTGATAAGCTCAAACAGCTTGAGCCTTTTACCAAAGAGGTGTTTGAATCCGTAAATATACATCAAATCCTCTCGGAGATACTATTTCTCGAATCGAGTTCCATAAGAGGCAAAGAGATTAAATTCATTGAGAACTATGATCTGGCTCTGCCCTCGGTCTTAGGGGACCGGGATTCTCTTAAACAGGTGTTTTTAAACCTAATTAAAAACGCCCATGAATCAATCCCGAAGAACGGAACCGTGGAGGTTTCAACAAGGTGGATCACTGACTACAAACTCAAGGGCGAAAACGCCATATCCGTTTATATAAAGGACAGCGGGGTGGGGATTTCAAAGGAAGCCCTAGAAAAGGTCTTTTCCCCCTTCTACACAACGAAAAAAGAGGGTTCCGGACTTGGCCTGTTTCTTGCCTATCAAATTATAGCAAAACACGGAGGCGCTATTTTTATAGAGAGCGAATTGGGAAAGGGAACGGTGTTTAAGGTGTATTTGCCAATATATAAGTAGTCGGCAGCCGTCAGCGATATTATTTTTGACTGATTTGCTATTTACCGATATGAAAAAGAAGATTTTAGTGGTAGATGATGAAGAGAGCATAAGATGGGTTCTGGGGGCGTGCCTTGAGAAGGCGGGATACTCAGTCAAGTACGGAGAAAGCGGCTCCGAGGCTCTCGAGAAGGCAAATTCAGACAGGTTCTCATTGATTATACTCGATATAAAGATGCCAGACCTAGATGGGCTTGAGATTCTTGAGGAACTCAGGACAAATGGGATTGATATTCCCGTAATTATAATCACTGCCCAAAACACGGTAAAAAACGCAATCGAGGCGATGAAGCGCGGGGCCTACGACTACATTGCAAAGCCGTTTGATTTAGATGAGGTAAAGCTCACAGCTCAGAGGGCAATAGAGAACTATGAGAACTCAAAAAAGTTAGAACTCCTGAGTGCCAAGCTCAAAGAAGCCTCAGAGCAGGAGTCGCAGGGTGGGATGGTTGGGAAATCCCCCGCCATGCTTAAAATCTATAAGACCATCGGGCGCGTGGCTGAAAAGGATTTAACGATTCTCATTACGGGAGAGAGCGGGACCGGAAAAGAACTCGTAGCCCGCAGGATTCACTTTGACAGCCACAGGAGGAACGAAAAATTCGTAGCGGTAAACATTGCGGCGATCCCGAAAGAGCTTCTTGAAAGCGAGCTTTTTGGATACGAAAAGGGCGCCTTTACCGGAGCGGCAATCAGAAAACAGGGGAGATTTGAAGACGCACACAGAGGAACGCTTCTCTTAGATGAGATAGGGGATATGCCGATTGAGCTTCAGACAAAACTCCTTAGGGTGCTCGAAGAAAAACAGTTCTACCGTCTCGGCGGCGAAAAACCGGTTGAGGTAGATGTAAGGGTAATCGCCTCAACAAATAAAGACCTACAAAAAGAGATGGAAAAAGGGGTGTTTAGAAAGGACCTTTATTATAGAATCAACACCATAACAATCGAGCTTCCGCCGCTTAGAGAGAGAAAAGAGGACATTCCGCTCCTTGTAGAGCACTTTGTTCAAAAATACGCAGACCAACTGGGCATGGGAAGGAAAGCAGTTATGATTTCGGATGAGGCAAATCAGATGCTCCTCAGTTACAACTGGCCAGGAAACATAAGGGAGCTTGAAAATACGATAAAGCGTGTACTCGTTCTTTCTTCGGACACCACGATTACACCCGATGCACTCCTTGACGCCGCCCCATATCTAGAAGGGATGGAGAAGAAAGAAAGATCATTTGACGATTTGGTGCTCGCAGAGATCATGAACCTGATCAACTCAAATCAAGAATCCCCCAATAAAATCTACGACATGACTATAAAACGGATTGAAAAGCCATTAATAGAGGCGATACTAAAGGTCACCAAGGGAAACAAGAAGAAGGCCGCGGCAATTCTTGGGATAAACAGGAACACACTCTCAAAAAAAATAGAGGAACTCGGAATCTATGGGGAGGACTTCGGCTGATTGAGCGCCTCGAGGTTTTCTAGCCCCTCTTTAGCAGCGGATTGCTCCGCCTCCTTTTTGCTCTTTCCAGAACCCCTACCCAGAACCCTTCTTCCGACCTTTACCTCAATGTGAAAACACTTGTTGTGTGCAGGGCCCTCTTCAAGGATGACCCTATACTTAGGTCTGGTTCCATATTGCTTTTGAACCAGCTCCTGAAGCCTCGTCTTATAGTCAATAAATATCTCTTTATTCTCAAGACAGCCTTTTAAAAGGCGGGAGATTATTTGAGACGCCTTCTTGTATCCGGCATCTAAATAAACCGCCCCAATAACAGCCTCGAATGCACCCGCAAGGTTTGACTCCCTTTCCCTTCCTCCCGTGAGTTCTTCGCCCTTTCCGAGTAGGATTTCATTATTAATTCCCAGCTCACGCGCAAATCGCGCAAAGTTTACCCTGCTTACAAGGGCACTTTTCATCTTAGAGAGAACCCCCTCAGAGGCTTCGGGAAAGCGGTCATAGAGGAACCTTGCAACAACACAACCGAGAACCGCATCTCCAAGGAATTCAAGTCTCTCGTTGCTCTCTACAGAAGCTTCATTGGCAAATGAACTGTGTGTGAGGGAGGTCTTAAGCAGGCTCGGATTCTTAAACTTGTGTCCGAGCTTTTTATCTACCATGGGCGTAAAAACCTAACACAAGGCATATGAAAATCAATCCCCCTTCCCTACCAATCAAACCCAATTAGTAATATACTGACTTCTAATTGGTCCGAGATTCACTTTATTATCTCCACGGAAAAATATCTTTGAGGGGTTTATTATATAGCTCGCGGCTCTTAGAAATCCGCTTTGCCTATTCTCCAGCCAATTTGAGGCCCCTTCAAGGATTATTCCTAGAGGAATCCCTGCCGCTGGGGTTACAACAAGATCATGAAGCGATGGAGGACGATCTATACCCTCTACGGCATATTCAAAAAGGGTGCTTTGGAGGAAAGCGCCAAAGGCTGAGGCCGAACGGTTATATCCACGTGCCCTATAGTAGAGATAAACAGACGCTCCAAAAACGGGGTGTTTGACCCAGTTTGTTATAAACGCATCTCCATCATTCCATGTAATAGACCCACGACGCTCGTGGTTTTGAAAATGCGTTATATTTTTCCACCATTTTACTGGGTCTATTATGAGCTGATCCTTTTGTCTTATGTATGCAACACGAAACGCCCAGATTCCGGCGTAGGCATTCTCCGTATCACGGAGAAAAGCACCAAAATCAGAGAGCGATTTAGGTTCGGTTTTCTTTTGAAAAAGGATATTCGGTTTTTTATCATCTCTTACATCAATAAAAGCAGATTTATTGTATGGCTTTGCAAGGATTGGGATCTGCTGACTAAGCATAAGCAGTGACTCAGCCCTTATACTACTCAAAGAAATAACAGATATTATAAGGGCTACAAATAGCAGACATAACTGATTGGCCATTTTCTCCCTCCATAATCTTCCCCCAAAATACAGAAGGGGTTTCCTATTGAGAGATTCAATCTATGGAGGTCTAAAAAACCCCTGCTACATCGGTGTAATACTAAGTCTCCTGAAAATATAATAAAAATCAATCCTCAATTTTATTTGATAAAAAACTCATTTATTATATAATGGTAGCCTCTAAAATTTAGAACCAGGTTTTTTTAAACAATTCAATAAAAAGGGGGAGAAGAACGATGCTTTTGTTATTTAGGCCAAGAGACTCAAAGTATGTTGGAGAGGGGACATTGC
>PSLL01000029.1:30978-31935 GCA_040289575.1 Candidatus Dadabacteria bacterium | reverse complement strand
GTGTGTCTCGTCGTCGGCGATTCCCTCCTGGTGGTCGACGCAACCGTCGAGGGTAACGTTGATGCTGAAGGTCAAAAGTCCCATGGCGGTGAATACCTCGTAGCGGCTAACTATATATTAGACAGCACAGATTTAGACTGACGCTTTTGCTGTCTAATCACCCTTACTGGGTGTATTATACAGCAAATAAGCTGTATAATTACCAATGAAGCTAACTTAGACTAAACAGAGTGAAATGTCAAGTGCCATGAATTCATTCCCGAATACGGAAAAGAAGCCTAAAAAGCTCCTAGACCAGGTTCGAGATGCTATACGACTGAAACATTATTCTAACCGCACCAGCAAGAGTTATGTTCACTGGATCAGACGCTACATCCTTTTTCATAACAAACGTCATCCGAAAGACATGGGCGCTCCTGAAATCGAGGCTTTTCTGACTCACCTAGCTGTGAAAGAAAACGTCGCCGCCTCGACCCAAAATCAAGCCCTAAGTGCATTGCTGTTCCTCTATCGTGAGGTGCTTAAGCAAGACGTGGCGTTAGTAACTAACTCTGTACGCGCTCAAAAGCCCAGGCGTTTGCCTACTGTGCTGAGCAAAGAGGAAGTTCAAAAAGTAATTAGTCTAATGAGAGGCACACATCAGTTGATGGCCAAACTGCTTTACGGTAGTGGCTTGCGTTTGATGGAGTGTGTGCAACTCCGCGTAAAAGATATTGATTTTGGTCAACATCAAATTGTGGTACGGGATGGCAAAGGCATGACGGATCGCGTAACCATACTGCCCAACACGCTCATTGCACCCTTGCAGGAACAGTTGCAACGTGTGAAGCGTTTACATGAGGAGGATTTGGCAAAAGGTTACGGCTCCGTTTGCCTGCCTTTTGCTCTTAAACGTAAGTACCCAAACGCCGACCGTGAGTGGGTCTGGCAATATGTATTTACTTCCGACATTCTATC
>PSLL01000029.1:6619-30941 GCA_040289575.1 Candidatus Dadabacteria bacterium | reverse complement strand
TCACTACTTGCATGAGACGAGTCTCCAACGGGCCGTTAGAGCAGCGGCTAAACGTGCGGGCATTAACAAGCGTGTCAGTTGCCACACCTTCCGCCATAGTTTTGCCACACACCTGCTTCAAAACGGTTATGACATTCGAACTGTGCAAGAACTGCTTGGGCATAAGGATGTCAAAACCACGATGGTTTATACACATGTTCTGAATCGAGGAGGACTTGTGGTGCGGAGTCCGGTTGATTTGCTCTAATAGTTTCCATTAACCGAGAATCACTAGCCTGTAATAAACATCTCAAGTATCGCCTTTCCCACATGAAGCCTGTTTTCAGCCCGCTCAAAGACAACCGAGGCCTTGTTGCATATCACCGAAAGAGCTTCCGACCATACGCCCACGCTAAAGTGAGTGGATGCGTCAGTCCAGTCATAAGACGACCAACCCGAGTCGCTGGATCGTGGAAGAGCCCCAACTGGCGCATCACACTGGCCCTGTCGTAGTAGATTCGCTCGCCCGCCAGGCGCCCGCCGCCGTCGAACGTGTAGACACCGCAGAGTGGAAACCGAACGCGTTGCCCCGTGGCCGGCACGCCCCGCCACGGGCCGAGGTGCGTGCCCGTGATCACAACCTCGAGGATGAGCGCCCTTTCGGCAACGTGGCGCTCGATGATCTCGATATGGAGATCAGGCACCGCGGCCAGGAGCGCCTCGTAATAGGCACGCACCGCCTCGTGGCCGCGACGATGATCCTCCCAGGGTTCGTCATCGTAGGCCGCCTGCTCCCCGAAGGTTTGCATGACTCCGGAGAGATCGTGTGCGTTTTCGAGACGCACGTGCTCTTCGACTAGACGCAGCCGCGTGTCGTGATGATCATCATCGGGCCTCGCCATAGGAAGGTCCTCCATCATAAATATCGATCGTGTTTCACCAACCGAAAATCGCTAGTCAGTAATAAACATCTCAAGTATTGCTTTTCCCACATGGAGCCTGTTTTCTGCCTGTTCAAAGACAACCGAGTTGGGGCCGTCAATTACCTCATCTGTAATCTCTTCGCCTCTATGTGCGGGAAGGCAGTGCATCACAATTACATCCGGCTTTGCAAAAGAGAGGAGTTCTTCATTTATCTGATATGGTTTAAAAATCTTGAGCCTCTCTCTCATCTCATCCTCCTGCCCCATGCTGACCCAAACGTCCGTATAAAGGACATCCGCCCCCTCTGCGGCCTCCTTCGGGTCATTCGTAATCTCTATCTTTCCATTCTTATATCCCAAAGCCTCTTTTAATATTTTTTTGTCAGGCTCATATCCCTTTGGGGTTCCTACGGCGAGATGGAATCCCAAAATGCCCGCGGCGGCGACAAGGGAATTTGCAACATTGTTTCCATCCCCTACATACGCAAGCTTCATCTTCTCAATATCAAGACCCTTTTCTTTTATGGTAAACAAGTCCGATATAATCTGGCATGGGTGCTCAAGGTCCGTAAGGGCATTGATTACGGGGATTGAAGAATGCCGTGCCAACTCCTCAATCCTTTCCTGGCCATATGTTCTGATTATAATCCCATCCACATATGATGAGAGAACCCTCGCCGTATCTGCAATCGTCTCTCCGCGTCCGAGCTGCATATCGCGCGAGCTCATATAGATTACGCTTCCGCCAAGGTCAATCGTTCCAACCTCAAATGAGATCCTCGTCCTTGTAGAGAGCTTCTCAAATATCATCCCTATATATTTGCCCTTTAGTGTATGGTGGGGGATGCCCTCTTTCTTTAGTCTCTTGAGTTCAAAAGCCCTATATAGAAGGAACTCTATCTCGGTTCTTTTTAGGTCAAATATACTAAGGAAGTGTCTGGACATCAGGAAACCTCTTTAAATGATTCATTGAGTTTTTCTAAGGCAAAATCAATCTCCTTCTCGTTCACTATAAGGGGCGGAAGGATCCTTATTATCTTCTCTTTGGTAAGACTTACAAGTAGACCCTTTTCTAAACACCTTCTTATGATCTCCTTTCCCTTATCCTTTGTTCGGAGTTCTATTCCAAGGATAAGCCCCTTGCCCCGAGTTTCCTTTATTAAACCGCTATATTCCTGCCCCAAACCACGGAGCCCCTCCAAGAAATACCTTCCCATTGCAGACGCATTATCTAATACTCCATTGCTGAGAATAGTCCTTAGCACGGCGCATCCAGAATACATGGCAAGGGGGTTTCCTCCTAATGTAGAACCGTGCGACCCGGGGGTCAGATAAATTGCAATCTCATCCCGTGAAAGAACAGCCCCTGTTGGAATCCCGCCGCCAAGAGCCTTAGCAAGTGTCATTATATCCGGCTCTATTCCATAGTGCTCATATGCAAATAGCCTTCCCGTTCTTCCGAGTCCAACCTGAATCTCATCGAGAATCAAGAGCACGTTTTTTTCTGTGCATATCTCCCTTACATTAGGCAGGTAGTCATCCGGAGGAATTATGACTCCGTTTTCTCCTTGTATGGGCTCAAGTATTACAGCACATACCTTTTCATCATTCAATGCCCTTCTCAGAGGTTCTACCTTTCCATAAGGAACAAACTTAAACCCCGAAACAAGAGGCTTAAACCCCTTTTGATACCTCTTCTGCCCCGTTGCACTAAGCGCACCGAGCGTCCTCCCGTGAAAAGAGCCGAGTGCAGAGATTATTTTATATCTGCCACCATTTGCCTCCCCCCATTTTCTTGCGAGCTTTATCGCTCCCTCATTTGCCTCCGCGCCGCTGTTGCAGAAAAAGACCTTATCCGCAAAGGAGTTTTTCACCAGAATTTCGGCAAGCTCAACCTGGGGCAATATGTGAAAGAGGTTCGATACATGTATCAATCTTTCGGCCTGTTCTTCTATTGCCTTAATTATTGCCGGGTGATGATGACCCAGATTGGTGACAGCAATTCCGCTGATAAAGTCGAGGTATCTTTTCCCTTCGACATCCCACACCCAGCATCCTTCCCCACCCATGAGCACTATCGGCTGGCGGCTGTATGTGCTCATTACGTATCTTTCAAACTTCGCAATTATCTCTTCTGTCTTCAAATCAGTATCTCCGTCCCTATCCCCGCGTCAGTAAAGATCTCAAGTATCAGTGCGTGCTCTACCCTTCCGTCAATTATATGGACCTTATTTACCCCCTCACGAAGGGCCTCAGTCGCACACCTGACCTTTGGTATCATTCCGCTTGAGATTACCCCCTTCTTCATTAACTCCTTTGCCTTCGCCTCTGTAAGCGAGGAGATGAGGTTTTTCTCCGCATCCAATATCCCTGGCACATCAGTAAGGAGAATCAGTTTCTCCGCATTGAGCGCCCCCGCGATTTTCCCCGCAACATGATCAGCGTTTATGTTATAAGATCTCCCCTCCCCATCGAAACCAATTGGAGCGATAACCGGAATGAAACCCGCCCTCTCTAGAACCTGTATAAGATGTGGATTTACGGCCTCGACCTCCCCTACCATCCCTAAATCCGCGCCCTGGGGGATGTCTGTGCCATCTTCTGCAATCTTTGATACGTCAACCTTTTTTGCGACTATTATCTTTCCGTCCTTGCCCGACGCACCTACCGCATTCCCACCAAGGGAATTTATTGCCGTCACGATCTCCTGATTCACCTTTCCAACTAGGACCATCTCAACCACTTCCATCGTTTCCGAATCCGTGACCCTGAGTCCTGCAATGAATTGAGATTTCATCCCCAGCCTTCCCAGGAGATTCCCAATCTGAGGTCCGCCGCCGTGAACAACCACAAGGTGCATACCGACATATTTCATAAGAACTATATCGCGCGCAAAGTTATAAAGCTCCTTCCCACCTATACTCCCTCCATACTTTATCACAAGCGTTTTTCCATAAAATTCCTTTATGTATGGAAGCGCTTCAACCAGAGTGTTTGCTTTTTGAATTAGCTCTTTCATATTTTATTTGAGGAGATAAATTATAGCGTCTTATTATGCTATTTCAAATCTGAAATAATGAATTACAAATGCTTTGTTGCAAACATCGTTTCTTATGGGTTGCTTGCTCAATATTAATTCTATAGATAGGCATCGCTGTATTGTAGGGACTGATGCCCTCATCAGCCCTATTTAAGCCCGCTCGGTGAAAGAGCCCTACATTGGTATAGAGTTCTATCGGAGTCTTGAGATTATGCAACGGTATTGAGACAATTTAAACGACACCATTCCTCGATTTTTGCCCTAATCATATCCCGCACACGCCTTGTTCTCTCTAATCTTTCTTCCCATGTCCCCTCAAATGTCGATGGGTCAGGAAATCTCCAATGAAGCCTTGTCGTAACCCCGGGGAAGACTGGACACTGCTCCGCACTAGCCTCATCACAAACTGTAATAACATAGGCAAATACCTGTCCTGACTTCCAAACATCAAACACACTGCGCGTCTCCTTCCTGGAGATGTCAATTCCGATTTCACGCAGCCTGCCCGGCGTCAAACCGGCGCTCTGAGCCTCAAACTCGTCGCCGCACATCTGGTTCAGCAACGCTTCTGCCATCAGGCTCCGTGCGCTGTTATGGACACAGATAAAGAGAACCTTCTTCTTTTCCATGGTTAACTCCGATAATCTGGTTTTCGTGCACGGACAAATGCGCTCATGAATCTTCCCTCTATCCGCGGCGCAATGGCATCAACATCAATACCGGCATTGATGAGAAATTCACGCGCGTCTTCGACACGGTAGATATGTGTGGGTTCCAGACCAATCTCAACAAAACCAGCCTTTTCCAACTTGGATTGGTACTCATTTTCCTCCAATGCCCCAGATATACAGCTAATCCAGAGTTCTAAATTCCGACGAATCTCAGGAGGCATCTCCCCTCGAACCACAATGCCTGAGACGGCAAGGCGATCGCCGGGTTTAAGTACACGGAAGGCCTCTGCCAAGACTTTGTCTTTATCGGCGGAGAGATTAATGACGCAGTTAGATATGATAACATCAACAGAACCATCGGGCAGTGGAATCTGCTCGATTTCACCCTTGAGAAAATCCACATTCTCGATGCCGGCCCTGCGCTGATTCTCACGGGCTAATGCGAGCATTTCATCTGTCATGTCAAGACCATAGACCTTCCCGGTTGGTCCAACACGCCTGACAGATAACAATACATCAATGCCGCCGCCAGAGCCAAGATCAAGCACCGTCTCGCCTGGGTTGATTTGGGCTAGTGCGGTAGGATTACCGCACCCCAGAGAGGCCAGAACAGCCTCAACAGGGATTTCAGCAATCTCATCAACTCCATAAAGGTTAGAAGCGATTTGGTCTTGCTGATCGCGCGATTGTGTCTTTCCACATCCCGATCCACAACATAAGCCACCTCCGCCTTCAACCTGTAACGCAATCTGACCGTATCTTTTCTTTACAATCTCCTCAATGTCACGGTTTGTCACGTAGACTTTCTCAGACGTTTCGCACTCTTTTCTTAGACTCATAATAAAAACCCTTCTATCTACAAAGTTTAATTATGGTTTCTGGCTTGATCGTCCGATTGCGGGAACAACACTCGGCAAAGAGAAAAGCCAGCAGCTCCTGCAATACCTCTGTATTGGCAGCATACCACAGGAATTGGCGGTCACGCCGAACTGTCACAAGGCCCACATTCTTTAACTTCTCTAAGTGATGTGACAGGGTCGAGTTCGCAATTCCGAGTTCAGTCTTTATATCGCCCACAACCATGCCTTGTGGATGTGCTGATAATAGCAGCCTCATAATTCGAAGACGCGGCTCGGTTCCCATAGCAGATAGCATATTGGCATATCGGACAATTTCCTTATTTAACATTTTTAATTTTACATTTCTATTATAATAGAAATAACGAAAAATGCAACTATAAAGCGAAGAACCTTTTGAGACCCTACACTGCGTTCAGGGTGACTTTTGGTAGAATCAATTATAAGCCGCCGTAGGTCTTCACGAATTCCGAATATATCTTTGAGAGCAAAGACAAAATGATTTTAGAGAAAACGCTGGGGGTCGATAGGTTACAGAATATACCGGCTCAGGTCTCTATCCTTTACAATATCGGCAATTCTCTCTCTTACATATCTTGCATCTATCACAACCCTTTCCTTTGAAATGTCGGGAGCGTTAAAAGAGATGTCATCGAGGATTCTCTCCATTACTGTGTGGAGCCTTCTTGCTCCAATATTTTCAGTCGATTCGTTTACATAAGCGGCGATCTCCGCAATCTCATTTATCGCATCCTCTTTGAATATAAGGTCAATCCCTTCGGTCTTGAGGAGTTCTTTATATTGCCTGATAAGGGCATTCCTAGGCTCTGTGAGAATCTTTATAAAGTCCTCTTTTGTAAGTGGATCAAGCTCTACCCTTATGGGAAATCTGCCTTGAAGCTCAGGGATAAGATCGGAGGGTTTTGAGACATGGAAGGCTCCGGCAGAAACAAAAAGTATGTGATCGGTTCTCACCATACCGTGCTTTGTGTTCACCGTGCATCCTTCTATTATGGGAAGCAAATCCCTCTGAACACCTTCTCTTGAAACATCCGGCCCTGCTGTGCCCTCACGCCCGGCAATTTTATCTATTTCATCTATGAAAATAATCCCCGACTGCTCGACCCTTTCAATTGCGAGCTTAACCACCTTATCCATATCAATAAGTTTCTGCGCCTCCTCCTGAATCAGTATCTCCATCGCTTCGGGAACCTTTACCTTCCTCTTTTTAGTGCGCTTTGGAAACATATTCCCCAGCATATCGGCGATGTTTACGTCCATCTCCTCCATACCGGATGGGGTAAAAACCTGAATCGGAAGGTTTTTTGCACTTACCTCAATATCTACGTATCTCTCATCGAGCTTTCCTTCACGCAAGAGTTTTCTAAATTTCTCCCTAGTCTCGTTAGACGAAGTGACTTCAGCGGTCTTACTTCTTGGATATAAGAGATCAAGAATTCTCTCTTCCGCTAAATCCTCGGCCTTTGTCTTTATGGCTTGCTTTTCCTCATCAGTTATCATCTTTACAGCAATGTCTGTAAGGTCCCGAATCATTGACTCAACGTCCCTTCCAACATATCCAACCTCTGTGAACTTTGAAGCCTCAACCTTGAGAAAGGGAGCCTGGGCAAGTTTTGCGAGTCTCCTTGCAATCTCGGTTTTTCCAACCCCTGTAGGACCAATCATCAATATATTTTTGGGAGCAATCTCATCTCTTAATTCAGGGGAGACATGCTGTCGCCTCCAGCGATTTCTAAGCGCAATTGACACGGCCCTTTTTGCCTTATTCTGACCGATGATATATTTATCTAGTTCTGAAACTATCTCTCTTGGAGTAAAAAAGGCTTCGCCCATACCTTATAGAACCTCTACTACGATTTTATCGTTTGTGTAAATGCACACCTCTGATGCAATTCGAAGAGACTCTTCTACAATTGACCTCGCCTCTAGTCTGGAATGTCTAATTAAAGCCTTTGCCGCAGACTGGGCATAAGCTCCGCCAGAGCCGATTGCTATTACGTCATCATCTGGCTCAAGAACATCTCCGCTTCCGGAAATAAGGAACATGCTATCCTTATCCGCAATAGCAATGAGCGCTTCGAGTCTCCTTAACATCCTGTCCGTCCGCCAGTCCTTTGCGAGCTCTACGGCGGCTCTTTTGAGGTTTCCCCTATACTCTTCGAGCTTTGACTCAAACTTATCAAAAAGGGTAAGGGCATCTGCCGTAGCTCCTGAAAAACCGACTATCACCTTATCATTATAAATCTTTCTCACCTTTCTAGCCGTGTGTTTTATTGCAGTCTGTCCCAACGTCACCTGGCCATCTCCACCCATAGCTACGTGTCCGTTTCTCTTTACACAAACTATAGTTGTTCCATGAAACCCATTCATTTTATGCCCTCGGATGAGTTTTATCATAAATCTCCATGATCTTTTCAATTGATGTATGTGTATAGCGCTGAGTCGTCGAAAGACTGCTGTGCCCGAGCATCTCCTGAATTGCACGCAGATCCGCGCCACCCCCCAGAAGATGAGTGGCAAATGTGTGTCTCAGAACATGGGGACTCACATTCTTTGGAATTCCCGAAATAATGGAATACTTCTTTACCATCCTTCCTACGCTTCTCGTAGTAAGCCTACCGCCTCGAGAGTTCACAAAAAGAAAATCGCCCTTTGGATGGAGCTCGTGCCTCCTTTCCATAAATTGCCGAATCGCTTCTTGGGCTTTAGAGCCAAGCGGCACAACCCTCTCTTTACTTCCCTTTCCGAGTACCTTTAGAAGAGAGCCTGTGAGATCTATATTGCTTAAATTTATCCCCACAAGCTCACTTACCCTGATGCCGCTTGAGTAAAGAAGTTCTAGAATTGCCCTATCCCTGAGACCAAGAACCCTTTTGGTTTCAGCCGTTCCAATTAGTTTAAACGCCTCATCCACGGTTAAAAAAGCGGGAAGCTTTTTTTCTCCCTTCGGCGTAGGAATTAGCTTTGCAGGGTTCTTACGTAAAATTCCCTCCCTCATAAGAAACTCGAAGAATGTTCTTATTGACGCGAGCTTTCTCGATATAGTCTTTTTTGAATTCTTCCTTCCATAGAGCCAGCCAATATATGCCCTGATAGAGACCTCATCTACGCAGGAGATATTGTCACCATCGTTTAAGATTCCCCTCTCCTTTAGAAAACCGTTGAACTCTGAAAGATCGGCCATATAAGCCCTGACGGTGTGATCCGAGTAATTCCTCTCGGAGATAAGGAAATCTCTAAACCTACTAATATAGGCAATCATTTTTAAATAATATACATATCGGCCTTGGGCATTTCAAATCTGACACGGGTCCGATATGACTCTTCTATTTGTTGCGCCCGTTAGTTAGGCGCAGACAGTCATATGTCTCTACAGTTTAATCAATATTTTGGAATGATTATATTGATACTACTAATCCCCGTCAGCCAAAGTAAATGAACAGAGAAAACCCGTCACTGTCTCTCAAAGCCTTTATAATCGTGTGACAGCTCTTCATAAAATAAACCGGCCTTTTCGATTCTCCGGGCTCCTATATATCTCTTTATGAAATAAGGACGATTCATGCTGTCAATTGTTACCATGTGGGCTTTAGGGGATGCATGAATAAACTCACTATCTCCCATATAGATTCCAACGTGAGAGGGATAACTCGCATGGGTTCTAAAAAATACGAGATCCCCCGTGGTAAGCTGGCTTCTTTCCACACGGCGTCCGACTCCGAAAAGCTCCCGCGCAGTTCTTGGAAGGTCAACATTGAGAAAACTAAATACCTTGCCTACAAATGCAGAGCAATCAAGGCCTTTAATAAGAGAGGTTCCTCCGAATTTATAAGGGACGCCGAGAAATCTCTTTGCTATTTTTATAATACTATCCCTAGAGATGGCACCGTTATTGTCTTCGTCTTCCTTATAATTGCCATCTTTAACCTTAAGTGGTGCCTTTATATCTGTCTTATCTTGGTCTCGAATTACGTTAATGCCATCCGTGCCTAATTTTACGACCTTAGTCTGAGTCGGAATGCTTATGGCCTGACCAATTCGTATGGTATTTTTCTCAATGTGGTTTATGTTCTTTAAGTCCTCTACAGACACATTAAATTTTCTTGCTATTAGGGTTAGATTGTCAGCCCTTTTAACAACGTACCTGGTAGTTTCATTTACATTGAGGGGAACAGACTCTTTTCCTCCAGCAGCCTGGGTTTTGCCATTTATCGAAAGGATGTTGGGAATTATAAGCCTCGCTCCAATTTTAAGATGACTCGATCTCAGCCCATTTGCATCCTTTAGACTCTTAACGGAAACCCCGAACCTCTTTCCTATACCGCTCAGCGTATCGCCACTTTTGACAAAATACTCGCGAGGCTCATTGTAAGGTGAAACCTTTTGAGATTCTGCCGATCTACCCGCACCATTGGATACACTGGGATATCCGGCCATTAATGGTATTTTATTGGACTTGGATATAGAAGGTATAGTAAGCCTCTGCCCTGTTTGCAGTTTAGTATTCCTTAAATTATTTTGTCTTATTATATCTCTGGGAGAAATTCCAAAATTTTTACCGATTCGGGATAACGTATCACCCTGAGTGACGATGTATTGTCCGCTATTAGTAACTCGATTTTGAGAAGATTCTTTGCTGATGTCCTGACTTTGAACCTGTTGAATTACCTGGCCACTGTCTACAGTCTGATTAACCACCAATGTCTTATCATCTTTAGAATCGAGAATTAATATAGTATCGCCGACATTTAGCCTATCACTACTCAGACCATTTACCCTCTTTATACTCAGAAGAGAAACTCGAAACCTCTTTGCAAGACTCGATAAATTGTCCCCCTGCTTAACAACATATCTTTTAGCAGCAAAAGCAGTAGCTGGAAGGAAAAATAAGAGTACCATAAGAGCAGAACGTTTTGTTATCATCTTACACCTCCTGCAGGAACTGATTATGAAAAACCGCCGCACCCCAGAGGTATGAAGAAACAACTCGGATGAAACCTTCCACCCATATTCAAAGGTCAGTTATTTTCAAAGAGCAAATAAAAAAATATCTCAGATTATATACCTATCTGAATTGATATGTAAAGGGGTAAATCGCATATTTTAAAATTTAAACAATAGATTGGAAGGATTGATCTACTTAATTCTCCACAGTCCTTTACCTTGCTCTTTCGCCTCTTTCTGTAGGTTCAAGAATAAATCCCTATACTTGATATTAGGCAGATTTATCATAACACGGGCATATCCTTCCTGAATAAGCAAGGTATTAAGCATCCTCCCACCAGGCAAATATACATAAGCAAGAACGCGTCCATGTTCGTCTCTACCCTCCACATCTTGTTCAATTCTCACCGGAATTCCTCTTGCGAGAAGAGATTGAGTAAACCTTGTTGCCCTTTCTCTGATTGATTCCGGTATCTCGATGCTAGTCAATCTAATTTTTTCTATCTCTTTGTCCCTCTGAAACTGGCAGTAAAAGCTACCACCATCAATAACTTGTACTACATCACATTTGAAGTATTGAGGGAAAAGACCTTTTCTTACATCCTCATATCTCGAACAGTCTATTAAAATAAGAAAAATCATACCAAAGGTGGGTGCCAACAGAATAGGCCTATAGGTTTTAAACACGAATTCTATGATTGACATGTTACTTATCCCTTCCACTCTTTAGGTCCATATAAAACGACTAATCCCCTGCCATCCCGTTCCTAAAATAAAAAACAGAGATGCGCAAGTTGTTATGGAAGCGCCTGTTGGAAGAGACAGGACAAAAGAAAAATAATAACCGAGCACCGCAGATAAAACTCCGATTAAAACCGAGAGTATAAAAACCCATCTCAGCTTTTCAGTTAAGAAAAGCGCGGTAAGAGAAGGGAGAACAACTAAAGCAAAAACAGGCAACGCCCCGAGGGCGCGAGTTGTGACGGCTATCACAATCCCAATTGTGAGAAGCAGAATTGTGTTTAGTACCCTCACCGGATACTTAAACAACCTTGCTGTCTCGGGATCGAAAGAAACAAATATAAAGTCCTTGAATAACACCCAGTGAATGACAATCGAAAGGAGGGCTACGGCAGGCACAATGTAAACCTCTTTCGTATCCACAACAACAGCGCTTCCAAAGAGTATGTCGGCTATATCGTGAGCCTCCCGTGTAATTAAGCTGCCTATAATCACCACGATTCCAGAAGCAAGTAGATACCCGAACCCTATGGCTCCCTCCTGGCTTATACGAAGAAAATCACTCTTTAATGCAAAAAAAAGCACGGCCACCGCTGTCATAATCAGTGACAAAGTAAATGGATCAATTAAAGACCTAAATAAACTGAGAACAGTAAACCCCTGAAGGTAAAAGGCAAGGGCCACACCAAAGCTTGAGACCTGAGAGAGCATCGCACCTACAAAAACAATCCGGCGCAGAACCACATAGACTCCTAGAAACCCGCATATAGCTCCAGATACAGCCCCAACAATCATAGGGTCACGCCAGAGAAAGTAGCTCTTTATAAACTCTCCAAATGAGAAAGTATCCAAAATAATCGCTCCTAATCTTTACCTAGACTTTTTAGCCAAACCCAATCTACTTCCCTCTAAACAACCTACCATATATAAATCTAATAGGCCCCCTCCAATTTTGCTTACATAGGGCGAAGACTCCGCCTACAAGACCGGCCGTACCCGCTCCAACCGGGCAACCAACCTGCCCGCAACATGGACATGCAGCAAACATCATATACAATCCCGACAAACTGAGCCACCAGATGGAAAACCGAAATAAGTAACCAAGAACAGTGTTCTTTTTATAAATATGGTGTTCGTGTTCATTCCCGGTTCTCAGCAGCTCTATATCCTCATATCTTATGTTGTTGGGAAGCTTAGGGATTGTATATTCATGTGTGTGATCTCTACATGAATGAACGGTTATAATAGTATCCATTGAAGAGCGCTGCCCTTCGATGCATTCACGCTTATTTATATCAACCACTGTTTTCTTTGGCAAATTAAATGCCTCAATAACCCAGCCCTGTATTTGCTGATTGGGATTAATTGTAGTTTGCTCTGTCATATATAGCTCCTTTTAGCTAACCGTTGCATATATCCGCACCTTACCTTCAACCTGGTTTACAGTTACATCTAATCCAAAAACTCTGCTTAAGGTCTCATCATTAAAAACCTCATTCATAGTCCCTGCGCGAAAGATATTACTATCTTTATCAATTACAACTACATGGTCGGCAAATCTGGCAACAGCGTTCAGAAAATGACTCACCATAAGAATCGCGAGGTTGTCTTTCTCTTTTATTTTCTCTATTAATTCCATAATAGCAGTCTCCCCCTTAATATCCATTGAGGCCGTGGGCTCATCAAGGATCAATACATCCGGTTCCCCGGCAAGTGCATGGGCAATGAGTGTACGCTGCTTTTCGCCCCCCGAGAGCGATCTGAATGGGCGGTCCTTTAGATGTGGAATCTCAACCTTACGAAGGCACTCTATCACAACCCTCCGATCTTCCTTTTTAATCCTTCTGCCAACCGGAATTCGTATATACCTCCCCATGGCAACAAACTCAGAAACAGATATCGGAAATATGTGATCAAAGTTTTCGCGCTGGGGAACATACCCAAATATTAGAGTTTGGTCTTTCCCATACTCTACTTTTCCCCTTATAGGCGGGATAAGCCCCAAAATAGTTTTCAGCAAAGTCGTTTTTCCGCCTCCGTTTGGGCCAATTATTCCCCAAAACTGCCTGTTTTGAATAGAAAGGTCTATAGGGTCTAACAATCCTCTTTTATCGTATCCGATTACAACTCCTACCAATTTTATTAGAAAAGATGGATCCATTTTTATCTCCCTTTTAATACATGATACGCAGAAGGACTTATCCCGCCTGCCCTTCTGCAAAATCAGCTCTAGCCTTTTCCGTGATTCGCCAACTTAGATGTAATTTCACCAACAATCACATCAAAAAGATCAAAGTATGTATTTATCCCATCGCGCGCGCCTACTTCTGAAGGCAGGGTAAGAAAAGAAGCCCCTGCCTTTTGTGCAATAAGAGTCGGCACCTTCTGGGGATAGAATGACTCCGCTATGACAAGCCTTACATTCATCTTCTGTATCCTCCCAATCAGGTCGGCCACATAAGAGGGCGAAGGCGGAATACCTGGCTTTGGCTCTATATACCCTACCTCTTCAAATCCAGCCCAGTTAGAGAAGTAAACCCAGCTCTTGTGGTATGTAACGATCTGGGTTCCTCTATAAGGAGCGAGTTTTTCATCCCACTCCCTTATCTTTGCGCTAAGGCGCCTTGCAAAACCCTCTAAACGTTCGTCGTAGTAAGAGGCATTCTTAGGGTCAATTTGTTTTAGCCTATCTGCAATCCCCCTTGCAACCGCGATTCCATTTCTCGGATCGAGCATGTAATGGGGATTTCCGCCCGGATGAATGTCCCCCATGCCTCGGTCTATCTTTGTGGTAGGCACCTCAAGGATATTTGAAATCAGTGTAGAGCAATCGAGATTGCCAATATTATTGGGAAGAATTTTAGGGTTTCTTGCCCCAGTAATAAGCGGAGGAAGCCAACCTATCTCTAATTCTAAACCATTATGAATCAACAAGTCAGCCCTGTTCAAAGTGACTATGAAGCTCGGCTTCCCATCTACAAAGTGGGGGGCTTGGTATCCCTTTGCGAGGCTTATCACTTCAACCTTATCCCCTCCGATCTCCTCTGCTATTGACGCAAAATCTGGAAGTGAGCCAACAACCTTCGGCTTTGCTAATGCATCCTCAGCGAAAGCAAGCAGAAATGCCTCTCCGAGTAAAACTAAGCAAATGGGTAACGCTATAGATTGAAAAACTTTATATAATCTCATTACATTGACCTCCTTATTTTTAAAATGGATGCGCGCCGTGGGCACCGATTGCATATTGAAATTGAAGAAAAACAGCATGGAAATTACTCCTGATACTTGGATTGTCAAACTCATACTGAAGAGCTATCCTTGAGAATTCAGATGGACTAAATCTAAGAAGCACAGCGTAACGCAATTCCTTTGGAGCCGGGACTGGTTCTCCCTCTTGTATAGAAGGAAATCTTTTGTTACTGTTTACAAAGTCGAATCTGAATCCGGCATCCCATCTCTGTGTAAAACGATCGATAATATACGCATACGCCCCCCAATCATTAAAGCTTCCCTCGATTATCTCACTTTGCCTATAAAAGAACTCAGCCTGTAGCTTAACCGTCTGGTATGAGGAGTTTTCTAAAGGGCGATACTTGACAAAAAGGTCAGCACCATAGAGGTTTGAGCGGTTACCCTCAGCCGTGCCATTAGAGCCCGTTGCAAAAGAGCCACCTACAATTGCGGATAATGAGTCTGAGATCTCAAAGAAATTTGAAAGATGGGCTACATATAGAAGCCTATCTATTCTGTTTGTATCCTGATCACGTGCAAATGTAGGCTCTTGCCCCTCAGGGCTATTTATAGAACCGCTCAATTCCGCATACCAGGGAAGCGGGAGAAGATAATTAAGCTCTACCCCTACAGGGCTTAGCTCTCCGTTTATAAAACTCGCGGAGGGAAGAGGAATATCTACAAAATCCTGAACGTGCGTATGCTGAAGGTTTATCCTTCCAAACTTACTCCTCATTTTACCTGCCCTTATCTGTAGATTAAGTGGAAGAGATAGTGTGGTTAAATAAGCCTCTTCGACTTCAACACCGTCTCTGCCAAATGAAAAAAAGCTATCAGCTCTAAAGTATGGGTCTACAACACTCTGAAACCCAAGTTCAACCTCCTGTAGGTTAATTCCCGTATTCTCAGGGTCGGTTCCAATACGATGAGGGGGGTGTTTTGTGGAAAAATACGCGGCAGAAAATATTCCAATAGCGCTTATATCTGGATTAAGGCTCTGGACAAGCCCTTTAACAAATCCGCCCTCTTGAGGTGGAGGAGGGGTTGGTTGACTGATTACTTTTTCTTCTTTTTGTTTTTTCGCCTCATCTTCTAGCTCTTTATTCTTCTGCTCAAGCTCTTCTAGCTTTTTCTGCATAGTCTGCATTTGCTCTTGGAGTTCTTGTATTTCCTTTTTTATATCCTCTCTTTCGTCGCTCCAAGCCTCCCTGCACATACTTGGAGAAAAGAACAAACTAAAAACCAATATCACTATAGTAGGTATAGACGTATATAAGCCGAAATGTCCGGCTTTTGATCGCATTCTCATACTTCACCTCCAATAAGTAATTAGTGGCTAATTGTATGAAACTAACCCGTCTGAGTCTTGATTAATAGCGGAACCGCTCAGAGGATTACCGGAGGTGAACGGGGGAAATTTTTTAGGGATAAAAATGAAGATGGGATTAAAACATCAGGTTTTAAAAAGGCTATTACAATTCCAAAAAAGCCAAAATCAATATTCTTGATTGGGTTATGTAATTTAACATTTCCATATAGACGACATGCAGAACAGAATTGTTCAGAGTGCCCTGGATATTTGGATTCTGATTGGGAAACCTTCTTAATAGAAGAGGTATCAAAACAAAAGGCATGATTATGAAAACTCAAGGAAAGAAGAAAAAGTATGATCAGGGTTAAGAAAGCTATGTCTGAGACCCTTTTCAATTTTATCCAGATATATGTATTTAGCTTCGCCATAGATATTAGTCTGTTGGCCACATTTTTACTAAGTTTTCATATTTGAGAAATTTTCTCAATTATAAAGTATAAAACTACATTGTCAAGTAGCTACAATCTATCTCTCCATCAAATAACGTTACTTTTTACCCTTATGCACCGTGGTTTTATACCAAAACACCACGACAAAAATAATGATAGTAAGAAGAACAATCGCGCCTCCTGCGGGAACATTAAAATAGAAAGACCCAATAATTCCAATAATAACCGATAGTACCGAAATAATCTCCGCATAAATAACCGTAGCAAGGAAATTCTTTTTCAATTGAATTGCGGTGACAACCGGTATCACCACTAACGCGGCAATAAGGAGGACGCCGACGATTGGAATCGCAAGCGAAACGGTGAATGCGGCAAGGACTATGAGAACCATATTAATGAGGCGAGTATTGATACCTGAAACCTGCGCTGCCTCCTCATCAAAGGTAATATAAATAAGCTCTTTATAGAATGCGAGAACAGAAAGGATAACCACAACCCCGAATATTAAAATGACATAGAGATCAGAAATTTTGACAGTAACAATGCTTCCAAAAAGGTAATTGAAAAGATCAACGCTGAAGCCCTTCGCGACGCTAATGAGAACGATCGCGAGAGCGAGACTGCCCGATAAAAAAATGGAAAGGGCGGAATCCGCATACACCCTTTTTGAAATGCGGAGGCGCTCGACCACAACCGAAGAAGCAACAGCAGTACCTATCCCAGTAATAAGAGGATTTAAACCCAAGAGGAGGCCCAGGGCAACCCCCGCAAGCGAGACGTGAGCGAGGGCATCGGCGATTAATGCATATCTTCGAAGGATAAGAAAAATGCCTATTAGAGGCGCGATAACACCAATGACTATTCCTACTTCTATGCCTCGTACAATGAATCCATATTGAAAGATATTAAACATTTTTAGTGATGATGAATCTTCATACTTTCTTTATAGAAATCTGAATAGCTCTCGTGCATTCTAAATCCTTTCACCGACCCGCAATATGCCACAGAACGATTGATACAAATAAGCCCGGTTGCTTCGCGTTCAATCACATCGAGATCATGAGAAGCCAAGATAAGGGTTATATCCTTCTCACGATTGAGCTTCCTCAAAAGCGCATAAAACTGCTCTTGTGTTTTTAAATCAACACCGACAGTCGGTTCATCAAGCACGATAACCTCCGGTTCTCCGACAAGCGCCCGCGCAATAAATACACGTTGCTGTTGGCCCGTAGAAAGATCTCCAATGAGTCGGTTCTGATAACCATCCATCTCCACTTCTCTTAATGATTCTAAAACCTTTTTCCTATCTTCGGCATTAAGAAAGCGGAATATGCCTTTCATTGCATATCGTCCCATACTTACTACCTCAGTCACGGTTATGGGAAAACTCGTGTCAATCTGGATGGCTCTTTGAGAAACATATCCTATTTTTGACCATTCCCTAAATTCGCGAATATCTTTTCCAAAAAGCCTTATTTCCCCTCGTGCGTGTAGAAGCCCAAGCATAATTTTAATGAGCGTTGTTTTTCCGCCGCCATTGGGACCAATAATACCGAGATAATCCCCTTTATGAACCTCTAGGTTCAGGTTATTTAAAACCGTATCGTCGCCATACGAGAACGATATATTTTTTAATTCTATGATATTTTCTTTATGATTCGCTATTGGCATTGAAGTGCGATTCGCAAATTATGAAGGTTCGCCTCCATTTGAGTGAAGTAGTTTTTCCCAGCCTTAATATCATTGTTGCTAATACCCTCAATAGGGTCAAGCACAAGCGCCTTTGCACCGGTTTCGTTGGCGATAGTCTCCGATAACTTGGGGTTTATAAGATTCTCAAAAAAGATAACTCTAATGCCTTTCGCCTTTACTAAATCGGATATTTCAGCAAGCTTCTTAGTATTGGGTTCTTCGTCAGGAGAAACTCCGGCAATAGCAATTTGATTTAAGTGATACTGATGTGCAAGGTAGCCAAATGCCGCATGGGAGGTAACAATGTCACGGCTTACGCATGAATGTAATCCTTCCCTATACTCTTTATCAAGTGCGTCGAGTTTATCCTTAAGGGACTGCGCATTTGACTGATAAAATGATGCATTTGCAGGATCGGCTTGAATGAATCCTTGAACTATTTTTTCTACTTCTTGCTTCGCGAGAGGGAGACTGAGCCATACATGAGGGTCTTGAATTGCCTTTCCTTCTTCTATTAACTGTCTGTCTACCAGACCCTTTCCTGCGATGACAATTATCGTATGTCGACCGGTTAGTTCGTCTTTTATTTTATCCCCCCATGCCTCAAGATTGCCTCCATTAAGAATCAAAAGATCACTGCTCTCAATTCGTGCTATATCCCGCGCAGTTGGTTCGTAATTATGAGGCTCGGCTCCTGCCGGGGTTATATTAATGACTTCCGCTTTATCTCCTGCGATTTGAGTAGCAAAATAATACAAAGGATAAAAAGAAGCCGTAACACGTAGCTTACTCTTCTCGTTTATAGACTCTTTTGACGGAATTACAAACAGCACATAGCCAACAAGTGCAAGAAGCAGAATAACAATAATAGAAAGAGGAAAGACGCTATGAGGGATACGAATATGGGGCATTTAAAATTTACCTTCTTTCACTTACATACAATTGACAGGTTCGGCATTTCCCATAGAGTTGTAAGAAATGTTTCTGGATTGTAAATCCGGTTTGTCTGGACAATTTTCTCGATATACTCCTAATCGGACATTCAGCAAAATCCATCACCCGGTTGCATCCGACGCACACTATTGAGTGCTGGTGCCCAATCGGGGCAACCGCATAGTTATGACAGCCATCCTCTAAGTGAACCCTTACGACCAAGCCCAAATCCACAAGCGCCTCAAGTGCACGATAAACCGTGGCAAGCCCCATCCCGGGAAGGACCTTCTTTACCTTCTTGTGAATCTCCGTTACCGAAAAATGCCTTGAATTTTCTTCAAGAATACTCAGCACCGCAAGCCGCTGAGGTGTACACTTAAGCCCGCGCTTATGGAAAAGCGTTTTGATTGACCTTGGACCGTGTTCAAATACCCTGATTTTACCTTTGCTCCATCGAGATTCCATTTTATTCAGCTACTGAGAATATCCGCCGGTTAAGAACAATAGACAAAAAACCAATATAAACCCGTCAATATCTAATTGAGAATTTTTCTCAAAGGTAATACATAAAATACATCCTGTCAAGGACTATTATGTATCAGTGCATCAGTATTTAGGTTTGTGTTTACCCAATACTGTGATGCCTCATCCTTCGCCATATAAAAAGGGATTACAGGTTAATTGTCTCTAGGAGGAGTAATTTAGTTTTATATAATCTACAATCTCATCGGCTAAGCGCATATAGGCAAAATATAAACCACCGCTTACAATCCCCCCCTTAGACGTCCCCTCAAAGGTCGCCTCGGCTATAATGCTGTTGTCGGATTTATTGATAAAACGCACATGAGCGATAATCCTTTGTGTGGCAACTATTCTTTCATACCACGGCGCCGGTGTAAAATCTAGTGTTCCATCCACAACAAGGACTCCATCGTTTATACTCACAGGGGAACGACTCACTCCTGTAAAGATGTCTTCCTTTTTCAGCCTCTCTGCTATTTCATTAGGAATCTTCCATGTGGCATCTGTCGGGGCAGAACTCGAAGACATTTTAAAATCCGGAATCTCAACAATTATGTATTTCCTAAATCCCGTGGGAGATGATTTGGTTTGAAAAGTCCTTTGACTTCCACATGAAGCGGTAAAAAGGATTATTCCGGCTATCATAAGACCACAAAATAGAGATGTAATATCTACTTTTCTCGGCATAACTCCCCTCCGTAAATAAATTTAGAAAAAGGTTTTCACAAATAACCAGAAAGTCAAGAAAGAAAAAATCCAATCTTGCTAATGCAGAAATGGAAATTCCCGCCCAATTCTCAATACCTAAACAGTATCACAAGGTTCACCCCTACAAATATACAATGCGCCTTCACAAAAAATGTTTATAATGATAGTAGACATGACCGAATACCGCACATATGACGCTATTGTTGTTGGATCGGGACCAAATGGCCTTGCCGCCGCAATTACACTCGCGCAGGCAGGTCTCTCCGTAGTCGTATTCGAGGCCAAAAGCACCATAGGCGGAGGCACACGCTCGGCTGAACTGACTCTGCCCGGTTTTGTGCACGACATCTGCTCCGCAATACACCCCCTCGGCATTGGCTCGCCATTTTTTTGCATGCTCCCCCTTGCAAAATACGGACTCGAATGGATTCACCCTTTAGCTCCCCTTGCTCACCCATTTGATGACGGCACAGCGGCTATGCTTGAGCGCTCGATTGACACTACAAGCGAGACGCTCGGTGGTCAGGATGCCGCTGCTTACCGGAAGCTCATGGGATCGCTTGTTCCAGATTGGAACAATCTTGCAGCCGATTTGCTAAGCCCCTTGCATCTGCCAAAGCACCCGATTGGGCTGGCGCGATTTGGTCTAATCGCAATTCGATCTGCCATTAGCCTGGCAAAGGGCCTTTTTAATGGCGAACGTGCCCGAGGTTTTTTTGCAGGGCTGGCAGCGCATTCAATCATGCCACTTAATAAGCCTCTGACAGCGGCATTTGGGCTTATTCTCGGCATTCTCGGACATGCCGTTGGCTGGCCGATTCCCCGCGGCGGATCGCAGAAGATCGCTGACGCTCTCGGCTTATACCTCCGTTCGCTCGGCGGTGAAATTATCACAAGTGCGCCCGTTGATTCCATTGACAATCTACCTTCTGCCCGCGCCATCCTATTTGATGTGACGCCAAGACAATTGATTCAGATTGCGGGAAATCGTTTGCCGCCTGGATACAGACGCAGGCTCGAGGGTTACCGCTATGGCCCCGGTGTTTTCAAGATCGATTGGGCACTCAGCAACCCGATCCCATGGAAGGCAAGAGAATGCACACGCGCGGGCACAGTGCACATAGGCGGAACTCTGGAGGAGATCGCAGGATCCGAGCACGAGGTGTGGGAGGGAAGGCATTGCGAAAAACCCTACGTCCTCGTCGCCCAACAGAGCCTCTTCGACCCGACGCGCGCCCCAGAAGGAAAGCATACAGCATGGGCATACTGCCATGTTCCCAATGGATCAAGGCTCGACATGACAGAGCGGATTGAATCCCAGATTGAGAGGTTCGCGCCCGGGTTCCGGGATTGCATAATTGCGCGTAGCACCAGATCGGCGTTTGAGTTTGAGCAATACAACCCTAATTATATAGGCGGCGACATAAACGGTGGTGTTCAGGATATAGGTCAGCTCTTTACACGGCCTGTGGCGCGGCTCGTGCCCTATTCAACCCCCGTCAAAGGTCTCTACATCTGCTCTTCGTCTACACCTCCTGGCGGAGGTGTACACGGGATGTGTGGCCATCATGCGGCAAAAGCCGCTTTGAGGGAGTGTTTTTGATTGATTAGAATTATCACATGTACTTTATGATTCTATAAAACGTATCCCTCTGTGCCGGTCTAAACCCCGCGCTCTTTATCATGTGGACGAGTTCGCCAATTGTAGCTCTCAGTTTAT
The DNA here is from genome assembly GCA_040289575.1 of Candidatus Dadabacteria bacterium. Taxonomy (GTDB): domain Bacteria; phylum Desulfobacterota_D; class UBA1144; order Nemesobacterales; family CSP1-2; genus PSLL01. Next base: position 9,198 of record PSLL01000029.1, on the reverse strand, counting down.
TTTCAGTACAGCCGAGAACGTTTTCGTCATATAGCGTGCCGCCTAGATCACTTGCTCCAAAGTGGAGTGAAACTGAGGCCATCTTCTTCCCCTGTGTAAACCATGAACCCTGAATGTGTGTGAAGTTGTCGAGGTAGATCCTCGAGAGCGCAAGAACGCGAAGGTATCTGTCTCCGCCGACCTCATGGGGAATCCTCTTTTCAAGAAATGTATTCCTGGGCTTAAATGTCCAGGGAATAAATGCGAGAAACCCGCCCGTTTCGTCCTGGAGGGTTCTAATCCTCTCAAGGTGCTCGATTATGTCTTCATCCTCTTCCGCATGACCGAACATCATTGTGGCTGTGGTCTTAAATCCGATTTTGTGGGCCTCTTTCGTAATTCGAATCCACTGGTCGGCATCAATCTTGAGAGGGCTTATCCTTTTTCTAACTCTATTGCTCAGAATCTCAGCGCCGCCCCCGGGAATTGTCCTCAGCCCTGCCTCCCAGAGTTTTTCAAGCACCTCTTTTGTACTAATCCCCGAATACTTTGCTATAGCACCGATTTCAGGAGCGGAGAATGCATGGAGATGGAGGTCTGGGATTTCCGCTGTTACGCGCCTTACAAGCTCTATGTAATAGTTGAGCTTAATCTCCGGATTGTGGCCGCCTTGGAGAAGCACAGTAGTCGCACCATTGTGAAACGATGCCTTCATGATTCCCAAAAGCTCGTCAATAGTTAGTGTATAGGCATCTGAAGCCCCGGCAGGTCTCCAGAATGCACAAAAAAGGCACTCCGTATCACAGACATTTGTATAGTTCGGATTTGTGTCAGCAACGAATGTGACTATCCCTTCAGGATGGAACCTTCTTCTTACTGAGTCTGCCAGCGATCCGAGTTCCAGTAGGTCGGCTCTGCGAAGAAGCAGGAGGGCTTCTTCAGGGGTTATCCGCTCTTTTCTATCGGCTCTATTGTAGATTTCATCAGCTGTCATTTCCTAATTTATTCAACCTAATTATGATGTCAGTGTCAATTTATATTTGGAATACCACGTGATGCAGCGGATGTGTATAAATTCACCACTTGAGACTACATTTAAACAAGTGTAGATTATTTAGATGAAATTGAGTGCTCTTCTGTTATTTTCTGCACTGATATTTTTCCTTTCCTTTCATTATTATCTATCAAGCGCTTCTGAATCCGTAGATACAAAGATTTCATCGAAAGAAGAGTGGATGGGGATTTATTCTGGAGGGGATAAAATCGGCTATTCCCACACCATCATTGAACCAATAAACCAAAACACGAAGGTCTCCGAAGAAACCAATCTCCGTATAAATATACTGGGTAGTGATCAAGACGTAGAGGTCAAATCCAATTATATCCTGAATAAATACAATATCCAGTCCTTTGATTTTTCTATGAAAGCCGGTTTTGTAGGACTCCAAGCCAATGGTAGAAAAGAAGGGAAGGAGCTCAAGGTGCAAATATACTCAGCTTCTGGCAAGAGCGAGATCTCCCTTCCGCTTAAAGATGAGCCTCTGGTGCCCTCTATGATTTTTAAGTGGCTTACCGACCAAAATCCCAAAGTGGGCAAGAGATACGATGTATCCCTTTTTGATCCGACCCTGGCTTTAACCGGAGGCGAGGCGCATGATTCAAAAGCAATGCTCACCGTTGAAGGGGAAGAAGAGGTAAAGATTCCACTAGGCAGTTTTAAAACCTATAGGATCAAGATGGTATTTATGGGTTCTGAGTCTACAAGCTGGATAACCCATGATGGCGAAGTCATAAAAGAGGCTTCTCCTCCGGGGCTCGTATCGCTAAGGGAGGCCAGGGATAAAGCTCTAGGCGGATCTCTTTCAAGCCTGGACATTATACAGAAAACCGCTATCTCTTCTAATGTTTTGTTAGATAACCCTAGGACACTAAAACTGCTTCGTGTAAAGATTGATGGAATAGATTCCACTCAAGGGCTTGATCTCAATGGCGGGAGTGGTCAATCATTCGCAAATGGCATAATTGAGGTGAGGCAACCCAATATATCCGGATTCACCCCCTACTCCATTCCATACTCAGGCAATGAGTATAATATGTATATCAAAGCCAATAGTCTGATTCAGAGCAATGATCCAAGGATAGTCGAGAAATCAAAAGAGATCTTAAAGGGTGAGAGGAATTCTCTTCGAGCAGCGGAGGAGATCAACAACTGGGTTTATAATAATCTTGAGAAGGTTCCAACTGTAAGCATCCCAAATGCGCTCGATGTTCTTAAAATCAGAAGAGGAGACTGTAATGAGCACGCCACACTTTTTGCCGCTCTCGCCCGCGCCGCGGGGATTCCTACGAAGATTGCTTTTGGCATTGTGTACCTTGATGGAAAGTTCTATTACCATGCGTGGGATGAGGTTTTTGTAGGGAGGTGGATGGCGGTTGATCCGACATTCGGGCAGTTTCCCGCCGATGCATCGCATATAAGGTTTTTGGAAGGAGATCTCAGCAGAGGCTCGGAGATTATAAAATTAGTAGGGAAAATCAGAATAGAGATTAGGAGTGCATCATAAGAGCCATGATTAAAAAATATGAGAGAAATTTATTAA
>PSLL01000029.1:0-6586 GCA_040289575.1 Candidatus Dadabacteria bacterium | reverse complement strand
TTTTTTCTTCATGCTTCTATACTCCTGTGCACCTAAAGCCACGGGGAATCAGGCACAGGTAAAAGAGGCCGGCAAGAAGCCGGGATCCAAATATGAAGCCTATTACCATTTCACGCTTTCGAGAATGAACTTTCTTCATGGGGATTTTAAAGGGGCACTCCGTGAGATTGAGACCGCCGAGAAGTATGATCCGAGTTCCGCTTTCCTAAAATACAGCGCCGCCCTTGTGTATATAAGCCTTAATCAATTTGATCAGGCTCTAGGAAAACTCGAAGAAGCCGCCCGCATAAATCCGAACCTCGCCCCCGCCCATACCCTCCTGGGAAAGATTTTCGCCTCTTCGGAGGACGCTGGAAAAAGAAAAATGGGTATAGAGGAATTGAAAAAGGCCATATCGCTCGATCCAAATGACTCTGAGGCATATCTATTTCTTGGAATTGTAGAGACTGAGGCAAAGAGGCTTGATGAGGCCCAAAAGAGCTTTGAGAGGGTTATCGAACTCCTTCCGGACGATGAGCGCGGGTACTATTTTCTCGGAAGGGTGTATTTTGAAAAAGGGGACCTAAATAAATCCGAGGAATACTATAAAAAGTCTTTGGAGATGAACCCCACTTATCCCTCTGCACTCATAGACCTCGCAATCGTATATGAAAAACAAGGGAAGTTAAATGAATCCGAAGGCATATATAAAGAGCTTATCTCCCTATTCCCGCAGAGTTTTGATACATACGTACGCTATGGCAACTTTCTCTTTAGGACAAACCGTCTGGCGGATGCTACGGAGCAGTTTAAAAAAGCCGAGGAACTCAATGATAATAACCCCGACCTAAAACTCAGGCTTGGGCTTCTTTATATTGAAAAAGGGGACTACGATAAAGCCATAGAGGAACTTAAGCTTATTCTTCTCGGAGACCCTAAAGATGAGAGGGCTAAGTATTACCTGGCGCTCGCATATATTGAGACAGGCAACTATGACGATTCACTTAAAATCCTAAACGAGATTTCTCAGAAGTCCACGCTATATGACGATGTGCTCATACAAAAGGCATACCTGTTTGATAAGATGGGAAAGACCGATCAGTCCATTAAAATAATGAAGGAAGCCCTAGAGCGCAATCCAGATAACGAGCAGATTGTCAACTACCTGGGAGCCTTATATAGAAAACTAAATAGGGATAAAGACGCGATAAGGCTCTACGAGAGCTTCGTAAAGAGCCATCCAAAGGGCGAGATTATATACTACTCGCTTGGAGCCACATACTTCTCTGTAAAAGAAGAGGATAAATCCATTCTTATGATGAAGAAGGTACTCGAGATTAATCCGAATAACGCAGATGCACTCAATTTCATAGGATATACGTATGCCGAGAGGGGGCAGAACCTAGATGAGGCCGAGAGGCTTGTAAAAAGAGCGCTTGAGATCTCACCAAATAAGGGCTACATAGTGGATAGCCTCGGATGGATTTATTACAAAAAGGGATACTTGGATAAAGCCATTGAACTACTGGAAAAGGCCGCTCAGCTTTCAGGGGATGATCCCAGCATAATAGAGCACATAGGGGACGTCTATAACGATAAAGGGGATGAGCTAAAAGCCCTGAGTTATTATGAAAAGGGCTTAAAGATGGAGAAAAAAGACCAAGATGATAAAGAACTCAGGGCGAGACTTGAGAAAAAGATAAACACGATTAAGGGAAAGCTGGGGGCCCAGGGCAAAAAGGGAGAGATATAGATTGAGAAAGAGTTGTGCATTTCTCGTCTCTTTCCTCCTTCTTATGTCATGCACAAAGAAGATGGTCGAGATTGACCTAGACAGGGTCAATCTTCTAGAAGTCCTAAAAAAGGTCAAGGAATCTCAGCAAAGCATAAGGTCTGTAAAAGGACTTGCCTCTGTAACCATAAAGGCACCCGATAAGAGGGTTTCATTTAATCAGGTTACAATTGCCGAAGAGCCAAACCTCCTTCATATTGAGGCTCTCGTCCCCTTTGGAAGGGCCGTGGGGACGATTATATCGGATGGAGAGAAGATATACGTGACATTTCCCAAGGAGCGAAGAGTATTTGATAGGACTCAGGAATTTGATTTTTCATCCCTCTACAGCGGGCTTCCTGTAAAGCTCACCGTAGACAAATTGGTCAATCTCCTCCTGGGGCGGCTTGCCGAGCCGCCCGAATATGAATCCTCTCAGGTTTATCTGAGCACAAGATCAGATTATCTTATCCTCACCCTATTTAAGAATGGCAAAGAGGAAGGCGCTCTGTGGGTAGACCATATTAATTATAGGATTGAAAGGGCAAACATAAACCTAGGTGGGGGAGTTTCAGTGGTCTACAGGTTCGATGATTTTAAAGACGTTGGTCCTGGAGTCTCTTTCCCTAAAAGGATAGAACTTAAAGTAGATAAATTCTCCATATCTCTAAAATACGACGAAGATGTCGAAGTAAACGGCAATATAGACAGAAACTCCTTCAAGCCAGAGCAACCACTAGCGAGATTTGAAAAGGCGTTCTAAATCCTTATAATTTAAAATTAATGGTTTTGTATTTCTCTAGGATTTATTAGAGTTCTGGGAGACTGCCCTATTTTTCGATTGGGTACGATATGCCTCTATCATATGCTACTTTAAACTGATATAGAACACCTTAAAGGAGGCAATCTCCAAAGTGGCAAGCACGGATACGCTGAGCAGGGTGTTTAAGATAAAAAACAAATTGGGGCTTCATGCACGCGCAGCTGCTATGTTTGTGCGGCTCTCAAATAAGTTCTCTTCAGATATAAAGCTCATAAAAGACGGCTATGAGGTAAACGGAAAGAGCATACTCGGCATACTGTCCCTTGCCGCGATACAGGGGACTGAGTTGAATATAGTGGCTGTAGGCGAAGATGCCAGAGAAGCGATTTCCGAAATTGGAAAGCTCATAGAGAGTGGATTCGGCGAGGAGATGTGAAATGAGGTTTGAAGCAAAAGGAATCGCCGTTTCAGCCGGAGTTGCCCTTGGCAGGGTGGTCCTGCTCAATCGCGCTAAGATGATCGTGGAGAAGAAGAGAATAGATGTTGACCTAATCGAAGCCGAAAAAAAGAGATTTTTAGCCGCCGTTCAGAAATCCAAAGACCAGCTCATTTCAATTAGAGAGAGATTCGATCCAGAGGAATCAGGGGACGACCATATTCAGATTCTAAATTTCCATCTTATGATGCTTGAAGATGAACTCCTTTGTGAGGACGTAATTAGAACCATCGAAAAGGAACAAACAAATGCAGAGTGGGCTATAACATCCGTCCTTTCCAAAAAGAGCGAAGCCCTGCGCTCCATAGAGGACATTTATATGAGAGAGAGGCTCGCAGATATTCACTACCTTGGGCAGAGGATTCTCAGAAACCTCCATGGGATTCATGATGAGATACCAGACCTGAATGAAGACTCGGTTGTGGTGGCTCATGATATTGGACCAATTGATGTGGTCGGATTGGCAAAGCACCATGCCATAGGGTTTGCAACAGATATCGGCGGCTCTACGTCTCACAGTGCAATAGTCGCGAGATCACTCGGAATCCCTACGGTTATGGGGCTTGAAGACATTTCACTTAAAGTCTCTCCCGGTGATCCGATATTCATTGACGGATTTAAGGGGATAGTTATAGTCAATCCGACTGAGAAAGAGCTAAAGGAATTTAAGAGGAGGAAAAAGGAATACCAAGCCCTTGAGAGAAAGCTAAGGAGTTACGTAGCACTTCCTGGGAAAACACTGGATGGCAAGGAGATTAGAGTCAATGCGAACATAGAGATGGCAGATGAAGCGGAACTCGCCATATGCTACGGAGCAGAAGGGATAGGGATGTATAGAACCGAATTCCTCTTTATAAACTCGGCGTCTTTTCCAACCGAAGAGGAGCAGTTTGAGGACTATAAGAAGGTGATTTCCACCTTGGGCTTGCGATCCGTTACAATAAGAACACTCGATATAGGAGGGGATAAGTTTCCCATCGGAATGGAGCCGTCCAGAGAACTGAATCCCGCACTCGGTCTTCGCGGAATAAGATTCTCCCTAAAGGATGAAAATATATTTCATGCTCAGATTAAGGCACTTCTTAAGGCAAGCCTTTTTGGAAAGATTAGAATCCTTATTCCTATGGTCTCAAGCATTGAGGAAATAACCGAAGTAAAAGGGATAATATCGCGCGTTGCTAGAGAACTCAACTCTCCTCCTCAGTGGGAGATCGGGATTATGATTGAAACCCCTTCTGCCGCCCTTATGGCATCCGAGATTGCCGATGAGGTGGATTTTTTAAGTATCGGAACAAATGATTTAATCCAGTATACGCTTGCCGTAGACAGAATTAATGAACACGTATCATATCTTTTTAGCCCATTTCACCCCGCTGTTCTGCGTCTCATAAAGAGAATTATAGAGGTCGCCAATCAAAAGGGGGTTAAAGTAGGTGTATGTGGAGAGATGGCAGGACAGCTTCCCTGCGTTCCTCTCCTTGTCGGGATGGGCGTGAATGAACTAAGTATGAATGTTCACGCCATACCCAAGGTAAAGAAGTTATTGAACTCTATTACCGAAAAGGGATCGAAAGAAATCGTGGAGGAAACCTTAAAATTAAAGACTGTAATGGATATAAGAGACTATGTAATAAAAGAGATTATAGACAGATGGGGCGGTGCACTCCCAGATGAGTGGATAAGTGAGATAGTGTCGAGCTAGTTTAATCTAGGTTTGAAGCTCAGGAAGATCTCTATAGAGTTCCAGGGACTCTGGATTCGACAGAGCATCCTTATTCAATACCGGCTCTCCGTGAATAACATTTCTTACCGCAAGCTCTACCTTCTTCATATTGATTGTGTATGGAATATCCCTTACTGCAATTATCCTTGCGGAACGTGACGGGGTGAGGCATTTTCCCTTATATCTTTTCTAATTCTGTTTTTGAGATCATCAGTAAGCTCAGCCCCTTCGGCCAGTTTTACAAATAGTATAATTCTTTCGTCATTTTCCCACCCCTGCCCTACCACAATCAGGTCGTTCCAGAAGTATATAGGCATTGATGGAAATGGAGCGGTACAGACCAACTCTCCTCTCTGATTGATAACTGATTTTCCATTCTCGTCAAAAGCCTCTACCCTCATGCCCAGTCCGCGGCACCGAAGTTCTGTGGCATAAACAGGGCCGATTGGATTTCCGAGGACAAAACATCCTATAATATCCGTCCCCCCTGAAATGGAAGAGAGTTGAACGTCTTCTTTGATGTCCCTGTAGACATAATAAAAACCCTCAACGGCAAGCGGGGAGCCGGTAGAAAGAACAGTTCTTAGTTTGTTTAAATCGTAATCCCTCCCTGGTCTTAACCCCTCTTTCTCAATAGCCGCGATATACCGGGCGCTAGTTCCAAAGATTGTTATCCCCCCATCCTCAGCCAATTTCCAGAGAATCCCCGTATTGGGATAGAATGGCGATCCGTCATATAGAACGAGGCTCGCACCTAGAGACAGTGAGCTAACCAGCCAATTCCACATCATCCACCCACACGTGGTAAAGTAGAAATATGGTGTCCTCCCGCTTTAGATCTGTATGAAGCCCTAATTCCTTTATATGCTGAATTAGCGTACCCCCAACGCTATGAACGATACATTTGGGCAATCCTGTTGTTCCGGAGGAATACATTATATAGAGCGGATGATCAAACGGCACCTGTTCAAACTCAATCTCAAGTCCACTTTGATTCGATATAAAATCCTCATAGAGAACAGAATTGGGGATAGGAAATATTCTTGGCTCATTCTGTGTATATGGAACAACCACCACCTTCTCTATTGAATGGAGTCCCTTGAGTATACTTGTGATTCGCTCAATGGAGTCAAACCTCTTTCTTCCATAGTAGTATCCATCGGCCGTAAACAAGACCCTTGGCTCTATCTGTCCAAATCGGTCGAGAACCCCTCCTATACCAAAGTCGGGTGAGCAGGAAGACCAGAGGGCACCTATGCTAGCTGTGGCAAGCATGGCAATTACGGTTTCCAGCATGTTTGGCATGAATCCGGCAACCCTGTCCCCTTTGGTTACGCCCATATCCCTAAGCGATTTTGATAATCGCGCCACGCTATCATAAAGCTTGGCATAAGTCATTCTGGTTGCCTCACAACCCTCGCCTTTAAAGATAAGCGCAACATGATCATCCCCGTATCGAAGGAGATTCTCGGCGAAATTAAGCCTAGCACCGATAAACCACCTTGCTCCGGGCATTTTTCCGAGATCATCAACAACGATATTGTATCCGCGCGATGCCTTTACTTGGCCAAAATCCCACATACATTTCCAGAAATCGGGAATGTTCTCGATAGACCATTGATACAGCTCGTCATAAGAGCGAAACTGCTTTCCGTATCTCTGGTTGACAAACTCGATAAACCGCGTCATATTGGCATTCCTTATCCGCTCTTTTGATGGCGTCCATAGCATCTCTTTCATAATAGTCGCCTTTCTTATTTATGAGTCTCTATTTTTTATTATACACAAAAAGAGGTAGATAAGTTTGGAAAATAAAATTAGGTAATTAGTGGGATTCGTAACCAGAGGGGACTA
>PSLL01000028.1:10051-31972 GCA_040289575.1 Candidatus Dadabacteria bacterium | reverse complement strand
TGGTGGTAGTAGCTTGGCTGAAATGAGTGCTAAGAGTGCTAAAAAACAATTTGACTCCAAAATTGATGATTTGGGTGGTAATGATAGTCCTAAAGCTCAAGCATTCGCAAAAAATCTTGACGAGGAAAGAAAAGTAAATCCTGACAAAACATCTAATGAACAAATGGACACTGCTATGAAATCTACTCTTAATCAAGAATTCGGACCAGGTAGCGGAGCCATGATTAAGGGGTTCGCTGGTGGCACATTCTCAGGCTCAAAATTCAAGGAGGCTGTAGGCATGTATGAAAAAGCAAAACATGGCATGAAAGCGTCCGGTATCACTGACAAAAAAGAGATTGCTAGTAAGTTGAAAGAGGCAACCGTGACTGCTCGTAATGCTTTCACTGCTGATAAAAAATCAAAGTTCAACGGTGGTGAAAAACCATTGGGTCACTATCTTAGTGGTGAATTGAGTAAATTTCGTGACATAGACAAATTGGAGTAATCTACAAAAAGCCTCAGAAATGGGGCTTTATTTTTGTCTACGGCCTTGACACTTTTTTAGATGCGCGTAACTATAAGATATACAACGGGAGAAAATTATGGGCTGGTTCAACAACAATGATGCATATTCGGCTGGTGTCAATAGCCATGATAGTGATGACTTAGCTAACAGTAAAATTACTGCCTACTATGCAAATCGTGATGCTCAAAGTCGCATGTCTAATCATCATGCAAAAATTGCATCGTTGAGTTATGAGGATTACCGCATATATGTCAAAATTCGAAACCATCATCATTGCAATGGTGTTGGGTGCTGCGGCAATAGTTGCTTACTGCAAGTGGTTCTACTAATGTTCAGACGTAAAAAAAGGCTCCGTATTGGGAGCCTTTCGTATTTCAATACACTACCAAACATCGCCTAGCTGCAATCTTGGTTGTCTCTGTTTTTCCGTATGGTGTGAGAAATTCGATAATGGTCTTGTAATCACTGCCTTGGTCTTTATCAAATTTTTCGTAGATGTAATTCCAAAAGCTTTCGTAGTCTTTTCCTGTCCACTGTTCTGTCATGTCGCCAGTGAATTTCACGCCTAGACTCTGCAAAGTGTCCATAATACGTTTAAGATTTGCCATGAATTTTTCGTCATGAACAAAATCAAAGCAGAGTTCGCCATCGTCGCTATCTTGACTCAAAATACACTCAACGGCTCCAAGCAACAGATGATTCAAGATTTTTGGCTTGCTCGTAGCTGCACTCTCTATGGCTTGTTGTGCTGCCTTGAAATACCGATCATCGTCGGTCCTATTTTCAAAGTAGTAGGCAAGCATGTGACTGTAGAGGAAACTAGCAAGTCCTCGTTTTTTGGTCTTGGCAATGTAATTATTAGCTGTCCCTGCTGTTAATGCTCCCCAATTGGTTGATGGGTCTCCGAACAACTCCATCATGAAATCTCTTGCAATTCCCAGTTGCTCATCAATGTCCACCAGAATTCTTAATTGGCTATCAAGTTCGGCAATTTGTTCTTTCTCGTTGTCAATTAGCAAAAATGCTTTGCACATGTTGAGAGTGAACGATACACCCTCTGTAAATTGAGCCTTATAGGTTTCTCTTTGCTCGTCGTTCATAAGTTTCCAATAATTTCGTGCATAAAAAAAGCTCCTATGACAGGATCTTTAGGGTAGTTCAGTTGATTAGGCTTTTGCTGCTGCTGCTGCTTTGGCTGTCTTTGCGGCTGCTGCTGCTTTGGCTGCTGCGGCTTTAGCCTCTGCTGCCTTTTCCCAATGGTTGGCAACATAAGTAACAAGGTGGTCAAATTCTTGTTGGTTTTCAGGTTTTTTGAAATGCTCTTTACCTGCATCGTTCAGCTTACCGTGCAGTGCTGCTTTCAAATCAGGTTTGGCTTTTGCAAACTCCTCTTTAGCCAGTTTCAACAACGGATCAGGAAATCCGCCCATCATGTATGGATTGCCGTAACCACTTGCCTTGTATTTTGCAATTTTTTTGTCGGATTGCTGACCTTTGTCAAGAACATTTTCATACAGACGGCCGGCCTTGTATTGGAAATCAAGTGCGGCGTGGTGGTCGCTCGTCTTTGCAATAAACATCAACGGCTCACCCTTTTCCGATGGGAGTTCGCCCGTTTTCTTTACAGTTGGGGTGCTGTTACCTGAACCACTAGCAGGAGCTGTCTTTGTGTAACCCATACCCTTGATAGCCGAACGCAGTTCGTTTTGTTCAACCATTTCCAGCAATTCTTTCACACTGGTTTCAGGGAATAATTCAAGCAGCTTGACATCGCCAATTGTCGCCAATTTTGCAATCACTGATGCGATTTCGGTTTTGCGGCTTTCACGAATGTGCAGCTTTGCTTGTTCCAGTTTATGCAAACGGTCCAAGTCTGATGCATCAGCTTTGTCACGGTCAACCAAATCACGCAGTGCTTTGATTTCTGTGAGGATTTCGTTGCGGCTCATTTTTTCAGGTGCTTTGACCTTTTCCGAAACTGCGTTGGTCGGTGCGGCGGTTGGTGCGTTGGTTTGTGTTTTGATTGGGTTAGCAGCAGTGTTCATTTTTTTGACTTTCTAAGTGAGTAGGTTGTCTTGGCTTACTCAACACCTTGCTAACTTGTGTTGATACGTTCACTTTAAATTATCAAGTATGGCAAGTCAACAACTTTACGCAGTCTTAAATAAGCAAAACTTGCTGTAGTTGGGGCCATGTGATTTCGGTTCATAGTTGGGCGGTGTAATCTTTACAGGGGTGGGCATCGGAAAATCTACACCTACAAGAATAGCCTCGCCTTGACCTAGTGTTCGCAAGAACGCCGCTGCCGAACCATCCAAGTTTCCGCACGCCTTTTCTACAACTGATCGGTCTCGCTCGTTGATGAGCCGGTGGACTACAAACATACCCATCTGACTCAACACGTCCTCTGGTATGTCACGCGGCCGTTGGGTGGCGAGGATCGTTGTTAGCCCGTATTTCCTACCCTCTTTCGCAATCAGACCGAACGCGTCCAGGGTGATTTGCTATGACGACTATTGCTAGAAATTAATGTTTTCTTAATTGCTAATAAATCTTTTATAGCATTATCTAACAAATCTTTTGTTTCTAAATCCTTGGGAGAATAGTTAACAAAAGCAGCATGAGCCAAACGATATCCGTCAGCCATATCCTTTGCATATGTTGCGAATGCAGAATCTATTTGATGTAAAGTTGGATTACATTCACTTATTTTCTTTAAAGTGCCAATCGCTCGCACTATGCCAGAAATGCTAGTGGAAACTTGAATTGATTTTGTTTTGAGTTTAACAGCTAGACTATTATCAGAATGTAAACCTAAACTAATGCGTCCTTTAATTTGCTCATACAAACCATCGGCTGTATTATCAATAATATTAAGCATTTCTTTATTTACAGGAGCATATTTCAATGAATTATATTCCAATTGAGAAATTGTTCCTGCATTGACCATTTGTTTTAGCTGATTATTGAACATTAAATAATCTTCATTATCATCACCTAGTAATGGATTACATAGAGCAATCATTTCAAAATCTTTAACCCCATTCAATTTACCTTTTGACATCCCATTTAAAACGCCATATGCATCTCTTACAATTTGGATGTCCTGACTCTCAAATGTATGGTTATTTGTCATGCAATAAACAAGTAACATTTCGTCTTTTACCCCCCATGCATCAAAGACAGTTGATGGAGAGCATTTCATAAAAAACTCTTCAGTAAATTGCTTATCAGAGTAACTTGCAACTGGGTATCCGTTAGTATTGAGTATTTGAATTGGGTGAGAATTTAGATTTTTTAAAATAGAACTATAAATGATATTTTTAGAATATTCTATTTCATCTTTATTAATGATGCCTGTTTCAACAAATCTGTTATAAATATTCTGTAGCTTGAAATTAATTTTTAAATCATCTTGTAATTGAAACTTTTGGTATACAGTGAGACTAGCTAGATTTTCAAGTATCTGACTTGGAACACCAATTTTAACCAAATATCTTAAAAATGAATCAAAAGTATTTTCGTCTTCTTCTTCATTTACTTTTAAATTATTCTTTTTGGACTTTAAAAGTTCTTTATTTTTCGGATAATTTATTAATGATAATTCAAGAGCCGTTGATTCAAAAAGATGACAAATTGATTTATCAGTAGACTTTTCCTTTAGTTCACAAATTTCTTTTACTTTGACAATTTGTTTCTGTGAAAATCCAGTGTATTGACATAGATTAACTAATATTTCAGGAGATATTTTATGTATTCTTGTTATTACATTTGTGGCAAAGTCTAAAACTGGTTTATTATCTAGATTTTGATGAGAATCTAATGAAATACTCTCAAGTAAAATTGAGGCATCGCCAGCTTCTTGCATCAATGACTTAAAATATTCTTTAATTTCAAATTTTGCAAAATCACTCTTCGGATTTACCTCGCTTTCAATTTCAGAAATAACAGTTTCCAATTCTTTAAATTCATTCATTCTTTTTCCTTTTTTAAAATATATACTTTAATTATAACGTGGCAAAATTGTTAAACAATAGATAAATCTGTTAAAAATAATTTAATTCTAGGAGCAGGTATCTGGGTTGTACGAATATTGTTACAACCACGGTTACATTGTATACACACTATTATACGTCAGGTAGCTACAAAAGGGAGGGGTTTGTTGATGAGAGTGCAGTTTTTCACGGTCAAGGGTCATACCTAAAATACATCACAAGTCCCAAATAACGGATTGTTCGTCAAATGAAAAAAGCTCCCATTACAGGAGCTTTTCTTATTAATACCGTATGTGAAACTAAAATGGCTTTTTCGCTAATTTGAATGGCTTTTTCGCTAATTTGTCTTGCAGTTCCCAGTAGTGATAGTAGGACTTGACGGTTTTGGCAAAAAAGCCGTTGTTCTCATGCTCTGCAAGTGTCACTGCATCACGGCCTTGCTCATCCACTGCTTTGAAATCAACTCCCAAGTACAGCAAGTCAAAAATGAGTTCTTGGTATTTTACTTCGCTATCAAAGGGGATGGTAGCTACTGTATGTGCAAGGTTTCGTTTCTGAACCTCACCATCAACCAAATACAAGCTCATTTCGTTGATGTTGCCACGAACCTCAAGCCTATCAACTGCTTTGTCTGGATATGATTTCAATTGATCCATAAACCAATATGCCAAACTTTCGCTCTGACTCCATCGCACCTCGTAACCCGTAATGTTTAATTCATCGTCAAAGGTAGAGAAATACGGCCTAGGTTCGTTATCTATAAAAATGAGTGGTTCAACTTGATCCCATTCCATACCAAACGAAAACAGTTTTTTGATTTTCTTGCCGCTCAATGCTGCTTGTAGTTCGGCTTGCTTTGCATGTTGATGTTGAATACTTGAATCATGAGTATTTTGATTTAGCCACTCCCTAACTTTTCCAACTTGATAGCCAACACGTTTTTTCTTGTAAGTTGCTTGTGGTCCTGCATTGTTTGTCATCCTCCACTTTTCTAATGTAGAGGGTGACTCATTAATCCACTCCGCTAAAGTATCTTGGTCAATTACTTTTTGAGAATCCCACTGGCTGTAGTTCTTGTCTTTTGGTTCTTGAGCTACAGGTTTGGGTTTGGAACCGTTTTTCAAAATCTCAAGCATGACTAAAATGTGTTCAGCCGTGACTGGTGTGTCGGGTGGCAGTTCAGATAGTTGTTTTTGAAAGTCCTCTGGTGTCATGCTGCCATCTCCATTTCTTTCGGCTCTTTAGATTTAACATGTGAGAGGATGGTGTCCTCAACCAATTGCAATGCATCATGAATTTCCTGTTTCTGGCCCTGGTAGTAGTGTTCATTCACGTCACCAATTTTGTGTTTGAGACAATAGTCAATCGTCCTGCCGTCAATTTTCAATGCTCGTGCTTGTGTTGCCCACGTGCGACGCAAATCATGGTGAGTAATGTGTTTTCCAGAAATTGTAGCAATGGCTTTGAAATGATCCTTGCAAGCTGGAGGGACATGTTTGTCCTTGCTGTTAGGATATTCAAAAATAAATTCTGTGCCGTTTGAGAATTTCCGACGACGATGCAAAATTTCAAGTGCATGTTTGGTCAGTGGGAAAACGTAGGTTTCATCGTTTTTGGTATCTACATACCTAATTTCTTTTCTTGCAAAATCAACTTTGTCCCAAGTGAGTGATGCGATGTCAATTGAACGGCCAGCTTGCAACAAGCTAAAAATAATGTAGTCAGATACGGAACCTGCCGCTTTTGTGTAAGTTTTTACTGCTGTCCACCAGTTGTAACCCTCCTGATCCTTAAAATCAATGTAGCCTTTCCTCATGCTTGTTTTTTTCCATTTTTTAGCAGAGGTCAAGATGTCAAAAGGGTTGTGGTAGTTTTCTTTAGGAATCAAGCTCTCAACACCGATGTAATATCCAAACGCAGAGTTCGCATACTTGAAAGTAAGTTGATGTGTTCGTTTGATCGGCTCCAAAGGTTTGTTTTTCGGAATGCGTGCAGGACATGCGGTTTCCAACAATTTGAACCTCTCCAAAATTTCTTTGGGTGTCAGTTCACGAAAAGGGATTGTTAGCAAGTTGCGCAAAGTTACGTCTTGATCTTGAACCCACTCGCCGTTTACCTGCTTGAGCGACGTGAACGTTTTTTCACCAAAATACTTGAGCATCAAGTCTATGTCTTTTAGTGTTGATGACTTACCAATGACTTTGCCGTCTGCATCAAATGTCTCAACGTTTTTCTTGTGGCTCTTGATTTGATGAGTAATGTAGTAGTCAAAAACCATCTGCACTGTGTCCACCTGACTTGCTGCCAAGTTCGCTGCATGAACCTTTTTCTCAACAAGTGGGTTGATGCCATCGTTCAACACTACACTTTGAGCAAGTGCAAGTTTCTTGGCATCCTCAAGTCCAATGATTCCATACTGACCGAGAGTGATGCGAACTGGTGCGCCTCCTTTGACTCTCTTGTAAAGAATGAAAGTTTTTTTCTTGGCTCCGACACGCAGGCCCAACCCTTTAAAGTTGGTATCATAGTATGTTTTTTGCGGACCCTCCGTTTCCAAGGGAATTTTGGCCAGTAGCTTGGCTGTGAACGGAAAACGGATGCTGCTGTCGTCGGTTGTTTTCTGGCTGGTTGTAGTCATAGCTCCCCCAAAATTGATGCCGTTTAGAAATGATGCTCCGTTAGCACATTCTAGGCTACAATTCGGTTCTAGGCTACAAATTAGGCTACACAAAGCTGGAAATCATTGGCAACCAATGGCAACCAATGGCAAGTAAGAATCGCAGTGTCCTTGTTTAAAAAACCTGTAAAATCAATGAGTTACAAGGATTTTCTAGTAAAATCAATGACTTAGGAAAAAGGGCTTTAGGCTATAATTAACGGACTTTTAATCCGTTGGTCGCAGGTTCGAATCCCGCACGGCCTACCAAAATTAGTAGTAAAATCAAGGGGTTACGAGAAATCGTAGCCCCTTTTCTTTTGCTTGTGAAAAATTTTGCTACATATAGGCTACAAATGGATTTATTTTAGGGGTGCATCTGTGGCAGTCTTGGGCGGGGTGTAGCCTAGAACCGTAGCCTAGTGGTTCTGATAGGTGGACAAGCGGGTAGGGTGTGCAGGTCGTAGAAAACCCTTGAATCAATGATTTAGCCCCTCTACGGGGCTATTTGAATCAGTCAATGCTGATGTCAGGGTGGTGGGTAAGTCCGAAAAATTCCACGCCTGGATGGTTGTGTTCTGTCCAAGTTTTGTAGCTGCTCCTCACATCAAAATACATGATTTTGTGCGGAATGTTGCCTATGTGTTTCATGGGTATCAAGTCTGAAAAAACGTCTGAAAAACACAATTTTTCATACATGCGGTTGAGTGGCCGGCGTGCGGAAATCACCATCAGGTCAATGCTGTTTTTCATGCATAGTAAGTAGAATGCTTTTACAAGAGCATCCTTGATTAGTGACCCTTGTGGGCTTGCTACTATTCCTAGCCTTGATGCCTCTGCTATTTTTGACTCACTCAACCATGTAGGTAGTTCAACTGATTTTTCAAGGTCAAGTGGTCTAACAAAATTAGACTGAATTCTGATTGTGCCAAGTGGCGCTCCATCATCTTTGGATTCTGCTAAGAAAACTACTGTGTCGTCCTCGTAGTCAGCAAGTTCAGGTTCTTGCAATAATTTTGCGAACTCTGGAACATGACGCTCATATGCACTTTGACGAATACTTACTGCTTTCATCAAATCACTTTCATTTTTCACTAAGCGAACAGTGAAAGGCAAAGATTCCTGTTTTATTACAATTGGTTTTTGGTATAGAGATATTGTGTTCTGCATGCGGTTTCCTTTTTTAGATTTCCATACAAGCCTCCTGATGTGTCGTAGTTGGTAAATCAGTTCGTTTCGTATTTATATACAATACGAAAAATTGAAAAGTTGTCAATGTGCAAATCCAATTTTAGATATCGTTAGACGAAAAAAAAGCCCCATGTAGGGGCTCTAATATTTCATAATTTCTAGATTATTTTGTTACTGCCATCTCATCCCAGTTCGTTGTCGTCAGCATTCGTCCACACAAAGCTGTCGGTGGATTCGTCATAAGTCACATCATCCATGTCCTCAACAATACGCAAAGCCTCCTCTTTCGTGAAATAGGGCATTGCCCATCCATTCCAGTGTTGGCGGTTGGAGTAGCAGTTATAGACATTGTCAGTCCAGTCACCAGATACTTTGATGAGGTCAAAAGGTGGTTTGCCAAAGTTGTTCATGTTGTTTTTCACTTTACGGTAGGTTCAGTATAGAAAAGATTCTTTTTCGCCAAGTCCCATGCCTCGTTCCAAAGGTCTGTATGTTCTTGAGACATACCATCATCTGTTTCAAGCGGGTCAATTCCGTTAATTACAAAAGCCTCATACATCGCCATGTTGGAATCACAGTAGTCACCTGAATGGCAAATCATCGGGTCAGTTTCTTTTTTTGTGAGTTGCACGATGGTTTTCATATATGCTTTTACGTTTTTACGTTTAATAAACTGCAATGAATCCTGCACTTAAAACTGGCCCTCCTGTATGTGAGAAAGACACGGCTCCACGAACGCCGTAAGTTGAACTGTATGAACTTGTCATTGATATACCGAATGCAGACTGTCCTGAGTAGTAACCCATGCCACCAGTTACCACTGTTTTACCAGGTATGAACGGTGCTGAACTTGCGGCGGCCACACTTGCAATGGCTCCTGCATATTTTCTGTCTAAAGCTCTCAAGTCAGTGTTCACTTTTCCTAACTTACTATCTGTGTAGGAGTTCGCTTGCTTGACACTGTTTGCTCCTACCTGATCTGCATACGCCATTGAACGATTTTCAGACTGAGATACAAAGGTTTGTGTGTTCATGTTCGCTGCTGCCAAAGTGTTTGCTGCTGCTACATTGGTATATGCTTGAGAAAGTGAAACTGCATTTGTTTGTGCTGTATCAGCCATCACTTTTGCACTTGCATTTGCTTGAGTCACTGCATTGGTTTGTGCAGTATCAGCCAAAGTTTTTGCATTGCTGTTCGCCTGCGTCAAAATCCCTGATGTAACTCCATCGGTATAGGTTTTTAACTGTGCTACTGCATTGCCTTGTGCAGTATTCGCCATCACCTGTGCATTGGTATTCGCTTGAGTCAAAATTCCAGATGTCACACCGTCTGTGTAAGTTTTTGCCTGACTCACTGCATTGGTCTGTGCTGTAGTTGCTAAAGCTTGTGCGTTCGCTGTTGCTTGAGTTACGGCATTTGTCTGTGCAGTATTTGCAAGTGTCTGTGCATTGGCGTTCGCCTGGGTTAAAGCTCCTGTAGTCGCTGCGTTGGTGTAGGCATTAGATTGAGTCACCGCATTGTTCTGAGCGGTTGTAGCCAATGTCCGTGCAGCGGTAGTTGCCTGACTCACTGCATTTGCTTGGGCGGCGTTCGCTAGAGTTTGTGCATTGGCGTTAGCTGCTCCCAAGGTGGTTGCTGCTACACCGTCTGTGTAAGTGGTTGACTGTGTTACCGCATTGGTCTGTGCTGTTGTCGCTGCTGCTGCGGCGGTAGTGTTCGCCTGGTTCAATGTGGTTGCAGCGGCCGCATCTGTGTAGCTGTTGGATTGACTAATTGCGTTACTTTGGGCCGTGTCAGCAATAGCTTGTGCTTGTGGGCGGGTGATACCTGCTGGTCCGATCAAGCTTTGCACCTGTCTAAGGTTTACGGCCTGATCACCTGTCACAGCGTCGGATACTGAACCAATCGTGCGATCCCCCACGGAAATGTTGTTATCCAAATTATTGACAGTGTTGTTTCCTATTGCCCCGCCGTTTACTCCTGTATTTGACGAATTGTTACCAAATACAAATCCATCATCAGTATTGCTAGTTGGAGTTCCAACTGTTGAATTCATGCCGTTGATTAAGCAGTTATTTCCGTAGCATGTGTTGCCCTGTCCAAAAATTGCACCGCCGCTACCATACTGAATACTAGATCCTGTAGAACTGTTTATATCAACAACCATGTTGCCTGGTGGAGGACCTGGTGGTGGTGTAAAAGTGACTGCATATGCGTTTGCCTGAAATGCTGCCGCAATTATTACTGCAATCTTTATTAAGTGTAATTTTTTCTGTTTCATGTAATCTCCGTAGTTGTGTTTATATACAATACGAAAAATTCAATGAATTGCAATAGCAGAAATAAGAACTAGCAGAACAAATATTGCAAATTAGATATCTGCAATAATGCAATTTGGGGGTTTACTTTCGTTTTTGTTTTCGTATATTGGTTTTATAAACAACAAAAACAGGAGAACTACAATGAACGAGAACATGAATTATGATAAAGGGTATGACGATAGCGGTGTGATAGGAAAAGAATTAGTTGCAATGCAAACACAACGAGTGAAAGATACAAAGGCAGTTGTGATAATGGCGTTTGTCTCTTTAGCTGGAATGGGTGCATTTATTGTTTGGATGGTTAAAACCTCTTTCTTTTAAAATTAGCTTTGAAAACACAAAAGCCCCATCAAGGGGCTTTTTATCATTGTTCGGCAAAATTAGATGGTCAATGAAAAAAGCTCCATGATTGGAGCTTTCTTAGATTTGATACTACTTATGATTGCATACCCCATTTTTTTACTGTCTTGTTTTCAATAATTCTGAAAACTACTGCCTCAACTAACAAGCCAATAATAATCACGCTAAGTAGACCTGCAAATACCTCGGGAATCAATAAGTTGTTCTTCGATTCTGATATAAAGAACCCGAGTCCGCCCGATCCGCTGGCGGCCCCGAATATGAGTTCGGCTGCGACTAATGTTCTCCATGCGTAGGACCAGCCGATTTTAAACCCTGTCAAAATACTGTTAAGTGCTGCTGGAAAAAGAATGTGTCTTGCATATCCAAAACTTGTTAATCCGTAGTTGCGTCCTACCTTTCTCAATGTTGGAGCAACTGCCTTAAAACCACTTAACATGCTCAAAGCTACAGGCCACAAGACTGAATGAACAATTACGAAAACTAAAGAACCATTTCCCATGCCAAACCAAATTAATGCTAAAGGTAAAAGTGCAATTGCTGGTAATGGTGAGAACATGGCTGTCAATGTCTCTAAAATATCTTGACCTATCTTAGTAAGTGTTGCGGCTACTGCTAAAACTGTAGCTAAAAGAATTCCAAGCCCGTAGCCCATGCCTAACACTTTCAAGCTTGTCCATGTTTTGTCTGCCAAAGTTCCATCTAATAATAATGAGAACCATGTTTTAGCAGTCGCGGTAAAGGTTGGGAAAAGCAATGCATCGTTAAGATGGCGTGCATAAAATTCCCATCCTAAAATCATAACGATAAGTATCAATGTCTTACGTAGCCATGTCATTTGACTGATTCTCTGCCACATTGGTAATGATACTGAAATGTCTCCGATTTCGGACAAGTCCGCTTTTTCTCTGTATATGTTTTTTGTTGTGTCTAGCATGTCGTGCTCCATTTTATTTTTGTTGTGTGTTGTATTTTTAGTGTCCTAGTAACTCATGTATGTGCTTTTCAAGTTCAGAATCCTCGCCTGTCGGTGAGCCCTGCAACTCCGCTATGACTTGACCAGGGTGAGGGGATAGCACAATGATTTTGGTAGCTAAACGAACTGCCTCTGCTACATCATGAGTAATCATTAAGCATGTCGCACCTGTTTTCTCTAAAAGTGTGCGTGTCTCAATTTGCATCTGTCTGCGTGTCATCGGATCTAAAGCTGCGAATGGTTCATCAAGTAGTAAGATTGCTGGCTCTACCGCCATGCCTCTTGCTATCGCTACTCGTGCTTTCATTCCTCCTGACAATTCATGAGGATACTTGTTGATATGTGTCTCAAGTTTTACCTTACCTAAATAGGTCATTGCTCTTTCAGTTGCTTGTGCTCTGTTCATGCCTCGTGCAACCATCAATGGGAAACGGACATTTTCTAAAACTGTTTTCCAAGCACACAATTGGTCAGACTCCTGATACACATTCATCATGTCAATGCTGGGTTTAGTGATTTTTTTACCATTCAAAAGAATTTCGCCGGCTGTCAAAGGGACACTAGCTCCTATAGCATTAAGTAATGTAGATTTTCCACATCCTGATTCTCCGACGATGATTACTCTGTCGCCTTTTTCTACTTTGAAACTGATGTCCCATAGTGCAGTGATTTTTGCGGTCAATGTCTTGAACTGAACTGTTACGCCTTTCACATCTAAAATTATTTGTTTCATGTCATTATCCTTATTATTAGTTGGCAACCTCAAAAATCATGGTTGCCATTTTTTGCAGCTATTTATTAGTTACCGCCTTTTCCGTGCAAGTGGTCAAAAGTCATCTGGTTATAAGTTGGTGCAAACTTGATAGTTTTTACACTTGCCATGAAATTTGAAACCTTGGTCAAACCAATTGGCTTTAGGTTGAACTCAATATCAGGATCGTTTAACAACTCTAAAATGGCTGCTGGTGTATCCTTAGATTTTGAAAGTTCAACATACTCTTTAGCTGCCTCTGCCTTATGTGAGTTGATCCAAGTGATACTTTCCTCGTAAGCATCCTTGAAAGCTTGGAATTCTTTAGGATTTTTCTGAGCCCATTCAACACTCGCCATTTGAACTACGAATGATGACTTACCACCCATGACATCGTATGAACTAACAACCTTGTGAATCTTTCCTTTACCGTCACGTAGTTCTTGCTCTTGGAATGGAACTGATGTGAAATGGTTGTTGATTTCAGTCTTAAATGAAAGCATTGATGCTGTTGCATCAGGGTGTTTCATTGCTACAGTCAATTTGTCCAAAACGTCATACTTTGCAATACCAAAGGTGTTAGCTGCTGCCATCTGTAGCATAACTGCTTGGACTGATGTTTTCGGTGTTGGTACAGCCATTTTGTTTTTTCCCTCGTTTTCTGGTTTTAAGAAATCAGCTAAGGTTTTCACGTTAGGATTGCTTGAATTCAAAAACATAGGCATGTAAGCTAAACCATCCATAACCTTAAACTTACCATCAGTTTTTGCTACTAATAAGGGAACACTTGGGGCTCCCATTGAACCGAGAACTGCTGCCTTAGAAAGTAAGCCGTCAACAATGTTTCCGGGTCCTGCAACCTGTCTGTATTCAATTTTTGTTTCTGCTGCTTTCAATGCGGCGTGTTTCTCATACAACTTGGCGTGTTCCATGTGCATAATTGGGAAATATGCCAAACCAGGCTGATAGAGTGCTGTGATTGGGTCAGCGGCAAATGCGCTAGTTGCTGATGCAAATAAAATGCTTGTTGCGATAATAAAGTTTTTTGATTTCATACTTTTCCTTTTTGGTTGTTTGTATTTCTATACAATACGAAAAATTCAACAGAAAGCAAGTCTTTGGGAAAATTAATTTTAATTTGGATATCTGAGATATAGAAAAGCCCCTATGTCGGGGCTCTTTTTATTTTAGGTGTGGGAAAAATTGGTAGAGTCTAATATTGTGGGTAACTACTCCGGTCTTGTAGTCCTCCGTCACCTTGTCAATGCTATTCTCTGCCAGTTGTGAGAAATTTATCTTTTCTTTGTGCATCCATGTCTCTAGGATTGATAGTTGTGATGGCTCAAATTCTGTCTTTACAACTGAAAACGGCACAGTGATTTTTTCCACGCTTTCGTTGTTTTCCGATCCTTTTGTTACGCACTTGTATGACTCAAAGCCATATGCATAGTAGATGCAAAATTTCAGGGCTGTCTTGTTGCATATCTTAAGTCTATTAGCAATAGTCGCAAGTTTTTGAGCGGTTTCCATATTCTTGAAAACTGCTCCTTTCATTGAATAAATTTTTTCCATCGTTGTTCCCCTGGTTGTTCGGTTAAGTGGTTTATTGGATTGCTGAAATGATTGTTAGGGCTATTCCTAAAATGCAGACTGCGGCTGTGAATGTTCGCTCATGTTCAAGCAACGTTTCACGTAACATGGTTTTTTTGTTTGGTTCGCCATCGTCCTCTATGTCAAAGGCCCAATCCAAAACTTTAGAACATCCGTAAGCACAAAGTTTTAATAGATACCATGCTATATATGTGATGATGATTGGTGGTGTCAGGAATACCCATTTGTAGGGAAACCTTTCATGATTTGATTTTTCTTTTTTTGTAAGCATATGCGGAACCTTATAGTTGTATTTTTATACAATACGAAAAATTGCGCGGAAATCAAGTCCTAACCCTTGCTTATTTGTTGCATTTTGGTATGTTTATACTGACTAAAAAAGCCCCGTAAGGGGCTATTTCATATCTTTAATTTTTGGTGTTGCCGTTGTTTCTGTGGCAAATTGGCAGTTAGCTTGTCCGATAGTGTGGCACTGCTTAAGTATTTTTTTGCGGCATCAAACTCGGTTGCTCCCGCTGCAAATAGCTCACCTTTCAACTTAATCCCAAGCAAGAATAAGTTCTCTTGGTATGGGCTGACTAGGTTGGGACTCGTTGCGGAATCGCCGTTGATGGCATGGAAAGCAATGAGCTTGTCACACTGGTGATGACTGTCCAAGTGTGGGAAAACCTCGGGATTTTGCATGACTGCATCAAGACAAAATTTACGGTCACTTTTAAGACTGTCTGGTAGCTGGTCAAAAATGTCAGGTGTCGCTTTCAATGCATCCATTACCACATCATAGGAAAGCTTGTCTGCCAAGTATGGGAAAACATTTGGATTGAGTTGATAAGCCTTGTTGCAAAAAACTGTTGTTTTCATGTGTTCTGGTAGATATTTTGCGTTGTCTGAATTTCCCGTAACTGCAATCAATGACAAATCTGTGTCATTTTTCAACTCATCATTAATGCGTATGTAGTTTACAACAGCTACAACTGCACTGCCGTAGTTCGCTGCTACTCGTTCCTCAAGCTGCGTGATTTCATCAAGCCATATTTTGTTGTCCATAATCATTTTGCTCCTTTCTCGTATACCAAGTCTTTTTCTAAGGTTGGTTTTGTGTCTCTTTGTAGAACCTGCATGGATGATTTGGAAAGTTTTTCTTTGACAGCTTGTTCACGGTATGCCGCTAGGTTGTCGCCAATACCTTTGATTTGAACAATGATCATAAAAAGCAAAACCAAAATTATGCCATTGGTTGCCGCCTGTTTTTTCATGCTTGTGTTGTTCGTCCCGTTATCCTTAATCATTTTTGTCCTCTGCGTGAATGTTTTTCAAAATTCCATCTGTCATTTCGTGAATTTCGCCAAAGCCTACATCTTCACAATTCATGAAACGGTATGCATCGGATAATGTAGCAAAGCTGATTGACTCATTGTAAAATTTGAGCACAAAAAATGGTTCAGGTAATGTCTGGTTTTCGTTCTGCATATTTTTTCTCCTGTTGTGTATATATTAGTTATACAAAATCCAGAACGATAATCAAGCATTTTTGAAAAAGAAAAACCCAAGTGTTTAAGCTTGGGCTCATGGTGATTGGTAAATTTAGATTGCAAGTTCAGCTTTTTTGGTAGGTGCTTGAGTGACTTTAGATTCCTCTTTTTTAGCTTGCGTTACTGCTTTGTTGTATGCAGCATTAATTTCTTTCACTTTGCCTTTTTCATCAAAAGACATGTATTTGGTAGTTCCTTTTTCAACCGCTCCGAAAGTTTGACCGTCAATAAATTTGACCTTGGCAGCATCAATTTTCATGTGCGATAGAACAGAGTCTTTTCTTGCCACTGCCGTATTTTTGTAATCCTCACCTGTCAAAAATCTTGATGTCTCAACTGTGATGCCATCCTTTTTGCCTAACTGCATGATGCCTGTTGTTGCTTTTCTCACTGCTTTGGCTACTTTTTCCACTACCGCTGTAGCTCCATCAACTGCTGGTTGTAGTTGTGATGCCTCTGCTGTCGGCATGTATTTTTGAGCATGTCAAATGAAGAAAAAAAACCTCCATGTAGGAGGTCTTTTTTGATTGAAGGCTGATTACATATACTGTGCATTTGCTCTTGGATTTTCATTTCTATAGGTGTTTTCAACAGGCCCAATTTTCAAGGGCTTACCATCAAGCATTGGTTGTAGGTCTAACGGTTGACCTTTACTGAAAGCGTCATCCTTGGTTTTTCCAAAAATATCCTGCTCCTGAACTTGGCTTTCTGCCGGTTTTGTTGTGTCAATGTTCATTTGTGCAACGGCTGCAATCTCTTTGAAATTTGCGGGTGCTGCTGTGGTTCCAAGTAGGTAGCCGTATGCCTTTGGATCAACGAACAATGCTGACATATAGAGTTGTGAGCGGTGATCGTGCATGACCTGACCATTGAGCTTATAGCTGTAATCAATGTGACTAGCTGCGGCCTTAGCATTCTCTAAGCTAGGATTGGCTGCATAAGCTCTTACTGCTGCATATAGTCCCGTATATTTGGCTGCTCCTCCTGGTCCTACTTTCAAAACGTGATAGCTGAGTACGGCCTTTTGATTGTCATTCAACTTGCTCCATGCTGCGGCGCCAACGTATTTTTCCACGTATTGCTGGAAACTTGGACGCATGGAATTTACTAGCGAACTTGCCTGTTCGGGAGTGATGACTACATCACGAGGGACAGGTTGATTCGGATTGTTCGCAGTGTTGGATAGACTAGCGATGCTCTGAACCATGCTTGGTGCGATACCTGCCGCTGTAGCCCATTTGACATTGTTAGTTTTTGTTTGAAAACTGGCATTAAACCCGTTACCAATAGCATTTCCAATATTGTCATGGTAGAAATGGGATCTGAACCCCTCAACCTCACTGACAATGCTCTCAAAGTAGTGTGCCTGGTTGAACTCTTTGATGGCTACCTGGCGTGAGATACCGAACTCATTTTTGCTGTAGATAATCTTGCTGCTACCAAGTTGCTTTTGGTCGGTGGAACTCTTGGCTGTCTCTGTTTTGACAGCACCAGGAGGAGGGGATTTCTCCCCCCTGCTCTGTATGCTTGCCGTATGGTTCAAAAAATCCAATTTTGACTCTGCTGCTTGCTCTTTTGAACATCCTGCAAGTGCCATGACTATTATTAGTGTTAGTGTTTTTATTTTCATATTTTCCTTATTTTCTCAATTCCGCTGCACTGATACCTTTCACTTTAATGATGTCCGCTCTTGGCATACCTGCTCTCATTACTCGGAAAAATGCATGCTGTGGAACCTCAAGGTGTTTAAAATCAATGTCAGACAATAATGGACGGATTGGATTGTTTGCATCTGCGTTGTATGTTGCAAATGAGTTAAATTCTGCATGTGTTTTACGCACAAACTTTCCACCAAAACCACCTGTATATTTCACTCCTAACACCTCGTTTGCAGAGTGAATGATTGACTGTCCACCACTGCGTTTCATGTATGCAGCCTCTGGATGGTTGCTGTCAAACTCTGGACTACGTAAGAAAACTTGGTTAGTGTGTTTAAAGTCAATAGCTGCCCCTGTGTCAATTGTGCTGGTCACAAAACGAACATGACCGGCTAAATGCTGTAAGAAATCAGTTGTTCTCTTGTCGTCTGTCATGAATGAGCCAATTGTTGACATACCAAGTAAAAGCTTATTTGTTCTTTCTGGACTACCTAAACGTTCATCTAAGTTTGTCAATCCTTGTGTTGCAAAAATATTGATAACTCCACGGCTACGGTCTTTCAAGATATTGTCAAGGTCAGTGTCATTAATTAAATCTTGAACCTCATCACTCATGTTTATGATTGATGTTGCCTTTGGGTCATCCTCTCTCCAAGAGTAACTGCGTTTAGCAAAAACATTTCGCATTTTAGCTTTCAATAATTGTGTGATGATTGTTCCTGCTTTTCCGTATTGTTCTGGTGAAAGAGCCACGCCAACTTTCAAGCCGTATGCAACCTGGTTCAAGTCAAAATCACTTGTCTCACAATCTGCCCATGCTCGTAAGCCTTTGCTTTGAAAAATTCCACTTATCCAAGAATCCATCTGTTTGTTGATTCCTTGTAGCATTTTTTGCACAGTCTCATTTTGATTGCTGGTTATGAAATCAATCGCATCATTGATTTGGATATTTGTTCCGAATTCAGGATGTGCTTTCAAAGCGTCAATCAATGGGTGACTCACTAAATTTCCGTTGCTGTCTATATTCCCAAGTTCAAAACACTTACGACTCACCAATCTACGGTATGTAAGGTTGTATTTGTAGCCTGGAATTTGGTCACGGATGTCTTTCAACAGTTCATGAACTACGCTACCGTAATATGTGCCCTCAAATGCACTGTCTACGAAAATTTTGTTGTCACCAGTTACTTTGTTGGCTCCATTTTCGTCAGCAATAATCTTTGTGTAGTTTTCAGGTGATAGGTTCTCAATGATGTTCAAGTTCTTAACTGTTTCAGGATTGATGATGACATCAAGAAATGGTGCCACCTCATGGGCCAACTCACCTTTACCGCATGTAATGAACATACCGATTTTTTTGCCTTGAACTTGGAAACCGTCTACAACACCTTTCAAAATATGACGCAATGTAAAAGACTTACCGGTTCCAGATTTTCCTAAAATCAAAGCTCCTCTAGATAGGTCATCAATAGTCAAGCCAAATTCTGTGCCTGGTTCGGGTGCATTCATGTCACCGTTCTTTTGGAATGTTCCTGTTGCAGTTCCAAGTTGAATAAATGCTGTCCTGTCTTTTAGTGCTTTGTTTATTTGGACTACAAGCGGGTTACCAGTTTCATTATTTTCAATGTGTGCCTCGCCCATTGTGTCCATGTGTTCACTTGCTTGGAATCGTAACAATTTTGCTCTGCGGTTGTCCCTTAACTTGTTACTGCCAAAAATGAACATAGCTGGTGCAGCGTATGACAAAATAGAACCTAGCAATGTATGTGCTCCAAGTGTCATAGCTCCGAAAGTTGCAGCGAACATTGCACCGATAATCAAGATGTCAAAGAATGTTGGTGACATTGTTAGTAAGTATGCAACCAAGAAAATAAAGGCAGTAAATCCTATTTGAATAAAGCTAGTAGGATCGTTACTAGAAAAGATTGTATGAAACACGTTGTATGAAATCATTGCCCCAAAAATCATTGCCATGATCAATGGGTTAATACCTGCATCCTCTCCTTTGTTCCAGTCTCTAAATAGTGTTACGCCTGCAACTAACTTTCCTGAACGAGTCAGGATTGAACGGCCTTTTGTGTTGCGTAAATCTTTCGGAACGATAGAGCTTGAGTAAACGCCACCTCGTTGAGTCACCTCGTTTGTCCAATCCAATGACTCCTGCTTTAATTTATCCACTCTCATAAATACTGAGATAGGTTTCCATCTTTTTAGTATGTCTTTTAAATTCATGATTATTGTCCTTGTGCGTTAATTTGTTGTTCTTGAGCTTGTAAAGCTTTGACACGCTCGTTGAATTGTTCTGCTGTGATTTCATTTGATGTGCGTTGTGCAATTAGCTGTTTGCCTTGAGTGACCAGGTTGTCAATCTGCTGCTGTTTACTAAGTTTAACGTTCGCTTTCTGTTCAAAATATCCTTTCGCCTGTCCAACTAAGTCCCCGGTCTTTACAACTCCGTATTGGGTTAATCCTGCTAAAAATGAAAAAGCTAAAAACCCTAGACAAATTTTGTTAACTGCTGCTTTCCTAAAATTGTGTGCAAATCGGTTCGTATATAAAATGAACCTTGACACATCGTAGTCATCAATAGTTTTTGTGTTGTAGTGAAACGGTGAGCAAAGAATTTTGTCTTTGTCGTTGTAGTAAAAATAGTGTGGCATTCCTAAACTTGACGGCGTGCCATAGAACACTGAACCAAAGATTGTGCGTAATCTGCTTTGTAGAGAAATGTGTTTCAAATCCTTTGTTGGATTCAATGCCCACAAGTTGTAGCGGTGTAAAAAATTCTCCACATGGTTTCTAGGGTCGTTATCCATGATGAACTTGTTTAGTTCCTCTGAATTTTCAATCTTGCTGGCTTGTTCATAAATCAAATCATTGATAGGTTCCGGTGCAGACATTTCTGCTACTGCATTTTCTACCATCTCTACCATCGTTTTTTTCTGTGCGATTGCTGTCATATTGTTCCTTTCTATATTAGTAGTTCAATTCTGAAACGGGTCATTCTCATTTGCTGTTGGATTTGCAACTGTATTTGGCTTTTCTGCGGCTGGTTTAAATAATGGAAAGTTGTATATTTCAAGTGCGTTTAAGTTTTTTGTTATTTCATCCTTGATTACGTAACATTCTGCTTTCTCAGTTGGATTATGGTCTTTCGTAGGTTTGCCTTTAATTTTCACACTAATCAAAAAATTTCTTTTTGACTCATATATAGAGCGTGTGTAATTTGGTGACTCAACATCGTTGATGAATATGCTGTTGAACTTTTCCACATATGTGCAATCAACCCCGTTGGATACCAACTCAACTACTAAATCCTGTAAATTATTTATTTGCATTTTTCACTACTCCTATTGTTATTTTGTATTTTTCTACTATACTAAAAATTAACTGATTGTAAAGAGTGAATAACAGATAACGAAAAATAAAAATGGGGGATAAATGGAATTTCATAAAATAAAAGGGTTGGAACATATAAATAGCATTGATGATTTTTTTGACACTATCAAAGATGAGACTCAACGCAAATCGGTTCGTCAATTTGCTGAACAATTTGGGGTTAGGGGTAACGAACAGCTTGAGGGCATGTTCATTTTGACTTACATGAACTTGAGTTCGTTACGGGGGATGACTGAAACGGAAACAAGGTTTTTGCATGACATTGTGGATGTCACTGAGGGGGCTACAGGAGCATTGCAAGGTTCACTTGAGTCTCTTATCAATAACAAGCTCTACGAGTGTAAGGAGGTCGCTACGGGCCTTACTGACCGAACCAATAATGTGTTGCAGAAATTCATTGATACATTTACCAATCTGGCAGTGTTCCTGGACGAATCTGAGAAAGGTATGCAGAAACGCTATGACTTAAGAATGGATGCAACTGATAAAGCAATTGACACTATGCATGCTCATAGAATGCAAATTGCTGAGAGTAGAGTAGAGGAGCTTGTTGCATCATTAGCGGCAAAAGTAGTTCCACCAATTCTTGAAAAATCAATTAGTGCACACATGAATAGGGTTTATAACAATCACAAGCGTAATCAACGTGAATTGCTGGATCTGTGGAACATGAAAAAAGCTAAAAGAGATTTTTCTATTTGGTTTGGTGCAATGACATGTGCTGGTATGTTGGTTCTAGCAGTGAGTAAATTTTTCCACTAATAAAAATGCCCCATTACGGGGCATTGTGATTTATAAACCTAGTTCCATTTTCTGTCGCATTTCTTGCATCTTGTTTGCAATCTCAGGTTTTGAATCTAAGCTGAACTGCTTTTTTTGCTCGGGTTCTTGCTTAGGTTCCTGCTTTTCAACGGTTGCTGACTCTGGCCCTTTTGCCACTTGTGCTTGCTTTGGCTGGGCGG
>PSLL01000028.1:0-10006 GCA_040289575.1 Candidatus Dadabacteria bacterium | reverse complement strand
TGAGCAAGTCGTAGTTCACCACGCTTGATCATCTCTTGGTTGGCGTGAGAGTAGTCAGACAACTTAGGTGCGTTCGGACGGTCAACCCCCACTGTTTGTGTTGGGCTCACTTGGATTTCTTTTACCGCCTCTTGAGTCTTGTCTTTGTATTCAAAACGCCAGTCTTTACCAATCGCTGCTGCCTTGTAGTCCATATATGACTCACGCATTGCCTTTACACTTTCCTCTGAGTTGGCAATGCCTTGTTCCTGGTTGTCACGGAATTGGAAATATTTACGCTCAAAGTCATGCTTTTTCTCTACGATGTCTACGATTTTGTCAGGATTCATTCCAGTATTGTTGAACTCTGGACGGCTGATGTTGGACACTTGATGAGCTAGAGCTAGTTCTTTTGTCTGTATGGTTTGCATCTCTTTCAAGGTAGTTCCATATCCTAAATCAGCTACTGCTTTCTCATTTAAGGCTTTGTATTTTTCTCTGTGTTCGCCTGAACTGAACATACCAAACTCTGTAGGACTTTTAGTGTTGTCGTAGTAGTTACGAACTTGGTCAAATTTAGCTGCACTAAAAAATGACTTATCGCCCAATTCCTTTTCCATAGCTTTTTCTGACAATCTTGAGTCGGTAGCAGCTAACATAGGTTTCCAATTTATGTTGGACTCATATGCCGTCTTTGGTGCTGTTGCTGCATGCTCTTGCAAAAAAGATTCTGCTCCTGCTACCTCCGCTAACATATCTGGTGTGATGTCGGCTGGTGTTTCATCTGCCCAAGGGTCAAAATCAAATGTTGATTCTGTGTGTTTGCTTGATGGGTCACGAACTCTATTTGACAGTAAGTCTGCTCTACCATGTGATTGTTCAACTACCTTGACTATAGGAGGTTCGTCAGCCCAAGGGTCAAATATCGGAGTGTCATCTAAGACTGGTGCAGGTTCGTTTGTCACAACTGCTGATTCTGTCGGTTGTCCTGCTTTTGATAGTGTTTCATTTTCTACAAATTTCTTTGCGTAGTTTTCGCTAAACTCAGAAATGTCTGACTTGTATACAAAGTCAGTTTCCTTTGAATTTTGGAAATAGTAGTTTAGATCACCCTCTATTTCATCTTTGACTGCTGCCTGAATCTCTGGTATCGCAACAAGCAACTTTTCATTGAATTCTTGTGTAAGCTCTTGTCTTTGTTTTTCTAACGCATCTGCTAATATTTGTTCAAAGTTTTTTTCGTCCATGTAGTTCTCCTTGTATAGTGACTACTATTAATATACAAAAATAACAACGGAAAGCAACACAATGACGATATATAATTTGCATACTGTAACTTTTTACAGTATGCAAACCAAATCATTTGATTTTCAATTGCTGCTGATATTTTGCTTTTTCAAGCTCTGCTTTGATTTGTTGGTATTTATTTTTGTCAGTTGTCACTTGCTTTTGTGGTGTCATCAGCGCCTCGGCTACGTTGAGAACCATTCCTAATGCGTGGCTGTCTGTCATGGTTTCTAGTCCATGATCTTTAAGCAGGTCTTGAGTGATTGAATCCTCCTCTCCCTCAGTTATGTTGTAGATTTTGGATTGCTGTGAAATGTGTGCTATTTCCTCTGGTGACTGTGGATCGGCATATTGGCCATAGTCCTCAAAGACGGGGTTTGCATCAATTAGCTGTTGCTCAAGCAAGTCCGCAGCACTTAAGACGGGGTTTGCTTGCTGTTCAGACTCCGTCGCAACTGCCTCCACAATCCCTCTCATCTGCTGACCTATAAGGGCTCTAGCTCGTGAATTCGGGTTCACTGCGGTATCAAGCTGCTCACGCTCTATCCAGTGCGGTGCGTTCTCGGCAATGTCCACATAAGGCTTGTCCAATATGTAGACATCGGGCATTCCACGGAGTAGGGCAAGCAAACGAATACCTGTTTTAGTTGGGTTCAGTTCAGATGAAAGCTCGGACGGTAAAAGCACCTTGCGGTTGTGTTCCTGGTAGTTCGTGGTCGTGTTCGCACCGTCAGGCTGTCGGGTCATGGATGTATGCAGTTTGTCTATGAACTGCTCCCCTAAAAATTCACAAATTTCCGTAGCAGTCACGCCGAGAGGGGCCCCGGTTAGAATGAACGTACTCGTTGTTTCTTTCCAAGAGTTCACATCGTCTTTGGAGTAGATTTTGTAGAGTTGAATGATGTTCTGTGTCGCCAAGAATGCACCCCATCCCTTGGAACGGCCGCGGTCAATTAGCTTGTCAATCACTGGCTGGTCAACCTCATTTAAAAGCTTACCAGGTGCGTGAAACTCGTCTAGAAAGAAAGCTCCTCTCACGGTTTTTGAGTTCGGTATGTTAGGTGAGTCCAGTAATGAAATTGAGTAGATGAGCATCGCCCTAACAAGTCCTGTGCTCATTTCAGCCTCAACATCGTTTGGCTTTACGAATAGGGTTTTGATTGGATGGTCAGGTTGAGTCATGAAATTAAATAAGCTAAGTTTTGGTGCATCACTGTCATACCAGAATCTTGAAAGGTCACGAATGCCTCCCATGAATGATAAAAGGTTGATCATGATGCCGGCTGTTGTCACATTGGTAGTTACGTTTCCTGATGCGTGATCAATCTCTCCAATAAGAGATAGTGCCTCGGGATAGTAGTTCTGCATGATGTGAACAAGCTCGTTTGCTGGCAATGTCACCATGTCAGAAATATCTGACCAAGTGTAGTTTGGCTTTCCGTTTTCGTCCTTGAAATTTTGCTTGAGATAGACAAGCATACCCACGAAAACTGAACGTGCCGCATTGCTCCACATCGGATTGTCGCCACCTTTAGGTATGATTGCAGCGGCAAACTTTTTCATGAGTCCTATACTTTTTAGGTCGTAGGCAATGTCCCATACAAAGCTGCGTTTATCAGTTGCGTCAAGGATCGCATTTGTACCATCACCTTTATATAGTGCTCCTGTAAATTCAAATTTTGGATCAAGAATAAATGATTTTAGGCCAGTGTTGATTGCCTCAACTATTGAACTATACATATATTGAGATTTACCAGTTCCTGATGCACCAAAAATTATGTGGTGTCGTATCAGTCTAAAAGTTGAATAGTCAAGCTTGGTAGACATCTGTGCAAACTTACCGCTTTGGTCAATTTCATCTTTCATAAGGGGTCTAAGCATATTTTCAGCCTCTGTTCCCTTGTAGACTTGCATACCGCGTTTGTGATGTGTAATTTCTGTTTCTACAGGTTTTCTAATGGCATAGCTGAACCCTTTCCAAGCTCCGAATGCTCCTGCAATCATTCCTGCATAGAACCTAATAGCAAGACAAAAAAGCAAATTTTTTTGGTCAAGTAGTTCAATGTAACGATGATAGGCACTCACTGATTCTGCGAATGCGAACGGTAAAACCTTGTGAACGACTGCTTTTGACCAGTAGCCTAAATGTGTAAGAAAGCCATTATTGATAAGTGGACTGTCACATGCTGGAGGTCGTGGTAAAACTCCGTCTATGTTGATAAACCAACTTGCACCCGTTGCAAGAACGAATGCAGCAATGGAAAATGAGGCGGTGACAACTGCCACATCCTCATAGTAGAGAACTCGTTTTGTTCCGTCTAACAGTGGTTGAAATCCGAACCGTGATCGCCATATCGTTTTCTTATTCTTATCGATCATACGGACCTCTTATCTGTAGCAAATGTAGATGAATACTACAACTGCTAAAAAAGCTATTCCAAAATGTACCGCATCTTTGAAACCTAGTTTTGCTCTCATCCATCCTGTTTCAACTACAGTTTTCAATTTCAACATGCGGCTGTTATGTCCTAACTTGTCCTGGTAGCCGTCCATCAATACCGGATTTACATATGCGTCCAGGTCGGTTGCATTCATCATATCGTCTTGATCTTGTAAAATCTGTTCAAATGTTTTCTCTTTCATATAGTCCTCTTAAATTAATTGCCAAGCGTGTAAAACGTAAAGTGTCATTGCTGCCAAAGCTACTGCACAAAAATGCCATGCGAATCTGTCTGATTTTATGTATGGAACTTTTTCATATCCCTCGTGGCTTGGGTTGAAAAAAACAGTGTTGTTAAACTTGCCGTCCTTTCTTTCATCTATTACAGTGATTATGTATGTTTTCATATCGTTGCCTTATGCTGTGATTGGTTTGCAAAAATTCGCTTTCTTGTCAGTTAAGTCCATACTCTCCAAGTGAGCTACTACATTCTTAAATGTTCCTGAGAAAAGGTATGTAGATGCTGAGTCGGTAAGCAAGTTGTCTAACTGAGTCATTGCACAGAAAAAGTTGATTGGTGCTGTGATGAACTTTGGTAATTTGCTCTCTGCACTAAATATTGGCTTTACTGCTGTCACATGGAAAATTGCTGTGTCAGATACTTGAGTCATTTCTAACGCTGCTACGTCTATTACGATACGGATATTGAAATCTGCAATGCTCTTGTTGATCTGATCTATGTTCATGTTCTTGTATTGGTTTTTCATGGTAGTTTCCTTTTTGTGTTTGATTACTACTAATATAGTAAATTCAAAACGAAAGTAAACAGTTAAATGCAAAAATAAACGAAATTGGATATCAGAGGTCATAAATATAGACGAAAAAAAAGCCTCGTATGAGGCTAGTTCTTAGTCTTTACCAATGTGTAGTCCATCACAATTTACGATATTCCCCTTTGTCTTTGTGTGCCAGGTGATTGTGAAATCTACCCTGCAATAGCAACTCAAACTCTCCTGTGCGTGTTGTCGCCATACCGCATTAGGGCATTTCAAGCATGAGATATTTTGTTCTGGCTGATTGATACATTCAGGTAAATCCCTAACTACTTGGCTTGTAGTATCTACTCGTGGTTTCTTTGTTGTGGTTGTCGGTTTTATTTCCATAGTTCTCCTCTAGTGTTGTGTTTATCTACTATACTAAAAATTCAATGATATGCAAGGGTCACAATTCTAACCCTCTATTTTTCTTAACTGCTATTTCAGGTTTGACGACGATAGGCGGTAGTTTACGTTCTAGCACTGCAACATTTCTTATTTGGTCGGTGTTTGGAATTTGACTATTCAACATGGGGGCTTTTCTGTTTCTAATGAAATCAGGAGGTGCTTTAAAGTAATCAAGTTTGGTCTTGATGAACTCTGGAACCTCAATACGTATGCCTTTGGCTTTTAGCTTGGTCATCAGGTCATTGAACATTTTCATACCTTTAAGCTCTGACGGTTCAACTGTCTGTAGTGCGGCTGTAGCCATTTTTGACTGTTCTAGCTGCTTGGTTAAGTCATCCTGGACTGTAGGGGCGGATGCTACTGTCGGCTTGAAATAGGTGTTGTAAAGGTCAATCAAGGACGCCTTGTTGCTTTCGCGTTTGTAGCTCGCAATCACATCTTGGTATTCGCTCTGAGTCGTGAATATTTCTGTGTTGAACCTAGCTCGTGTAAAAACTACATTGGTGCTTTCCTGATTATTATTCAAGCTGTTTTCCCCGACAACTAGGCAATCGTTGACTGTCATGCCCTGTGATTTCTCGAATGTAAGTCCGTACCCAAGATTCATATTTTTTGGATTTGTCAAAGTTTTGACTTTCTTGTTGTCAAATTCTATGGTGATTTTATTGCCGATGACTGATGTGATTACCCCAAAATCGCCGTTGTTGTATTCATCCTTGTTGTTCTTTTCCATCACAATTCTGTCACCAGCATAGAACCTGTTTTTGTTGTTCTCAAAAAACTCTCCTCCAATTTCGTTGTTGGCAAGTCGTTTGTCTTGGATGACATTGTTTATTCTAAAAATGGTTTTGTTGGTAGAGCACAGCAAAAGCTTTTCACTGAATATATTAGCGTTAGCTAAATAACGGTTTGCTACATCGTCTATTTTTTCACTTGTCGTAACATACTTGTTGTGTATCTTTCCATTTTCAAGCATGACATTGATTGCGGCCGTTATGTGTGAGCCACTACGTTTGATTGATTCAATATCACCTGATTTGTAGTTATCCTTTAATGATGTGTGTCCTGCAATGAGTTTGGCTATCTCGTCTTTTTGACGGCGAATCTCCACTAGGTAATTTACGTTTGGAGCTATCACATCGTCTTTCATGAACTCCTTTAGTGTATTACCTGATGAGACAGATTGAATTTGGTTAGGGTCCCCAACTGCAACTATTTTTGCACCGTTCAGATTCTCGAGTAATTTGTTCCAGTTGCGTGTTCCTACCATTGATGCCTCGTCCAAAAATATGATGTCGTTAGAGCCAAGCTCTACTTTTCCTGACGCAATATCAAGGTTGAGTTTGTCAATGGTACATGCAAGATTTACGTCGGTTTCATTGGCAAGGGCAGTGGCTACTTTCCCAGTAGGAGCTATCCCAATGGTTCTGTAGCCGTTTTCGTTTGCAATCTTGGTCGCCCATCCAGCACATAGGGATTTACCAGCACCAGGCACGCCTACAACAATCTGTCCGTTCTTTTCGTTGAACACGGCTCTGATGAATTCTTTCTGTTCAAAATTGGGGGTGATACCGGTCTGTGCCTGGATTTTTTCAATCGCCCCGTCTACGTTTGGAACAAGCTTGTCATTCCTGGATAGGAACTGCTGACGCATCATGTCAACGTTTTGACGCTCCTGTTCAATCAGGTCAAAAGTGGTGAATTGCTCCTGCTTGTTGCTGCCGCTGCCGCACATTACGATTGCACGATCCGCAGTCAATTTCTCCATCAAATCGTCGGCCATTTTTTGAGCCTCACTACCGGCGCCTCTGCTCTTTGCAATCTCAGTTACCAGGGCATTACGGGTGAAAAATGGTGATGTCGCAGTGATGGTTTCAAGGATTTGCTCGTCAGATTTCGGCTTGAAAGCAATGCCTATGTCGTCGCCGGTTTTCATCTTGAGATTGAGTTCGGAAACACTCTTGGCAAGCTCTAGATCCTTATACTGCTTACTGGCGTTTTTCTTGGGCTGCTTGATGCCAGTCCATATGTCGTTGCGATGCTTGGTGGATTCCAAAGCCTTAAGCTGCTGCTCGTAGCTCTTGTTTAACCGCTCAATTCTCTCTGTGAGTTCGGCTACCTGGTCCTTGGCTGCAACTGGATCTACTGGTGGGTGGTCGGGGTCAGAAACCTTGTTTAGCTCCCGCTCGAGGCCCATGCGTTTCGTTTCCACCTTGTTGAACAAGTCCACCTTTTCCTCACTGATTTTGCGGTCAATAAGCTCCTTGGCCTTGGAGTTGTTCGCAATTTTGGCAAGGCTGGCATCGTCAAAAGCGATACGCCAATCGTGGATTTCTCCAATGGGTCCCTTGGTCAATTTCTGGCCGTCCTTGTCGTATGCCTCTACCTGGTGGTCAGAAAACCTTTCGTTCCATTTGGTGTAGAGAGCGGCTTTGTATTGAGCGTCAATCATGGCGTGAAACCCTTTCTGTCGCATCTCAGGTATCTCAATCGCATGGATGTTACCGTTAGGTAGCTTGACCAAATTAGGGACCACAAAATGGCAATGTGATAAAGGAGACCCGGAGCGATTGTTGTTATGATAGTAAGAGTAATAACCAGTATCACCAGAAACGCCCTTGTAGTCGTTGAGATATTGTTTTATGACTGTCTCGTAAATTTCTGCTGCCGTGTCCATGAGCATTGTTTCAGCATCAAGCTTGTCTAACTCATTCATGCCAGCAATTGCATAACTTACGGTTGCATCTTGAGTGAACAAGAATTCAATACCTGTTTTTCGTCTGAGGGATGATGTTTCCTTTACCTCTTTTCTATCAAACTCAAATTTTTCGCCATCGGCCATGACTGCATATCCTCTCTTGATGTCCTTTTTTGTGACCTCAATTTCTAAGCCATCCGGTCCCATGACTGTTTTCACATTTTTAGGTGTGAGTTTTACATGATCCTTTGTTCGGTCATCTGTCCCAAGTTCTAAAGCGGAAATTTGGTCAATTTTCTCCTCTGTTAGATGTCCAGAAAGGCCGTATTCGTCAAATAGGGCTCCACCACAACGAGTGTAGCGTTTCAAATTATTCTCTATCTCCATCTGTTTCCAAGAAAGTTCCTCTATTGATGCTGGTCCGTCTATATCAAGAATTATGTCACCTGAGTTGTATGCTTTTTGACGCTCAATATTTTCCTGTACCTGAAGCAATTCATTTTTCAAGTATTTTTGGTATGAGTAGCCTGATGCTACAACGACGTTTTTTATCCCTATCATTTGGTTAGCTCCTTTTGAATTGCATCTATGAAAGCTAACTTGCTGCCTAAAAGTTCAGTCTGCAAAGTGATTGTATCGGTCAATGTGCCTATTCTCTTTGTCATGACATCCAAGACCAGCTTGTCGGTTTGGCGCAAAGTCACTAGGGATTGAACTATGCTCTCTAACTTTTCCATCTTGGTAAGTTGCAGTTGACCTTGACTTGTTCGCTCATTTTCTACAAGTGATTGTAAGTGTCCTAAATATTCGTTCATGCTCATGCCTAGTTTTTTAGCTTTGATTTCGTAAGCTTTATTTATTTTGTAATTTTTAAGTTCCATGACTTTGTAGCCCTCTTTTTGTTAGTTATGTCCTTGTCTACTTATAACAAAAATTTCCAGATTGTAAAGGGCTACCTAAATAAGCTCTATGAGGTTTTGACTTAAAAAAGGTTTACAGACACCAAAGTGTCGATTAGTTCTTGTATTATAGCTTCTGTGCTTTTTGACAGAAAAACTTAACAACACTAAACACGGATCGAACAAAAAACACAAAAAAATTAACATCGCTTTAACAGTCATCTATCATTGTTTGAACATAAAATCGTCATTTTGTAACATATTTGATTTCGTTCTGAACACTATTTCGGTAATTTCTAAACATAAATGTTCTAAAACTAAACATCATGATTTGACAATGGGGTAAAAATTTCGTATTTGTATCTCATGATAGGAGGATTGCTATGACTGAAAATAAAGAGGTTGATTATCGTTTTTTGTATGAGTTGTTGGATGATGCTGAACTGAAAGCAAAGGAAAATTTGTTTGCTGTTGAAAATTCAACATCGGTTTCACTTGCAGATGTCATTAGGGAAAAGAGGGATACTGTAGAATTTTTACTTGCTTACTTTAAAAAACAGGGTGGTTCTGGTTATAAAATGTTGTCTGATTTGATGTCGCAATCAGGTATCAAAGTTTCTGATGGTGTTCTAACAACTACCATTGCTCGTGTCAGAAAAAGTAGGGTTACAAAATCCAATGCAGGGGAGGTGTCCAGTGCCGTTTCCAAGCCTGTGACCGTAACTAATCCAGTAGCCATGACTAAGAAAGTAGTTGCGGCGGTGGCGCCTGTGGGTGACTCTCTACTTGGTGCGGTGCCTGGTGACGATGACGTGATTGAGTGGGACTCTGAGAAAGCTCGTCTTGCTGTTGGGTTCAAGGTGGGATTTGTTGGTGACGAATGGACTGCTGACGATGATCGTGTGTTGAAATGCTTAGTGTCTCTTGCTCGTGAACATGGGCTTGAATTGACCAAGCTTGCTAGTGCCGATGTCATGTCAAAAATTGCTAATGATGTGTGTAGTTTCCAGCTCAGTAAAGCTCGTAAGTTGAACAAATTACCGAAATAAAAAAATAGCCTCATAAAGGCTATTTTTCATTGTGTATTACAATCATTCCCTCACAATCAATTTGTTGAAAAGCTAGGTTGAGTCCTTTTTGATACTTGGAAGTAAAATATGAACTATTGGAACTTGCTGACTACGAGGACAAAACTCGTTTAGATAATCGACTACGTCACAACAATCCCTTAAAATAGTTTCTGTAGGTTCATCACTTGGATATGAGATCGTAATTTCTCCATCTTTTTCGGTTATCACAAGTTCGTCAAAGTCGTCATGGTGCATCTCCAAAGCCTCTGTTAAAGCTTGATAAATCGTTGCTGGATCAGCGTCCTCGGAACCTGGACTTAAAAGCGAACCCATATAAAGGCCACTGTTGTCCTGGGTAATACTATAGGTGTAGCTAATCATTTATTCTCCTTAGTTGCTTGTTCAGTTTC
>PSLL01000061.1:2073-7174 GCA_040289575.1 Candidatus Dadabacteria bacterium | reverse complement strand
GCCGTGGCTTGTGCGCGGTGGCGGCCTTGGGGTTTTTACCTTGGCTGATGTAAAGGCTGGCCCTGGGCCTGTGGCGTGGCTTGGCCCTGGGGTTGGGCTGTGGCCTTGGCGCTGGCGTTTTACCTTGGGGAAGGTTACGATGCGCTTTTAAGCTCTGAAACGACAGGGTTTCACGGGAGAGGTCGGATGGCGGAACACAGGGTCGAGGAGAAAACCCCCGCTCCAGGCGGTGGAGGCGGGGGACCAGTTCAAACCCCCTCGGGGCCCGGGGGCTTTTTAAAGGGCCCCACCTTCAAGGAGATCGAGGCAGCTCTGAGGCAGGGCAGGGACGAGGACATACTGGCCGCGCTCAAATATGCCGAGGACGCGATAGACGAGGTGCTCCTCATCGATTGGAACAACATAAACCCAAAGGATTGGCGGGCCAAGTGGAAGCTGT
Organism: Candidatus Dadabacteria bacterium; assembly: GCA_040289575.1. Classification (GTDB taxonomy): domain Bacteria; phylum Desulfobacterota_D; class UBA1144; order Nemesobacterales; family CSP1-2; genus PSLL01. The sequence continues at coordinate 6,735 of PSLL01000061.1, read as the reverse complement.
ACACCGCCTGGTACATCGTCCGAGTGCTCAGGAGGAGGCTGGCGAGGAGGCTCAACGGGAGGCCGGGAAGGAGGGCGAGGTGAGCTTCATGAGCAACGTCGTGGAGTCCGAGATCGTCGCGGAGAAGCTTCAGAGGGCTAGGTGGCTAGCTGAGCAGCTCAGGCTGGAGTTGGCCTACACCGGATTGTACATTGACCTGGGGGCCGAGGTCAGGGACTCGTCGAGGACCACCGTGGAGCTGATCAGCATGGACGTCGTTCAGACCGCGGAGCTCCTGGCGTACATCAGGGCCGCCCTCAAGATGCCGCTGCCCTACGTCGTGTACGTCGGCTTCAAGGGGCCAGCGGAGGAGGAGCAGGAACAGAAGGGGTTGGCGGCCAGGATCGTGGAAAAGATCAAGAAGGTGGTGAGAGGGAGATGAGGAAGGTGATGAAGGTCCTGCCCTCGCTGCCCCCCAGCGCCTTCAGACACGAGCGCTTCACCGTGAAGTGCGTCGAGCTCAAGGACCCCAGTGAGATCGATGCTGAGGTCCTCGAGAGCTACATCAGACACATGCCCACTGTCGAGGTCCTCTTCCGGAACGTGAAAGCCCACGTGGAGGTGACAGGGGGCGAGGCGAAGGTCGAGCCCAACGAGAAGTTCCTCGTCGTGTCGTTGAGGCAGCGAGCGCCCGTTAGCGGAGCGGACGTCTCCGTCAAGGAGTGGAACGACCTTCGAGTTCTGATGTGCATGGTCGGGTGATCTGGCTGTGACCATGGCTAGGATTTGGTGCGAGCTGAGGTTCAATAAGAGAGGCGTTTCGTACTGGTGTAAATCATACGAGGGCTGGGAAGATATTGCGGAGGTCGTCGCAGAAAAGGACAGAACGACGTGGGTCTGCCACCATTGCAACATAGCGGGAGATACCCAGGAGAAGCCTGACGCCAAGTTCTGCTCCCACACGAGGCTGATGTTGGCCTTCGTGGACTCCTTCAGGGATGAGATCAGGCCGAGGCTTCACGTCTTTAACGACAAACTTACGGTACGGTTCGAGTTCGAAAGTCCAATCATCGAGTGGAGGTGGTACTAATATGGCCCCGGTCGTGAAAAAGGAAAGGCGGACTAACCTGTTCACGTTCAAGGCCGACCCCGGATTTATGAGGAAGGTGGACCTGGTGGCTCAGAAGCTTGGGATAAGCCGATCCGAGCTCATTCGCATAGCGCTGGAGGCCTACGTGCGGAAGAACCTTGACGCTGAGCCCAGCGAGTGGGTTAAGAGCTTGAAAATGGAGCGCCGGAGGATCGCGATCCTCTCCAGGGAGGAGGAGGGGCCGTGAGGAGGAGGTATCTCGGGGTGAAGCTCGACCAGACCAGCCACGCGATCATAGAGAGGATGAGAAAGGCGGGGCTCTGCGAGACTTCCTCGTCGTGTGTGAGGCTGGCGATCCGCTACTTCTACTACTCAGTGATGAGCGAGGCCCAGGACGTCAAGAAGGCGGTGGAGAAGGTGGCGAGCGAGGCGAAGGAGGTCGAGGTTCATGGCTGAGGACAAGGCCGAGCTGATCGAGACGATCGTGAGGAGCGCCAACACCAGGTACGTCGCGCTGCTGTTCGTCAAGGACTCCGTGCTGAAGGTGCAGGGAAACGGGACCAAGGCGTACTTCGGCGTCCAAGGGGTGCACTTCGTCTACGACGAGGCGGAGAAAAAACTGCTGGTGTGGCTCCCCGGCAACACGATCCCCATGGTCTTCGAGGACTGCTCGTTCTACGAGGTGCTGGAGTGATCAAGGGGATGTGCTGTGGCTGACGGTCTCACGTGCGTCAAGTTCAAGTGCTACGCCGCTGCCAAGTTCAGGGGCGTCGAGATCAAAAGGAAGGACGTGATAAGGTTCACTGTAAAGGGGGCGAGGAGCCAACAAATAGAGTGTACGTTTGTGTGCATGAGCAGGAAACCTAGCTGGTTGGTTTGCGTCGACAGAGATGTGGTGCACTTAGTGAGGCCCATGTACATCAAAACTGTCGAAGTGATCAGGAAGGCGGAGGCGTGAGCCATGGCCGAGGAGTATGAGGTCAACGAGGAGAAGGCCGTCGAGAGGACCACGGCGATCAGGGAGGCGATCAGGGACTGGAAATTGGCGTCAGCGTGCTCGGAGACCTGGATCCACGGCGATCTCACCATCAGGCGTGGCGATCTAATTCGCGTTATGATAAAGTCCAAGGGAGGGGTCACTATAACGTGTGTCTTCAGGTGTTACAACAAGTACAGGCGCGAGGTCATATGTGAAGATGACCTTAACGAACACGCGATCTACGAGGACCACGTGAAGATCGTCTCTCGCGTGAAGGAGTGATTTTTTTTCTTCGCGGGGTGACGAGGGGGTCATGAGCAGTGGCAGTTCTCGTCGGCACAGATCGTTTGACGGGACACGAGATCGTGAGCTTCTGGAACCCCCGCGTCAGGAGGCGCCAGCTCTTCCTTCGCCACGCCAAGACCAAGCGCTTCGTTCGCCTTCTCAGGGAATTGTGGGTGTGCGCTACTTGTGGAGCGGAGTACGAGTCGAGAAGGGACGAAACTCGGAACATTATATTCGAGGCAATGGGGTGCGTGGCTATCGTGGAGGAGGAGTGGAAAGACCTGAGGGAGGACGCACAGTTCATAGCGCTCGTGGACAGCACGGAGGACCGCTCTTTCGAGAGGTGTGTTCTCAAGAGCGCCGAGGCGTTTGGACCTGACATAGCGGAGCTGATCACCGAGGTCGAGAGAATAGAGTACTTCTCCGGCCGTCCACGAGAGGCCGTCATATACCGTCGTCCTCGGGATCGGAGGTGGAGGCGCCTTGAGTAGATCGTCAATAGATGGACGTACTTACCGGGTTCTAATGGTCGATATCGACAAGGATTACGAGAAGTTCATGAAGCTCCACAAACGATTCTACCTACGCTACTTGAGATGGATCGCCGACAGGCTTGGGATGTGCGTGGAACACGTCACGTTCAGGCGCAGCGCCAATTCACACGTTCACGTCGAGATCCTCCTGTGCCGCGATCCCCCATCGCTTGAGGACTACGTGATGTGGCTGGTGGCCTGCGGCTGCGATATCGGCATGGCTTCGCATTCCTGGGGGAGGCTCAGGGATCTCGGGGACCCTTGGGTCAAATTATTTGAAAAAAAGAAAATCTACGCTGGGGATCTGAGGAGGCTTTTAGAAAATCGAGAATAGCGGCCTTTCCTCGCCTGGGTTCTCCTCCTCGTCCTCGTCCATGTAGACCGGGTTGTCCTCTCCCGGGTTTTCCTCTTCATCTATTGCCATTATGGTGGCCGTGGCTCTAGCTTTCCTCTCCGTGATAAATTTCATGGCCAACATGAAGGTGGTCTTGAAGAAGTCCTCGGCCTTTACCCTCTCACACGCGCCCCCGACACACACGGTTACCTTGTCCACGCCGCGCTTGTACTTGATCTGAACCGGCACTCCTCTCCACCGGGATTTTTTCGCTCTGGAGCCGTATATATTTTGGGTGAGCTCTGTGGCCTGGCTTGGAGTGCCCGCGCTGGGGGTGATATTTCAGGCCGGCTCGATAGCTGCCCGTGGAGTGGGATTCGTGTTGTCACGGTTGGCCGGCTTCATGAGGTGGCTCGCGAATCGAGCGGCGTCGCTGATGAGGCTGATGCTCACGAGCTTCCTCAGGGCCCTGAGGGATCCGTTTTCAGCACTGGCCTTCCTGGGCACGCTGTACATATTAGCCTTCGACGAAACTCCAGGTGGAGGCGGTTAACGTGGCCCAGGTCCAGACCAGGGCTGAGCAGGAGCTGTTCAGGGCGATCAAGGACTTCTCCATGTTCTTCCCACGATCTTCAGTTAACGTCAGCGGGAACACAATTAGGGTTGAGATAAAGCTGCAGGACATCCTCGAGGCCTTGAGAAAGTACGCCTTCGCCGGAATGCCTGTGGCTTCAATTGAGGTACAGGGAGACTCGATAGTCGTCGTCGTCGAGGTCAAGTAGCTCCACATAATAGCCTCCTCTTCTTTTTTATCAAGGGACGTCAATGGCAGAAGTGCTCCTTGGCCCGTTTCAAACTATAGCTGACTTCTTCAACAGGATCCGAGAGGCCATTCTCGAGTTCTTCTCGGCGGTAGTGGACTTCTTCAGGTCGCTGTTCGACTTCATCGTCAACGCCGCCGCTGAGATCCTGAGGAGGATCATGGCCTTCATCCTGGCGCCCGCGATCAACGCAGCGATCGAGGTGGGAAAGGCCATTGTCTCCCAGCTCAAGTCGGTTCACGACCAGTTCCTCAAAGCGCTGGCGGAAATTCAGAGACAAGTTGGGTGCGCTTTCGCAGACTTCCTCGCGAAGCTCTACCCCAAATTGAAAAAGATCTTCGCCTACAACCTCACCCTGCTGTTCCTGCGCGCCGCGTTTCACGACGTGTGGCGTCCGAGGCCAGGAGAGGGAATGGTGCGGGGCCTGGGCAGAGGCTTCATCACGACAATGGCAAAGGTCGTGGCTGCCCCGTTGGTGGGGACCTTCGCCTCGGAAATAGTTTTCTCGATGATCCCTCAGCCGAAGCCCAACATGTGCGTTGAGGTGCCTGTTGCGGAGTTCACCGTGCCCGAGCCGAAGATGGAGGAGATCAAGGAGGAGCTGCTGGCCAAGGGCGCCGTCGTCGACAGCATGACGCTCG
>PSLL01000061.1:0-1971 GCA_040289575.1 Candidatus Dadabacteria bacterium | reverse complement strand
TCGTGGCGCTGACGGGGACGTTGGATATCTCCAAGACGTTCAGGGACAGACCGTTAATAGATGCGACAGGTGGAGGCGGCGAGAGAGCAGGCCCTGGACCGTAGGCTCACGAGACGGTGACGGTGAGGGAGTAGGACGCCTTGTCGCCAGTTGTGACCGGGACCCCAGGGTGGACCGCGTACGCGATCAGCGCAAGCCCGGCCTTCGTGTACAGGTAGATAGATGTTAGCGTGCCGTCGGCGGAGAAGTTAGTTGGAGCGTGATTGGCCCTCCTGGCAGTTCTGTCCTTTGACAGGGGCACGCTGAGCAGCACGCGAGAGCCCTCGTTGTACTCCACCTTGTCGAGGCACGTGTTGACGTCCTGGAGCATGAGCCCGGCCATCCTGTTGAACACGACCTCGATCAGCGGGTTGTCGTTGACGACGATCTTTCCCAGGCCGCTCGAGATCCTGTGTCTCGTCTCCGCCACGACGTTCCACGTGACAACGTAGTTGTTCCCCTGGACCACGTCCACGGGCGTTATCGGGGTGATGAACCTGTTCCTGTCGTCCTGCCTGCGCACCACCAGCCGCGCGATCTTGACGCTCTTCGAGGCCGTGATGCGCTTTGCAGTGCTCATCCTTTTGTTGTTCACGTCGACGGTAAAGTCCCCGGGCTGGAGCTCGACGCCGTCGAGATGGGAGAGCTGCTCGTCGGCCATGAACAGCTTGGAGCACTTGAAGTCCCTAGAGGCGCAGGGATCGAGGAACATCTCGTCGTAGATGTCTTTGATGAAGTCTTCGTGCGCCCCGTCCAGCTCGCCCGAGAAGGATCCTGATGCCTTGACGTCCGTCCTCATCGCCATGCGATGCCTGAGGAAGAAAGTCCTGCCCGTGGCCACGCCACCCCTGTTCTCATCGCGTCGGAGCTTATATCATCAAATTGACGCGATCAACCTCACTGTAGTATCAATTATGTCGCTCGTCGACACGGGGATCTGTTTGTCACTAGGCAGCTCGATGACGAGGAGCTCCAATCCGCTGGAGGTGACGACCACCGCTTTGGTGAGCCTGCCGGCAGAGGCGAAGTTGACTGGAGAGTGCTGGGCAACGCCTACGCTTTGAGTATCACCAAATTTATAATCTGCAAAAAAGTGAGAGGACGCGATGAGCCTGTCTCCGTCGTAGTAGTTTATTCTGTTGATGCAAATTGGCTCCCGCTCCAAGGGCGTGTCGACGTGCCTGTGCGCCATTCTCTCGTAAAAGAGGTCGACGATGCCAGTCAAGCGCACGGTTGCGCCGTCCATCCAGCCGCTCCCTCTAGCCGACGCATCGGAAAAGATTCTCCACCTGACGACGACCCTGACACCTTGTCTGACTGGTATATTAACGAATAGTGCAACGTACCGTATTTTTCTTCCTGAATAGATTTCAATTTTCCAAAGGGTAAAATCGCTGTCGGGAACAAACGAATAAATGATGTCCCATCCGCCGTCAGCCCTCGAAAAGTTGCCGGGACCGAGGCTACCTTCGTGTCGAATTGCATAGTTAGTGTCTTTAAAAACAATTGTGTCTATGGGTCTCCAAATCGTTACAGTGCATCTAGTATCAAACAACTCATCCACATAGTCCCGGTGAAGAGTGAAGTAGGGAGATCCACTGCTCCTGGCGACCTGCCTGCCGTCGACTGAGATCGTTACTTCGGAGGGGAAACGCATCTCCACGCCCACGCGCCCACCCACATTTATTGGGCTCGGACGAGCTTAATATCTCTGCCGCGGGGAAGATCTAGGGATCCCGTGGTCCAGACGCAAAGCCTGGGACACAACGTTGAGTGTTACATCACGAACGCGTTCACGGTGATGTGCCGCTCTGGGGATTACGAGCTTCACATGACGCTTGACGGCAAAGTCGTGCGCTTCTTCTGCTTCGCCGACGAAGTTTACTGCACATCGCAGCAGAACTGCAACTTCCGGGAGCTCTGCGGCCACGG
>PSLL01000060.1:0-7266 GCA_040289575.1 Candidatus Dadabacteria bacterium | reverse complement strand
CCGAGTGCACCCCCTCCCTGTAGAACAAGCACGGTTTGAGCCCCCATTTTTTCAAGCGGGAATGTTTTGTCGGATAATTTCCCTTTTAAACTATTTAAATTGACATGGTTCAGTATTAGTGACTCCGCCGCTTTAGTTTCAGCAGGACTAAGCTCAAGAGAAAAGATTGCCTGAAGCACCCCATCTTTCAGATAAAGAAGGGAAAACGATTCACCTTTGGTCGAACCTCTAATAATCCTCTCATCGGCACCCGTCGCATATCCAAAAAAATTAAAAGAAATGTCAAATACATCCGAGAAAAAATAAGAGACGGCGTGGTAGGACCGACTCTGGCCTATCATATTTCTCGCCGCAATCTGCCCCTGCTTTATGGCATTATCCCAGTGTTCTATTCGCCTGTGCGTTCTAAATGTTGTGTCAAAGAAATTGGCGACATCCCCAGCAGCGTATATGTCCGGCTTATTTGTCTGCATGTACTGGTTTACAAGAACACCGTCTTCTAATTTAATCCCGCTTCCACGAAGAAATTCTGTATCAGGAGTAACACCAACGCCGATTGCAACAATGTCACATGAGAAGGTCTTTCCTGTGCCTGTGACAACGCTTTTAACCCTTGGTGGAGCTGTCGAACCCGTGGTGTCATTCCCATGAAACTCCTTTATCGTTTCTCCAAGAACTATCTCGACGCCATGAGACTTATAATATTCAATAAAAAACTCTGAGATTTCAGGGGAATCTAATTTATCGAATACAAGGTTTTCTTGTGTGATAACCGTTGTCTGAATGCCGCTTCTGACAAAAGAAGCGGCAAGCTCCATTCCGATAAAACTCGCTCCTACAACAACAGCTCTTTTTGCTCCCGACATTGCCTCCTTCAATGCCTCGGCATCGGCAACGGTGCGAAGATAATATATGCCCGCCAGATCCGCTCCGGGAACATTGAGCCTTTTTAAACTACACCCCGTGGCAATGAGGAGTTTCCCATATTGAAACTCCCCGGCGTTATCGGTCTCGACTATTTTATCTTCAGGGTGGACAGACAGGGCTTTTGTGCCGAGTATTACTTCGATCTTCCGCTCCTTATAGTAGCTTTCTTTGAGAATGAGTATTCTCTCTTTTTCTTGATCCTTAAAAAGAAACTCTTTAGAGAGGGGCGGACGGTGATATGGAAGGAAATCTTCCGCAGATATAATAACGATTTTGCCTCTAGCTCCCTCTTCTCTCAGCGTCTTGGCAGTAGTTGTGCCCGCAAGACCACCGCCAATAATTAGAAAATCGGCACTCGTCGTCATTTATATATCTCTCCTCATCCTTTTACGATCTGAATGCTAGGTACTTATCTCATCCCTCCCAGCCTAACTACCAGCCGGTGGCAGTTTAACTTCAAGATAATACTTCGGGGCAATTGCCATGAGTTTATCAACAACTGCCGGATTAAAAGGTGGCAGAGAGGATTTATCTACCGCTGTCTCCCAATCTCCGCAAAGAAATTTTCAAATCCCGCAGGCGTGATTACCACTATAAATCTGGCCAGTGCCATTCCAATGTTCTTGAATGTATTATGTAGTGTGCCTTTAGGAATATAACAACCGATCCGGAGCAGGCTGTAAATGTGCTGTCGCCGTGCAAGAACGAAAATTCCCCCTCGATCACATAAAACGCTCATCCTCGCGATGATGAATATGCGGAGGCGGTCCATTTTGTGGCTGCACATTCACCTCAAGCATGGCAAACGATCCTTCAGTATCTTCTCCCACCACTTTAAACGTGTACAGATCGCCAAGCACACACATGGATTTACCTTCGCCTGATCGGAGTGTAACACCTTCGTTCATGGATTTAAGAGTCTCCTGACTCCTCTTTAAATTTAAGGCCATTTAATTCTCTTATTATCTTTTCCGCTACATCTGCCGGGGAAATATTTTCTGTATTGACTATTAAATCAGCTCTTTCATATAGTGAAATCCTTTTGGAGAGAAGCTCCTCCAATTTCTCAAATGGATTTTCCACCTGAAGGAGTGGGCGCGATGTATTGCTCTTTACACGCCTCCATAAAACCTCGGCGGAGGCTTTAAGATAAATCGTAATCCCATCATTTTCCATAATTTCCCAGTTTTCTTCCCTTAAAACCACACCTCCTCCTGTTGCAACCACCTGATTCTTCGCCCGGGCTACAGATTTAAGAGCCTTTGATTCCTCATTCCTAAAAAAATCCTCCCCGAATCTTGAGAATATCTCTGGAATTGTCATTCCGATTTCATTCTTGATCACTTCATCTAGATCTCTAAAATCCAGTCCGAGTTTTTTGGCAAGTACTCCTCCCACACTCGTCTTTCCCGCACCCATAAAGCCTATAAGGAATATGTTTTTGGGTATTCTATTTTTAATCATAATTCAATTAACCAAGAATGGACACGAATATGCACAAATAAAGATAATCTAAATTAGACACAGATGAACACAGATCTACATAGATACGAGAGATTTAATTAACTTCTTTATTCTCTTTTCATCTGTGTTCATTCGTGCCAATCCGTGGCTAATTAATTCTTTACTTTCTTCCCGACACGAATTTCTCCACATACTTTCCTATTATGTCGCACTCTATATTCACAGAATCTCCGGGCTTCGTCTTGCCTAATATTGTGGCTTCCTGTGTGTAGGGAATTATATTAACTGAAAACCTATCTCCATCTACAGCGTTTACAGTAAGACTCACTCCGTCTATCGCTATCGACCCCTTTTCTACAATATACTTGGAAAGCCCTTTTGGGAGGGAAAACCAAACTTCGATTGATTTACCCCGCTTCCTCACAGAGCCTACTTTTCCTACCCCGTCTATATGGCCATTTACTATATGACCGCCCAGCCTATCGCCTAATTTTAGTGATCTCTCTAGGTTTACCTTGCTCCCTATTTTTAGTTTTGAAAGATTCGTTCTCCTTAGAGTTTCGTGAGAGGCCTCTATGGTGAATGCACCGTCTTCAATGGAGATTACCGTAAGGCAGGTACCGTTTACCGACACACTGTCTCCGAGTTTCATCTCTTTTACATCTATATTCTTCGTCTTAATTGTAAAGATGACCTCTTTTGTCCTCGGTTTTATTCCTTTAATCGTGCCAATATCTTCAACTATCCCTGTAAACATATTTGATTAAATCTTCCTTGTAATTAGCCACGAATGAACACAGATAATAAAATGATGCCTGATATAGGATACAAGATAAATCATGCATCGTGCATCGTCTATTCATGTCAATTCGTATCTGATCTGCTATCCCTCTTCAAGAAAATGGCTTCAAATAGGATTAGAATAACGCCTATTGTGATTGCCGCATCAGCCAGATTAAAGGGAAACCAGTGATACTTAGTGCTCCCAAGTAGGTGAAAATCAATAAAATCCGTAACGTATCCGAACCTGAATCTGTCAATTGAATTTCCAATAGCCCCGCCCAGAATGAGAGAGAGGGAAAAAATAAGAATCCTGTCGCTGCCTTCTGCCTTCTTTAAAAAAAGAAATATCGCCGTAAAAGCCATAATCAGTATGAACACAAAGATAGGCATACGTATGCTTTCAGAAAGATCGTTTAGTATTCCAAAAGCCGCCCCCGGATTTCTCAGATGCGTTATATCAAGAAAAGGAAGCACCGGGATTTTCTCAAAAAGCGCGAGATTTGAGCGGATGAGCACCTTCGTTATCTGGTCGGCAAATATAACAAAAAGAGAAACGTAAACGGCTAACCTGTATTTATTCATATTTCTGAGCTAAGAGTATATCGGATACGCCGACGAGTTCAACCTATATAGAGGCACGCGAACCGTCCCTATGTTTTTTCTGCCCATTTGCATCTCTCTATGAAATCGAGCGCGTAATCTCTAAGAGCCTTATTCGGGCTTGTATTCACAATGCGTTCAAATCTTTTTATTGCTCCCTCGTAATCCCCGGTTGCAAAAAGAGAGATTCCAAGAATTCGTGAGTTTTCTTCTGCCAGGTCTTCCGATGGAAGCCCTAATGACTCCGATTTAAGTAGAAAAAAAGCGGCCCTTTTATAATCGGCTTTATCAAAAAAGATCCTTCCAGCCAGATAATAGGCGGGAGAATATCCGGGGAATATCCTCATCATTTCTTCGAGTATCATAATCTGACTCAATCTATCTCTCATGCCAAAATACTCCCGAATCCTCTTTTCAACCTCTCCGCCGTATGAGATGGCAGAGAGCTTTATATCAATTTCCCTTTTTATATCATCCGGAATGGGTTTTGCAAGGAGCGACTCAAAAATGGGTTTTGCGTCTTTTCCGGACTGCCAGAGGACATTCCCTCGAAGGTTTTCTAATATGTTTTTATCCACGCTATAAAGGGACTGTGATTCATTAATAATATTAATGAGTTTGGTATAATCATTTTCGTAGTAGTACGTGTATGCCAAACTCTCTATGAGAATAGGATCAGTCTTATCAAGATTTAGAGCTTCGACAAAGAACTCCCCGGCTTTATAGAGATTCCCATTTCTAAATGCCCTCAGCCCGCTCTTCTTTAAAAGAGCCACTCTTCTGGGACACACCGCCTGAAAGATGCTCGGCTCGCTAAACCTGTACTGTGCAAGAATAGGGGCATTTTCCGGAAGGGATATACCATCTAAAAAGGTTTTCCAATCAGAGATCAATCTATCGAGACTCTTTCCATAGATTGAAAAATCTCCGGTTCTGTATACGACCTTAAATTTTTCAATTCCATAGGTATCTATAAGGTAACGTACAAAAGAACCCATAAGCATATAGCTCTTTTGAGGCGGAGCGCGCCAGAATCCAAATCCTAATATTTCCTTTATATCGAGTGCGGATTTAGCCTTAATCATTGCCTTTGACCACTCATGAGGCGTGAACTTATCCGCACTCCAGTCGGCAGCAACCGCAAGCCCTTCAATCAATCCAACCTTAGGGCTTATCCCGAGCACCCTCATTCCAAATTCAGATGACAAGACATGAGTAAGTTCATGCTTTAGCACCGGATTTGGAAACGAATCGTAGACCAGGTGAATCTCTCTATGTATAGGATTTGCAATCGTCGTCTCTCCCGCACCTATGAGCTTCTTTCTCATTTCTCTATTGGGATAGATATATGAGCGGATTTTAGGGGCTTTTGTGCCCAGTCGAAGGAATTCCTTTAACTGGTGGTATCTCCATTCATGATCGTCCGCAATAAGCGCAATATGCTCGGCTTCGGGTGTGCCAGGGGTATAGTAAATCACAAAGTGCTCGGTTTCAATTGAAGCCATAAGAAAATTCCTAGTAATGTAATCCCTTGTATATTCTATTCCAAGTTTCTCCTCCTTCAGATGCACTAAGGCAAGGGTTGAAATCAGTATAAGGACAGATAAAACGTCCACCGCTCTTACCGTATTGTATCTAAGACTGCGTATAAGCCTCAGGATAGCAAGAAAAAGGAAACCCCAGAGAAACACAATCAGCCGGTATATAACAAGTGTAGAGGTTATTGGGATCGTCTTATCATAGAGCGGGCCCGGAAAGAATCCAAAGATCGGATTATATGAGAAAATTGGCGGCTCACTATAGAACTTCCAGAGGGAAAAGAATATCGTAGAGATAAGTACAAGAGAGCCTAAGAAGAAACCCCTTTTTGTGAATAAACTTCCAAGTAGAAGCCCTAAAGATGAGGAAAAAAACACGGTGACAATAGGTATTAATCCATAAAAAACCAACCCCTCTTTTATATAACAGTCACCTTTTAGAATTGAATTTATAAGCCCGATGCCCAGAGGGAAAATGAGCAGAATGAGATTGACAATCAAAATTGAATATACTATATTGGAGAACCTTTTGTCTCTCGTAAACCTCTTTTCCAAATCGAGGTTGACAAATTCGGCAGATATAAAGAGCGAAATAAATGCCGAAATGAATGCGATAATTACTGAGAACTCAAATCCCAGAGTACCGATAAGAGAGAAAGGGGTAAGTATTAGAGATATGCAGATAATTAGAATGAGGGGGATAATAACCTTTTTCGAGGCGAATATGTCTATAAACGTCACTAGATTTATCCCCAGAGTCTTGGTTTTAATGTTAAATTAAACATTATTTCCCCCGAATAAAGCAAGTGGTTTTTTCAATACTCAGGGCGAGGGGTGCCGATCTTTAGGACAGTAAATTTGTAGATTCTCTTATGGCATATTATGATTGTAAATATAGAGGGAAAATCAATCCTCACAGCGACAATGGAAGAGAGAATCTGGCATAGGAATTATGATCCATGGGTCTCTAAGGCTCTTAATTACCCCGGAATCCCTGTCTCTAAACTCCTTGAGAACACCGCAGAGAAGTACCCTAAAAGAGATGCCTTGATATTTATAGGTGAAAGAATCACGTATAGTAAACTCCTTAAACTCTCAAACCAATTCGCACATTCCCTAACCGATTTAGGAGTAAAAAAGGGAGACAGAGTCGCGCTTTATCTCCCCAATACCCCACATATAGTCATAGCATACTATGGCACTCTAAAAGCTGGGGCGATTGTTGTAAACACAAACCCCCTCTATACAGAAAGAGAGCTCCGGTATCAGTTGGAAGACTCGGGCGCAAACACAATAGTAACACTTAATCTCAAACGTACCCTTCTAAATATAATATCCGTAATAGATAAGATTCGCCTGAAGAACATAATTATAGGAAGTGTAGATGATTTCCTTCCGTTTCCCAAAAACCTGATTTACTCGATTATAAAAAGGACAGAGATTGGAGCTATACCGTCCAAAGGGGGTTATTATAGATTCACGGAACTCATAAAACGAAGGTCTCAATCCCCGGAAGTCAATGTTGATCCTGAGGACATCGCAGTGCTTCAGTATACAGGCGGAACCACGGGAATATCTAAAGGCGCGGCCCTTTCCCATAAGAATCTGCTTGTAAATGCGTATCAGGTTCGGTCCTGGATTGGCGAAGAAGGGATTTTGGATGGAAAAGAAAGAATACTTACCGTGCTCCCCTGTTTTCATGTCTATGCGATGACTGTCTGTATGAATATCGGTGTTATGGTTGGTGCAACGCTTATCCTCCTTCCCCGATTCAATCCAGACGAAGTGCTGAGAGTCGTAAAAAAGTACCGCCCGACTATATTCCCCGGCGTTCCCACAATCTACACGGCCATTGCAAATCACCCTGATGTGAAAAGATACGGTATGGACTCAGTTAAGCTTTGCCTGAGCGGGGGCGCCCCGCTTCCGAGCACCGCCGCCTCGAGGGTCTTTA
>PSLL01000027.1:30782-32335 GCA_040289575.1 Candidatus Dadabacteria bacterium | reverse complement strand
TACGCTGACCGGTCACACTGGTAGGATTTATGGCATCGCATTCAGCCCTGATGGAAAGCGCATTGCCACTGCAAGTATTGATAAGACTGTACGCATATATACCCTGGCTAATGAAGGCGCTCCGATTGGTATTGAAGAGCTTATATCGCTGGCAAAGACACGCGTTACCCGCCCGTTGACACCCGAGGAGTGCCGGAAGTATATGTATGTGGAGCAATGTCCGTCCATGCCCTGACTCCCTATGAGTGACCCTCTTAATTGATGTAGGTGCGTTTAGATGAGATATTTTGAGCCTTATACTGAATTTCGTTCGCGTGCACTGAAGGTTCCTATAAAGACCTCTAGAGGTGAATATGTATTTATCGAAATAATGCCGGGGAGTTCTTTTGGCGCGGAGCATCAGACGACAAGACTCTGCATAAAGGGAATTGAGGAGATATTTAAAACGAGAAAAATAAAGACGGTTTTGGATTTGGGGTGCGGAAGCGGTATTCTTGGAATCTCCTGTGCGATGCTCGGAGCAGAAAGCGTTCTGGCAATTGACATTGACCCGGTTGCAATAGAGGAATCAAAGAAAAATGTTGAGACAAACAGAGTAGGTTCAAAGGTTCAAATCCTCTATGGCTCTTTAGATAACGTTCGAGAAAAATTTGATCTTGTCCTGGCAAATGTAATTACAGACGAGCTCCTCCGAATGAGAGGAGAGATTAAACTGGCAGTGAAAGAGGATGGCATCCTTCTCGTTTCAGGGATTTCTGAATTAAAAAAGGAGTACGCATTATCGGGATTTAGAGAAATCGGATTCAGCCTAAAAAGAGAATTTACAGATGGCGGATGGGTTGCGATTTGGTTTGGATTAAAAAGCAGGGAATTATAATTAGCCACGAACAAACAGGATACAAGATACATGATGCAGGATAAATCATGTATCTTGTATCCGATTTATTTTCATTCGTGGCTAAATTGTTACGCTGACTCTTTACTTTTTTCTTAGGATTGAATATCTTTATCTGTCTGTTTGATATGGTTCTATCACTCCTAAAAAGGTACACATGGGCACTGAACGCCATTCTCGTGGGCTTGCTTCTCCACTCGATTGTATCTTATGTATCTTACATTTCAGAGGATGAGAAAATAATACGGACGTTGCCATCCGCAGAGAAGATTATTCATCAATCCTATATCGGCATAAAACCTCTACAACCGCGCGAATCATATGATGTGATTGTAGAGAAAAACATCTTTAAAAGGGAGATTCCTCAATCGGCTAAAGACCCACTTACGTATGATTTTTCAAAGACCAAACTGAATCTCGTTCTCCTTGGAACCGTTAAAGGAAAAATATCATCGGCTGCTATTATTAAAGACCCCGATACAGGCGCGGTTAAAACCTATGACGAGGGAGATATGATTGGTTTGGTTAATACTGAAGAGGTAAAACTCATCCGGGTTTCCGATTGTATGGCGATGATTAGTAGAGGAAACAGGTATGAAACACTGGGCTGCGGCACGAAGAGTAGCCCGCCGACCCGTCTGCTTTCTGCGTTTACGAA
>PSLL01000027.1:26676-30772 GCA_040289575.1 Candidatus Dadabacteria bacterium | reverse complement strand
CCCAGCAGAACAGGTCTAAACCCAGATATGAGGAGGAAATCATAAGGGCGAGTATAAAACACGGGGTAGACCCGGACCTTGTTAAAGCCGTTATTAAGGTAGAATCAGACTTCAATCCGAATGCCGTTTCATCTAAGAATGCCATGGGAATTATGCAGCTTATGCCTGAGACAGCAATGGACTATAGCGTAAACGATCCGTTTGACCCTAAAGAGAATATAGACGGAGGTGTAAGGGCTTTAAGAGACCTGATGGATTACTTTAATAATAATCTGGCGCTCTCACTTGCAGCATATAATGCAGGTAAGGCAGCCGTGGTAAAATACGGCTTTAGGGTTCCGCCATATACCGAGACTATGGATTATGTCTCGAAGGTGTTCAGTCGCTATGTCCTCATTAAATGGAATAACTATAAGATAGATGGAATTCAAAATGGAGAGTAAGTAGTTGTCAAGACAGCTTATATTATATTTAGACGCATTCAAACTTGAATCTTCTATGTTGTTTTCTGCATCCAAATTAATAGTTTTTTCAATTTCGTCTATTTACAATCATTCACTAAGGATTAAAATTTCCCATAATAAATAGGGGGTTCTGAAACCATTTAAAGGAAAATTTAGTTATAAGCAGGATGAGAAATTAGATAAGAGGTCATCATCAATGATGAGAAATACGATAAAGAGAATTCTGATTCTTACATTTACAGTGTTTATCTATTTACAATTCACGGCCTTTGCCAATACGGATTATACCGATTATATACAAATCCCAATCAAAGGACTCGTATCAGACCCCGCATACTACGACGGCAAGAAGATAGAGGTCGAAGGAGGGGTAAAGGAAGTACGATATACAAAATCAAACTCCGGCAATCCATACACGCTCTTTAAATTATATGACGGCGATCAAAATGAGGTGGGGGTTTACTACAAGGGTCACCTTCCGATCTCCAAGGGCAATAAAGTAAGGGTCATGGGGAAATTCAGCAAGGAGAAACGGGTTGCGTTTTTCTTGAAATTCAGGAATATAATAAAGGCGAATCAGGTTGAGAAGATATAGCCAATCAATGGCGATGGTAGCCCTCGTTATTCAGAGTAAAGCTATTCCGAAATTCAAGTCGGGGGATGAGAGATATGACAATGAAAATTCTTCTTATCATTGCGGGGCTTATGAGTTGGCAATTTACGACATCCGTTCCCGGCAGTGATGAGCAGGCTTCGATTTCAATTAAATGGGTGGTATCAAACCCCATCTACTACGACGGCAAAAAGATAACAGTCGAAGGGGAAGTGGAAAGGGTGCACTATACGACAAGCGACGGTGACCCCTACACGCTTTTTAGGTTATCCGACAGCGAACATAATTTAATAGGCGTCTTCTCTGAAGGCCATCTCTCTATTTCTAAAGGAAATAGAGTAAGGGTCACAGGGGAATTCAAAAAAGAGGAACGGGCCACTTTAATCCTTAAATTTAAAAATGTAATAGAGGCAGAACGCGTCGAGAAGATATAAGGATTGCCTTTGTTACATATTCCCTCAAATTTTGAAAACCTTAAATTATAGTCAGACAAGAATGTCTGACCCACCACAATATACCAAATACACAAACTAACGTTGCATTAAGAATGAATAGTCATTGTAACCAAACCCCTTACTAAACTGGTATAATTCTCTGGCTATGCCCGTTGATACACCTATGATAAAGCAGTACCTAAAGATTAAAAAACAGTATCCAGATGCCATACTGTTTTTCAGATTGGGGGATTTTTATGAGATGTTTTTTGAAGACGCACAGCTGGCATCTAGAATCCTCGGCATAGCTCTTACATCAAGAAATAAATCCGAAAAAGACCCTATTCCACTCTGTGGCGTTCCATACCACAGCGCGGAGCCGTACATATCAAAACTCATCGAGCATGGACACAAGGTCGCAATCTGCGAGCAGATTGAGGACCCGAAGTTTGCAAGGGGAGTAGTCGAGAGAAAGGTCATAAAAATCGTTACGCCTGGGGTTGTTCTTGACTCGGAAAAGCTCGATTCCAAATCAAACAACTTCCTTGCGAGTATTTACTCCGACGGAAAATCCTACGGGCTTGCATACGCCGACGTATCAACCGGCAAGTTTAAGACCACCGCCTTCACTGCAATGGATGGCCTTATAAATGAACTCTCACACATTGAGCCAAAAGAGGTTCTTCTTTCCGAAGAGCTATATCAAAACGATGCGCTCTCTTCTTTTTTCTCAATGGGATCGAAGCCCCTTATTACAAAACTCGATCCCTGGGTTTGGGACTTGGACAGGGCGATGGAGACCCTAAAAAAACACTTAGGCTCACAAACGCTTGAGCCTTTTGGGCTTGACGGCCGCCCTGAATGTATTGTAGCCTGCGGGGCGACGGTTCATTACCTCAGAGAGACCCAGATAGAGGATATGCCCGCTCTGGGGGATCCCATATATTATGAAACGGCTGATTATCTTTTAATTGATGAGTCTACAAAGAGGAACCTTGAATTAATTAGAACCATACGAGGTGAATCAAAAATCGGGTCTCTTCTCTGGGTTCTCGACGAGACCCTCACCGCAATGGGAGGCAGACTCATCAGACATTGGATTAATTATCCGCTTATTGACACGGAAAGAATCGGAGAGAGGCTGGATGCCGTTGAAGAGCTAAAAGATGGGAGAAACCTGGGTGAAATCAGGGGTGCACTAAAGGATATAAGCGATATTGAAAGGCTAATCGGAAGGATCTCAACCACATCTGCAAGGCCGCGGGACCTGGGGTCGCTCAGGGATTCATCCTATTTCATCTTAAATATAAAGCAGTTGCTAGCCGACTTTAGGTCGAATCTACTTATGAGAATCGGGGAAGAGATTGACGATTTATGCGATATAAGGGAGTTTCTTGAGACGGCGCTGGTTGATGAGCCTCCAATTTCATCCCGTGAGGGGGGGATAATTAAAGACGGATTCAACCGTGAGCTTGACGATCTCAGACTCATAAAACGGGAGGGGAAGAAATGGATAGCCGAGCTTGAATCGAAAGAAAAAAGGAGGACGGGAATCAATTCGCTTAAGGTCGGATACAATCAGGTGTTCGGCTATTATATTGAAGTTACAAAATCAAACCTTCGACTGGTTCCACAGAGCTATATAAGAAAGCAGACCCTTGCAAATGCGGAGAGGTTCATTACGCCTGAACTCAAGGAGTATGAGGAAAAGATCCTCGGAGCCGAGGACAGAATACTGGAACTCGAAAAGGAGCTTTTTGAAGGGGTAAGAGAGAAGGTTGCAAAAGAGGCTGAAAGGATAAGGCAAACGGCATTGCTTGTAGCCGAGGTTGATGTCTTATGTTCTCTCGCCCATGTCGCTAATAAATACAACTATGCCAAACCTCAAATTGATAACTCAGGAGACATAGAGCTCTTTTCATGCCGACACCCGGTTGTAGAAAGGATGGATTTGGAAGAGAGATTTGTACCAAATGACGTAAGGCTCGACCGTGGTGAAAACCAACTCCTCATAATTACAGGCCCCAATATGGCTGGAAAGTCAACACTCATACGGCAGGTCGCGCTGATAGTCATTATGGCTCAGATAGGAAGCTTTATTCCTGCAGAAAAGGGAAGGATTGGAATCGTAGATAGGATTTTTACGCGTGTTGGTGCATCAGACAACCTGGGCAGGGGTCAATCAACATTTATGGTAGAAATGGTAGAGACGGCTTATATACTGAGACACGCCACACCCAAGAGTCTTGTTGTGCTGGACGAAGTGGGTCGCGGAACGAGCACATTTGATGGGATGAGCATTGCGTGGGCTGTGGCTGAATTTTTGCACGACCTCGGATGCAAAACCCTCTTTGCCACGCACTACCACGAGCTTGCACAGATTGCAATATCAAAGCGAAGGGTAAAGAACTATAACGTGTTTGTAAAAGAGGATGGGGGAAAGGTCGTGTTTTTAAGAAAACTCATTCCGGGGGCGGCAAGCCACAGCTATGGGATTCAGGTGGCAAGGCTTGCAGGGATTCCAGAGAGAATTCTCAAAACGGCGCGTGAGGTCCTCCTAAGGCTTGAGAAGGCGCAGTCTAACC